>JBEVJK010000023.1:0-48159 GCA_040510195.1 Mesorhizobium sp. | reverse complement strand
TGGACAACACAGTACCCCCAGTGTGCATTTTGTAATAAGTATATATATTAGGAAATGCACACTAGGGGTACTGGGGATCACTGCCACCGCTGCTGCCGCTTCTCTTCGCGCTTTTTCCTCGCGTTTTCCGCCTTCTGCTCTGCCTTCTCCTCCAAATCTCTCTCATATGTTGTCTTCGGCACATCCTCGCCGTGCTCATCAGCCCATTGCTTGCGGAAAGCCACCGCCACCGGATAACTCGCCGCAAACATCACTCCTGGCCCTCTCGACTGGTGTTCCGCCGGATACGTGAACTCAAACTGATTCTCAGGTCGCACGCCGATTGCTTCGTACAATCCGCCTGCCTTCTCCCTCGCATCTCGAACGGCCATCTTCACTGCGTTCTCACTTGTGAACAGCTCGGGAAACCCATCGGCGATCCACGCATAGCGCTGAATCGGAATCACCTTGCCCAGCGCGTCATAAACTTTCCTCAGTCGGCCGTCGGGACCTATCCCTCCGCGGCCCTTCTTGCCAACGCGTTGCGGCACATTGGCCTTGTAGTCGGCAAAGTAATCAACCGGGATTGGCAGCACCGTATGTCCGACGATCACGACCTGCGCCGTCTGGTTGCGAAAGATCAATCGAAGGCGGTCTATCGCTTGCATCAGTTCCGCTTCGCACATCTGCGCTCGAATCTTATCGACGAACGGATCAGGGTGAACCCAGTTTTCGATGCCAATCGGATCAAGATTATCCATAACATGGAAGCCAATCATCTTTCGCACATACGCGCCCGGCAGGTTCAACGCCTGCTCGCTTCGCCAAAGAAGGGCCTTTGCCATCCGCTCCACGACATCCACGCGCACTAGTGGGCTGCCGACCAGAACAATCGCATCATAGTCCTTGTACTTGACGGTCCCCCGCAGATTGAAAAAATGCTCGGACGAACAATTCTCTGGCAACGTCATGTCAGCTTCGGCATCCTTGAACGTTACGACCAAGACCTTCTGCCGTTGCGCCGCCACGCGTTCAATTATGCTCTCGACCTCGCGCCGCATTGTATCGTCTTCGCTTGTCAGATTTGTCTTGCTCGAGCTCTTCCCGACTACTTGGTAGACTACTGCGTTCCGCGCTCCATAAACATCGCGTTGCACAATGCCGGGGAAGCTTTGCGCTAGAAGCGCCACGTCACCCGTTCCATCGAGTGCCAAGACTGGCATCTGTTTCGTCACCCGTCGAAGATTCTTCGCATACAATAGGCTCATGCGCTCGACGACATCGCCCTCGTCATTCTTCACCGTGTAATAGGTCAAGCAACGGAGCCCGTCGTGCTTGACGTGCAGTTCCTGCGCCACTCGCCTTATCAAACGCGGCAGGATCGGGTTCACATAGCCCGTCAACGCCTTCTTGATCAGCTTCAGGTTCATGCGCGGAGTGATGTCGGGCTCCTTGATCTTCTCCTCAAGTTCCTGCGCATGGGCGACCATGGCCTTGGCCGTCCATTCAGCTTCGATCAGCGCTGCGCGTGGGTGCTCACCAGCGCGGAAAGCAGCGAGGATGATCGCCCCAATCGCGTCGTCCTGTATCATAGGCGGTTTGATGATCCGTTCGAGGCTGAGCAGCACCTTGAGCGGGTTCTCGTCGACGACCATCAAGTTCGCTGGCGGTAGCTTTTCCTCGTTCAGTTGGATGTCCATGTGCTCATGCGCCATCAGGTAGAGCTCAACGTCATAGTTGTTTCGAAGCCGAGCCTGGTAGTCGCATTGATAGTAGAGAGGGCACTGCTCATATCGTTTTCGACCGTTAGGCTTCTCGATCCATTTGCTGCATAGATTTCCACCATTGATGCCAGCCTTGTGAAGAAGCCTCATCTCCTGGGGCCGGTCGCAAGGCGTTTTGAGCAGCTTTCCATCAGGACCCTTCTTGCCATCGCCATACAGCCGCCCACGGATGACCCGCACTGGATCCTTGTTGGGCAAACCGTCATCAGCGATTGGCATTTTGCGATAGACTTCGGCCAATTCTTCGAGCAACGCGACCGTTGGACCAAATAGGTGCACGATATCATGCACTGTTCGGCCCAGCGCCGCCCGCACACGCGAATTGTGCTTGCGCAGCCGTGGCAAGTAGCCCCGTGGTCTTGCCGGCCCCAGCAGCGGCGTTTAACAGCCGACGTTCGGCACTGCGAAACGTTGGTTCGTACGGAGTCTTCGGCGCACCAGACGGAGCATTCGCTATCAATTCCTCCGTCCATTGGTCGATCTCAGTTTGCGAAGCACGGTTCATCGAAATTGCGCTTAGAAAGTCGTCAAGCTCCTCGGCCACAGCCGCAGCAACGTCCTCTGGATCGCCGAGCAATGGTGGCAAAGGGACCTCAGGCTCGATTCCTTTCACAGGACCACTGGTCTTGACCGTTGGGCGCTTGTCCAGAAGCTTCTCGCACTTGCGCCTGACTTCCTTCTCGATGTTGGCATCAGTGATGCGCGTGCTGCCGCTCTCGGCGTTGGCTTCGTATTCGGTCTGAACGTAATCGATAAATTGATCGAGGTCAGTCCGCTTCGGGTTCATCGCATAGTGTTTGAAGGCGAGCGAAGCCATGTAGTTCTCGCGCCCGTCAATCACCTTGCCTGTTATCGGATCGACTTCCCACCCGTATACGATCTTTCCGGCGCGCTCGGTCTTGGTCTGCGAGTAGGGTTCCGCATTGAGCAGCCATTCGGGCGCTTGCGCCGGCGGAGCGTCGCTGGTCCGCACATATATGCCATCGCCGTAGCGCGAAGGCGCGGCAACGATGTAGCCACTCGAGATGACATCGACATATTTGGCGATGTTCTTCGGGAAAGAGTGACCATGCGGCGCGCGGAAGACGATGTGGCGACCACCACTGGCCGAACTTTGTGTCCATGTCGAAGGGATGTCTTTCCCGTCGATGAACGTATTCCAGCCGCAATCGGTCTTATAGAGATCGGGGTCGACGGCAACGAGCCCGTTGAGCGCCATCGGGATGCCGATGTTGGCGTTCGGATTGCGTTTCCACCAAGTCCGTATGAGATCCGGGTCCGTCGATGCAGCATGCCAACCGTTTTCGGTCAGAGGTCGCTTCTGTCCAGGCTTGAGAGGAAAGACAGCTATTCCATCCGCCGCATAGGCGAGTGCGGCATCAGAAAGTGTACTGTCGAAAGTTGGGCGCAATATTTCCGTCCGCGCAATATTGTTGCGTTTCGGACGGTATAGTGCTAGGAATGGGGAGCATTAACTTGGCTTTACTTCCTGCTCTACATCCCTAGGGGGCTCGATTATCCAATTCCGTTCCCCTAGTCAGACATGCAATCCACCAATAAAAATCCCCGAAGCGACTGCCCGCTCCGGGGATTTTGTTTTTAAGCAGATTCCTTCTGCCCAAGCGCCCAAGCGACCAGCTCGCTTCGCGATGCACTGTAGCCGCCAGGACCCTTGTGCACGCATGCGATGCGCCCCTGGCGCCACAGGTCATAAACTGAACGATCGTTGCGGTTGATTACTTTGCCAATTTCAACCAGCGTCCACACAATGTCGTGGTCGGGTGATTGTTTTACGCGACTGCCCTGACTGTGAGCCATTGGTCCCACTCCTATTTGAGCGCGGACCATCACAGACGATAAGGGCCGCGCTGAAGCGCTCCTTTATCGCCGTACTGGGGCTGTGACGGATTGCAGTGTACGGCGCTTGGGAATCCGCGGCAAGCGGTTCCTAACCCGTTGATGCAAATGCGTTGCGTTGCATGGGCGCTGTGGCTGCTAGTGGCCGTTTGTTGTTTTTATTGGCTATTTGCTGCAAAACCGTGCAACGCACTGGATGCTGAATTGAAGTGAAAAACGCTAGCAATTTCAAGGGGTAAGCTGGCTGGGGAACCTGGATTCGAACCAGGACTAACGGAGTCAGAGTCCGTGGGTCTACCGTTAACCTATTCCCCAAGTTTCGGCCGCAGACAGCCTGGCCGTAGAGGGCCGTCGGCAGGCACCTTCGCCTGCTTTTAGCCATGACCCCGGAAGAGTCAAGTCTTTGAGGGCGTCTGCCGGCGAGGTCGCCCTCCGTTCTCAGCGGCCGGCGATGATCCGTTCCAGCATGCCGCCTTGCCCGAAATGCTCCTTCTGGACGCGGTCCCAGCCGCCGAAGGCGTCCTCCACCGTCACCAGGCGGATCGTCGGAAAGCTTCCGGCAAACTCCTTGGCCACCGCCTCGTCATGCACCCGGTTGCCGTGCTCGGCAGCGATTCGCTGGCCCTCCGGCGTGTAGAGGAACTCCAGATAGGTCTTGGCGAGGTCGCGCGTTCCGTGCTCGTCCACCACCTTGTCGACGATCGCCACCGGGAACTCGGCGAGCAGGCTAATCGAAGGCGCCACCGCATCGACCTTGTCCGTGCCGTACTGCTTGGCGATCGACTGCGTCTCCGACTCGAAGGTGATCAGCACGTCGCCGATCTCGCGCTCCAGGAAGGTGGTCGTGGCAGCCCGGCCGCCGGTGTCGAACACCGGCACGTTGGCGAACAGCTTGGCGACGAACGCCTCGACCTTGGCCTGGTCGCCGCCAAACGCCTCGTTGGCGAAGGCCACCGCAGCCAGGTAGGTGTAGCGCGCATTGCCCGAGGTCTTGGGATTGGGAAAGATCACTTGCACGTCGTCGCGCACGAGATCGTTCCAGTCCTTGATCCCCTTGGGGTTGCCCTTGCGCACCAGGAAGGACGGCAGCGAGTAGAAGGGCGACGAGGCATTGGGGAAATCCTGCTGCCAGTCGGCCGAGACGAACCCGGTCTTCACCAGGAAGTCGACGTCGGTGACCTGGTTGAAGGTGACCACGTCGGCCGCCAGGCCTTCCGACACCGCCCGCGCCTGCTTGGAGGTGCCGGCGTGCGACTGGTTGATCGTCACCCCGGGATGCGCCGCTGTGAAAGCCTTGTTCTCCGCCACGAACAGCTCGCGCGCCACGTCGTAGGAGGCGTTGAGCAGCGTATCGGCGGCCAGCGCTGCCTGCGCGCCGGCCAGGAGGAGGGCGAACGCGGCGCCGAAAAGGGGTGTTCTCATCGGGGTGGCCTTTCGATCCGGCAATTGGGGTCGGCCAAACCTCGCCCTGCGCCGGCGCGAAGACGAGGCATCGCTTGCCGCGCCGGCCTAGTGCCGCGAACGGTTTTGCCCGCCGGACGGCGGCCGGCGCAATCCTGTTTCCGCGGCGCGCTTTCTCAGCGGTGGCGGATCTCGGTCCCCAGCACTGCCAGGCATTCGCGCATGAAGGCGGCGAGCGCCGTCCAGCCCTTGGCCGACACCATCGTGCCGTCGACCAGCGCCTCGGTCGGCGACAGGTCCACATAGGTGCCCCCGGCAAGCGTCACCTCGGGCTCGCAGGCGGCGAGCGCACCCACCTTCTTGCCGCGCACCACGCCATCCACCGCCACCAGGATCTGCACGCCGTGGCAGATGGTGAAGATCGGCTTCTTTGCCTCATGGAAGTGCCGCACCATCGCTTGCACCCGCTTGTCGGTGCGGATGTATTCGGGGCCGCGCCCCCCGGCGCAATAGACCGCGTCGTAGCGCGCCGGGTCGACGTCGGCGAACGTCTTGTTGATGGTGAAGAAATGACCGAGCTTCTCGGTATAGGTCTGGTCGCCCTCGAAATCGTGCAGCGACGTCTTGATGCGGTCGCCCGCCTTCTTGTCCGGGCACACCACGTCGACATGGTGGCCGACCGCCTCCATCGCCTGCTGGAACACGAAGATCTCGTATTCCTCGGTGAATTCGCCGGTCAGCATCAGGATCTTCTTTCCGGGCATCCGTATTCTCCTCCGCTTGCTTTGTCTCTAGAGACGGTAGACGCGTTCGGCCGTCTCGCCAAGCGCCGCCCGCTGGGTTGCCTCGGGATAGGCGGCCAGCGCGTCTCGATAGGCCGCCGCCAGCTCGCCAAAGGAGCACCATAGCTTCTCGATCGGGAAGTTGCTGCCGAACAGGGCGCGTTCTGCCCCGAAGAGCGCGATGGTCTCGCCAACCACCTCGGCGATATGGGCGCCGTCGTTCCGATGCAGGAAGGTGCCGAGCCCCGACAGCTTGGAGACCACGTTGGGCTGGTCCGCCAGCCGCCGCATGCCGTCCTTCCAGGCGCGCCGGCCCTGGTCGGAAAGGTCCTCCAGCATGCCGGCATGCTGCAGCACGAAGGTGATGTCGCGGTTGTCGGCGGCGAGCCGCGCCGCATCGGCCATCTGCGGGGCGAAGACCTGCAGGTCGAACGACCAGCCATGGTCGGCCACCAGGCGCAAGTTTTCCCGGAAGCGCCGCCCGTTCATCAGGTCGGGTGCGGCGGCGAAGCGGTACAGCTCGTTCTCGTGCCAGTGCAGTTGCATACGGATGCCGCGCATTCTCGGAAACGCCGCCTGCGCCGTCAGCGTCTGGCGGGCGTCCTCGCTGGCCAGGTCCGCATAGCCGACGATCGCCTGCGGAAAGCCGTGCGCGTCGCCAATGCTCTGCACCCAGGCGACCTCGTCCACCGCACGGTCCTTCGCCCAGTTGGCCTGGACGTAGACGGACTTCTCCACGCCCGTCCCGGCAATGTCGGCGAGATACTCCTCGATCGGATAGTCGCGCCGGATCGGCTCGTAGGGGCCGAAGATGCGCGGAACCATCGGGCCTTGCAGCCAGGGCAGGTCGGCCTGGCGCCAGATGTGGTGATGGGCATCGACGATCGGGATCATGCGGCGGGCCTTTCTCGCGCGAAACGGGCGCCTGCGCGGCCGCGCGGCGCCTTGTCGATGCCCTCCAGGGCGTCGAGCAGGCGTCCCATGGCGGCAAGGCTGCTGCCGTCGCACAGCGCGTCGAGCGACGGCAGGACGGCTGCCATGGCCCTCGTCGCCGGCCGGTAGCGCGGGTCGGCGGCCAGCGGCGTCGCCCAGATCAGCCGTCTGCTAAGGCGCGCCAGCCGGGCGATGGCAGCCGCCATCGGAGCCGGGTCGCCGCGCTCCAGCCCGTCGGAGACGATGACGGTGATCGCGCCGCGCACCAGGGCGGCGTGTCGCGACGCCGCCAGGAAGCTTTCGAGCGAAGGGCCGATCTGAGTTCCCCCGTCGAAGTCGAACACCAGGCCCGACAATGCGGCGAGCGCGCTGTCGGCGCTCGGATGCCTGAGCGTCCCCGTCACCCGGGTAAGCCGCGTGCCGAAGCAGAACGTCTCCACCTTGGGCAGCCGCCGGGTGGCCAGGTGGGCCAAGCGCAAGGCCGTCTCCGAATGCGCCTTCATGGAGCCGGACACGTCGATCAGGATCAGCAGGCGCCGCGGCTTCGGCGGCCGCTGCTCGCGCATGAGCCTGATCGTCTCGCCAAAGCTTCGCCGGGCCTCGCGGGCGGTGCGGGCAAGGTCGATGCGGCTGCCGCGGGCCGACGCGACGTGCCGGCGTCTGAGCACGGTCGGCAAGGCGTCCAGCCGCCGCGCCAGGGTCGCCAGCGTCCGCCGCTCCGCCTCGCCTGCGCTCCCGAAGCTCTTGCGGCCGGTCAGGTGGTCCGCGGCGGCGGTGCGGCCGCTCGCCGCTCCTCCGGTCATGTCCAGTGGCTGCGCCCCGTCCGGCTGCGGCGGGCGCTCGCGCGGCGCCCGATCCTCCTCGGGCTCCGGCACCTTGCCGGCGAAGGTCGCTTCGCCGAACACCGCGTCGAACGCCTCGTCATAGGCGGCCAGATCGTCGCGCGTGCCGACCAGGGTCAGCCGCCCGATCCGCCTGAGATCGTCGATTGTCGACGGTCGACAGGCGGCGACAGCGCGCAGGAAGACGGCGCTGCGCCCCGGGTCGGAAGGCAGGCCCGCCGCGCGGAGCGCCGCCGGCAGCTGCAACAACAGCATCTCGGCATGCGCCTGGCGGGAGCGGCTCACAGCAGCGCGGCCTCCTCGATCACCGCGATGTCCTCCTGGTCCTTGACGATCAGCCCCAGTGAGCGCCGGAGCGCCTCCGGCCAGGCCGCGCCATGGCTGTGGAGCACCGCGGCGCCGCGCGCCCAGTCGATGCTCTCGGCGATGCCCGGCCGCTTGATAAGCGGCAGCTCGCGGATGCCGGCCACCGCCTCGACCAGCCGTTCGGCCGCTTCGCCTGCCACGCCGGGCGCGGCGCGCTCGACGATCGCCCGTTCGCGGGCGCGGTCGGGATAGCCGATCCAGTGGTAGAGGCAGCGGCGACGCAGCGCGTCGTGCAATTCGCGCGTGCGATTGGAGGTAAGGATGGTGATCACCGGCTCGCTGGCGCGAACCGTTCCGATCTCGGGAATTGAGATCTGGAAATCCGACAGGAACTCCAGCAGGAACGCCTCGAACGCGTCGTCGGCCCGGTCGAGCTCGTCGATCAGCAGCACGCTGGTCCCGGCACTGCGCAAGGCTTTGAGCAGCGGCATCTCGATCAGGAACTCGGGGGCGTAGAGGTCGGCCGTATGGATGGCGCCGCGCTGCTCGGCAAGCCTGACGGCCAAAAGCTGCCGCGCATGGTCCCAGTCGTAGAGCGCCTTGGTCGCGTCGATGCCCTCGTAGCACTGGAGGCGGATGCAATGGCGCTGCAGGATCGCCGCCAGCCGGTTGGCGACCTCCGTCTTGCCCACCCCCGGAACGCCTTCCAGCAGCAGCGGCTTGCCGAGCTCCAGCGCCAGGTAGAGCGCCGTCACCAGCGTCTCGTCGGCGAGATAGCCGGCCTTGGCGAGTTCGCCGGCGAGCGCGTCCTGGCTGAGCGGCGAGGGCATCTCTAGAACTGCGGCTTCTCCTGGCAGACCATGCGGAAGCGGTGGGAGCAGTGGCCGGCGGCGTCGCCGCCCGCCGCCTTACCGGCGTCGGTGGCGAAAGCCGCGGCCATCGCCGCTTCGTCCTCGAAGTACATCTCGGAGACGCCGTCGAAGGGCGCATCAGGGTTTTCCGAAAGCAGCACGTTGGAGGTGTACTTCTTCAGCCCCGGCAGATTGCGGGCAAAGGCCACGTGATCGTCGAGGATCCACTTGCGGAAGTCTTCGAAGCTCATGTCCTCGCGGCGCTTCATCAGAGCCATTACCTTGATCATTCTTAAGTCCTTTCGGATGGGAAGGGGAGGGGTCAGTCGGCCCGGCCTGCGATGCCGTCCAGGCCGCGCAGGATCTTCTCCGGCGTGATCGGCAAGGTGGTGACCCGGACCCCGCAGGCGTCGAAGATGGCGTTGGCGATCGCCGGGATCGGCGAGTTGGCGGTCATCTCGCCGATGCCTTTGGCGCCGTATGGGCCGTTGGACGAGGGCCGCTCGATGATCACCGAGTCCATCTCGGCGAGGTCGCCTGGCCCCGGCATCAGATACTGGGAGAAGTCGGTCGGGCCGCATTTGCGGTCGGGATAATAGGGCTCGGTCGTCTCGTAGAGCGCGTGACTGATCCCCATCCAGGCACCGCCGACGATCTGCTGGTGGGCCAGCGCCGGGTTCATGGCGCGGCCGATCTCGTAGGCGTTGGTGAGCTTGAGCACCCGCACCTCGCCGGTCTCGTCGTCGACCTCCACCTCGGCGACCGTGCAGGCATGCGCCTGGCAGGAATCGGGGTCCATCGCCCCGGTCTCGGGCACCACCTCGCTCTTTGGCTTCATGTACATGCCGCGCCCGGCGATCGTCCGGCCGTGCTTGAAATGCGCGGCGAGCGCCACGTCGAGCACGGAGACCCCTTTGTCCGGCGCTCCGTTCACGTGGATGCGTCCTTTGCCGTCCGTCACCAGGTCGTCAGGGTCGACCTCCAGCTCGGTGGCCGCCACGCTCATCATGACCTCGCGCGCCTCCCGCGCCGCCATCATGATCGCGTTGCCGATGCGGTGCGTGCCGCGGCTGGCGAAGGTGCCCATGCAATGCGGCCCCGTGTCGGTGTCCGCCGTGTCGATGACCACGCTCTCATAGGGCACGCCCAGCGTCTCGGCGGCGATCTGCGCGCCGACCGTTTTGATGCCTTGGCCGAGATCGACCGAGGAAAGCGTGACGACGAAACCGCCCGTCGTGGTGGCGTGGATCAGCGCCTGGCTCGGGTCCCCGCCCAGGTTCATGCCGGTCGGATAGTTCACCGCCGCGACCCCGATGCCCTTCAGCCAGGCCATCTTACGCCTCCCTGGCGATGGACGACATCTGGGCGAAGCGCGGCGGCAGCGTCCGTCCGGTCTGCCGGGCCGCCGCCTGGATCACCTCCACCAGCGCCGCTCCCTCCACCGTCTTGCGGTGCGCCTTCGTGTCGCCGTCACGGTAGGCGTTGATGAGGCGCAGCTCCATGGGGTCCATGCCGAGCAGGCGGGCCACCTGGTCCATCTGCGATTCCAGCGCGAAGTCGCCGATCGTCACCCCGAACCCTCGCATGGCGGAGGACGGCGTGCGGTTGGTGTAGACGCAATAGGCGTCGACATGGACGTTGGGGATCGAATAGGGCCCCGGCATGTGGGCCGCCGCCTTGGTCGTGCCGTAGGTCGAATGGCGGCAATAGGCGCCGGCATCGACGTAGAGCGTGATCTTGCGCGCCACGATCCGCCCGTCCTTCATCACGCCGTCGCGAATGGTGAGCCGCTCCGAGGCACGCGGCGAGGACACCTGCATCTCCTCGGCCCGCGAATAGGCGTATTTGACGGGGCGGTTGGTCAGCATGGCGCCGAGCGCGGCGATCGGCTCCACGATGACGTCGACCTTGCCGCCGAAGCCGCCGCCCACCGTCCCGCCGACCAGGCGAAGCTTGTTGAAAGGCACGCCGAGGATCAGCGCCATGTTGTCGAGCGTGAAGTAGAGCGCCTGGGTGTTGGAATGGACGGTGACGCGGCCATTGCCCTCGGGCTTGGCCGTGCAACCCGTCGTCTCGGTCGGCGCGTGCTCGATCGGCGAGGATTCGTAGCGTTGCTCGACGATGTGGTCCGCCGCGGCGAAGGCCTTGTCGACGTCGCCGAAGCGGATGCGCCGGCAATTGTGCCCTTCATAGACGAAATAGTTCGTCCCGTGCTGCTTGAAGGGCGGCGCCGTCATCGCCTCCTCCACGTCGAAGACCGGCGGCAGCGGCTCGTACTCGACCGCCACGCGACGTGCCCCTTCGAGCGCCGCCTGAGGCGTCTCGGCGAGCACCGCGCAGACCTGCTCGCCCATGAACAGCACCCGGTCCTCCGGCAGCACCGGCTCGTCGTCGGGGCCGACGCCGATCAGCTTCAGGATCGTGTACCAATTGTTGGGCACGTCCTTGTGGGTGAGCACTTTCACCACGCCGGGGACCGCGAGCGCCGGCGCCGTGTCGAGCCGGCGGATCAGCGCGTGATGATGCGGCGAGCGCACCATCTTGAGGTGCAGCGTGTTGGGGAATGTCACGTCCTCGTAAAACTGCGTGCGGCCCGTCACGTGGCCGCGCGCATCGGCCCGCTGCACGCTCTCTCCGACCACGGAAAGCTCGGCCGCACGCTCCTTGGCGAAGAAATCGGTGTCGATGCGTTCCATCCTCGTCCCCTCAGGCGGCTTCGGCGCGGCTGGCTTCGCCGACGCGGCGGGCAGCGTCCAGGACGGCGTCGATGATCGCTTCGTAGCCGGTGCAGCGGCAGATGTTGCCCGAAATGGCGCGCACGGCGTCGTCCCGCGTCGGGGCGGGATTTTCGGCCAGCAGGGCGGCCGTCGCCATGATCATGCCCGGCGTGCAGAAGCCGCATTGCGTGGCGAAGCCCTCCAGGAACGCCTCCTGGATCGGATGCAGCCCCTGCACCGGCGTCAGCCCCTCGATCGTCGCCACCCGCGCGCCGTCGATGGTTTCGACCGGCAGCAGGCAGGACAGCATCGCCTTGCCGTCGACCAGCACCGTGCAGCTGCCGCAGGCGCCCTGGTCGCAGCCGCGCCGCGTCCCGGTCAGCCCCTGGTTCTCGCGCAGTGCCTCGACAAGCGTGGTTCCCGGCGCCACCAGCATCTCGCGCTCGGCGCCGTTGATGGTGAGCGAAACGACCGTCTTCTTCATCGCTGCCTCTTTGGGTGGCGGTGTCGCGGAGATCATGCGCCGAGAAGGGCGCGGCGGATGTGCACCGGCGTCACCCGCCGGCGGTACCAGGCACTGGCATAGGCATCGTCGGCGGGCTCGATGTCGGCGTCGGCGAGCCGCGCTGCCGCCTCGACGGCAGCGCGGTCGAGCGGCTTGCCGATGAGCGCCTTCTCGACCGACGGCGCGCGCACGGGCCACGGCGCGACACCGCCGAGGCCGATCCGGCAGGCGTCCACTTTGCCGTCGACGACCGCCACCACCGCGGCGACCGTCACCACCGCGGCGCTGTTCAGCGCCTTGCGTCCCGCTTTGGCGAAACGGAACGTGCCGTCGGCCGGCAGCGGGAAGGCGACTTCGACGACGATCTCGCCCGGGCCGACGCCGCTGCGCACCAGCGTCTCGACGGGCACGCTCCGGCGTTTCGCGCCGGCAGACACCACGGCTGCGGCGTCGAGCGCCACCAGGCAGGCGGCGAAGTCGCCATAGGGTGGCTTGACGAAGAGGTTGCCGCCGACCGTCGCCATGTTGCGCACCGTCGGCGAGGCGATGGCGTCGAGCGCCGGCGCCAGGAAGGCGAGGTCGGGAAGGCCTTCGAGCGCCGCCAGCGGCGCTGCCGCACCCACCGTCGCCGCGCCGTCCTTGACGGCGATGCCGTCGAGCCCTGCCCGACGCAGGCTGACCAGCCGGCTGAACGCATCGGTGCCGAGGTTGACGACCGGCATCACCGCAGTGCCGCCCGCCACGAGCGCGGCACCGGCCTCGGAGAGCGCGGCATGCGCTTGCGCCAGCGAGCGCGGCACGGATATGGCCTGCAGCATCGTCTCCTCCCAGAAACGGTTCCACTCGGGCCGTTGGACGGCCTCTTGATTATCTATTATCGATAAACAACAATCCTTGTCTGTCAATGGCGGATTGGCGAATGGCGACATGGGCTCTCATGCGATGACGAAAGCGGGCAGGGCCGGCGCGGGCGCAGCGCCGGCGGAGACGGACTTCGCGCATGCGCCGCTGCCGCGGCGGCTCAAGGAGGAGCTGCTTCGCCGCATCCTGAGCGGCCACTACGATCCTGGCGAGCGGCTGGTGGAGCTGAGGCTCGCCGAGGAGTTCGGCACCAGCCAGGGGCCGGTCCGCGAGGCGTTGCGGGCATTGGAGGCGACCGGGCTTGTCACCAATTTGCCGCGCCGCGGCACCTATGTCGCCGACGTGCTCGGCGAGGGGCTGCGCGAGATCTACACCGTGCGAGGCGCCTTGGAAGAGCAGGCGACGCGGCTCGTCACGCGTGCCAAGAGCTGCGACGTCGGCGCCCTTCAGACAGCCGTCGACGCCATGCGCCAGGCCGCCGCCGCCGCGGACGTGCGCGGCGTCATCGATCAGTCGGTCATCTTCCACCGCACGGTCATGGCCGCGGCCGGCAACCGCCTGCTCTACAACATCTGGCAGTCGCTGCAGATCGAGACCCGCACCACCATCACCATGCTGGTCGAGGGGCTGGACCTGGTGGAGATTGCCGACAGTCATCAGCCGATCGTCGACGCCATCGTCGGCGGCGATGCGGAGCATGCGGCCCGCGTCGCACGCGAGCACCAGGATTATTTCGAGCGCCTTCCGCTTCCCGCGCGGGGCGAGCCTCACGCTCGCTGAGCCGTCGAATCGGGTGCCGCGCCCCTGGCGAGGGCGCGCCCCGTCCCTATATGAGGGGACCCAGCGAAAGGACCCTCTCCCATGGCAAACCCCGACGCAGCACAGTCCGGCAGCTTCGAAGTCGGCGGCAAGATCCGCATCAACCGCCTCGGTTTCGGCGCCATGCGCGTCACCGGCCGGGGCATTTGGGGAGAGCCGGCGGATCGCGACGAGGCGCTTCGCACGCTGCGCCGGCTGCCCGAGCTCGGCGTCGACTTCGTCGACACCGCCAATTCCTACGGTCCCGACGTGTCCGAACGCCTGATCCGCGAGGCGCTTCATCCCTATCCGGGCATGCTCGTCGCCACCAAGGCCGGCCTCGAGCGCTCCGGGCCCGACCGGTGGTCGTCGAAGGGCGATCCCGACTATCTGATTTCGGAGGCCAGGCGCAGCTGCGAGAAGCTCGGCGTCGAGCAGATCGCGCTCTGGCAGCTGCACCGCATCGACCCGCGGGTCGACCGCGGCGAGCAGTTCGCCGCCATCCGAACCCTGATCGACGAGGGCGTCATCCTGCTGGCCGGGCTGAGCGAGGTCTCGGTGGAGGAGATCGAGGCGGCCTCCCGGGTGTTTCCGGTGGCGACCGTCCAAAACCGCTACAACCTCGTCGACCGCCAGAGCGAGGACGTGCTGGCCCATTGCGAGGCCAAGGGCATCGGCTTCATCCCCTGGTACCCGCTGGGCGCCGGCAGCCTGGCGCGCCCGGGTTCGCCGCTCGACGAGATCGCCCGCAAACATGGCGCGGCGCCGAGCCAGATCGCGCTCGCCTGGGTGCTGAAGCGCAGCCCGGTGATGCTGCCCATTCCCGGCACGTCGAAGGTCAGTCACCTCGAGGAGAATGTGGCCGCCGCCGGCATCGAGCTCACCGACGAGGAGTTTGCCGCGCTCGACCGGGCCGGCCGCGCCGGCTAGCGCCCGGCGACGCGCCAGATCACGTCGCCGACGTCGTCGGCCACCAGCAGCGAGCGGCCATCCGGGCCGACCGCCACGCCGACCGGGCGCCCGTAGGCATGCTTCTCGTCGTCCGACAGGAAGCCGCCGAGGATGTCGCGCGGCGGTCCCGCCGGACAGCCTCCCTCGAAGGGCACGAACACCACCTTGTAGCCGGACAGCGTGCTGCGGTTCCACGAACCGTGCTGGCCGATCGCCATGCCGTCGGGGAAGCCGGGCAAGGTGCCTTCCGGCATGAAGCAGAGGCCGAGCGAGGCGGTGTGGCCGCCGAGCGCGTAGTCCGGCGTCAGCGCCGACGCGACCTTCGCCGGGTCGTGCGGCACGCGCTCGTCGACGATGCGGTTCCAGTAGCAATAGGGCCAGCCATAGAAACCGCCGTCGACGACCGAGGTCAGATAGTCGGGCGGCGTCTCGTCGCCGAGGCCGTCCCGTTCGTTGACCACCGTCCACAGGCGGCCGGTGGTCGGCTCGAACGCCATACCGACGGGATTGCGAAGGCCGCTGGCGTAGAGCCGCCGCACCCCGCTCTGCAAATCGATCTCGTGGATGGCGGCGCGCTCCTCCTCGGCTTGCATGCCCTCGTCGCCGATATTGGTGAGCGAGCCCACTGCCGCAAACAGCCGGCGCCCGTCGGGGCTGGCGAGCAGGTTGCGCGTCCAGTGGCCGCCCGACTTGAAGACGGTCACCTTCTGCCCGGCGGTGCGGATCTGCGTCTCGCCCTCGGCATAGGGGAAGGCGAGCACGCCGTCGGTGTTGCCGACATAGAGCATGTCCTTGACCAGCGCGATGCCGAAGGGCTGGTTGAGCCCTTCCAGGAAGGGTTCCTTGGTCTCCGCCGTCCCGTCGCCGTCGGCGTCGCGCAGCAGGGTGATGCGGTTGGGGCTGGCGCCGACCGCCGCCGCCCGCCTCATGGTCGTCAGGATCGCATAGTCGAAAACCGAGCGGATGCCGCCCGCGACCGACAGCGCCTCGGCCGTCAGCACGTGGCCGTTCGGCAGCACGTGGATCGACCGCGGATGCTTGAGCCCGCTCGCGAACGCGTTGACGGAGAGGCCAGAGGCGGCAGTCGGCTTGCGTTGGGCGGTCCAGCCGCGCGCCGTGGGCATCTTCAGCGTCGGGACGCCCTGCGGCCGGGCGGCGGGAATGTCCGGCGCGCTGCCGTAGGCCGGCGCAATGCTCTTGTCGCCGCGATGGCGCCACCGGATCGCGCCGGCGCCCACCAGGGCGACCAGCCCCGCAAAGAAGTTCGAGAATGACATCGCGCCCTCCGCCGGCCTGCGCGCACGCTATATGGCGGTGAAACCGTTGTCGACGAACAGCTGGGCGCCGCTGACGAAGCTCGCATCGTCGCTCGCCAGGTAGAGCGCCGCCTTGGCCACCTCTTCCGGCTCGCCGATCCGGCCCTGCTGCGCGACGATGGCGGCCTCGGAGACGTCGATGCCCAGCCGGTTCAGCTCGTCCAGCTCGCGCAGCCCGTGCGGGGTGCGGATGAAGCCGGGGCACACCGCGTTGCAGCGGATGTTGCGGTCGCGAAACTCCACCGCGATCGCCCGCGCGAACATGTGGCAGGCGCCCTTGGTGGCGTCGTAGAGCACCTCCATCGGCGTCGCCGCGACGGCCGAGATCGACGACGTGCAGACGATCGACCCGCCGCCGGCTTCGATCATCTGCGGCAGCACGGCCCGGGTCATCAGGAACATGGAACGTACATTGATGGCGAACAGCCGGTCCCAGTCCTCCACGCTGGTCTCCAGGAACGGCTTGATGACGATCGTGCCGGCATGGTTGAACAGCACAGTCGCCGGGCCGAAGCGCCCCAGCGCCGCCGCCACCGCGCGCTCGACCTCGGCTTCGTCTGAAACGTCGGCGGCGAAATGGGCGGCCGCCCCGCCCGCCGCCTCGATCGCCGCCTGGGTCGCCGCCGCCGCCTCGGCATTGCGGTCGACGATCGCCACCTTGGCGCCTTCGGCCGCAAACAGCCGGGACGCCGCGCCCCCCATGCCGGTGGCGCCGCCCGAGATGATGGCGACCTTGCCTTCCAGACGCTTGCCCATGCTTTCCTCCTACTGCCGGTTGGCGGCTGCTGCGGGCCGCGAATAATCCTCGTCGGAGACGTGCTCCAGCCAGTCGACATGCTTGCCGTCGAGCGCCTCGTGGATGGCCAGGTGGGTCATGCCGGTCGCCGGCGCGGCACCGTGCCAGTGCCGCTCGCCAGGGCCGAACCACACGGTGTCGCCGGGCCGGATCTCCTCGACGGGCCCGCCGTCGCGCTGCGCCAGCCCCAGCCCCGCCAGCACGTAGAGCGTCTGCCCGAGCGGGTGGGTGTGCCAGGCGGTGCGGGCGCCGGGCTCGAAGGTGACGACCACCGAACGCACCCGCGCCGGCTGCGGCGCCTCGACAACCGGGTCCATCCGGACCGAGCCGGTGAAATACTCCGCCTGCCCCTTGCCGGAGGGCCGGGAACCGCAACGCTTGATGTCCATGCCATCCTCCCTGTGCTGCCGGCCGCCGCCGCTGCGGCGCCGTCTGTGCGGTGAGCCTAGCCCTGGCGCCGGCACGAAGACAGCCCCTCCCGCGAAACCGCGCAACGCGCATTCTCGACAAGTGCTTCGCCGTTTGGTTGGATGCATCTCCGTCGCCCCGACAAATGAGCCCCGGCAGGTCGAAGATGCGCAATGAACGGCGTCGTTCCTTCTTCTGCACCGGTGCGCTTATGGCCGGCCTATGCCTCGGCGCCGCACGGGCAGAGCCCACGCTGACGCCGATCGTCGCCGATGTGCTTGCCGCCCCGCAGGCCGTGACGGGCACCGACGGGCACAGCCACCTGGTCTACGAGCTGAGGCTCGGCAACGTCACCGGCGGCAAGGCCGCGCTGCAGAGCCTCGAGGTCGTCGACGGGCAAAGCGGCAAAGTGCTGGCGACGCTCGACCGCGACGCGCTTTCGGAGCGCCTTTCGCTCGGCGGCAGCCGCGGCGCCGAATCGTCCGACCTCGGTCCGGCGCAGTTCGGGGTGCTGTTCATCCATGTTCCTCTGGCCGCGGGCGAAGCGCCGCCGAAGAGCCTGGCGCACCGGCTGTCGGGTCGGTTCGCGGTCGGGCCTGGCGACTTCGCCATGACCCTGGCGCCGACCCCGGTCGAGACGCGCCCGCCCATCGTGCTCGGCAGGCCGCTCGCCGGCGGCGGCTATGTCGCTGCCGACAGCTGCTGCGACACGATCCGTCACGTGCGGGCGCTGCTCTCCCTGGACGGCGCCTATCACCTGGCCCAGCGCTTCGCCATCGATTGGGAACGCATCGGCGACGGCAATCGCCTCGTCGCCGGCGATACGAAGAACGTCGCCGACTATGCGATCTTCGGCCAGCCGGTGCTGGCCGTGCGTGACGGCGTCGTCGTCGCCTCGCGCAACGACCTCCCCGAACAGGTGCCCGGCGCCCTGCCGGCCGGCATGACCGTCGCGGAGGCGGACGGCAACTTCGTGGTCCAGGACGTCGGCGACGGCAATTTCGTGCTCTACGCCCACATGCAGCCGGGCAGCGTGACCGTCAAGGCAGGCGACCGCGCGAAGAAGGGCGAGGTCCTGGGCAAGGTCGGCAACACCGGCAACAGCCAGGCGCCCCACCTGCATCTGCACGTCATGGACGGGCCGTCGCCGCTGGCCTCCAACGGCTTGCCCTATGTGTTCGAATCCTTCGCCGTGACTGCCGTCGACGAGGCGGGTACGGCGGATTTCGACGAGGCCGAGGCGACCGGCAAGCCGTTGACTCTGACGCCTGTCTCGCCGCCCGCGCAGCATCGCAAGGCGCTGCCGCTCGACCTGACGGTGGTCGATTTCGGTCCATGAGCATAGATCGGCAAGGGAGGTCGCAAATGACGAGAACGGCAGGGCAGGGGAGGCGCCGGTTCGGCGCCGCGCTGGCGCTCGTCCTGTCGCTGGCCGCCGCGCCGGCCTGGGCCGACGGCGACATCTTCGTCACCAGCCCGGCCCAGCCAAGCAATGTCGGCGACGCGATCCTCGCCGCCGTCGCCTATCACGATTCCGGCGCCTACGATCGCGACGTGGCAATGGTCGCCGAGCGTGCCGCCGCCTGGGTGAGGGAGCGTGCGGCGCAAGGGGTGACACGCCCCGCCATGGTGTTCGACATCGACGAGACCGCGCTCTCCAACTGGCAGGTCATCAAGCGCGACGATTTCGGCCGTCCCGTCGCCGGCCCGTGCGACCTCGCGCTCGACGGCCCATGCGGCTGGGCCGCCTGGGACCAGCTCGGCGCCGACCCGGCGATCGGCCCGACGCTCGACGTCTTCAAGGCCGCCACGGCGGCCAAGGTTGCGGTCTTCTTCATCACCGGCAGGCCCGAGGACCAGCGGGCGGCCACCGAGCGCAACCTTCGCGAGGCGGGCTATGACGGCTTCGTCAAGCTCTATTTGGTGCCGCCGGGCGCAAAATTCGGATCGGCGGCGGACTACAAGACGCCGATCCGCGCAGCGATCGAAAAGGAAGGCTATACGATCATCGCCAACATCGGCGACCAGCCTTCCGACCTGCTCGGCGGCTTCGCCGAGCGCATCTTCCTTTTGCCCAATCCGTTCTACCGCGTTCCGTGAGGGGATCGGGCATCCGGTCTAGGCGAGATCGACTTTGGCGACGCTGTCCTTGTATTCGTCCTTGGGATCGTAGCCGAGCATGATCTTGATGCCGGCCAGCAGGCTCGAGCCGTCGAGCCAGATCTGACCGCGGTCGGGGTCGAGCCGCAGCAGGACGAGCTTGGGATCGTCCTTGCCCCCTTCGTACCAGGCGGCGACATAGGGGTTCCACAGGGCATCGACGACGGCGCGGTCGTTGTCGATCGTGAGGCTGCCGTGCACGGCAGCGTAGAGGTCGTGGCCCTTCGAGGCGAACGTCGCCAGGGCGCGGCTGCCGGCGCCGCTGCCGACCTGCTGGACCAGCTCGGT
The DNA here is from genome assembly GCA_040510195.1 of Mesorhizobium sp. Lineage (GTDB taxonomy): Bacteria > Pseudomonadota > Alphaproteobacteria > Rhizobiales > Rhizobiaceae > JBEVJK01. The sequence continues at coordinate 28,624 of JBEVJK010000023.1, read as the reverse complement.
CTGGGTGGAGCTGAAGAACCAGATCGGTCCGCCTTCGTCGCCTTCCATCTGCGCGGTCATCGGCCGGCTGTGCGTCTCGTCGACGCCGGTCAGCCCGACCATCATCGTCATGTCCTTCTTGAGCGCCTTCCAGAAACGCGCCTCGAGTTCGGCTTCCTTGGCCATCGGATCCTCCGTTCGGGGTGTCTTCCGAACAGAAATGGCCGGCGGGCGGGTCGGTTCCGGCCGCGCGTGGGTTCAGGCGTAAGCGCCGCGCCTCAGGCCCTCGATCCAGCTGCGGCAGAGCGCGATGCCGTCCTGCGGCCGGAAGGCGTCCGGATTGAGACACCAGGCGAGCCACAAGCCGTCGAGCAGCGCGGTCAGCGCGACCGCCGTCAGCCGCACGTCGCGGATGGCGAAACCCTCGCTCGTCGCGAGGTCGGACAGCAATCCCTCGACGGTCTTCACATAGGACGAGTACTCGGTCTTCTGCGAGGCGCTCATGCGCGGCGAGTGCAGGATCAGCCCCCAGAACACAACCCAGGTCTTCAGCACGTCCTGGTCGAAGATCGCCGGCGAGAACGACGCCTCGACATAGGCGTCCAGCCGCGCCTGCGGGGTCGGCGGCGCGGCGTTGGTCCGGGCGACGATGGCGTCGAGGATGCCGTCCGACATCAGGTCGAAGGCGTAGGCGACGAGCTCGCCGATCTCGCCGAAATGGTGGTTGATCAGCCCCTGGGTCACGCCCGCCTCGGCCGCGATCTGACGGGCCGACACGCCGGCCGTGCCCTTCTTGAGGATGCAGCGCAGGGCCGCCTCGCCGAGCTGACGGCTGCGGTCGTCCGGGCTCTCCCGGCGAAACTGCGCGCGCGGCTTCCTGGATGGCTTGCGCTTGGTCACGAGAGTGGTTGCCTTGCCGGTCGAGCGAACCGTTTGATGGTCCCTTCTTGAGAGCACAATGTCAACAGCATCAATGGCTTAAAAAGAAATTATATGATCGTATAATTTCACTTGCGCGAGCCTTCGTTTCGCTTATCCTTGCTGTCGGGACAACCCACCGGACAAGGCAGGGACAGGTCGGAGCCGATGGCCGAGAATTCCCGATACGACGTGCTTTTCGAGCCGGTGCGCATCGGTCCGGTGACGGCGCCCAACCGCTTCTACCAGGTGCCGCACGCCAGCGGCATGACCAATGCCCTGCCCCGGGTGCGCGCCGCCTTCCGCGAGGCCAAGGCCGAGGGCGGCTGGGGCGTCGTCTGCACCGGCGCCTGCTCGATCGCGCCGAGCTCGGACGACAGCCCGCTGCCTTTCGCGACGCTCTGGGACGACGCCGACATCCGCGCCCATGCGCTGATGACCGAGGCGGTACACCGCCATGGTGCGCTGGCCGGGGTGGAGCTTTGGCACGGCGGCGCCGCCACGATGAACCGCACCAGCCGCCTGCCGCCGCTGTCTCCTTCCGGCATCCCGTGGATGGCGACCCATATCGGCTTCATGGGCAACCTGAAGCCGCAGATCATGGACAAGTCGGACATCCGCGACGTGCTGCGCTGGCAGGCCGAGGCGGCGCGCCGGGCACGCTCCGCCGGCTTCGACATCGTCTATGTCTATGCCGGGATGGGTTATCTCGGCTCGCAGTTCCTGCTGCCAGAATACAACCACCGTACCGACGAGTACGGCGGCTCGATCGAGAACCGCGTGCGCTTCGTGCGGGAGATGCTGGAGACGACCAAGGAGGCGGTCGGCGCCGATTGCGGCGTCGCGCTTCGCATCAGCCTGGAAGAGCTGCGCGGCCGCCCCGGCCAGCACCGCGAATCGGAGGCGCACGAGGCGATCGCGCTGTTGGCCGACCTGCCCGACCTTTTCGACGTCAAGATGGACTCCAGCCCGACCGACTGCGCGCCCTCGCGGTTCGCGCCGGAGGGCAGCCACGAGCCGGTCATCGATTTCGTCAAGACGCTCACCGACAGGCCGGTGGTCGGCGTCGGCCGCTTCACCTCGCCCGACACCATGGTCTCGCAGGTCCGGCGCGGCATCCTCGACCTGATCGGCGGCGCGCGCCCGTCTATCGCCGATCCGTTCCTGCCGGCCAAGATCCGCGACGGCCGGACCGACGAGATCCGCGAGTGCATCGGCTGCAACGTCTGCATTTCCAGCTGGCACGACGGCGTGCCGGTGCGCTGCACGCAGAACCCCACCGCCGGCGAGGAGTGGCGCCGCGGCTGGCATCCCGAGCGCGTTGCCCCGGCGAAGCGCGGCGAGCGCGTGCTCGTGGTGGGCGGCGGGCCGGCCGGCCTGGAATGCGCGCTGACGCTCGGCCGTCGCGGCCACGAGGTGACGCTGGCCGATGCCGGCCGGCAATTCGGCGGCCGACTGACCTTCGAGACGCGGCTTCCGGGCCTTGCCGCATGGCGGCGCGTCGCCGACTACCGCCTCGGCCGCCTGCGCGAGATGGCCAATGTCGCGCTCTACCTGGAAAGCCGGATGGGCGCTGACGAGGTGCTGGAGCTGGCGCCCGACCGCGTCGTGGTGGCGACCGGCGCCCGCTGGACCAACATGCTCTATTCGCCCAAGGAGATCCCGGTCGGCACGCTCGACGAACCGCAGGTGTTCACGCCCGACGACCTCGCCGCCGGTCGCCTGCCCGAGGGGCCGGTGCTGCTGTTCGACTTCGACAACTACTATCTGGGCGGGGTGCTGGCCGAGCATCTGGCCGCGGCGGGGCTGGCGGTCGCCTATGTCACGCCGGCCGGCCAGGCCTCGGCGTGGACCATCATGACCAACGAGCTGCCGCTGGTGCACCGGCAGCTGGCACGGCACGGCGTCTCCGTCGACACCTTGCAGACGGTCACCGCCTTCGACGGCGAAGCGGCCACGCTGACCCACCTCTTCACCGGCGAGGCGCGCCGGCTCGCCTGCCGCTCGGTGGTGATCGTCGGCGTGCGCCGGCCCGTCCGCGACCTGGCATTGGCTCTTGCCGCACGCGCGCCCGAACTTGCGGCAGCCGCCATCCGCAGCGTCGACACGGTCGGCGACGCGCTGGCGCCGGGCGCCATCGCGCATGCGGTCCACGCCGGTCATCGGCTGGCGCGCGAGCTCGGTACCGAGCGCGGCGAGCGGCCCTACCGGCGCGACGCGCCGATCGTCTCCGCCGATCCCGGCCCCGCCTGGCGCGACGCGGCCGAGTGAGGGGGGCAGCGTGCACGACACCTTCCAGTCCCCGTCGACGATGCCCTTCGCGATCGACTGCGTCGATCCGCTGTGGATCCCGATGTCCGACGGGGTGCGCCTCGCCTGCACGCTGTGGCGTCCGGTGACGCCGTCGCCCGTGCCGGTGGTCGTCGAGATGGTCCCCTACCGTCGTCGCGACGGCACCGTCGCCCGCGACATGGAAATCCATCCCTATCTGGCCGGGCATGGGGTGGCGAGCGTGCGCATAGACGTCAGGGGATGCGGCGATTCCGAAGGCGACCTCGCCGACGAATACACGCCGCGCGAGCAGGAGGATGCGTGCGAGGCGATCGCCTTTCTCGCCTCTCAGCCCTGGTGCAACGGCCAGGTCGGCATGACGGGCATCTCCTGGGGCGGCTTCAATGCGCTTCAGGTGGCGGCCCGGCGCCCACCGGCGCTGAAGGCCGTCATCGCGCACTGCGCCAGCGACGACCGCTACGCCGACGACATCCACTACATGGGCGGAGCCCTGCTCACCGAGCAGGAGATGTGGTCCAATTTCATGCTGGTGAAGAAGGCGATGCCGCCCGATCCACGGGCCGCCGGCCAGCGCTGGCGCGCCATCTGGCATGACCGCCTGGCCGCCAGCCGGTCGCTGTCGGAGGTCTGGCTCGACCATCAGCGGCGCGATGCCTACTGGCGGCAGGGCTCGGTCTGCGAGGATTATTCGGCGATCGAATGCGCCGTGATGGCGGTGTGCGGCTGGCAGGACAGCTACTCCAACTTCGTCCCCCGCCTGCTCGCCAACCTGCCCGGTCCGAAGCTCGGCATCGTGGGTCCGTGGTCGCATTCCTACCCGTGCAGGGGCGCGCCAGGGCCGCTGATCGGCTATCTTCAGGAGGCGCTGCGCTGGTGGCGCCATTGGCTGGCCGGGGAGGAGACCGGGATCATGGACGAGCCGCTCTACCGGGTGTGGATCACCGGCGAGCAGCGCCCGCGTCCCAGCGTTCAGGCCGACCACGCCGGGCGCTGGGCGGCCGAAGAGGCATGGCCTTCGCCGCGCATCGAAGCGCGACGACTTTGTCTCAACGACCGCCGGCTCGGCGAGGAGGCGGCGCCTGTGGGTTCGCTCTGCGTCCGTTCGCCTGCCACGGCCGGTCGCGATTGCGGCCGCTGGGGCGGCTATGGCGGCGGCTGTCCCGATCTGCCCGTCGACCAGCGGCGCGAGGACGGCTTGGCGCTAGCCTTCGACACGCCGCCGCTCGCCGACGAGCTGACGCTGCTCGGCGCCCCGACGCTGGACCTGCTGATCACCGTCGATGCGCCGCATGCCAATCTCTGCGCGCGGCTCTGCGACGTCTATCCCGACGGCACCTCGGCGCTGATGACCTACGGCGTGCTGAACCTCAGCCATCGAAACGGCCATGAGCGCCCCGAGCCGTGTCCGGTCGGGACGCCGTTCCGCATCCGCCTGGCGCTCAACGATTTCGCCCGCACGGTGCCCAGGGGCCATCGCATTCGCCTGGCGATCTCCAACCAGCATTGGCCGATCCTGTGGCCGCAGCCGCTTCTGTCCACGCTTTCCGTCGCCACCGGCGACAGCATGCTCGTCCTGCCGGTCCGTCCGCCGTCGCCGCGCGACCGCGACATCCGTTTTGCCGAGGTGCGCACCGCGCCGCCGGTGCCTTCGACCGTGCTCGCGGAAGGCTTCGACCGGCGCGTCGTGACGGAGGACGTCGGCGCCGGCGAAGAGACGATCGCGCTCGTCTCGGACCATGGTCGCCTCCGTTACGACGACCGCGCGATCACCGTCGCCTCGTCCAATGCCGACACCTTCTCGATCCGTCCCGACGACCCGCTTTCGGCCCGCCTGGTGACCGAATATCGCTGGGCGATCCGCAACGGCGAGGCCGACACCGAGAGCCTCGCCCGCACGGAGCTGACCGCCGACGAGACCCACTTCACGCTGAGCTGGCGGCTGGAAGCCCGCGAACGAGGCAAGCTGGTCCACAGCGCCGCGGCGACACGGCGAATTAGGCGCGATTTCGCCTGAAGGAGGCTCCGGGACCATGCTCACCTACGCCGCCAAGCGGATCGGTCTCGGTCTCCTGATCCTCCTCTTCGTCATGGTGGTCATGTATGCGGCGGTATTTCTCGTCCCGGGGGACCCGGCCACGGTGGCGCTCGGGCCGCGGGCCACGCCGGAGCTCAAGCGGCTGCTGATCGAACGCATGGGGCTCGACCAGCCGATCTGGTGGCAGATCGTCGAGTTCTTCCGCAACGCGCTGACCGGCAACCTCGGCTTCGACGTCTGGTCGAACCGTCCCGTCTCGACGCTGGTGATGGACGCCTTGCCCAACACCTTGGCGCTGGGCGTAGCGGCCCTCGCCACAGCGCTGCTGATCGGCGTTCCGCTCGGCTGCCTCTCGGTCATGAAGCGCGGCACGCTGGTCGACGCCTCGATCGGCGTGCTGTCGGTGGGTGTGATCGCCGTGCCGTCCTTCGTCGTCGCCATCTATGCCATGCTGGTCTTCGCGGTGTGGCTGCGCTGGCTGCCGGCCATCGGCGCCGGCGAGCCCGGCGACCTCGCCAGCCAGGCGCGGGCGCTGGTGCTGCCGGCACTGGCCATCGCGCTCGGCTGGATCGGCTACATCTCCCGCATGGTCCGCGCCTCGATGATGGAGGTGATGAGCGAGCCGCACATCCGCACCGCCCGCGCCTTCGGCCTGCCGGAGTGGAAGATCGTTTCCAAATACGCGCTGCGCATCGCCATCATCCCGACCATCTCGCTGGTCGCCGTCGGCCTGGGCGGCATCCTGTCGAGCGCCGTCTTCGTCGAGGCGGTGTTCGCCCGACCCGGCATCGGCAAGCTGATCACCGATGCGGTCAACACCCGCAACTATCCTGTCGTGATGGGCACCGTGCTGATCATGACCGCCATCTACGTCTTCATCACCATCGCCGCCGACCTTTTGATCGCGCGGCTCGACCCGAGGGTGCGCGATGTCTTCCGTGGCTGAGCGCGTCCGTGTCTCGGGTCCGCCCCGCTTCACCTTGCTGCGCGCCCTGGCCGCCGACCCGTTCACCTGCGCGGCGCTGGTGATCGTCGTGGTCTTCCTCGCCACGGCGGCCTTCGCGCCCTGGATCGCCCCCTATTCGCCGATCAAGATCGACGTGCTCCACAAGCTCCAGGGGCCTTCGGCCGCCCATCTGTTCGGCACCGACCATCTCGGCCGCGACCTTTTCTCGCGCATCGTCTACGGCGCCCGGACGGCGCTCACCATCGCCATCGTCTCGGTGGCCATCGCCGGCGCGTTGGGGCTCTTGCTGGGCCTCGTGGCGGGCTATGGCCCGCGCTGGCTCGACGGCATGCTGGTGCTGCTCTTCGACAGCCTCAATTCGCTGCCGATGATCATGTTCGCGCTCGCCATCATCACCGTGCTCGGCGCCGGCACCGGCACGCTGATCCTGGTCATCGCCGCGACCTCCTTCCCGAGCTACGCGCGGCTGATCCGCGCCCAGACCCTGGCCTTGAAGAACAGCGACTTCATCCTCGCCGAGCGCCTGATCGACGCCTCCGCGCCACGCATCCTGTTCGTCCACCTTTTGCCCAACGTCGTCGGCCCGCTGATCATCCTGCTCAGCATGGACATCCCGGTCGTCATCATGGTCGAGGCCGGACTGAGCTTCCTTGGGCTGGGCGTCCGCCCGCCGACGCCCTCCTGGGGCAGCATCCTCTACGACGGCTACACCTCCATCCGCTCGGCGCCTTTCATGGTGGTGTTCGGCGGCCTGCCCCTGGTTCTGGCGACGCTCGGCTTCACCTTCCTGGGCGAGGGCCTGCGCGACCATCTCGACCCGCGGCTCAAGTCGAGGCGGCCGTCGTGAGCGGCGTGTTGCATGCCCGCGACCTCAGCGTCCGCTACGAGACGCCCGAAGGCAGCGTGCACGCGCTGCGCCATGTCGACCTCGAGGCGCGCCCGGGCGACGTGATCGGCATCGTCGGCGAGAGCGGCTGCGGCAAGTCCACCCTGGTCACGGCGCTCGCCAACCTGCTTCCCGACAATGCGCACGTCGGCGGGCAGATCCTCTATGGCGGCGTCGACCTGACGGCGCTCGACGCGGACCAGCGCCGGCGGCTGCGCGGCGACGAGATCGCGCTCGTCTCGCAGGACCCGATGACCGCCTTCAACCCGGTGCTGACGATCGGTGACCAGCTGGCCGACTTCCTGCATCGCCGCAAGGACCTCGGGCGTGGCGAACGCAAGGCGCTTATCGCCGCCATGCTGGAGCGCGTCGGCATCTCCGATGCCGACCGTCGCATGGCCGCCTATCCGCACGAGCTGTCGGGCGGCATGCGCCAGCGGGTGGCCATCGCCGCCGCGCTGCTCACCGATCCCGGCCTGCTGATCGCCGACGAGCCGACCACCGCGCTCGACGTGACGATGGAGGCGCAGATCATCCATCTGCTGCGCCAGCTGCGCCGCGACTTCAACGGCATCATCGTGGTCGTTTCGCACCATCTGGGCGTCATCGCCGAGCTCTGCGATCGGGTCTATGTGATGTATGCAGGCGAGGTCGTCGAGGCCGGCGGCGTGGACGCCATCTTCCATGCGGCGGAACACCCCTACACGAAGGCGCTTCTCGCCTGCGACCCCGCCCGCTTCCCCGAGCGCCTGGACCGGCTGCCGACCATTGCCGGCAGCCTGCCGAGCCTGGCCGAGGTGCCGGCCGGCTGCGTCTACGCGCCGCGCTGCCCGCTGCGCTTCGAACCCTGCACTGCCGCGAGCCCCGACTGGACGGTGCTGGCCGCCGATCATGCCGTCCGCTGCCATGGGGTGGTGCGATGAGGCCCGTGCTGGCGGTCGAGAACCTGTCGGTCACCTATTCGCGGGGCGGCCTGCTCGCCCGCCTGCTCAATCCCTTGCCGTTGCCGGCCCTCAACGTGGTCGACCGGGTCAGCCTGGCGCTGATGCCGGGCGAGACACTCGGCCTGGTGGGCGAGTCCGGCTCCGGCAAGACGACGCTGGCGCGTGCGCTGCTCGGGCTGACGCCGATCGCCGAGGGCCGCATCGTCTTCGAAGGCAGGGAGGTGACGAGCCCGGCGGACTTCCGTGCGATGCGCCGCAGCTCGGCGCTGATGTTCCAGGACCCGGTCGGCTCGCTCAGCCCGCGTCAGCGGGTCGGGCGCCTGCTCACCGAGCCGCTCATCGTGCGGGGAATGCCGGTTGCCGACCGCGACGCCACGGCCCGGGCCATGCTGGCGGAGGTCGGCCTGCCCGGCTCCTTCGTCGATCGCTTCCCGCACGAGCTGTCCGGCGGCCAGGCGCGCCGCGTCGGCGTGGCGCGTGCGCTGGCCATGCGCCCGCATCTGCTGCTCGCCGACGAGCCGACGGCCGGCCTCGACGTCTCGGTGCAGGGCGACGTTCTCAACCTGATCCAGGACCTGAAGCGCCAGCTCGGCTTCGCCGCCATGGTCATCACCCACAATCTGGCGATGATCCGCCATGTCGGCGACCGTCTCGCCATCATGTATCTCGGCCGCCTGGTCGAGACCGGCCCGACCCAGGCGGTGTTCGCCGCTCCGCTGCATCCCTACACCGCGACGCTGATCGCCTCGGAGCCGGTTCCCGATCCGCGGCGGCGGCGCGCCGACCTGGCCATCCGCGGCGAGATTCCGAGCGTGTTCCGGCGACCGTCCGGCTGCGAGTTCCACACGCGCTGCCCGATCGCCCGCGACCGCTGCCGCAGCGAGGCGCCCAAGGCGCGCTGGATGTCGCCGGAACGCATGGTGCACTGCCATTACCCGCTCCAGCCGGGCGGGCAAGAACAGGAGGCCTTCCAACGCGCCTCCGCCAACCGCAGGGGAGAACGACATGATCAGATGGAACACCGACCGGCGTAGCTTCCTCAAAACCGCCGGCGCGCTGGGCGCCGGGCTGCTGGCGACGCCGCGCTTCGCCTGGGCGGCCGAGGGCGACACGCTGCGCATCCGCATGGATGGCGACCTGCAGATGCTCGACCCTGCCTTCATGATCGGCGGCCTCGACGACGTCGTCATGCGCGGCATCTACGTGTCGCTGAACCGCCTCGGCGACCTCAGGGAAGGCGCGCCATGGTCGCCCTGGGGCGCCGAAAAGCTCGAGCAGAAGGATCCCAAGACGATCGCCTTCACGCTGATCGACGGGCTCAAATGGTCGAACGGCTACGGACCGGTGACTGCCGAGGATGTCAAATTTTCCTACGAGCGCATCGCCGATCCCAAAATGGCCTCGCCCTGGGCCTACCAGTTCGAGATGCTCGACCGCGTCGAGGTGGTCGACGCCCGCAACGGGATCATCCACCTGAAGCAGCCCTATCAGCCGATCTTCGTGACCTCCTTGCCCTATTATGGCGGCCACATCATCTGCCGCGAGGGCACGGAGAAGGCCGGCGGCAAGTTCACCACCGAGCCGCCAGCCACCTGCGGCCCCTATGTCTTCGCCGACTGGCAGCAGAAGCAGAAGCTCACTCTGGCCGCCAATCCCGACTGGCCGGGCCCCAAGCCGGATTTCGCCAAGGTCGAGGTCTACATCGTCACAGACGACCAGGCGGCGCAGCTCGCCTACGATGCCGACGCCTTCGACTTCACCAAGATCGCCGTTTCGGCGACCAAGGCGCTGAAGGAGAGCCCCCCGGAGAACACCGTGCTGGTGGAGGCGCGGTCGACCCGCTACGTCTGGCTGACCATCAACATGCTGAGCCCGCGCCTGCAGGACGCCAAGGTGCGCCAGGCGGTGCAATATGGGGTCGACGTCGATCAGATCCTGGCCGGCGTCTACGACAATCTCACCGGGCGTTCCACCGGCGTGGTGCAGCCGGGCACCAAGTTCGCCCGGCCGAAGAACCTCATTCCCGGCCCCGACTACGAGAAGGCGGCGTCGTTGCTCGCCGAGGCGGGCGTCTCCGACCTGACGCTCACCTTGACCGTCATGAACGATTCCATCCGCACGGCGACGGCCCAGATCATCCAGGCGAGCCTGGAGCAGGCCGGCATCAAGGTCGAGATCCAGCCCTGTGACGAGGCGGCCTTCTGGGGCGTCGGCGACAAGACCCAGGGCGACCGCTACAAGGAGCTCGACCTGGCGCTCATGGACTTCGCCGGCGGCGTCGACCCCTCGGAGAACCTGGTCTGGTTCCGGCCGAGCCAGATCGGCGCCTACAACTGGTCGGGCTTCGACAGCCCCGAATTCGAGGCCGACTACCAGCAGCTGGTCGCCGAACCGGACGAGGCCAAGCGCATCGCCCTGTCCAACCGCATGGAGGATCTGATGGAGGAGTCCGGCGGCTTCGTGTTCATCTGCCACCAGCCGCTGATCGCCATCCACCGCCCGAGCTTCGAGCCGGTCATCTACCCGGACGGCCACCCCAACCCGGTGCTGTTCAAGAAGAAGGCCTGAGACCTGGCCCAGCCGAGGCTGATTGGCTCTAATTGAGCGGCGCGCCGCCTTCGCGTTTGCGCCGCTCCATATAGTCGCGCAGCGCCTCGTCGATCGCCGGGTCGATCGGCGGCTGCTCGTATTCCTCCAGCATGCGCTTCCACACGGCGTTCGCCCGCTCGCGCGCCGTCACCTGGCCACGCTCCATCCAAGTGTCGTAGTTGTCCCAATTTGATACAATCGGCGCATAGAAGGCCCGCTCGTAGCGCTGCATGGTGTGCGCGGCACCGAAGAAATGGCCCGCCGGGCCGACCTCGCGCACCGCATCCAGCGCCAGTGTGTCGGCGTCGACGGTCGGCGGGTCGAAATAGGCGGCCATCATCTGCAGCATCTCGGCATCGACGATGAGCTTCTCGAAGGAGGCGGTGAGCCCGCCCCCCAGCCAGCCGGCGGCGTGCAGCACCAGGTTGGCGCCGCCCATCAGCGACCCCCACAACGACATGCCGCTCTCATAGGCGGCCTGGGCGTCGACCGCGTTGGCGGCGGTAACGTTGCTGGAGCGGAAAGGCACGCCGATCCGCCGGCACAGCTGCCCGGTGATTTGCGCTGCCTGCGTGTATTCGGGCGTGCCAAAGGCCGGCGCGCCGGTCCGCATGTCGACGTTGGAGGTGAAGCCGCCATACATCACCGGCACGCCCGGCCGGACGATCTGCGTCAGCGCGATGCCGGCCAGCGCCTCGGCGTGCTGCTGGGCCAAGGCACCGGCCAGCGTGACCGGCGACATGGCGCCTGCCAGGGTGAACGGCGTGATGATGTTCACCTGGCCGTGGCTGGCCATGGCAATCAGCCCTTCGGCCATCGGCTCGTCGAGCTGCAGCGGGGAGTTCGTGTTGATCACCCCGGTGAAGACGGGCGCCTCGTCCGCCAGCCGCTCGCGCGTGGTGCCGAGCGAGATCGCCACCATCTCCAGCGCGTCGATGGCACGGCCCGTGCCGAGCGTCTGCGGCTGCCAGTTCTTGTCGAGCAGCGTGATCTCGGCGTGATAAAGGTCGAGGTGACGCGTGTTGGCAGGCAGGTCGAGCGGCTCGAACGGTCCGCCGCCCTCCTGGTGGAGCACGTTGAGCGACTGGATGAGCTTGAGATAGTCGCACATTTCGGCATAGGTACCCGGCCGCCGCCCGCGGTCGTTGTCCATTACGTAGGCCGGCCCGCCGACCGAGGAGAAGATCGCATGCCGCCCGCCGACCTTGACGTTGCGCTCCGGGTTGCGGGCCCTGAGCTCGAACGCCGCCGGGGCGGTGGCGATGCGCTCCATCACCATGGCCCGGTCGAAGCGGATCCGCAGCTGAGCCTCGTCGACCTTGGCCCCGGCCTGCCGGTAGAGCCGCCGTGCCTCGGGCTGCAGCACGCGCATGCCGATCTCTTCCAGGATGACCAGCGCCGTCGTGTGGATGGCCTCGATCTGGTCGGCGGACAGGATCTCGATCGGCGCATACGGTCGCGCCAGCTGCCGAAAGGGGCGCTGCAGGATGCTCCCCGCAACGCGCGGCGCGCGTCCCGGCCGGCGGCGTGCCGAACTGCGTTGCATGGGCGGAAAGCCTATTGAACGATCGTTAAACAGGCTAGTCGGAATCAGCTGCGGAAGCAAGGGCAGGGCGGGTTTCGATGACGAAAAAGGAGGAGCGGGTGGGCCGGATCCGTGGCGGCTCGAAGCCGGCTTTGGCGAACAAGGCGGCGAACTCCTCGGCCGTGCGCTCCCGCGCCTCGCCGAACAGCACCATCATGTGCATGTCGGCCAGGTAGTTGGCGGCCTTCGCGCTGTCGGGGATAGGGTCGAGCACGCGCTCGATCACCAGCAGCCGCGCCCCCTGGTGCATGGCGCGCCGGCATTTGCCCAGGATGGCGAGGCAGCGCTCGTCGCTCCAGTCGTGGATGATCTGCGACAGGGTGTAGACGTCGCCGCCGCCGGGCACGGTTTCGAAGAAATCGCCTCCCTCCAGGCTGCAGCGGCCGGAAAGGACGGGGAAGGTCGAAAGCGCCGGGGCGATCACCTCCGGATGGTCGAAAAGCACCCCCCGTACCGACGGGTACGCCTTCAGGATCGCCGCCAGAAGCGCGCCGTTGCCGCCGCCGATGTCGACGACGACGTCGGCGCCGGAGAAGTCGTAGGCCTCGGCGACTGCGGCGTGCCGGTCGTCGGGGCTGTTCTGCATGAAGCTGTCGAACCGCGCGGCCTCGTCGGGGTGGTCCTTCAGATAGGCGAAATAGGGCTTGCCGAACATCGCCTCGAAGGCTGGCTCGCCGCTCCGCACCACCGCCTCGAGCCGGCTCCACACGTCCCAGGTGCTGGGCATGCCCCAATAGCGCACGGCGTGGTAGAGCGTCGGGCGGGCGTCGGTCCGCAGCCACCGGGAGCGCTCGTTATGCGAAACCCGTCCCTCCGCGTCGACCTCGAACACGCCGCAGGCGGCAAGCGCACGGCAAAGCCTGGCAAGCATGGCGGGGTCGGCGCAAACCGCCGCCGCGAGCTCGGCCACCGGCTGCGGCGCCTCGCCGATCCGGTCGGCGACGCCGAACGTGGCCACAACCTCCAGCATCCGCGTGACCTGCATCCCGCGGATCAGAAATCCCATGTCCGCGAGCCCGCTACTGTCGTCCACGGCCATCGAAACCCTCCCGGAGCTTGCTGGAAGGCCATAGCACGATTGTCGTTGGGCGGCACCTCTCTGGGGGGTCGGAGGACGGGCGCCTCAGATCGGACCGTCGCTGTCCGTCGGCAGCGGCCTGCTCCACTGCCGCGCGAATTGCGAGCGCTCGAAGACGAGCACGACCACCAGCGCGAGCGCCAGCGGCAGGAGCAGGTAGAAGAGACGAAACACCAGCAGCGCGGCGATCGCCGCCGCCGGGTCGACCTCCGGCATACCGGACAGGAAGACGATCTCCAGCACCCCGAGCCCTCCCGGCGCATGGCTGATCTGGGCGACGGAGAAAGAGCCGATGAACACGCCGAGCACGGTGATGAAGCCGGGATGTCCTGCCTCCGGCAGCGCGAAATAGATGATCGAGGCGGCGCCGAGCAACTCGAGCGGCCCGATGATCATCTGCCTGAGCACGATCGGCGGACGCGGATAGTGGATTTCGAGCCCGCGAATGTGCAGCGGCTTCAGGTGAAGCAGGCTGCCGAACACATAGAGCGCGACCAGCCCGAGCAGCACCACGCCAAGCGCGAAGGCGGCGACGGGCGGCGCCTCGTCGAAGTATCGGTTGACGATCGACGGCTGCAGCACCAGGACCACCCCGGAAAGGGTCACCGTAGCCAGCACGAAGGTGAACCAGCACACCGCCACCAGGATGCCGACCTCCGACACCGTCAGCCCGCGCGAGCCATAGGCGCGGTAGCGGATCACCGCGCCCGACAGCACCGAGCCGCCGATATTGTGCGACAGCGCATAGGTGGTGAAGGAGCAGAGCGTGATGAAGAGCCGGGAAACCCGCTTGCCGATGTGCAGCAGCGCGATGTGGTCGTAGCCGGCCAGCGCGGCATAGGCGGCGAGCGAGCTGAGCGCGGCGAAGAGCCATTGGTGCAGCGAGATGGCAAACAGGCCGTCGCCGACGTCGTCCAGCGAGATGCCGCGCAGCTCGCCATAGAGCAGCCATGCCGACAGCACGACGGCCGCGAGGCCGATGGCCGGCCAGACATAGTCCTTCCACTTCATGCGGCCTGGCCGGCTCCCTTTGCCCGTCGCGGATCGTCCGGCGTTCGAGAGCCGGCTTCACGACAGATAGACCGTCTCGCCCGGCAATCAAACCGGAAAAGCCTTCGCGCCATGCGGGCAGGGGCTTGGTGATCGGCTGCCGCGCTGTTACTGTGGCGGCAACGACGAACGATGCGCCTGCTGCGTCCTCTAGCTGGTTCGCGCGGCGCGAGAAGGATTGAGCCTGTGAACGACTCCGAAGCCGGCCGCCCGGCCCCGGGTCCGGTTGAGGCAGGCAAGGACGATCGGGCCTTGGGTCCCGAGCGCCCTGCCGCCCATCCGAAAGCCGAGCCTCTGCATGCCGCCGCGTCCGGCTGGCATGGCGGCGGCCAGCGACCGGCCGAGCGCCCCCGCTCCAAGAAGCGCAAGCGCCGCCGTGGCCGCAAGGTGTTCGCGCGCGATGCGACCCCGCAGCCTGCCGTTCCCGGGCCCCCTGCCGCCCCGTCCGAAAGCCTGCCGCGGCCGCCTGAGCCGCCCTTGCCCGTCCGGCCGCCGGAGCCTGCGCCCCCGCATCGCCCTGGCCGGTTCCACGAGCTGCCGGTGTTTGCCGCGCTCGATCTCGGCACCAACAATTGCCGGCTGCTCGTTGCCGTCCCGACCCGGCCGGGCCAGTTCCGCGTCATCGACGCGTTTTCCCGCATCGTCCGGCTCGGCGAAGGCCTGACGGCCAGCGGCCGGCTCGGCGAGGCGGCGATGGAGCGGGCGATCGGCGCCCTCAGGATCTGTGCCGACAAGCTCGCGCAGCGCAATGTGCGGCGCGCCCGGCTGATCGCCACCGAGGCCTGCCGTTCGGCGGAAAACGGGGCCGCGTTCCTGGCCCGCGTCGAGGCCGAGACGGGCCTGGCGCTGGAGATCATCGACCGCCGCACCGAGGCGCGGCTGGCGGTCTCCGGCTGCGGCTCGCTTGTCGAGCGCGACACCAAGGGCGTCGTGCTGTTCGACATCGGCGGCGGCTCCTCCGAGATCGCCCTGGTCGATCTGTCGCGTCAGCGCACGCCGCGGCTGGCCAACCACATCGTCTCCTGGACCTCGCTGCCCGTCGGCGTCGTCTCGCTCGCCGAGCGCTTCGGCGGTCGCGAGGTGTCGCGCCAGGTGTTCGACGCCATGGTCGACGAGGTGGCCGGGCTGGTCATGGCCTTCGAGGGCCGATCCCGCCTCGATCACGTGACCGGTCGCGCATTTCATCTGCTCGGCACCTCCGGCACGGTCACCACGCTGGCCGGCGTCCATCTCGGCCTCGACCGCTACGACCGCCGGCGCGTCGACGGCCTGTGGATGGAGCGCCCGCATGTCGACCGGATGATCGAGACGCTGCTTGGCTGGGACTTCGAGGCGCGTGTCGCCAATCCGTGCATAGGCGCCGACCGGGCCGACCTTGTGCTTGCCGGCTGCGCCATCCTGGAGGCGATCCGCCGCGTCTGGCCCGCCGACCGCCTGCGGGTCGCCGATCGCGGCCTGCGCGAAGGCATCCTGAGCGAGCTGATGGCCGAAGACGGTGTCTGGCGGCGGAGCCGCCGGCCCGAGCGGCGGCCGTGACCCGCAAGCCGGGGCGCCCGGCCGGCGGCGCTTCGCGCGTGCTGCGCACCCGCGTCAAGAAGAAACATGGCCTGAAGGACTCCTCGCGCCGCTGGCTGGAACGCCATCTCAACGACCCTTACGTGCAGCGCAGCAAGGCCGAGGGCTACCGCTCCCGCGCCGCCTACAAGCTCATCGAGATCGACGACAGGCACCATCTGCTGAAGCCGGGCCTGAAGGTGATCGACCTGGGGGCCGCCCCTGGCGGCTGGTGCCAGGTGGCGGCCGCCCGCACCCGCTCGGACGACGCGGCGCCGGGTGTCGTCGGCATCGACTATCTGGAGATGGACCCGGTGCCGGGATCGGCCTTCCTGCGCCTCGATTTCCTCGACCCGCAGGCGCCCGCGCGGCTCGTCGAGGCGCTCGGCGGCGAGCCGGACGTGGTGCTGTCCGACATGGCGGCGCCGACCACCGGTCACCGCCGCACGGACCATCTGCGGACCATGCACCTCGCCGAGGTGGCGGCCGACTTCGCCATGTCGGTGCTGAGGCCGGGCGGCCATTTCCTGGCCAAGACCTTCCAGGGCGGCACCGAGGCCGGCCTGCTCGATCGCCTGAAGAAGAGCTTTGCGGCCGTCCATCACGTCAAGCCGCCTGCCTCCCGCGATGAATCGGTCGAGCTCTATCTCCTCGCCAAGGGCTTCAAGGGTCGCGGCTGACCGCGGCTTCACGCCCGGCCCCCGCCTGCGGCACTGCCTGCAAATCCTTCAGCCGATGGCCTGACACCGCGTTTCCGGCGGTCGGCGACAGCGTCAGGAAGGCGAACAGCGAGGAGCCGGTGATCGCCGCGATCACCACGAAGGCGGCGGTGAAGGCGGAAGGGTCGAGCGCTCCGCCGGACCACGCGGCAAACGCCTCCAGCACGCCGCCGCCGATCGCCACGCCGAGCGCGATGCTGATCTGCTGCGCGACGGCGCCGATCGCCGTGGCCTGGCTGGCGTCCTTGTCCTCGATGTCGGCGAATACGAGGGCGTTGACGGAGGTGAAGAGCAGCGAGCGGAAGAAGCCGGCGGTGACCAGCACGGCGATGATCGCAAAGCCGGGCGTCTGCGCGGTAAACAGCCCGTTGGCGGCGATCAGCAGCGAGCTCAGCACGGCCGTCGTGGCCAGCGTGGTGCGGAACCCGCCGAGCCTGAGCGTGTAAGGCGCCAGGAACTTCATGGCGAAGGCGCCGATCGCCGTCGCGAAGGTGAGCATGCCCGACTGAAAAGGCGTCATGCCGAAGCCGAGCTGCAGCAGCAGCGGCAGCAGGAAGGGCACGGCGCCGTTGCCGATGCGAAACAGCGCCCCGCCGATGATGGCGGTCCGGAACACGGGGTTGCCGAACAGCCTGAGGTCGAGCAGCGGCCGCGGCGAGCGCCGCGCATGCCGCACATAGAGCGCCGCCGCCGCCGCGCCGAGAAGCATGGCCAGAACACCGACGATCGGCGGCAGCGCCGGCAGGCTGACCACCGAGAGGCCGAACACGATGCCGGCCGCTGCCAGCCCCGAGAGCACGAAGCCGGGCGTGTCGATCCGCCCCGTTCCCGCGGGCGGCACCTCGGGCAGGAAGACGCTCGACAGCAAGATGCCGGCAATCCCGATCGGCACGTTGATGATGAAGATCCAGTGCCAGCTGAAGAAGGTGGTGATGAAGCCGCCGACCGGCGGACCGACCATCGGGCCGATCAGCGCCGGTATGGTCAGCCAGGCGAGCGCCGAGATCAGCTCGCGCTTCGGCGTCGAGCGCACCAGCACCAGCCGCGCCACCGGCGTCATCATCGCCCCGCCCACGCCCTGCAGGAAGCGGGCCAGCACGAAGGCGGCGAGCGAACCGGAGAAGGCGCAGGCGACCGAGCCGAGGACGAAGATGCCGATCGCCGTGCGGAACACCCGCTTGGCGCCGTAGCGGTCGGCCATCCAGGAGCTGACGGGGATGAAGATCGCCAGCGACACCAGATAGGCCGTCAGCGCCAGCTTGAGCGCCACCGGGCTGGTGCCGATGTCGGTGGCGATCGCCGGCAAAGACGTCGCGATGACAGTCGAATCCATGTTCTCCATGAACAATGCGACCGCCAGGATGAGCGGAACAGTGCGGTTCACCGGCCGTGTCCGAGGTTTCTGCCTGGCGCGAACGCGCAGGGGCTGTGGCTGGTTGCCGGTTATCACGCCGGCCGCCGCCGCTGCGTTCAATTTTTCGCGACGGGAGGCCGTGTCTCGCGGCTGGCCGACGATCTATTTGCCAACGCATGATCGCGCGGAATCGCGTCGAGGTTTGCACTTAGCCGGCTGAACTAGATCCGTGACTGGCTGTGAGATCGCTAAAGAAATGTGGAAATCGCTTCTGTAGCTCCTAGCGTTATACGGCAAGGTATTGTACAACTTTATTTTGTGACTAGTTTAGGGCTGCCGTCTGGCTGTTAACCAAGGAAGGAGAGGCTTCACATGGGCAGTGTACCAAAGACAATTAGATATGAAGTACAAAAGGAGCCGCTATTTGATACCAATTTATCAAATGGTTTGCTTACACAAACCTTGAGCGGCGGGTTGAAAGTTGAGGCTCACGTGGAAGGTGGAAGCGTCGTTGGATATACTGCTTACGACTCAACAGGAAAGCCGCTTCCAGTTCGCAGACTGCGGTTGACAGACGCGCCCGTAGCTTTGGCAGGCGTCGAGTGCATGTACTGCATTTGTGACGAATTTACCTGCAGGTGTTGGACGGAACCGTGCCTGTAAGCCTATCAACACGTAGTTCACGAGGGAAGAACGCACATGAGCGGCAAGCCTGAACCAAGGGAAATCATTATCAGCGACGAGAAGCTTTTTCCCGATGTGCAGTCCTTGGCGGATAGGGAAGAACGGCAAAGCGCCGGTGGTTTCATTCTTCGGGCGACTAGGAACGGAAAGATCGTCGAGTACAGTGCAACTGACGCTTCTGGGGTTCCGCTGCCAGGTCGGTATCTGCGCATGGCCGATGGAGCACCGCATGGTGCTGCCCGCCAGACGTGCTATTACTGCGTGGTAGTCGACGGTACGCCATACTGCACCGAAGTCCTTTGTCCTGACCCGGCTATTATGAAGAGTGCGAAACCACAATAATCTTTTCAATACAGGTAGTTAATCCTGTGGCAAGGCGGGCGGCGTTGCCACAGGGCATGTGCGCAGGGGCTGTGGCGGGTTGCCGGCTATCACGCCGGCCGCCGCGGCGGCGCTCATTTTTTCGCGACGGAAGGCCGCCTTTTCAAGCCGCGCGAAGCATGGTACCAGCCGGTGCCAATCCTGAAAGGGAAGACGAGCTGGCGCTGTCCGGTCGGACGAGCGCGACGCCCGCATTCAGAGGAGCGGCAATGGCGAAGATCATCGAGACGGCCACCGGCGCCCTGGCGCTCACCTTCGACGACGTGCTCCTGCAGCCCGGACATTCCGAGGTTCTGCCCGGCGAGGCCGACGTGCGCACCCGCATCGCGGGCGACATCGAGCTCAACATCCCCATCCTTTCGGCCGCCATGGACACCGTCACCGAATCGCGGCTGGCCATCGCCATGGCCCAGGCCGGCGGCATCGGCGTCATCCACCGCAACCTGTCGCCCGTCGAGCAGGCCGAACAGGTGCGTCAGGTCAAGAAGTTCGAATCGGGCATGGTGGTCAACCCGGTCACCATCGGCCCCGAGGCGACGCTTGCCGATGCGCTCGCGCTGATGCGCCGGCACGGCATTTCCGGCATCCCGGTGGTCGAGAACGGCGCCACCGGCCAGAGGAGCGGCCGGCTGGTCGGCATCCTCACCAACCGCGACGTCCGCTTCGCCTCCGACCCGACGCAGAGCGTGTCCGAGCTGATGACGCGCGACGGCCTGGTGACGGTGCGCGAGTCGGTGAGCCAGGACGAGGCCAAGCGGCTGCTCCACCAGCACCGGATCGAGAAGCTCCTGGTCGTCGACGGCGAGAGGAACTGCGTCGGCCTGATCACCGTCAAGGATATCGAGAAGTCCCAGCTCAACCCGCATGCCGCCAAGGACGCCCAGGGTCGCCTTCGCGTCGCCGCGGCAACCAGCGTCGGCGACGATGGCTTCGAGCGCGCCGAGCGGCTTGTCGACGCCGGCGTCGACCTCCTGGTCATCGACACCGCCCACGGACATTCGCAGCGGGTCATCGACGCCGTCGCCCGCGCCAAGACGCTGTCCAACTCGGTGCGCATCATGGCCGGCAACGTGGCGACCGCCGACGGCACCCGGGCGCTGATCGACGCCGGTGCCGACGCAGTGAAGGTGGGCATCGGGCCGGGCTCGATCTGCACGACGCGCATCGTCGCCGGCGTCGGCGTTCCGCAGCTCTCCGCCATCATGTCGGCCGTCGACGCGGCCGCCCGCGCCGGCATCTCGGTCGTCGCCGACGGCGGCATCAAGTTTTCGGGCGACGTCGCCAAGGCCCTCGCGGCCGGTGCCAGCGCCGCCATGATCGGCTCGCTGCTGGCCGGCACCGAGGAAAGCCCCGGCGAGGTTTACCTGCACCAGGGCCGCTCCTACAAAGCCTATCGCGGCATGGGATCGGTCGGCGCCATGGCCCGCGGCTCGGCCGATCGCTATTTCCAGGCCGAGGTGCGCGACACGCTCAAGCTGGTGCCCGAGGGCATCGAGGGCCAGGTTCCCTACAAGGGGCCGGCCTCGGGCGTCCTCCACCAGCTGACCGGCGGCCTCCGGGCGGCGATGGGCTATGTCGGCGCGCGCACCTTGCCCGAGTTCCGCGAGCGGGCCACTTTCGTGCGCATCTCCAATGCCGGGCTGCGCGAAAGCCACACCCACGACGTGGCGATCACCCGCGAAAGCCCCAACTACCCCGGCGTCACCTGACCGCGGCAGACGGCAGCGAGCTTGTTGCCGTCCGGATCGCGGACGTAGGCGGCGTAGAAATCCGGCGCATAGTGCCGCCTGAGCCCGGGCTCGCCCTCCGTGCGCCCGCCATGGGCGAGTGCGGCCGCATGGAACGCGTCGACCTCGCTCCAGGCGCCTGCCCGGAAGGCCACCATGCTGCCGTTGCCGACACTGGCCGGCCGGCCGTCGAAGGGGATGCCGATCCAGAAGGCGCGTTCGGTGAGCCCGCCGTCCTCGTAGATGCCCCAGCCGGCGGAGACGCGGTCCCATTCCGGGTCGCCGGTGACGCATCGCGCCATGCCGAGCGGCGACAGCACGGCGTCGTAGAAGGCGATCGCCCGCGCCAGGTCGGCGGTCCCGCAATAGACGTAGCTCAGCATCAGGGCTGCCGGGTGCGCTGCCACGCCCACAGGCCGATGAGCACGATCAGCGAGCCGACGAGCGCCGAGACGATGTCGCGCAGCGAGATCGCGATCATGTCGAGCGAGGGGAACAGGTTGAACAGGCGGAACAGGAACCCGCCGACGATCGCGCCCGCCAGCCCTAGCCCGAGGTTGCGGGCAATCCCGAAGCCCTCGCGCCGCCATCGCACCATGAGCCCGGCGAGCGTGCCGCCAATGAGTCCCACGATGATCCAAACGATGAACTGGCTGAGCGTGGGCACGTCGCATCCCTCCTTGTCGGCTGCCGCTTGCATTTGCCCGACCCGGCTGGAACAGTCGGCGTCGAACGAATGATCGCCGCGGCGGTCCCTGAGGAAGGCTCCGAACCATGAACCAGACGGCGATCTTCTGGCCGATGATGGCACATGTTCTGCTCGTCTACATCGTCTATCTTGTCCTGCTGCGCCGTCGCGCGGCCGCGGTCCGCGCCGGTCACGCCAAGCCGGCCGACTTCCGCGAGCGCTCGGCCGAGCCGGCAGAGAGCGTCACCGCCTACAACGACCTGGTGAACCAGTTCGAATTGCCGGTCCTCTTCCACATCGTCTGCCTCTGCTTCTTCGTCACCAACGGGGCCAATTTCGTGGTTCTGGCCCTTGCTTGGCTGTTCGCGCTGTCGCGCTACGTGCATGCGGCGATCCACCTCACCGGCAACCGGCTGCGCCATCGCCACCCGGTGTTCGTCTTCGGCATCGCCGTACTCGGCGCCATGTGGGTGTTCTTCGCCCTGCATCTGTTGGGTCTGACCTGAGCCTGCTCCGCCGTCGTCCGCCGTTGCGGGGCTTGCGGGCGCCGGCGCCTGCGACTACTGGGAATGCCGACGGGTTCACCGAAGGGGCGTTTTCGAAATGCGGCTTGGCGGAAGGCTGGCGGCAGCCATCGAGGTTCTTGACGACATCGAGCGCCGTCACCGGCCGGCTGCCGATGCGCTGCGCGACTGGGGCCTTTCGCACCGCTTCGCCGGCGCCGGCGACCGCGCCGCCATCGGCAACATCGTCTATGACGCGCTGCGCCGTCGCCGTTCGGCGGCCTGGCTGTTCGACGCCGACACGCCGCGCGCCCTCGGCTTCGGCGCCCTCCTGCTGGAATCCGCCGAGACGCACCAGTCCCTTGCCGCGTCACTGGAAGGCGATCGCTTCGCCCCCCAGCCGCTGTCGGCTGCCGAGCTGATGTCCCTCACTGCCCGTCCGCTCGAAGCGGCGCCCGACGCGGTGCGCGCCGATTGTGCCGACTGGTGTCAGCCGCTGCTTCGCGCGACCTTCGGCGACCGCTGGCTTGACGAGGCGAAGGGCCTCGCCGCCCGGCCGCCCCTGGATCTGAGGGTCAACACGCTGAAGGCCGACCGCGCACGCGTGCTTGGCGTTCTTCAAGGCGTCGGCGCCGCGGCGGCACCGCTGGCACCCGACGGCATCCGCATCCCGCCGATCGCCGGCCACGGCCGGCACCCCAACGTTCAGGCCGAGCCGGCTTTCCAGAAAGGCTGGTTCGAGGTCCAGGACGAAGGCTCGCAGCTCGTCGCAGCCCTGGCCGCCCCGCCTCGGCCGGGCCAGGTTCTCGACTACTGCGCCGGCGCCGGCGGCAAGACGCTGGCCATTTCCGCCGCCATGGGAAACCACGGGCAGGTCTTCGCCCACGATTCGGACAAGGCGCGGCTGGCGCCGATCTTCGAGCGCCTGCGGCGCGCCGGCAGCCGCAACGTCCAGGCGGTCGGCAGCACCGAGGCGGCCCTGTCGGGGTTGGCGGGCGAGATGGACGTCGTGGTGGTCGACGCCCCTTGCACGGGCAGCGGCACCTGGCGCCGCCGCCCCGATGCGAAGTGGCGGCTGACCGAACGGCAGCTGGAGGCGCGCATCGCCGAGCAGGCGGAGATCCTCGAAGCCGCCGCCCGTTATGTGCGACCTGGCGGCAGCCTGGTCTACATCACGTGCTCCGTCTTCGAGGCCGAGAACCATGGCCAGCTTGCCGCTTTCGCGGCGCGGCGGCCCGACTTTGCCCCGGTCGACCACCGGAACCTCTGGAATGAGCGCTTTCCCGGCCACCCCGATGCCGCGTGGATCGACGCGGTCGGCGGCATTCACCTGTCGCCGGTCCGCACCGGCACCGACGGCTTCTTTCTCGGCACCCTCAGGCGAGGACGTTGACCAAGCGCGCCGGCGCCCCACATTGCCTGAGCCGTGATCGGAGGGTCGAGCATGCCCGAGAAGAGACTGTCCCTGTGGCTGTTCATCGCAATCGTGCTGGGGATCGGCCTGGCGGTCGGCTTCACCACCGCGCCTGGCGCCTGGTACCAGGGGCTGGCCAAGCCGTCCTTCAACCCTCCTGACTGGCTGTTCGGGCCGGTCTGGTCGCTTCTCTACGTGCTGATCGCCTTTGCCGGCTGGCGCATCTGGCGCATCGCTCCCGACAGCGGCGCGATGCGGCTCTGGGGCCTCCAGCTCCTCCTCAACTACCTCTGGTCGCCCGTCTTCTTCGGCCTGCAGCGCCCAGGCCTCGCGCTGCTCGTGATCGTCGCCCTGCTGGCCGCCATCGTCGGCTTCGTGGCGCTGGCACGCCCGCTCGACCGCCCGGCCGCATGGCTCTTCGTGCCCTACGCGCTGTGGGTCGCCTTCGCCACCTTGCTCAACGCAGCGATCTGGCGGCTCAACTGATCGGCTTGCTGCGCCGCACCATTTGCCGGTTGCAAGCCGGCGCGGCTTTGCGCTAAGGCAGCGGAAACGAGGGCAGAACGGTGGCCGCCAATCCCGTGCTGGATCCGGACTACGAGGAGCGCGTGCGCGCCTCCTTCGCGCGCCAGAACGCCATGAAGACGCTGGGCGCCGAGCTGACGGTCGTGCGGCCCGGCACGATCGAGATCGAGATGCCGTTCTCGAAGGCTCTGACCCAGCAGCACGGCTTCCTGCATGCCGGCGTCATCTCGACGGCGCTGGATTCGGCCTGCGGCTACGCCGCCTTCTCTATGATGCCGGCCGACGCCGCCGTGCTCACCATCGAGTTCAAGGTCAATCTCCTGGCTCCCGGAAAGGGCGAGCGCTTCCTGTTCCGCGGCTCCGTCACCAAGCCCGGACGCACCATCATCGTCGCCGACGGCCAGGCCTACGCCTTCGGCCAGGACGGCGAGGCGCGGCTGATCGCCACCATGACCGGCACCATGATGACGGTGCAGGGCCGCCAGGGCCTGGAGGGCTGAGCGATGGTTGGGCTCACCGAGATCGCCGGCAGGCGGGCGCTGTTCGTCATGGCTGCGGAAGCCGAGTACGGGCCGCATCTGCGGCGCCGCTTTGTCCCGCTGATGACCGGCGTCGGCCCCGTCGAGGCCGGCGTCGTGCTGGGTGCCGAGCTCGGCCGCCGGCAGGTGGTGGGCGAGCTGCCCGACATCGTCGTATCGCTCGGCTCGGCCGGCAGCCGCACCCTGGAGCAGACCGGCATCTACCAGGCCGTGCTGGTCTCCTATCGCGACATGGACGCCTCGCCGCTCGGCTTCGAGAAGGGGCGCACGCCGTTCCTCGATCTGCCGGCGATCGTGCCGCTGCCCTTCGTCGTGCCCGGCATCCCGACCGCCAGTCTCTCCACCGGCGCCGCCATCGTCTCGGGCGCCGCCTATGGCGCGGTCGAGGCCGACATGGTCGACATGGAAACCTTCGCCGTCCTCAGGGCGTGCCAGCTGTTCGGCCTGCCGCTGATCGCGCTGCGCGGCATCTCCGACGGGGCGGCCGAGCTCGCCCATGTGGACGACTGGACCCAGTATCTGCATGTCGTCGACGAGAGGCTCGCCGAGGCGGTCGATCGCCTCGAGGCGGCTCTGGCCGACGGCTCGCTGACGCTCGATCCGACTTGATTCTCTGCATCAGGACCTTCGCTTTCTGCGCGAGGACGTTGAATCAAGTTGTGAGCAGAGGCGTCCCCGGGCTTGAATCGAGCTCGTAGGAATGCCGGCTAAGCCTCTGATCCGACTCGAACTCGGCCTACTTCCGGTCCGGCTCGGTGATGCGCACCTCCATCAGCGTTCCGTCGGCCCCGAACAGGCACAGGAAGCCGCGCGTCTCGCCCTCGACGCTGGTGCCGACGCTGCCGGGAATTTCCCATTTGCCGTCGACCTCCTTCTCGGGCTGCAGCGCCACCGACTTCGCCGGCACCGCATACATGCCGGCGACTGCGTTGGTGCAGGCGCCTTCGCGGATGTCGGAGGGCATGGCGAGCGCTGCCGCAGGCACCAGGACCGGGAGGGCGCAGGCCAGGCATCGGACGGTCGTGGAAAGCATCGGCGGTTCCCTTCGCAATGGGGCAGGCCGACCAGGAAAACACGGCGCGGCGCGCTGCGCAACGGGGAGTCGGCGAAGGCCCGGCCTTGCTAAACCGGGTGCGAATCTATAGACGCCCGACATGGAGAACCCCGCGCATTCCGACACCGTCCTGATCATCGATTTCGGCAGCCAGGTGACCCAGCTGATCGCCCGCCGGATCCGCGAGGCGGGGGTCTACTCGGAGATCGTTCCCTTTCAATCCGCAGAGGAGGCGTTCCGGCGCATCCGGCCGACGGCGGTGATCCTGTCCGGCAGCCCGCATTCGACGGTCGACATCGGCAGCCCGCGGGCGCCCGACGCGATTTTCCGCGCCGGCATCCCGGTGCTCGGCATCTGCTATGGCGAGCAGACGATGTGCGCCCAGCTGGGCGGCAAGGTGGAGGCCGGCCATCATCGGGAGTTCGGTCGCGCCTTCCTCGAGGTCAGGGAAGACAACCCGCTCTTCGACGGCGTCTGGGACAAGGGATCGCGGCACCAGGTCTGGATGAGCCATGGCGACCGGGTCACCGCCATCCCCGACGGCTTCCGGGTGGTCGGCACGTCGACCGGCGCGCCGTTCGCGGCGATCGCCGACGAGTCCCGACGCTTCTATGCGGTGCAGTTCCATCCCGAAGTCGTCCACACGCCGGACGGCGCCAAGCTGCTTTCCAATTTCGTGCACCGGATCGCCGGCCTCAGCGGCGACTGGACGATGCGCGCCTATCGCGCCCACGCGGTGGAGGCGATTCGCCGCCAGGTGGGCGACGGCCGCGTCATCTGCGCACTGTCCGGCGGCGTCGATTCCTCGGTGGCGGCGGTGCTGATCCATGAGGCGGTCGGCGAGCGGCTCACCTGCATCCTGGTCGACCACGGCCTCATGCGCGAGCGCGAGGCCGACGACGTGGTGGCGATGTTCCGCGAGCACTACAACATCCCGCTGGTCAAGGTCGACGCGGCGGAGCGCTTCCTCACCTCGCTCGAGGGGGAGGCCGATCCCGAGGTCAAGCGCAAGACGATCGGCCGCCTGTTCATCGAGGTGTTCGAGGAAGAAGCCGCCAAGCTCGCGGCACAGGGCAAGGCACCGGACTTCCTGGCCCAGGGCACGCTCTACCCGGACGTCATCGAGAGCGTGTCCTTCACCGGCGGCCCGTCGGCGACGATCAAGTCGCACCACAATGTCGGCGGCCTTCCCGCGCGCATGAACCTCAAGCTGGTCGAGCCGCTGCGCGAGCTCTTCAAGGACGAGGTGCGGGCGCTCGGCCGCGAGCTCGGCCTGCCGGAGCACTTCATCGGCCGTCATCCCTTTCCGGGGCCGGGCCTGGCCATCCGCTGCCCCGGTGGAGTCACGCGCGAGAAGCTCGACATTCTGCGGCAGGCGGATGCGATCTATCTCGACGAGATCCGCCAGTCCGGGCTCTACGACGCGATCTGGCAGGCCTTCGCGGTGCTCTTGCCGGTTCAGACCGTCGGCGTCATGGGCGACGGCCGCACCTACGAGTTCGTCTGCGCCTTGCGGGCAGTGACCTCGATCGACGGCATGACCGCCGATTTCTACCATTTCGACATGGATTTCCTCGGCCGCGCCGCCACCCGCATCATCAACGAGGTCCGCGGCATCAACCGGGTCGTCTACGACGTGACCTCCAAGCCGCCTGGCACGATCGAGTGGGAATGAGCCAGGGAAACGGCCGGATCACGCCAGCAGTAGAGTGGGCACGTCCAGCGCCGGCCCGGCTTCGGCCAGCCGCTGGTCGAGCGTGCACGATGGCGCCATGATCCGAGGCGATCGCGAGGTGCAGCGCATCGCCACGGAGCCCGAGCATGTCGCGCTGTTCCGGTCGCAGCTTGATCGCCATGGCTGAAGACATCTCAATGGCGGTCCGGATCCTGCCCCACCAGCCAAGTCTGGAATGCGGGGCGTCATCGGAAAGCGCCGCGACGTCAGCGAGGTGTCGAGGTAAAGCACCAAGTGCGGTCGCCGTCCCGCATCGCCCGCACCAGATCGGCAGCGCACTGGGATTGCTGACTAAGGAAACGGTCATATAGCGTGCCCCACTTAGGATCGGGAGCGCCCCGGCGGCTTCCGGTTGCGGGCCAAGTCTGCTACACGCGATCGAACCATTTCTCCGGCCTTCCCGCCAGGAACACGATTTTGAACGCCGATTCAATTTCCGATAAATGATTGAATTGCTTATGATCCTGCCAATAGCCAGGAACCACGGCAAATGAGCGCGTCGGGCAAGGGGCGAGCGATCTCCCCGCCCGACGTGCTCGCCCGCAAGGGCGGCACGCCGCTGGTCTGCTTGACCGCCTACACGACGCCGGTGGCGAGGCTCGTCGATCCCCATTGCGACATCGTCCTGGTCGGCGACAGCGTCGGCATGGTCCTGCACGGCATGGCTTCGACGCTCGGCGTCACCCTCGACATGATGGTGCTGCACGGGCAGGCGGTTCGCCGCGGGCTCGAACGGGCCCTGATGGTCGTCGACCTGCCGTTCGGCGCCTATGAGGAGAGCCGCGAGCAGGCGTTCCGCAGCGCCGCCCGGCTGTTGGCGGAGACCGGCTGCGCGGCGGTCAAGCTGGAGGGAGGCGAGAGCATGGCCGGCACGATCCGCTTCCTTGCCGCGCGCGGCATCCCCGTGATGGCCCATGTCGGCATGACCCCGCAATCGGTGAACGCATTGGGCGGCTACCGCGTGCAGGGGCGCGGCAAGCATGCCGACAGGGTGGCTCGCGACGCCGCCGCGGCGGCCGAGGCGGGTGCCTTCGCGGTCGTGCTGGAGAAGGTTCCGCAGCCGCTTGCGCGCCGCATCACGGCCGACATCGCCGTTCCCACGATCGGCATCGGCGCCTCGCCGGCCTGCGACGGCCAGATCCTGGTCACCGACGACATGCTCGGCCTGTTCGCTGCCTTTCGGCCGAAATTCGTCAAGCGCTATGCCGAGCTCGGCCGGGCGGCCGAGGCGGCAATCGCCGCCTATGCGGCCGAGGTGCGCGAGCGCCGCTTTCCGACCGCCGAGCAGCTCTTCGGCGACGTCCCCGGAGACGCCGGATGACGCCGCCCGTCGCCAGGAGCGTCGCCCACCTCCGACAGGCGGTGGCCGGATGGCGCGTATCCAAGCCGGGCGCGATCGTCGCCGTGGTGCCGACCATGGGCGC
>JBEVJK010000022.1:0-26042 GCA_040510195.1 Mesorhizobium sp. | reverse complement strand
GTCTCGTCGCTCGGCAGGAAGCCGACTCGGCCGTTGAGCCGCAGCTCGGTCTCGCTCTCGGTGCCCTGGAAGAAGACGTCCAGCCCGTCGCCGACCGTCAGCTCGCAGAGCTGCTGGTCGTCGAGCGCCAGGTGGGCGATGCCGACCTTCTCACCGAACACTCCAACCGATTGCGGGCTGACCTGCCGGGCCAGCTTCTCGAGTGTTCGCGCGATCTCCAATCGCGCCTCGCCCTGCTCCAGGGCGCAGAATCTTTTGGCGAGGTCCAGCCCCATCTCGATCTGGGTTGCGGTTGGTCCCGACGTCGGACCGGCGACGACAGGCGTGTGAATCGTCTTCACCGGTTCGGTCGGGATATCCTCCCCGCTTTCTTCCAGCTCCTGAGGAGGCAATGGAGGCAGATCGTCGGGGACGACCAGAGCCTTGCGGAACCAATCGACGAGCCGCTCGATCGAGCCACTCGGTGCAGTCGGGTCCTCTTCAATCTCGAAAAAAGTCTCGCGTCCCACACGCTGGTAGAACACCATCTTCATGTCCCAAGAAGGCAAAGCATTTTCAATGTACGTCTTTGCCTGGCCACTGTTCACCAGTCGCTGCAAGTGCTTTTGCTTGAGCGGCTGACCGTTGAGGACATTGTTTACAATTGCACCTGCGTATCTCTTCAGCTTTTTTTCGGCAGGTCCGATAGCGCTCGGGTCCTCGCCCCTGGGCGTTTCCGGAGAATCAGGTCCTGCGACGGTTTTCAAGGTGGGAGTCGTCGCGATTCGTTTGACTTTTGGCTTGATCCTGTCGGCGGGCCCAGTTTTCTTCAACTGAGGACGTACTCGGTCTGTCTTTACCGGAGACAGCTCGCCGCGAGCTTCCTTTGGCCTAGCCTCGGAAGGCGGATGGACTATCACGGCTCTGTGGATCGTGACCAATTTTCCAACGGCCTCAGGGGACAGGGGGCTTGTGCCCCAGTCATGGCTTGTTTCGAAGCGTTCATCGAGGTCGATCTGACTCAACGTCGAAGGTGTTGGCGTGGATGTCGCCGGAGCGGTCGAATGCGGCGCCAAGGCGGCGCGGAATCGCCGAGCGAGATTGTAAGCCGTTGCTCGTGTCGCTGCCGTCTCCGGGCCCTCGGGAAGGCCACCACCTGGCCGAGGATCTGCGGCCGGGGATTTCATGGACAGCCCGTGGACAAGGTCGCTTACAAATTCGCCGCCCGCGATATATTCCTCGAACGCCTTTGCCTCGGCCTGGCTCAGGGCGTTCACTTGCTCGCCGATCAGCGGGCCGGCCTTGCCGCTGTCGAGCAATTCGGCAAGCATCTTGGGATCGATAGGCCCGGCGTTCGTGCCGGCACCAACGATGGCCTTGGCGTGGTCCTGGAGCCCAGGACCCGGATCGCCCTTGCCGACCTTTGCCCATTTGAGGGGCTTGCCCGGCTGGATCTGGATGTTGCGAAAATGGGCCGAGCGCGGCCTCGTGGCCACGGGGGCCTTCGGAGGCGTCGGGAGCGGCCTCGGCAAGAGTGGGCCGTCGGGCCCTATGATCGTGTTCAGGGTCGGGCGGGTGGGTGTAGGCAGTGGCCGAGGGGTGGTGGATGCAGGGGGTTTCGAGGGAGGGAATTTCGAGTCGTTGAACATTTCACCTTCTCCGTTTGCATGCGGCGAGCGTGAAACTATAGGTTGAGAGGCTCGATACTATCTGTGCCGAACGTGACAGGGTGTCGACTCGCTCACTTTCCCAGCGAGACGGCGACATTCACCGCGGCGGCGACAAGCACGGTGTTGAAGAAGAACGACACGACAGAATGCACGGTGGTCACCATGCGCATCGCCGTGTTCTCAACTTCGACGTCGGAGGTCTGGGCCGTCATGCCGACGACGAAGGCGAAGTAGAGGAAATCCAGCCCGCCGGGGTCGGCGTCGCCCGGGAATTCGAGGCCTTTGCGAGCGGCAGGCCGGCCGGTGCCCGACTCTTCCGCGGTGGTCTCCGGCTGCCAGTAGAGGTGAGCGTAGTGCAGCGCCGCCATCACATGGATGGTGAACCAGCCGAGCGGAACGGCCGACAAGGTGAGCACGAGCCGTATCGGGTCCGAGCTGTGCTGGCGATTGATCAGCAGGAACAGTGAGACCAGGGCGACCGTCACCGCTGCCGCGGTGACCAGGAAGATGATCCACACCGGCTCGTCGGCAGAGTAGGCATTGCGCCTCAGATAATCGGGGGTGAGCCTGTGGAAACCGGACAGCGCCAGAAACAGATAAAGCGTGAAGAAGGCGTTGGCGCCGGCGACCATCGCCAGGTCCGGTGCGACCAGCCAGGCGGCGAGCGAGGTCGCCACGCCGACGCCGAAGGCGATATCGAAGGCGCGGCGGCGGTGCAGGGGGGTCTGCATGGGGCCTCTCAGGCGAGTGCGGGCGGCGCGTGGCGCGCCCGGGCCAGCGCCGCTCCGGCGCCCAGCGCAATCAGCTTGCTGGCGGCCACCGGCCGGGCAAGCGGGGCCATGCCGCAATTGGTGCAGGGCTGGATGCGCTCTGCGTCGGCATGCGCCAGGGCGGCAGCGATGGTCCGGGCAACGTCCTCGGCCGCCTCGATGCGGTCGGAGGCGACGTCGATGCAGCCGATCAGCAGCAGCTTGTCCGGCAGCAGGCGGATCAGCTCGATCGGGACGTGCGAATTGGCGCATTCGAGCGACACTTCGCCGATCGAGGAAGCGTTGATCGCCGGGAAGATCGCCTCGTATTGGCGCCATTCGCTGCCCAGCGTCTCCTTCCAGCGGCGGTTGGCGTCGATGCCGTAGCCGTAGCAGATATGGACTGCGGTGCGGCATTTGAGGCCGCGGGCGGCGCGCTCCAGGGCGGCGACGCCCCAGTCGCGCACGTCGTCCATGAAGACGTTGAAGGCCGGCTCGTCGAACTGGATCACGTCGACGCCCACCGCTTCGAGCTCCAGCGCCTCCTCGTTGAGGATCTCGGCAAAGGCCATCGCCATGTCGGAGCGGCGGCCGAAATGGCCGTCTGCCAGCGTGTCGGAGATGGTCATCGGGCCGGGCAAGGTAAACTTCAGGCCCTTGCGCGTGTGGCCGCGGCAGAAGGCCGCCTCGTCGCGGTGGATCGGGCGGCTGCGACGCGGCCGGCCGGTGACGGTCGGCACGTCCACGACGTAGCGGTCGTTGCGGATGCCCATCGGGGTCTTCAGATCCCAGTCGATGCCTTCCACCGTCTCCAGAAAGCCATGGACGAAATGAGTGCGGAACTGCTCGCCGTCGGAGACCGTCTCGATGCCGGCATCCTCCTGCTGCTTGATCCAGAGCAAGGCGGCGTCGCGCTTGGCCCGCTCGAGGGCGGGACCCGAGGGAATCCAGCGCGGCCAGAGCTTTTCCGTCTCGGCCAGCCATTCGGGCTTGGGGAGGCTGCCTGCGATGGTCGGGGGAAAGAGCAAGGGTCGTCCTCCTCGTCTGGCCGGCCGGTCCCGGCGGTGCCCCTGCGACAGCCTACTTGAGCGGCGCCGGCGAAGTCCATAAGAAGAGACAAGGTCTCCGGGGAACGCCTTGATGTTCAACAAAATCCTCGTCGCCAACCGCGGCGAGATCGCCTGCCGGGTGATGAAGACCGCCAAGCGAATGGGGATCGCCACGGTCGCCGTCTATTCGGACGCCGACCGCGATGCCCTGCACGTCGAGATGGCGGACGAGGCGGTGCGCATCGGGCCGGCGCCGGCGGCGGAGAGCTACCTCGTGGCCGACGCGATCGTGGCGGCCGCCCAGGCGACGGCTGCCGAGGCGGTGCATCCCGGCTATGGCTTCCTCTCCGAACGGGCGGCCTTTGCGGCCCAGCTGGAAGCGGCGGGGATCGTCTTCATCGGCCCGAAGCCGCGTGCCATCGAGGCGATGGGCGACAAGATCGAATCGAAGCGGTTCGCCAACGCGGCGAATGTGAACACCGTGCCGGGCTTCCTGGGGACCGTCGAGGACGCCAAGACCGCCAGGCGCATCGCCGCCGAGATCGGCTATCCGGTCATGGTCAAGGCCTCGGCCGGCGGCGGTGGGAAGGGGATGCGGATCGTTCGCAACGAGCGCGAGCTGGTCGACGGCATCGAGCGGGCGCGGTCGGAGGCGAAGAGCGCCTTCGGCGACGACCGGCTGTTCCTGGAGAAGTTCATCGTCGAGCCGCGCCACATCGAGATCCAGGTGCTGGCGGATGCGCATGGCCACGCCATCCATCTCGGGGAGCGGGAATGCTCGATCCAGCGGCGCAACCAGAAAGTGGTCGAGGAGGCGCCGTCACCCTTTCTGGACGCCGAGACGCGGCTCGCCATGGGCGCCCAGGCTGTGGCGCTCGCTCGCGCCGTCGACTACCAGAGCGCCGGCACGGTCGAATTCATCGTCGATCCCAACCGCAACTTCTATTTCCTTGAAATGAATACGCGATTGCAGGTCGAGCATCCGGTCACGGAGCTGGTGACGGGGATCGACCTGGTGGAGCAGATGATCCGTATCGCGGCGGGCGAAAGGCTGGAGATCCGCCAGGACGACGTTGGCCTCAATGGGTGGGCGGTGGAATCGCGCCTCTACGCCGAGGACCCGCTGCGCAACTTCCTGCCCTCCATCGGACGGCTCACCCGCTATCGCCCGCCGGCCGAAGGGCGGCTCGGCGACGCTGTCGTCCGCAACGACACCGGGGTCACGGAAGGCTCCGAAATTGCAATGTATTATGATCCCATGCTCGCCAAGCTGTGCAGCTGGGCGCCGAGCCGAGGCGAGGCGATCGACGCGATGGCGACGGCGCTGGATCGGTTCGTGGTGGACGGCATCGCGCACAACATCCCGTTTCTGGCGGCCCTGATGCAGCATCCTCGCTGGCGAGAAGGCCGTCTCTCCACCGCCTTCATAGCCGAGGAGTTTCCGGACGGCTTCGTGCCGCGTAGCCCCGATACCGACGAGCTTGCGGTGCTCTCGGCCGTGGCGAGCGCGGTGGAGTTGACGCGGCGCGCCCGCCTCGACCATCTGCCGGGCCGGCTGGCGCCGCACTCCGGTGCGCTGAAGCGCGACTGGGTGGTGCGGATCGGCGAGGGCACGCATGCCGTCCAAATCGTCGAGGGCGTCGTCCAGCCGGCGCTTTCGCTCGCGGTCACGGTGGATGGCGGGCCGCCTTTCGAGGTCGCATCCGCGTGGCGCCCCGGCGAGCCGGTCTGGGAGGGCAAAGCGGGCCGCCGATCAGTGTCCGTGCAGGTGCGGCCGACAACCGGCGGGTTCAAGCTCGACTGGCAAGGGCTATCCGTGCTGGCGCGGCCGATGCTGCCGCGCATCGCCGCGCTCGAGCGTCTGATGCCCGTCAAGGTGCCGCCCGACACGTCGAAGCTTTTGCTTTGCCCGATGCCGGGCCTCGTGGTGTCGGTCGCGGTGCGCGAGGGCCAGGAGATCAAGGCGGGCGAGACGCTGGCCGTCGTCGAGGCGATGAAGATGGAAAACGTGCTCCGCGCAGAGCGCGACGTGACGGTCGCCAGCATCAACGTGAAGCCGGGCGACACGCTGGCGGTCGACGCGGTGATCATGCAGTTTGCCTGAGCCGTCAGGAAGCTGTGGCCGGCCGCCGGAAAGGGCTGGCAGCCGCGACGCGCCGAACCTACCTTGGCTTCATGGCGATTCCCATCCAGACGATCGGCCAAACGGCGGGCGAAGGCGCGAGCGCGCCGGCGCGGCGCTACGGTGAGTTCGACCATGAGCTGCGGCCGTTCATCCATTTGCGCGTCCACTCGGCCTATTCGCTGCTCGAAGGGGCCCTGCCGCTCGCCAAGATCGTCGACCACGCGGTCAGGGACCAGGCGCCGGCCATCGCCGTCACCGACACCAACAACCTGTTCGGCGCGCTGGAATTCGCCCAGAAGGCCGTGAAGGAGGGCGTGCAGCCGATCGTCGGCTGTCAGGCCGACCTCTCCTTCGGCTACGAGGGCGAGGAGGCGCAACGCAGCCATCACCGCCGCGCGCCGGAGCTGCTGCCGGTGGTGCTGATCGCCGCCACCGAGGACGGATACGGCAATCTGGTGCGGCTGGTCAGCCGCATGTACCTGGAGACGCCGCCGGGCGAACGCGTGCAGCTGCCGGTCGCCGCCCTCGACGGGCTGGCGGACGGCATCGTCTGCCTCACCGGAGGCGAGCGGGGACCGCTCGGAGCGGCTCTCAGGGCCGACCACGCCGAACTGGCGGAGACGCGGCTGCTGATGCTCAGGAGGCTGTTCGGCGACCGGCTCTACGTCGAGCTTTCGCGCCCCGAAGGCTACAGCCGGCGCATCGAGGCCGGCATGGTGGATCTCGCCTACCGCCACGACCTGCCCCTGGTGGCGACCAACGAGGCCTTCTTCCCGGCGCGGACCGACTACGAGGCGCATGACGCGCTGATCGCCATCGCCGAGGGAGCCGTCATCGCCGCCGACGACCGCCGGCGGCTGACGCCGGATCACCATCTGAAGACGCAGGCCGAGATGTCGGCGCTGTTCGCCGACCTGCCGGAGGCGCTGGACAGCACGCTGGAGATAGCGCGTCGCTGCTCCTACTTCCCGACGACGCGCGATCCGATCCTGCCGCGCTTCGCCGCCCGGGATGCCGAGGATGCCGAGGCGGCGATCCGCGCCGAGGCGGAGGAGCTCGCCCGCCAGGCGCGCGAAGGCCTGGCGACGCGCCTGTCCAGCCGCGGCTTGACCGACGGGTTCGGCGAGGCCGAGTACCGGGAGAGGCTCGATTACGAGCTCGGCATCATCGAGCGCATGAAGTATCCGGGCTACTTCCTGATCGTCGCCGACTTCATCAAGTGGGCCAAGGCGCACGACATCCCCGTCGGGCCGGGGCGCGGATCGGGCGCCGGTTCGCTGGTCGCCTATGCGCTGACCATCACCGATGTCGATCCGCTGCGCTTCTCGCTGCTGTTCGAGCGCTTCCTCAACCCCGACCGCGTCTCGATGCCCGATTTCGACATCGACTTCTGCCAGGACCGGCGCGAGGAGGTGATCCGCTACGTCCAGCTGAAATACGGCCGCGACCAGGTAGGCCAGATCATCACCTTCGGCACCCTGCAGGCGCGCGCGGTGCTGCGCGACGTCGGGCGGGTTCTGCAGATGCCCTACGGGCAGGTCGACCGGCTGTGCAAGATGGTGCCGCAGAATCCGGCCAATCCGGTGTCGCTGGCGAAGGCCATCGAGGGCGAGCCGCGTTTCGCGGAGGAGGCCGCCAAGGAGCCGATCGTCGAGACGCTGCTCTGCATCGCCCAGAAGCTCGAAGGCCTCTACCGGCACGCCTCGACGCACGCCGCCGGCATCGTCATCGGCGACCGGCCGCTGTCCGAGCTGGTGCCGATGTATCGCGACCCGCGCTCCGACATGCCGGTGACCCAGTTCAACATGAAGTATGTCGAGCAGGCAGGCCTGGTGAAATTCGACTTCCTGGGGCTGAAAACGCTGACGGTGCTGGAGACGGCGGTCAGGCTCATCCGCAGACGTGGCATCGAGATCGACCTCGCCCGCCTGCCGCTGGACGATCCGGACACTTATCGGATGCTGTCGAGGGGTGAGGTGGTCGGCGTGTTCCAGGTGGAAAGCGCCGGCATGCGCAAGGCCTTGATCGGCATGCGACCCGACCGCATCGAGGACATCATCGCCCTGGTGGCGCTCTACCGCCCGGGGCCGATGGAGAATATCCCCACCTACAATGCCCGCAAGCACGGCGAGGAGGAGGTCGCCTCGATCCACCCCAAGATCGACCATCTGGTCAAGGAGACCCAGGGGGTGATCGTCTACCAGGAACAGGTCATGCAGATCGCCCAGGAGCTGGCCGGCTACTCGCTCGGCGAGGCAGACCTGCTGCGGCGCGCCATGGGCAAGAAGATCCGGTCGGAGATGGACAAGCAGCGCGAGCGCTTCGTCTCGGGCGCCGTCGAGCGCGGGGTCGCCAAGCCCCAGGCGGACTTCATCTTCGACCTTCTGGCCAAGTTCGCCGACTATGGCTTCAACAAGAGCCATGCGGCGGCCTATGCCATCGTCTCCTACCAGACGGCCTATCTGAAAGCGCATTTCCCGGTCGAGTTCCTGGCCGCCTCGATGACCCTCGACATGTCCAATACCGACAAGCTGGCGGATTTCCGCCAGGACGCGCTGCGGCTCGGCATCGACGTGGTGCCGCCTTCCGTCATGACGGGCTTTCGCGACTTCGAGGTGGGCGAGAACCGCATCTTCTACTCGCTGGCGGCGATCAAGGGGGTCGGGGAGACGGCCGTCCACCACATCGTGGCCAAGCGCGGGGAGAGGGCCTTCGACAGCCTTGCCGACTTCTGCGAGCGGATTGACCCGCGCATCGTCGGCAAACGGGTGCTGGAGAGCCTGATTGCCGCCGGGGCTCTCGACTGCTTCGGCGAGGACCGCGCCGCCATGATGGCCGGCGTCGAGCGCATGACCGGCATGGCGCAGCGGGCCCAGGAGAACGCCGCCTCCGGGCAGACCGACATCTTCGGCATGGCGACAGGCCATTCTCCGACCCTTTCGCTGCCGGCCGCCGCTGCATGGCTGCCGGCCGAGCGGCTGCATCGCGAGTTCCAGGCGGTGGGCTTCTATCTCTCGGCGCATCCGCTCGACGAGTATGCGGCCTCGCTGGCCAAGATGCGGGTGCAAGGCTGGGCCGAGTTCGCAGCGGCCGTGAAGCGTGGGGCCACGGCGGGCAGGCTGGCCGGAACGGTGACAGCCCGACAGGAACGCAAGACGCGGACCGGCAACAAGATGGGCGTTGTGCAGTTCTCGGACACCAGCGGCCAGTACGAGGCCGTCCTCTTCTCGGAAGGGCTGGCGCAGTACCGCGACCTGCTGGAGGCCGGGCGTTCGGTGGTGATCACCGTTTCGG
This sequence comes from Mesorhizobium sp., assembly GCA_040510195.1. GTDB lineage: Bacteria > Pseudomonadota > Alphaproteobacteria > Rhizobiales > Rhizobiaceae > JBEVJK01. The sequence goes on along the minus strand of JBEVJK010000022.1, from coordinate 17,176 downwards.
CGGAGGATCGGCCGGAGGGCATCAACCTGCGCATCCAGACGGTCGAGGCGCTGGACGAGCTGGCCAGCCGCATGCAGAAGGCGCTGCGCGTCTATGTCCGCGACGGCAAGCCGCTCGGCGCGCTCGCCCAGCAGCTCGGCGCCAAGGGCGAGGGACAGGTGAGCCTCGTCGTGATCAAGGAAGGCGGCGCAGGCGAGATCGAAGTGCAGCTGCCCGACCGCTACCGCATCTCGCCTCAGGTGGCCTCGGCCATGCGCGCGGTGCCGGGCGTGGTCGAGGTGGAGCTGGTCTAGCTCATTCCTCGGTGGGCCGCTCGTCGCTCCAGCGAAAGAAGGTGTAGCCCGTCTCCACAGCCCTTCGCCCGAAGCGGTCGCGGAGCGCGTCGATGGCGCCTTCTGCCTTGGCGCGCTTGGCGGCGTGGACGTCGACGAGGTCGGGCGGATCGGCCGCGTCGCCCGCCGAAAGGTCGCTGACGCCGATGCCGAGCAGGCGGAAGCGCGTCGTCCCGTCGGTCTCCCTGGCGAGCATGTCGAGGCCCGTGTGGAAGATGCGGTCGGCAAGGCGGGTCGGGCTGGCCAGCTGGCGGTTGCGCGTGCGGATGCGGAAATCGCTCGTCTTGAGCTTGAGGACGACGGTCCCGCCGGCAAGGCCGGCCTTCTTGAGTCGCGTCGATACCTTTTCGGACAGCGAACGAAGGATCGGGACGAGGTCGGCGGCCTCGCCGAGATCGACGTCGAACGTCGTCTCGGCCGACACGCTCTTGGCCTCCTGCGCCGGTTCGACCGCCCGCTGGTCGAGCCCTCGGGAAAGATGGAACAGCCGGTCGCCCATGGATCCGTAGCGCCTCGCCAGCTCGCCGCGGTCGATTCGCTGCAGCTGTCCGATGCGGCGGATGCCGTCGCGCTCCAACGTCTGGGCGAACGCCTTGCCGACACCCCAGATGAGCGTCACCGGCTGGTCTGCCAGGAAAGCCCGCGCCTCCGCTTCGCCGATGACGGAGAAGCCGCGCGGCTTGGACATGTCGGAGGCGACCTTGGCGAGGAACTTGCAGTAGGACAGCCCGACCGAGACGGTGATGCCGAGCTCGCGCTCCACGTCGCGGGCGAATTCGGCGAGCGTCAGGGCCGGTGGGCGCCCATGCAGGCGCTCTGTGCCGGACAGGTTCAGGAAGGCTTCGTCGATCGACAGCGGCTCGACCAGCGGGGTCAGCGCCTGCATCATGGCACGCACCTGGCGCCCCACGCGGACATATTTTTCCATGTCGGGGCTGATCACGACCGCCTCGGGACAAGCTTCCAGCGCCTTGAACATGGGCATTGCCGAGCGCACACCCTTGATGCGGGCGATGTAGCAGGCCGTCGAGACGACGCCGCGCTTGCCGCCGCCGACGATGACGGGCCTGTCCTTCAGAGCCGGGTTGTCGCGCTTCTCGACCGCGGCATAGAAGGCGTCGCAGTCGACGTGGGCCAGGCGAAGGTCGTAGAGCTCCGCATGCTTCGTCAGCCGCGGACTGCCACAGCCCCTGCAACGCATCGCAGGGAACTCCTGCGGCCTCAGGCAGTCGCGACAGAATCCGTGTTCGGGGCGGTTGACAAGCATCGGGCGGGGTGTGAACATAAAGGGAACATCTGAGATGAATGCTAGTTCATCGATCCGAGTCGGACAAGGCGAGGAGGCGCCGCCATGACCGAACGCATCGTGCCGCTGACGCCGGAGCTTTGGCCGGCCTTCGAGACGCTGTTCGGCAAGGACGGGGCCTGCTACGGCTGTTGGTGCACCTATTTCCGCCTTTCTCCGGCGGCGCGGCGCGGCAGCGACCGGCAACGCAACAGGGACCTGATCAGGACACGCATCGAGGCCGGGCCGCCGCCGGGGCTGCTGGCGTTGAGGGATGGGTCGGCGATTGCCTGGATGCAGGTGGGGCCGCGCAGCGATGTGTCGGAATGGAACAACAGTGGCCGTGGTTCCGCGCCGGTCGAGCCGGCCGACGCACAGGATCCGGGGATGTGGGCGATCTCCTGCTTCTTCATCCACAACCGCTTTCGCCGCCAAGGCCTCACGCACCGAATGGTCGAGGCCGGGATAGGCTTTGCCCGCGCCAGTGGCGCCCGGGCGCTGGAGGCCTGTCCGATGGACCGGTCGAAGGATTCGCGCTCGATCGGCCTGTTCGTGGGGTCGACGCGGGTGTTCGAAAGGGCCGGGTTCGAGGCGGTCGCGCGCCGCAAGCCCGGCCGCCCGCTGATGCGGCTCATGCTTTGACGACAGCCGCCGCGTGGGCGGCTGCCGCTGCGGCGTCAGGGGCGATCCCCAGGGCGGCGGCAATCCGGGGCACGGCGTCGCGCCAGTCCTCTGCGGCCACGACGCCATCGGGGAGCGGCGGCAGCAGGGCGCGGAACTCCGGGTGCATCATCAGATGGAAGAGATGGGCTTCGGGGACGCTCTGCCGGACCGACACGAGGTTTGAGGGCAGGTCGTCGACGAAGGCGACCGGGCGAGGGGTGTCGCCGCGCAGCATCGCGATGGCCGGGCCCTTGGCGCGCTCGGTGGTGACCAGCGGGTAGGGGAAGCCCAGCCGGTCGAGCAGCGCGCGGCGCGCGTTGCGATGCCGATGGGGCATGGCGGTGAGCATGACGATCTCGGCCTGTCCGGCGAGCGAAGCGAGGCCCGTGGCGGCCTCCGCGGCGGCCGTCTGCCAATCTTCCTGGGCCTCGAAGAAGGCGGCGATCAGCTCGCCGACCAGGCGATCCTCCAGGGCGGCGCCCGTCGCGGCCTCGACGATGTTGCCATGCAGGCGAAAGGAGGTGGTCTTCAGAGCCAGCTGGCGGGCGTTCAGGAAGCCGGTGAAGGGGCGGACGAATTCCAGCACCACCTCGTCGACGTCGAGCACCAGGAGCGGCCGCGGATCGCGGGCCAGCGCGGCGATCTGACGTGCCGTCTCGGGGTCGTCGCTCATTGCCAGTCCGCGGTGCCGCCGCCCGGGAGTGCCCGCCGCGCGGCCAGCACGGCCTCGGGCCGGGTGCCGGTGGCCTCGGCAAAGCGCATCAGCGTCGGCTCGTGCGCGGCGATGAAGTCCAGCACGCCGGCCAGGAAGCCGGGCTCGGCCGCCGCCCGGCGGACGGCCGCGGCGTCGATGCCGGTCAGAGCCAGGAAGCGCGGCAGAAGCTCGGGGTCGCCGGCCACGAAGCCGAGCGCTGCGATGGCGACCGCCTCGGGATCGGCAGCGTGCTGTCGCCTTGCCCCGCTCATGCGGCGGCCCGGGCGAAAGTCCGTATAGAACCTTTCATCAATCATCTATCCTTATGCTCGCGCCGGGATTCGCGCTTGGGCGGCGAGCGCGCACGGCGCCTCCGATTTTCAGCCATGCACGCCGCAGGACGATAGTGATGCCGAAGAAAGTGATGATCGTCGAGGACAATGAGCTCAACATGAAGCTCTTTCGCGATCTGATCGAGGCCAGCGGGTACGAGACGGTGCGGACCCGGAACGGGCTCGAGGCGCTCGATCTGGCGCGCGCCCATCGGCCCGACCTGATCCTTATGGACATCCAGCTGCCCGAGGTCTCCGGGCTGGAGGTCACCAAATGGCTCAAGGAGGACGACGATCTGCATGTGATTCCGGTCATCGCAGTCACAGCTTTCGCCATGAAAGGTGACGAAGAGCGCATTCGGCAGGGGGGTTGCGAGGCATACATCTCGAAACCGATCTCGGTCCCGCGCTTTATCGAGACCATCAAGTCCTACCTCGGGGACGCTTGATATGGCCGCGGGTCGACAACGCAAGAAGAGACAATGACTGCCCGCATCCTCGTCGTCGACGACATCCCCGCCAACGTCAAGCTGCTCGAAGCCCGCCTGCTGGCCGAGTATTACGACGTTCTGACCGCCGCCGACGGCCCGTCGGCCATCGAGACGGCCGAGAACGGCAAGGTCGACGTCGTCTTGCTCGACGTCATGATGCCCGGAATGGACGGGTTCGAGGTGTGCAGCCGCCTGAAGGCCGACCCGGCCACCGCGCATGTCCCGGTGGTGATGGTGACCGCGCTCGACCAGGTGACCGACCGGGTCCGCGGCCTCGAGGCCGGGGCGGACGACTTCCTGACCAAACCGGTCAACGACCTGCAGCTGTTGACCCGCGTCAAGAGCCTGGTGAGGCTGAAGATGCTCACCGACGAGCTGCGGCTCAGGGCTTCCACGACCCGCAATATCGGCATCGAGGAGTTGCTGCGACGCCGACCGCCCCACGAGGAGATGCGGCCGCGCGTGCTGTTGATCGACGAGCGGGCCTATGCGGCCGAAAAGATGAAGCGCATGCTGGCCGACACCGCCGAGGTCGATGCCAAGGAAGACCCGCAGGCTGGGTTCTTCCAGGCGGCCGACGGCAGCTACGAGTGCGCGCTGGTGTCCACCGCGCTCGGCGATTTCGATCCGCTCAGGCTCTGCTCGCAGCTGCGCTCGCTCGACCGGACGCGCTTCCTGCCGATCATCCTGCTTGCCGATCTCGGCGAGGAGGCGCGGGTGATGCGGGCGCTGGAGCTCGGCGTCAACGACTTCCTGACCCGGCCGATCGACCCGCAGGAGCTGAAGGCGCGCGTCCGGACGCAGGTGCGCCGGAAGCGCTACAATGACGAATTGCGCCAGAGCCTGACCGAGACGATCGAGATGGCCGTCACCGACGGGCTGACCGGCCTGCACAACCGGCGCTATCTGGACAGCCATCTGACGACGCTGTTCGACCGGTCCGTCGGGCGTAAACGGCCGCTGTCGCTGATGATCACCGACCTCGACCGCTTCAAGGCCATCAACGACACCTACGGGCACGACGGCGGCGACGACGTGCTGCGCGAGTTCGCGCAGCGCCTCAGGCAGAACGTCCGCGGCATCGACTTGGCGTGCCGGTTCGGCGGCGAGGAGTTCGTCGTGGTCATGCCCGACACCGAGCCGCCGGTCGCCGCGCTGGTGGCCGAGAGGGTGCGCGCCTCGATCGAGAGTGCGCCCTTCGCGATCGGCTCAGGCAAGACCGCAATTGCCGTAACGGTCAGCGTCGGCGTGTCCTCGGTGCGGGGAAGCGGCGACAGCGTGGAAGCCCTGATGAAACGGGCGGACCTGGCGCTCTACGAGGCCAAGCGCGCCGGCCGCAACCGGGTGGTCGCCAAGGCGGCCTGAGGGACGGAAGGGAAGGGGAGAGCGGCCTCAGCTCTGCTGGCGGCCGCTGAACTCCGATTCCAGCGTCTCAGGGCGCTGGATGACGGCGAATTCGATGGCGATGCCGTCCTCGAAATGCCGGACGACCTGACCGCGCATGGTGCCGAGCGTCACCTGAACCCCCAGCGCCGGCTTGACGTCCATCTCGACGGCCGCGCCGGAGAGCGACAGATCGATGATGCGGCAAGTGTATTGGCGTCCGTCGGTCAGAACCAGCACGCTCGCCGCGTTGCGGGGCGCGACGCGCTCGTGGCGACGATCCTCCGGCAGGTCGAGCTCATGCTTGTTGGCGAGCCACGTCAACTGCGCGGCGAGCTTGTCCTTCTTGCGGTCCGAAGCGATGACCGTCATGGCGAAGCCATGCGACATGGTGCGCGTGACCACGCCCTCGACGCGACCGATGTGATCGATGTAGGCGATCACCTTCTCGCCCGGCTCGCCGATCCGATCGGCGCGCAGGGCGACGTCGCCAGGCGACATGTCGATGACTTCGCAGGGATATTCGGAACGGTCCTCGAGCATGAACCGGCCGTACATCCGGACGCGAACGCGCTGAAAATTGCGCCTTTCCAAAGGGGATGACGCCACGTTGATGGCCCCCGACTGCATCTCAACCACCCCTTCCCGCGTCCTTCGCCCCCGAAAAGACAGGAAGAAAATAGCGAATCCCCAGTTAACAAGCGGTAAGTCCGTGCTCAGTCGGGTTTGCGTCGGCCTCCGTCGAGGACCATCAGATGGCGGATCTGGCGGCCGTGGCCGCCCGGCCCCGCCGCATTGCGCCCGTTGTTGCCGAAAAGCGGCGCCGCATCGGAGGTCTTGTCGGCGAGGAACGGTTCGCGATCGGGATCGATGAAGCGGACGCCGTCGATGCGCGACTCGACGATCGGATCTGCCCCCAGCCAATATGGCTTGGCGGCCGCCGTGACCATGCCCAGGCAGCGCGGATGCTCCTGGCCGCCGTCTAGCGGGAGGATGAGGAGCTCGAACGGATTCACCTCGCCGGAGCGGCTGATGCCGTCGAACGACGTGACGGACACGGATTTGGCCGCGAAGCCGGCATCGGCGAGCCGGCCCGCCAGGTCGCGGTCCTTCTCGCGCCACAGCGAGACGAAGGAGAAGCCCTTCAGCTCGCGCCCGTAGATGGCGCAAAGACGCGTCCCGGCCAGCCGGAAGATCGCCTCCTTGCGCGCGTCCCGCTCCAGGATGAAGGTGTCGGCCAGGAGCGTCTTGATATCGGCGGGCTCGATCTCCGCGCGTGTCGGCGCGCGGCGCCCCTCTCGCAGCCTGTTCCAATACTGGAACAACGCCATGGTCTGACCCTGTCTCATCTGCCTGCCCTACCCAACCCCGGCATCTGTGCCATCAGTGAACAGAAGGCCCCCCCTTCCATGCACTCCCGAGTCTTGGAGCAGGTTTCGTGCCAAGGGCCGGCTTTCGCCACCCCTCCACCGAAAGTTAAGGTTAACCAACGGTTTAAATTGAGACCTGCAACCACTCGTGGGAGATTTGCTTGCGGTTCCGGCCGTTCCGTCACTGACCTCACGGGCGTCCGACCTCCTCTCGACACGAAACAGCGGGCTCGACAGGCCGTTCGGAGATGCTCTGGACGGCCTTTTCTTTGCCGGGCGGGGGCGATAGGCGTAAGCCCCAGCCGCAGACGGCTCCCAGCGAGAACGAAAGGCCCCCTGATGGACGAGCCCGAAGCCACGCGGCACGACGGCGAGGCGAGAGAGGCGCGCGAGCCGCTCTTCAATCTTCCGGGCGTGGTGGTCTTTCTGATCGCGCTTTGCACCGGCATCCATTTCGCCCGGGTGGTCCTGTTCAGCCCGGATCTCGACTTCGACCTGTTTGTCCGCACAGCCTTCGTGCCGGCTCGCTATTCCGGGGCCTATGCGCTCGACGCTTACGCCTTCACGACGCCGGTGACGTATTCGCTGCTGCACGGCTCCTGGCTTCACCTGGCGGTGAACATGATCTGGCTCGCCGCCTTCGGGTCGCCGCTCGCCAACCGCATGGGGGCCGCGCGGTTCCTGCTCTTCTGGGTGTTCACGGCAGTTGCCGCCGCCGCGCTGCACTTCGTGCTCCACAGCGCCGACTTGACGCCCCTCGTCGGCGCCTCCGGCGCGATATCGGGCATGATGGGGGCAGCGGCACGGTTCGGCTTCCAGGTCGACCGGCGAGCCGCGAGGCCGATCTTCCGCGGTCCGGTGCTGCCGGTCGGCGTGGTTTTCCGGTCGCGCGCCGTGATGACGTTCCTGGCCGTATGGATGGTGGTCAACCTGGTGACCGGCGTGGTCGGCTTCGTTCCGGGGGTCGACGACGCCATCGCCTGGGAGGCGCATGTCGGCGGCTTCCTGGCCGGATTCTTCGGCGTCGGCCTGTTCGATCGGGGGGAAGGCGTCACTCAAGGCCCGCGACGCGCCACTTTGCGGGGCGGATCCGGCCCGTTCCAGGCTTGAAAAGGGGGGCGCCTCGGCGCACGATACGGCAAGGGGAGGCTGCCGACCGGAACCCGGGACGGAGGTGCCGGCGCCAGACATAGGAGGAGTCCACGATGACCGTGAAAGCGATCCTGGAACTCAAGGGCCACGATGTGGTGACCATCGGGCCCAACGAGAAGCTTTCGGAGGCCATCCGCATGCTAGCCGAGCGCCGGATCGGGGCGCTCGTCGTCACCAATGGCGACCGCAAGATCGTCGGCATCCTGTCGGAGCGCGACATCGTGCGCACGATCGCCAAGGACGGCTCGACCGCGCTGGAGCATCCCGTCCGCGAGGCGATGACCGCCAAGGTCAAGATCTGCAACGAGCACCACACGGTCAACGAGGTGATGGAGATCATGACGCTCGGCCGCTTCCGGCACCTGCCGGTCGAGCGCGACGGAATGCTCGACGGCATCATCTCGATCGGCGACGTGGTCAAGCGGCGCATCGAGGACGTCGAACGCGAAGCCGACGAGATCCGCGCCTATATCGCCACCGCCTGAGAACGCAGGAACCGCCTCCTGCCAGCGTCGGCACCGAAGCGCGGTGCCGGCGGCGACCAGACGCGCGATCCCGCTGGGCCAGGCAATTCGTGCCTTGAAAGCAGCGCGGTCCGTTTCTAGGGTCGTCGGCCAACGCCGCTGAAGGGAATCTTCATGCTCCAATCGGTCATCGACGCGATCGGCAACACGCCGCTCATCCGGCTGAGGCGGGCGTCGGAAGAGACGGGCTGCGAGATCCTGGGCAAGGCCGAGTTCATGAATCCCGGCCAATCGGTCAAGGACAGGGCGGGGCTGTTCATCGTTCGCGATGCCGAGCAGAAGGGACTGCTCGCCCCGGGCGGGGTCATCGTCGAGGGAACCGCGGGCAACACGGGCATCGGCCTGACGCTGGTGGCCAAGGCCCTCGGCTACCGGACGGTGATCGTCATTCCCGACACCCAGAGCCAGGAGAAGAAGGATACGCTTCGCGTCATGGGAGCCGAGCTGATCGAAGTGCCGGCGGTTCCCTACAAGAACCCCAACAACTATGTGAAGGTCTCCGGCCGGCTGGCCGAGCGGCTGGCGCGCGAGCACCCGCACGGGGCGATCTGGGCGAACCAGTTCGACAATGTCGCCAACCGCGACGGCCATGTCCGCACCACCGCCGAGGAGGTCTGGGCGCAGACCGGCGGCAAGGTCGACGGCTTCGTCTCGTCGGTCGGCACGGGGGGAACGCTCGCCGGCGTCGCGCTGGGCCTCCGGGCCAGGAAACCGGACGTCAAGATCGCCCTGGCCGATCCGCCGGGGGCGGCGCTCTATAGCTTCTATACCGACGGAGAGCTGAAATCGGAGGGCTCGTCGATCACCGAGGGGATCGGGCAGGGCCGCATCACCGCCAATCTCGAAGGGTTCCGCCCCGACTTCTCCTATCAGATCCCGGACGAGGAGGCGCTGCCTTTGGTGTTCGAGCTGGTCGAGGAGGAGGGGCTCTGCCTCGGCGGCTCGACCGGCGTCAATGTCGCCGGCGCAATCCGTCTCGCCCGCGAGCTCGGACCCGGCCACACCATCGTGACGATCCTCGCCGACTACGGGACCCGCTACCAGTCGAAGCTCTTCAACCCGGCCTTTCTGCGCTCCAAGCAGCTGCCGGTGCCGGATTGGATGGACCGGGAGCCGGAGATCGACATCCCCTTCGAGGACGTCGCCTGATGTCGCGGACGGAGGCCCTTTTTCGCGACGACGCCTATCTCGCGGAGACGGAAGCGACGGTGCTCGCGCTGCATGAGCGTGGCATCCTGCTCGACCGGACGATCTTTTACGCGACCTCCGGCGGCCAGCCTGGCGACGTCGGGCGGCTGATCCGCGCGGATGGGCTGCCGGCCGTCGCCATCGCAGCCACGGTGACCGGCGACAGCAAGGACGACATCGTCCACGTGCCGGCCGACGATCAGGCCCTTCCGCGTCCGGGCGAGAGAGTGCGGCTGTCGATCGACTGGGAGCGGCGCTACCGGCTGATGCGGATGCACACGGCCTGCCACCTGCTTTCGGTCGTCTGTCCTTTTCCGGTGACCGGCGCCGCCGTCGGCGAGGAAGAGTCCCGCATCGATTTCGACATTCCAGACAGCGGAGTGACCAAGGAGGAGGTGACGCGGCAGATCATGGAGCTGGTGGCGGCGGACCATCCGGTGTTCACACGCCTGATCACCGACGCCGAGCTTGCCGCTCAGCCGGGCCTTGTGAAGTCCAAGAACGTGCGCCCGCCAGCCGGCGGCGGCGTCATCCGCCTGGTCTGCATCGGCGAGGCCGCGTCGGTGGACAGCCAGCCCTGCGGCGGCACTCACGTGCGCAGCACCGGCGAGGTCGGTGCCGTCCATATCGGCAAGATCGAGAAGAAGGGCCGCGAGAACCGGCGGTTCCGCTTGCGCTTCGGGCCCCTCCCGGAGGGTTAGATTGGGCTAGCGGTAGGTGCGGCTCTCCCGGAGCTCGACATGGGCGGCGCGCGCGTCCCACCGCTTCAGGACCTTTTGAGCCGCAGCCGGGACATAAGCGACCTCGTAGTCGCGGCCTTGGAACGCCACGACGTTCTCCAGGCTGTCGAAGCTCATCACGGTTGTGAACTCGACCTCGTCCGAGAGCGCCCGGCGATAAAGCTCGATCCCTCGGTATCCGGCGATCTGCATGGCCTCGATGCCGGGAAAGACCTCGTCCTTCAGGAGCCGCTCATAGGTGTCGGCATTTTCGGGCGTGGTAAAGCCGTGCCAGATGCGCTTGATCATCGGGGCGTCCTCGGTCCTGCCGCAGCATGGCGCCAATGCCGGGCTTGCGGCAAGGCCGCCTGTGACAATAAGGAAGAGCGAGAAGTGCTGAGGAGGAATGCAGATGACGGAGCGCAACCGGTTCACGGTCGATGCGGATTGGCTCCAGGAACGGCTCTGGAAGCCCGGCCTGTCGATCGTCGATGCCTCCTGGTACCTGCCGGCGCAGAAGCGAGATGCCAAAGCCGAATACGCGGCGGCGCACATTCCCGGTGCAACCTTCTTCGACCTCGATGCCGCCTCCGAGCCACAGACAGCGCTGCCGCACATGCTGCCCAGCCCGGAGGATTTTGCGCGCTACGCGGGATCCATGGGGGTCGCGGCCGATGACACCATCGTCGTCTATGACGGTCCGGGGCTGTTTTCCGCGCCGCGCGTCTGGTGGATGTTCCGGGTCATGGGTGCCAGCAACGTGCGGCTCCTCGACGGAGGCTTCGACCGCTGGAAGAGGGAAGGGCGCCCGGCGACGGCGGAGGTCACCAAGATCGCACCGTGCGTGTTCGACGTTGACTTCGATGCCGCCCAGGTGGCGTCGCTGACCGCGGTGAGGGAAGCCGTCGAGACGGGCAGCGCGACGATCGCCGACGCCCGGCCGGAGGCGCGATTCGCCGGCCGCGACCCGGAACCGCGGCCGGGCCTGCGTTCCGGTCACATGCCAGGCGCGATCAACCTGCCTTTTACCGCCTTGTCCCGAGACGGGTCGTTGCTGCCGGCCAAGGAGCTCAAAGCGGCGATCGAGAAGGCGGGGATCGACCTCGCCCGGCCCATCGTCACGACCTGCGGCTCCGGCGTCACCGCTGCGGCGATCACCTTGGCGCTGGAGACGCTCGGCCACCACGACAACCGTCTCTACGACGGCTCCTGGGCCGAATGGGGCGCGCGGTCGGACACGCCGATCGAGAGCGACAAGGGCTGAGAATGGAAACCAACGCCGAAGACGCAATCCCGGTAACGGTGACCTTCCTGGAGATGGCGGCGCCGCCACGGACCTATCCGCCACTGCCTTTCAACCGGCAGATCGCGCTGCTCAGGACCCGTCACATCCCGCTGCATTTCTATCGCTATCTCATGGATCGCGTCGGTCGAAAATGGCACTGGGTGAACGTGCTCAGAATGAGCGACGAGGAGCTGGCGCGTGTCATCTACGCCCCGGGGCGCGACATCCGCGTGCTCTATCTGGAAGGGGCCCCCGCCGGCTTCTTCGACGTCAAGCCGATGCTCCCGGACGAGGCGGAGCTTTCCTATTTCGGCATGATGGAGCATGCGCTCGGTCAGGGGATCGGACGCTGGTTCCTCGGCGCTGCTGTCGAGGCGGCGTGGTCGCATGGGCCGAAGAAGGTGATCGTCCAGACCTGCACGCTCGACCACCCGGCGGCCCTGCCGCTCTACCAGCGCCTCGGCTTCTCGCCCGTCGGCCAGAAGCAGGAGCGGGTGGTGCCGATGCCCTTCGAGGATCGCACGGCGAGCGTGATGCGCCCCTGAGCGGAAATCGGGTGGCGCAGGAAGGGCTCGCGCGGCACATTCGGTCGAAACGCCGATCCAAGGAGGTGCCGATGCCGATCCGTTTCGTGGCGCTGCCGACCGATGCCGTACGCTCCCTGCAATCGGGTGGGCCCGATGCCTATGGAATGACGCCGGAACGCCGTCTCTCCGACGGCGACGGCGTGCCTTGCCGCCACTGCCTGAGGAACGTCGGCGCCGGCGAGGCGTATCTGGTGATGGCGTACAGGCCGTTTCCGGTGCTGCAACCCTACGCCGAGACCGGCCCGATCTTCCTGCATGCCGAGCCCTGCGCACGGGCGACAGAAAGCGACCTGCTGCCGGAAATGTACCGCCCGACGGCCGCTCACATCGTGCGCGGCTACGACCGGGACGACCGGATCGTCTACGGCACCGGGGCCGTGGTGCCTACGGAGAAGATCTGCGAGCGCGCCCACGAGCTTCTCGCTCGGGACGACATCGCCTATCTGCACATGCGCTCGGCGAAAAACAACTGCTTCGCCTGCCGCATCGAGCGCAGCGGAGCCGTTCAGGCGGCGAGCACGGCCCGCGGCTCGGCCATCTCGTAGCCCAGCGCATCGGCGACGGCGCGGTTGGTGATCCGACCCTTGTGGACGTTAAGCCCGTTGCGCAGGTGCGGATCGTCGACCAATGCCTTCAGCCCACGGTCCGCGAGCTGCAGGCCGTAGTGCAAGGTGGCGTTGTTGAGGGCTTGTGCCGAGGTTACCGGGACCGCGCCGGGCATGTTGGCCACGCAGTAGTGGATGATCCCGTCGACCTCGTAGGTGGGCTCGGCGTGGGTCGTCGGCCGCGACGTCTCGAAGCAACCACCCTGGTCGATGGCCACGTCGACCAGCACGGCGCCCTTCTTGATGCCGGACAGCATCTCGCGAGAAACCAGCTTCGGCGCGGCGGCACCCGGAATGAGCACGGCGCCCACCACGATGTCGGCCGAGAAGCACTCTTCTTCGAGCGCCTCGACGGTGGAATAGCGGGTGTGGACGCGACCGTTGAAGATGTCGTCGAGCTGGCGCAGGCGAGGGATCGAACGGTCGATGATGGTGACGTCGGCGCCCAGCCCGACCGCCATCTTGGCGGCGTTGAGGCCGACCACGCCGCCGCCAAGGACGGCAACCTTGCCGGGCAGCACACCAGGCACCCCGCCCAGCAGCACGCCACGCCCGCCATTCGCCTTCTGCAGCGCGGTGGCGCCTGCCTGGATCGCGAGCCGGCCGGCGACCTCCGACATCGGCGCCAGCAGCGGCAGGCCGCCCCTTTCGTCGGTCACGGTCTCATAGGCCACGGCCGTTACGCCCGAGGCGATCAGCCCTTCGGTCTGCGCCAGATCGGGCGCCAAGTGCAGGTAGGTGTAGAGGATCTGGTCGGGCCTCAGCTGGGCCCATTCCGAAGGCTGCGGCTCCTTGACCTTGACGATCATGTCGGAGCGGGCAAACACCTCCTCGGCGGTGCGGGCGATCTGGGCGCCGGCCGCGCGGTAGGCGTTGTCGTCGGCCCCGATGCCGGCGCCGGCGCCGGTCTCGACCAGCACCTCATGGCCATGCGCTACATATTCCCTCACCGAGCCGGGGGTGAGCCCGACGCGATACTCGTGGTTCTTGATTTCCTTCGGGCAGCCGACACGCATGTCACATCTCCTCACGGGCCTTAGCGGCCCACTTGCCTGATCGTTCCCACAATTTAACCCGAGATGCGTCGCACGTGTTTGCGAATATCGTTGCAGAGGAGGTGCCAGATCGCTATTTCTTGCGTCGATCTGAAAGATCTTCGAAGGAAATTCGATCGATGACGCTGGACAGGATCGATATCGCCATTTTGGACGCTCTGCAAAAGGACGGTCGGATCTCCAACGCGGCGCTGGCCGAGAAGGTCGGCCTGTCGCAATCCGCCTGCTCGCGACGGCTCGACAATCTCGAGAAGACGGGAACGATCCGCGGCTATCATGCGCGGCTGTCCAACGCGGCGCTCGGCCACCAGATGACGGCCATCGTGCACATCTCGCTGTCGGGCCAGTTCGAAAAGACGCTTTCGGACTTCGAGGCTGCGGTGAAGCGGTGCCCCAACGTGCTGTCGTGCCACCTGATGTCGGGCGAGTACGACTACATCCTGCGCATCGCGGCCCGCGATCTCGCCGACTACGAGCGCATTCACAAGGAATGGCTGTCGGCGATGCCGCATGTGACGAAGATCAACTCGTCGTTCGCGCTGCGCGAGGTGATCGACCGGACCGCCATGGGACTGAAGCCCGAAATGGCGTGAAGAGGCTGGACAAGCCGGCGTGGTGCGGCGAAACTCGTTTCACGCCCCAGTTGCATCCAACCTCTCGGCAAGGAGCATTGCATGTTCCCGACATCGATATCGCTTTCCCGCCGCGCCTTCATGGCAGGCTCGGCGGCCAGCGCCGTCAGCCTCGTCCATCCCTTCTCGGCACGGGCGACGGCGGCCCAGGCGCATCTCAGGATCATGGAGACGACGGACATCCATGTGAACGTCCTTCCATACGACTACTATGCAGACAAGCCGAACGCCACGATGGGCCTGTCGCGCACCGCGGCGTTGATCGATGCGGTGCGCAAGGAGGCCACCAACGCGCTTCTCGTCGACAATGGGGACTTCCTGCAGGGAAGCCCGATGGGCGACTACATCGCCTATGAGAAGGGCATGAAGGAGGGCGACGTGCACCCCGTGATGAAGGGGATGAACCTTCTTTACCCTACTTTTGATGACCCGCGGAATCCCGACGTTCCGCCTTATTGCGCCTGGGTTTCTCTGAACTTGCCTCAACCCGTCTAAAGCGCTATATCTTCGTTACAAGTTCGTCTTCAGTACAAAGCTCAGTACAAGCTCTAGTCCCAATCAAATAGGTGACGGCATAGGACAACATGGCGAAACTCACGGAATCTCTGGCACGGAAGACAGTCGCGCCGGACCACGGACAGAAGCTCCTCTTCGACGACAAGGAGGTCGGCTTCGGCGTCAGGATCACGCCGACCGCGCGCTCCTGGATCGTACAGATCAACCAGCACCGACAGTCGAAGCGCGTCTCGCTCGGCAAGGTCGGTGAGATGTCGATGGCCGACGCCAAGTTCCAAGCCAAGCGGCTCAAGCTAGCCGGCCTTCCAGCAACCTCGCGGAAGGGCAAGCCGAAGAGCGTCGCCGACCTGTGGGCCCGGCTGGTGAAGGACGACGCGCATCGGCTGCGGCCGGGGACGAAGCGCGTATATCTCGGCTATTGGACGAACTGGATCGAGCCGGCGATCGGCAAGAAGACGCTTGACAAAGTGACGTCGGCCGACGTCTCCGAGCTGCTCGGCAATATCCCAGGCGCAGTGCTCGCCAACAGGGTGCACGAACTGCTGCGTCGGCTGCTCGCCTCGGCAGTCGATCACAGCTGGCTGGCCAAGAACCCGGCGCAGAACTGGAAGCGCCGACACGAGGTGCCGCGTGAGAACTATCTCTCGCCCGCCGAGCTGGAGCGGCTGTTCGCAGCACTGCCTTCAAACGAGGTCGGCGACGCACTGCGGCTCGCCGCGCTGACGGGCGCCCGCATCGGCGAGGTGCTGGCGATGGGCTGGGACCAGCTGCGCGACGACGACAAGGTGTGGCTAAAACCGGCCACGACGACGAAGCAGAGGAAATCGCACCTCGTGCCGCTGGTCGAGGCGGCGCAGCTGATCGTCGCCCGCCAGCCGCGACGCAGTAGGGGCGGCTTCGTGTTCTCACGGGCGGAAGACGGACGCGCTGTCGCCTCGACGTGGAGGTCATGGCACACAGCGTTGAAGCGGGCGGAGCTGCCAAAGACCACCCGCGTGCACGATCTGAGGCATTCGTTTGCCTCGCTGATGATCTCGGGCGGCGCCTCGCTGGCAGTGGTGGGAGCGGCACTCGGACACTCGCAACCACAGACCACGCAGCGCTATGCTCACCTCTCGGATGCGACGCTGCGCGAGGCGATGGAGAAGGCCGCCAACGTCATCCCAATGAGGAAGGCGGGATGACGCTCGACGAGATCCTCGTCTGGCTAGACCGCGACGCGCCGATCGAACGACGCGGCCGACCCCGAGCAGCGTGGGATCACGCCATCAAGATCGACCAGGCCGTCGCGGCGAAGGTGTTCGGGGAGGCGCTATCATGGGGCGCCGCGCGAAGGACTGTAGCAGCCGAGCGCGGCTATCATGTCGACCACGTCAGGCGGCTGCAACGCCAGGCACTGGCCTGGGCACTGGACGGGATACTCGAGCGCGGCATTGAGGCCAGGTATGAGGCAGACCTCGAGGAGCCGGCATGGATGGAAGCGGCGAAGTGAGCGCAGGAGCAGGGGTTTGCGGTCTGAGTTGGAAAGCCGAGCGGCTGGCTGGGGCAGATGGGTGGTGCGTAACAGCTGAGTAGGCGGTTTGCGATTAAAACACGGTCCTAGGGGGAGTGATCGCCATGGCCAGAGATTGTGATCGCATTAGCAGCTGCACCTGCTCAAAACCCGGGGTGCAGACGTCTGCCAGTTTCGGATCGGTGACGACCACCACTACCGCTTCCGGGGCACCTACCGAGACTGCCTAACCCGTCTAAGCGAAGAAGTCCAACGTCATCGACGCTTGCGATCACGCCATAGGATAAACTCACGAGAGACGCGGGTCGTTTGAGGCTTTCGCGATAAAGACACGATCCTCGTAGCCGCCGACCAGAAAAATGCCGGCCGGAACCCCGTCGATCTTAGCTGAGAACTGAAATTGTACATGAGTGTGGAAACCCGGCTGCTGTATGCAACTGGTACCGACCAACAGGCAATCCTTACCAGAAACAAGCTCCCGATCTCCTACAACCGAAGCATGCAATAAACCGACCACAACTTTCTCAACCCAGCCACTAACCTACATCAACAAAAAGGTGACGAGGTGACGACCCAAACCCTGTGCTAATTTCTTGTAGGGTGTCTGTTCGTTATGCATGTGCGCGTGCACGCATACACACGCACGTGCGTACGGACCATGCAAATATGTCGTTACCACTCGTCACCTATGCATATCATACTGATAACATTGACGAATAATTGGTGACGACAGGGTGACGACAGAGTGACGACTTCCAATTCTCATCATTTCGCAGTCCCTTCATCGCCACCACCTGCACCGCCTCAGCCTCACTTGCTAACCAGCGGCCCGCCGTTATATCTTCTGCCG
>JBEVJK010000021.1:0-16040 GCA_040510195.1 Mesorhizobium sp. | reverse complement strand
GCGTGCAGTCGAAATGCAACCGGCTCGCGACGACAGGTGGTTCTGAAACGAGCAGCCGGATGTCGAAACGGAGATCGGGAATCGCCTGGAAATCACCTTCGAGCATCTCGCGATAGCCAGTCAGCCCGACGCGCCGGCCATTGTAGCGAACGTCTTCGTGCAGGAACCTGTCGAGGTTCGCCCAATCCTGCCCGTTCAGGCAAGCGATGTAGTCCCGATAGATGGCGGCCAGGTCGCCTCTTGTCATCGGTGCTTCCCCTGTGGTCTAGGCGGCGGGCCTGTTTCGCGCCGTCAGCGCCATCAGAGCCTCCGACAGACGCTTCTTCGCGCGCTCGACGCCATTTTCGTCAATGGCTTCGACGTCCAGGAACAGATCGAGCCCCGTCGCGTGCTCGCTGATGACTTGCGGGCGTTGCGCCAGCTCGCCGAGCAGCCCTTCGACTTCGTACGGGACGACGTCGCGGCTGATCCCCTTCATGGCGATCGGCGGCAGCGGCCGCGCCCGCACGACATCCCGCACCAGCGCATACGTCTCATAGCTGAGACAGATGCCTCCCGGCTCGGCAATCGATTGCAGCCGGGCTGCCAGATTGGCTTCGGCGCCGATGATCGTGTAGTCCATCCGATCGTCGGAGCCGAAGTTGCCGACGTTGCAATAGCCGGTGTTGATGCCGATCCGAGCCTGAAACGGCTGCTCGATTCCGCGATCGCGCCAAATATTGTTCAACTGCTCGAGCCGCCTTTGCATGTCGACAGCCATCCACAAGCAGGCTTTCGCGTCTTCCTTCACGCCTTTCGTCTCGGGATCACCAAAGAAAACGAGAAGCGCATCACCGATAAACTTGTCCACGGTCCCGCCATGCTTGAGCGCAATGGCCGACATTTCGGTGAAATACTCGTTGAGAAGCGTGGTCAGGTCCTCGGGCTGCAGCTGCTCCGTGATGGCGGTGAAATTCTTGACGTCCGAGAAAAAGATCGTGAGCTTCTTCCGCTCCGTGGCGATCGTGACGTCCCTTTGGCCGCTGAAGATGCTTTTGTAGATCTGAGGCGACAGATACTTGGCGATCTTCAAGGATATCGACGCCAGGAACTCGTTCGCCTCCGCCAGCTCCTTGTTCATGCCTTGGACGAAGGCCGACTGCCGGCGCTGCAGGAAGATGAAAGCCAGACCTGCTGCCGTGGCCACCCCGAAATACACGAGCAGATACTTGAAGGAGAGGACATTTGCGGCGATCGGCTGGTTGACGGAAATTTCCTGGATGCCCCGAACGTCGCCTACCTTCCAGTCTGTCTTGGGACTATCCGGGTGTGAGTTGTGGCAATTGACGCAGACCTGCCCCATGACGACCGGCGCGGCCGCCCGGACGTGCCGATTGAGCAGCGTTCCCGAGACTTCGACGATGGGCAGCTTCGGGTCTTGCCGCAGCGCGGCGATCGCGTCTTTCTCGAATGCGTCGAGCGAATGCGGCTCGCGTCCCTTGAACGGCAGGTCCGAGACGAAGCGATACTTCACGGACCCGTCATGCGCACTGATGCGCTTGCCGAGTTCGATGGACAGCGTCGCCGGGATAGGAATGGCGCCAGGAATGTCCCGATAGTTGTGCGTGGTGGTGACGACGCCATCGGCCTGAAGCACGCGTCCGACGACGTCGCTGCCGTAGAACCCGCGCATGTCGTCGATGATCCGGCTGATTTCGCTGGCCTGCGCCCTGAGCATTCTCTCCGAGAGGTCGCGCAGGTCGAGCCACACGGCGATGGGCAGGCCGATCAGTCCGAGAACCACCGCCAGGACGACGAGAGGTCCCATGGTTCGCTGCTCACGCGCAGCCCGCTCGCTGATTCCGGCCATGGGTCAGGTCCAGTTGCCATCCTATTCGGCACTATACAAGTATCGTTTCCATGTGCCAGGGAGCAGAAAAAGTCAGGATCTGGGATCGGTTTGCCAATTCTTTGCAAGCACGGAAGGGCTTCTATAGCTTTTCATCGAGGGAATGCTGGCGGAGTAGGCTCGCCGGCCAGGACTTCACTTGAAGCATGGAGCGACGGATGCGCGGAGGCATTCAGAACTACCCTTGACCTCTTGGAAGTGTGCTTGCCTGTCGGCCTCAGAACCCGAACTGCTCGTCGACATAGAATGTGTTGAGGATCGAGACTCGAGGCCTCTCGACGGGCGCGGTGATCTTGGGCCGCCCGTGCCAGCTCATGCCGGTCAGCGTATGATAGGCCTTGAGCACGGCGAAGGCGTAGCCGACATTGGGCAGGAAAGGCAGGGTCTTAACCGGCTCGAGGAAATATGAGCCGACGTGAAGCAGCCCCTTCAGCGATGCCTGGTAAAGCGTCGTGCCGAGGTCCTGCTGCGAATTGTCGGTCGGGCAATAAAGCTGCATCGTCACGACCTTCTTGCGTGTGTCGGGATGCGGCTTGATCTGATAGCCGTCCTTGTCGCTGTAGAGCACCGGCTTGGCCACCAGCCGCAGGGCATCGGGGCCTGCGACCTTGTCGCCGCGCGCCCGCGTCTCCAGTCCTTCGCGCAGCTTGCTGCGGATCGCCCGCTCAACCTCCGGCGACCGCAGCATCTCGGAAACGGCCACCCACTCTGCACGAACCGCCGGCTCGATCTTGTCGAGATGCGGCTCGTAGAGCCGAAGCGCCATGCGTGTTCCGTCACCCTTGAGACGGTCATAACCGTTTGCGGGCACGCTTGCGGTGAGCCGGGCGTAGAAGTCGGGAGGGAAGAAATCGCGAAAGAAGATGTGTGGGAACGGCGTCGAGAACGTCTCCGCTGCCAGGATGCTGGCCGAAGCAGACTCGATGAGCTCCTTTGTAAGAGAGACGTCCGACGCAACTGTCATCGACCGGCACCTTTCTTGGCATGACGGGTCCTTTAGGCCGAAACTGTAGCTCAGTCTTCGGCCCATGGCGACCTCATGGTCTCGTCACTGCGGTATGGCAGTGTCACGCGCGCCAGGCATGAGCCGATAGCTCAGCCCGGTCGCGTTGGCGGAACGTCGTCCAGCAGGTTCGGCTCATTGCTTTCCGGGCGCCCATCCCGAGGAAGCTCACCGTCCGGCGTCATGCGATCGACCGCCTCCGGCAGATCGCGGGTGATCCGCTCGATGAGCTCGTCACGCGACATGCCGGTCTGTTGGGCCAATGCATTCAGCGTGTCGTCGTCGATTGCCGCGACGACGTCGGATCTGTTCACCGGTGCGTTCGGCCCCTTGCTCACCCAGCTGTCGACCTTGTCCTGCGCGCCGGCGTTTCTGAAACGATCCAGGACGTCGCCGAGCGCCGTTCCCGACACGCCCTTCGACAGCTGGTCCAGCATCCCTTCGCCCTCCGGCGATGTGGAGCCTTTGCGCAACAGGTCTCCTATCTTGTCCCGATTCTGGAACGCCAGAATTCCCAGCATCGCAAGCGCCACCTTACCAAGGTTCGCGTTCGGCATAGCGTCTTCTCCCATTTGCTTGAGGGGTTCGATCGAAAACTTGAGGCGACCCCCTTTGGTTCCGCTCATGTGGATCGATTGCGAGCGCCATCTAGAGCAGACCCAGCAGGACGCCAAGTAGCTGGCTCCATCACAACTTCGTCCAGGCAGGGTTGCTTCTCGATCCGACTGCCAACAATATGGCGTTGCTCAATGGGATGCGGCTGGTGTCGATCGAGGGAAGCCAAAAATGATCTGGCCTAGGGTCTCCGCGTACTTTCCGTCGCTGCTATTGGCTCTTTCGGCTGTTTTCGGGAGTGCAGAGCGGTCGCCCGCCGCCGACCTTGTGATTGCCATGCCGAACTGGTCCTCGGGCCAGGCCACTGCGAACATCTTGAAAGTCAGCCTCAAGGAAAAATTCAATCTCGACGCCGATGCCGTCGAGATGGGCACTCTGATCGCCTTTGCAGGCCTCGATTCAGGCACCGTCGACATTCATCCGGAGGTTTGGCTTCCCAACCTGGACAATCTCGTCAAGCGCTATGTCGACGAGGCCAAGACCGTCGCGGTGAGCCCCATCGGCGTTCCTGCCTGGCAGGGCATCTGCGCCAATCGCACCGCCGCCGACGAGGACGGCATCCGCGACATTGCCGACCTCAGCAATCAGAAGAAGACGGTTGCCCTCGACACCGACGGCGATGGGCGCGGGGAGATGTGGATCGGCGCCGACACCTGGTCGTCGACGACGATCGAGCGCATTCGCGCGTACAGTTATGGCTATGCGGCGTCTATGACGCTGCTGGCCATGCCGGAAGACGTCGGCATGGCCGCCGTGGATGCCGCCGATGCTTCCGGCCAGCCGATGGTCTTCGCCTGCTATGCGCCGCATGTGGTCTTCAAGCTTCACGACATCGTGCGGCTCAGCGAGCCGCCTTACGATCCCGCCAAATGGACTATCGTGTTGCCGACCGAGGATCCACGCTGGCTGTCGAAGTCGAGCGCCCGTGTCGGCTGGGATGCCGCGCACTACCACATCGCCTATGCGACGACCTTGCGGAAGGATCATCCCGAAGTTGCGCGCTTTCTCGACCGCGTCGAGTTCAAGCCGGAAGAGGCGATCGACATGAGCTACGCACTGCAGGTCGAGCGGCAGGACCCCTACGCCTACGCGCAGCAATGGGTCGCCAAGAACCGGGCGCGCGTCGACGAATGGGCGAAGCCATGACCACTGCTTTCGACAGAATGCTCACGGCCAGCCGGCTGCGGCCGGGAAGGTTCGGCGCGGTCGTCGCTGGCGCGCTGGTTCTGGCCATGACCGTGGCATGGGCGGCTGGCACTCAGGTTTACGACCCGAAGACCCACCAGTGGATCAGCTACGACCGCACCAAGGCCTACAAATATTGGCGGCAGCACAAGCAGGTTCCGGAGGCATTCCGGCCGCAGGTCGTCCGCTTCCGCACGGCCGAAAAGCCGGGCACCATCATCATCGACGGCAACCAGCACTTTCTCTATCTCGTCCAGCCGGGCCAGCAGGCGATCCGCTACGGCATCGGGGTGGGACGCGAAGGGTTCGGCTGGGCCGGCATCGTGCGCGTCGGCCGCATGGCGGAGTGGCCCACCTGGACGCCGCCTGCGGAGATGGTCGAGCGCGACCCCAATGCGCGCAAATGGGCCGGCGGCCAGCCTGGCGGTCCCGACAATCCGCTGGGTGCCAGGGCGCTTTACCTCTACGAGGGCGACCAGGACACCATCTACCGCATTCACGGCACGCCGGAACCCTGGACGATCGGGCTCGACGTCTCCTCCGGGTGCATCCGTATGAACAATGACGATATCACCGACCTTCATTCCCGCATCCAGGTCGGTGCCAAGGTGATCGTGTTGATGCAGGGAGCGGCGCTCTACAAGGGTGTCTAGGCGGGTCCGACGAGGGGAGGATCGATGACGAAACTGCAGGCGATATGCCGAGCCGCCTTTGTCGCGGCCACAGGTTCGACGCTGCTGGCGGCGGCGAGCTGCGTTTCCTCGCCCGAACCGGCGCAGATGGCGCGGACGACCTTGCAGACCGCGCCGGCGGACTTGCAGCTCTTATGTGCCAACGCCGTGGCTGCACAGACCGGCGTGGCCTCTGAAAAGGTCTTGCCGGTGAGCTCGAGCCAGGTCGACGCCCAGTCCTATAGGGTGGAGCTCGATGCCGGCGGGACGAGGCACAGCTGCGTCGTCGACAATGAGGGCAAAGTCGGCTCGGTGCAGTGACGCGCAGGCAAGCGGTTGACTGTAACCGGCAATCGATGCCGCCATCATCGGGCAGCGGTTGCGGCTGCGGCATTCAGCGGGGTCGAGTCGATCGGTACGCCCGCGAACGGGCGCTCGTTCAGCCCGATCAAGGCGACGGTTGCCGCAAACGCGAAGGTGAAGACGGTCAGCGCCAGCGCTTGCGGACGCAGCTTCTCGAGGTGCACGACCGCCACTGCGACCTGAGTGAGCACGCCCAGGAACACCATGCCCAGCCAGTTGATCGACTGCCCCCGCCTGCTCGATATGGCGATCCGATCGGTTCGCGCATGCCGGATCTCGACGAATGCGTCGACCGCAGCCTGCTGGAACGCCACAGGCGCGTTCGATGCGAACTCTTTCGAGACGAGAGCGAGGGCCAGTCCTTGCAGTGCTGCCAATGCCTCGCTGGACTCCTTGCCAGTCTGCATCGCCGGCCACTCGCTTGTCACAACCAGGTTCGTGTAGTTGAGGGCCGCGGCCTCGAGCGGCTTTCCGATCTCGCCTTCGGCCTCGGCTAGGCGCAGGATGGTCCTGATTCCGTCCGCTTCGAGCGCCACCGCCAGTTGGGCGCGTTCCAGTTGACGCCAGACGTCGTTGGCAAGAAAGGCCGCGAAAAGGCTGAAGAGGACGCCGACCGAAACGAAGAACGGCCCCGCTATGCCGATACAGCTGGCAAAGAAGGGTCTGGCCGGCGATCGAAAGGTTATCCAGGTTATCATCGCCGACAGCGCGAAAAACACGACGAACGGGGCGACGATGATGCCGATCGTCCCCGAGCGGAGCCACAAATCGATCACGTTCGTTGGTCCCTTTCCGGTCCCCGCCAGGAAGAATGAACGCAGTGCTTAAGGTAATCGCCGGCTGCAACTCTGGAATACGCATGCGTCGAAGACGAGAGCAACTCCGAGACTGTCCTTAGAATACTCCAATCACACGTCGCCGTCAGACCAAGGAGCGTGGATTTCGACGCACTTGACCCGCACCGTCGCCTCGCCGAGAAGCCCGGCTGATCGTTGACTGTCGGCAGTTTACGCCGATTGATCCGCCTTCAGCAGCCGTTGCGTATGGCGGGCAATGACCAGCTCCTCGTCGGTCGGGATCACCAGCGCGGCGACGCGGCTCGCCGGATCGGAGACGACGGTCCTGCCTTCCTCGTTGGCAGCGCGATCGAGGACGAGGCCGAGCCAGGCCAGCCGCTCGGCGATCCGGGCGCGGAGCACCGGCGCGTTCTCGCCGATCCCGGCCGTGAACACGAAGGCATCCAACCCGCCGAGCACCGCCGCCAGGCTGCCGGCCGCGCGTCCCACCTGGTAGGCGAAATAGTCGAGCGCGAAGCCGGCCCGCGGATCGTCGCTTTTCAGCAGGTCGCGTACATCGTTGCTGATCCCCGAAAGTCCCTTGAGCCCGCAGTCGCGATAGAGAAGCTCTTGAAGAGCGCTGGCCGACATCTTCCGCTCGGAAAGCAGATAGAGCAGGACGCCCGGATCGATCTGGCCGCAGCGCGTCCCCATTGGCAGCCCGTCCAGCGCGGTGAAGCCCATCGTGCTGTCGACCGACCGGCCGCCGTCGAGCGCGCACATCGAGGCGCCATTTCCCAGATGGGCCACGACGACACGGCCTTTGGCCAGGTCAGGCGACAGTTCGCCGAGACGGCCGGCGATGAACTCGTAGGAGAGCCCGTGAAAGCCGTAGCGCCTGACGCCCGCCTCGTGCAGCTCGCGCGGGATCGCGTAGCAGTCCGCGAGTTCGGGATGTCCGCGATGGAAGGCCGTGTCGAAGCAGGCGACCTGCGGCAGGTCGGGTCGCTGCTCCAGAAGCGATCGGATCGGGGCGAGGTTGTTCGGCTGGTGGAGGGGCGCCAGCGGCACGAGCCGCTCGAGCCGCTCGACGAGCGCCGCATCGATCAACATCGGCTGGGCGAGATCGGGACCGCCGTGGACGACCCGGTGACCGACCGCGACCAGATTGAGGTCGAAAGTCTCGCGCAGCCACGAGGCTGCGACACGGGTGGCGGCGGCGAGGTCAGAGACGTCCTCTGCCGAATAGTTGGCGTCGGCCTTCGTCCCGCCGCGAGCGTCCTCGGCATGGAGTCGCGGCGCGGTGCCCACGCCGTCCACCTGGCCCTTCGCGACCCGCCGCAGCGCGCCGGCGGCATCGAAGCCGAACAGCTGGAACTTCAGGCTCGACGAGCCGGCGTTGAGGACGAGAAGCGTGTCCATCTCGGGTCAGGCCGGCGTGAAGGTCGGGTTCTTGGCCATATCGCCTGCCTCCTTTTCATGGCAGCTCTCCGGGGAAGTCTGGCCGTGACCGATGCTCGGCCCAGTCCATCCGAGCCATAGCATGCGCCTTGGTCGTGAAAATGGCGACAAGCTCGCGTAGTTTCGTGTAACCTCTGGGTAGCGCCCTTGAGTCGGCCGAGCTCGACACCCCATCAGACTTGTAAGCGGCGGTTCCCGGGAGCAAACTTTGGCCCGAGATCGCAGTTCTGGGCCGGGGGCAGCCGCTTGAGAACTGGAGGTTCGCATGAAAAGCGCCATTCATTTCGGCCTGGCACTCGGCCTTGCCTTCTGTGCAGCCACGTCGGCAAGCGCCGAAGCCAAGAAGTATGGATCAGAGGCCGGCTGGGACATTTTCGTCAACGACAGCATGGGTCCGGGCTGTCTCATCGCCCGCAAGCTGAACCCCGAGACGCAGGTCCAGATGGGGATCGATGCAACGGCAACGCCGCTCGGCTACATGGCGCTCTATACGAAGGCACCGGCCCAAGTGAGCGCAGGCGAGCAGCTCTCCGTGGTCTTCGACGTCGACGGCCAGAAGTTCACTGGCGAAGCGAAGGGCCTGCAGATGGAAGGGTTTCGCGGCGCTTCCGTTGCAGTGAACAACCTGGATTTCATCTACGATCTGGCGAAGAAGAAGACGCTGACGATCACTCCGGATGGGCGCGATCCGATCGTGGTGAGCCTTGCCGGGACGGATGCAGCCTTCAAGGCGCTGCGCGAGTGCCAGCAGACGGCCAAGCCGATGTAGGGCTGCACTCCTTGTCCAGGGATTTTGGTCGACTGTCGACAGTCGACTGGCCGGGCCGCGGCCGCGCTAAGCCGCTCACTTCGCTGGAACCAGGAGCGGCTTTCCCTTCTCGACCACATAGGTGGCCAGTTCCACGCCTTTCGTCGTTCCGACGTTCTTGGCCGAGTGGACCGCGCCATAAGGGACGAAGAGAACGTCCCCGGCCTTCAGCGTCACAGGCGGCTTGCCCTCGACTTCGTACTCCAGAGAACCTTCGACGACATAGATGATCTCCTCGCCGGGATGGGAATGCTTCGCGGCGACGACGCCGGGCGCCAGCTCCACCAGCGCCTGGATGACCTCACGCCCGGGGATGCTGAGATCGTGTCGCTGAAGGTCGGTCCGGCTGACCCCGGCCTGTTGGGCCGGCGCCACCTGGGAAACGACGAGCCCTGCAAAGGCCAGTGAAACCGCCACCATGGTCCTGCTGCTGCTTCTCATTCGGACCTCCTTGGCCGCACTCCCTCAGGCGGAATCGACCGCGACGATAGCCTCGGCGAAAGCCTGCGGCGCCTCCTGAGGCAGGTTGTGGCCGATGCCGCCGCCGATCAGCCGATGCTCGTAGCGCCCCGAGAACATTTTGGCGTAGGCGCTGGGCTCGGGATGCGGAGCGCCGTTGGCATCGCCTTCGAGGGTGATCGTGGGAACGCCGATCACCGGCGCCTTGGCGAGGCGCTCTTCCAGAGGATCGTACCGCGCTTCGCCTTCGATAAGGCCGAGTCGCCAACGATAATTGTGGATGACGATGTCGACGTGGTCCGGGTTCTCCAGTGCGGTGGCCGTCTGGTCGAAGGTCGGCTCGCCGAAGTGCCACTTCGGCGAAGCCAGCTGCCAGATCAGCCTGGCAAAGTCGCGGGTGTACTTCCGATAGCCGGCCCGGCCGCGCTCCGTCGCGAAATAGTACTGGTACCACCATTGCAGCTCGGCCTGCGGCGGCAGCGGCATCTTGCCGAGCTGCTGGTTGCCGATGAGGTAGCCGCTCACCGACACCATCGCCTTGCAGCGCTCGGGCCAGAGGGCGGCGACGATGTTGGCGGTGCGGGCGCCCCAGTCGCAGCCGCCGATCGTCGCCGCCTCGATGCGCAGCGCATCCATCAGCGCGACTGCGTCGGCGGCAAGTGCCGCCTGCTGTCCGTTGCGCATGGTTTCCTGCGCCAGGAACCGCGTCGTCCCGTAGCCCCTGAGGTAAGGCACGACGACGCGATAACCCTTGCCCGCGAGCAGCGGCGCGACGTCGACATAGGTGTGGATATCGTAGGGCCAGCCATGAAGCAGAAGGACCGGCGGCCCGTCGGCAGGGCCAAGCTCGACATAGCCGACGCTAAGCTGCCCGGCGTCGATCTGGCGGGGCGATCCGAACGTTGCCTTCGTCGCGCTGACGACGGTCGGGTCGAGCCCTGCTTCACGAGCCCGCGCGTCAGCGCCTCGCCCCAATTCGGCTGCGGCAAGACTTGCGGCCGCAACGCCAAGGAGATGCCGGCGGCGACGATCGATGCTGCCTGAGGTCGTGACGGCCTTCATGCGCGTTCCATCCCTTGGCCCAGGTTCTGGAAGATCGGCCAGCGCTTCGGGTGACATCGCCCAGCGCTCTCCCTTCTTCAAGTCGCCCGACAAACTGGCGCAAGAGAGCTTCGAAGGCCAATGAACAATTGTTGTCGCCGTGCTTGGCCGTCGACCGGTCGTACCGCATATTTATCCGCTGTCGACGGTCGACTGTTGACTGGACAAAGGTCGGACGAGGCGGCCCCTGGGCCAGGCGCATCGCCGGGTGCTATGCCCTGCCGTAGCCGCCGTTGCCGGACCCGTTCGCGTTCATGCTCAGGCTGACGACGCCGACCACTTGGTTGGCCTCGTCCCTGATGCGGACCCAGATGGTCGGGGCCCGCCCGTCTGGCCATTCCTCTCGCACGATGTCCGGCAGGGTATCCTGTGCCTCCTGAACGGCGATCTCGCCGCTCCCGCATTCCACGCCGTCATTGTCGCGGATCCATTCCTGCCCGTCGAACGTGTCGAAGAAGAACCGCGGCATGTCTCAACTCCGACAGCTTCCATGACGTGCGATTGTGGACGGTTGCTCGCTCGTACATGCGCAGTCGGCTTGCCGGTCGCAAGCACGTGAAAGGGTCGATCACCCTACGTCGTTCGGCTGCTCCGGCCGGCATAGTCGCGGGCAGACGGCCGGTGAGGCGAGGGGGGACCTATTGTGGATGAGAGCCGGTCGCTCGTCGGTCGACAAGATGCCTGACCAGCCCGGCCGCCTCTTCGGCCGCCCCCAGGACGATGCCCGATTTCCGGGTCGTTGCGAAGTCGAGGCCGGCGAAGTAGAGCCCGGGCACCGCGGCGATGCCCTCCTCGTGCGCCGGCTGGCCGTCAGGGTCCAACGCGCCAGGAATGCGAACCCAGCTGAAGTCGCCGGTGAATCCGGTGCACCAGATGACCGCTCCGATGCCGCTCTCGCGCCAGTCGATCGATCGGACGGGGTCTTTGGGCAGGCGGGGCGTCACCGTCTCGGCCGGATCGCCCTCGTCCTGAGGTGCGTCGAGGCCGGTGCGCGCAATGTACTGGTCCAGGAAGCGCTTCACCTTTGCAGACGCCTCGTCGGCAAAGCGGATGTGTTCGTCCAGCTCATCGCCGAAAAACAGAAGGCTGCCGTCGCACCCCTCGATGCGACCGAGCAGGACGACCCCCTGGGCGCTCAGCGCCTGCAGGCTGATGGTGTGGGTCGAACCGAGCACGCCGCGCGCCGGCCGCCTGCCGTCCGGCCGCATGATCTCCCTTCTCGGCACATCCAGGAAACCCGAGATGGCAAGCCAGTTGAACGTATCGCCGCCTCGATAGCGCCGCACCATCCGGCCGGTCCGACTCGTCGCGAGAAAGACCCTCCGTCCGGCGAGCGCCAGGTCTTCTGCGATCTGCGCGCCGGACTGCCCGCTGCCCACCACGAGCACCGCACCGCTAGCCAGAGCGTCGGCGCTGCGATAGTCGGAACAATCGATCTGAACGAGCTGGCCAGGCAAGGCGGCAGCAACCGACGGGCGCTGCGGGCAGTTCAGATTGCCGGTGGCGATGATGGCGGAACGCGACCGGAGCGGTCCATGGCTCGTCTCGAAGCGAAAGCTACCGTTCTCATAGGCGAGGTCCCGGACGGTCACGCCAGTCTCGACCGGCAGCCGAAGGCGCTCCACATAGTCTTCCAGATAGGCAACGAATTCGTGCTGGGTCAGGGCCCCCCATGGGTCTGGCCCTTCATACACATCTCCAGGCAGCATGGAACAGAGATGGGGCGAATTGAGGCGGAACGTGTCCCAGCGCTGCGTCCGCCACGTTTCGCCGATGCGGCCGCGATCGATCACGCGGTGATCGCACCCCAGCGCGTCGAGATGGTAGCTCACGGACAACCCTGCCGAACCCGCACCGACGACAACGGCGTCCAGCAGGCCTTCCGAATCTCGTCGCATGGGCAGGTCTCATGTCTTGTTGAGAGGGGCAACTATCCCGCACAACCGAAACCGCTTCAACAGATGACAGAGGTGCTTGCAGGCGGACCGTCCGAGATCGAGGTCGGTGGCACGAAGCTCTACGCATTGTCTGTCGACGATAAGGCGAATGCTCCTTATTCTGGGCAAGGTGTACGAGGTGCCGCTCGACTGACTTCGGTGCTTGCGCGGCCGATGCTCGGCCACGCTGTCGTGCTCGAGAATCGCAATCGCCTCGACCGGCTTCGGCCGGTATGGCCATGGTGTCGGAGTTGCAGACGACCAATCCTTGGAAGATCGGACGGCGTGGTCGGGTCTTGAAACCAGGCCAGCGGTCAGAGCTATGCATATTCGATACTGAAACAGGCCAGACCACGACTCTCCTATCCATAGGCGCCCTTGTCGAGGCACCAAATTGGTCTCCGGACGGTACAACGATCGTGGTGAACGCAGGCGGGGACCTGTGGCTTCTCCGCCTTGACCGAGACTTTGCCCCGGCCAGGCTCGATGCAGCACCCATCGACAACTTCAACAACGACCATGTTCTCTCGCCTGACGGCAGATCGATCTATGCCAGCAGCGATGACGGTCACATCTATGCCTTG
This sequence comes from Mesorhizobium sp., assembly GCA_040510195.1. Lineage (GTDB taxonomy): Bacteria > Pseudomonadota > Alphaproteobacteria > Rhizobiales > Rhizobiaceae > JBEVJK01. Next base: position 3,189 of record JBEVJK010000021.1, on the reverse strand, counting down.
CCCATCACCGGCGGCTCACCCCGGCGTGTCTCGGGCTATCAGGAGCAACCTCACCACTGTTATCTGCATGGCATCTCGCCTGACGGGAAAAAGCTCGTCTACGTCGCGGTTGAGGAGCTCGCCGGAAGAAAGCGCACCAACATCTTCACGCTTTCGGTCGAAGGTGGAGCGAGCCAGCGTATCACCGATCTCGACCTCGCCCATGACGGGCCCGAATACTCACCCGACGGCACGTGGATATACTTCAATTCGGAGCGCGCATCGCCTGGTCACTCCCAGTGCTTCCGCATGCGCACCGATGGCTCGGGCGCCGAACAGTTGACCCATGACGAGCGGGTGAACTGGTTTCCCCACCCGTCCCCGGACGGCAAAGCGGTCGTCTATCTCAGCTATCCGCCGTTCACTGAAGGGCATCCACCGGACAGAGACGTCATCCTCCGTCTGATGAAGCCTGATGGCTCGGATCAGCGGGACCTCATTGCGTTTCATGGCGGACAAGGCACGATCAACGTCAACTCCTGGGCACCAGACAGCACCCGCCTTGCCTTCGTCGCATACCCAATCGACGCCGTTTGAGGTCCGCGACGGTATTGAGACGCGGTGATGCGCTGAGTCAGGAGAACTTGGGACAAGTTGACCCTTAAGGAGGCGCACATGACGACGCGAAAGGTTGGCTACCTCGTCGGAAGCCTTGCCAAAGAATCAATCAACCGCAAGCTCGCGCGGGCACTTGTCCGCTTGGCGCCTCCCCAGCTGGACATGAAGGAGATCTCCTTCGCGGATCTTCCTCTCTACAGCTATGACTTTGACGCAGACTTCCCGCCGGCGGCCAAGGCGTTCAAGGAAGCGATCGCTGCCGTGGACGCGGTGCTTTTCGTGACGCCGGAATACAACCGCTCTATACCAGGCGGGCTGAAGAACGGGATCGATTGGGCAAGTCGGCCCTACGGCAAGAATTCATTCACCCGCAAGCCTTCCGCCGTCATCGGAACGTCACCCGGCCCGATCGGCACCGCCGTCGCGCAGCAAAGCCTCAGAAGCGTGTTGAGCTTCTGCAATTCCCCGCAGATGAATGCCCCCGAAGCCTACATACAGTTCACACCCGGCCTCATCACCGATGACGGCCAGGTCACCGTGGCATCCACCGAACAGTTTCTGCGCAGCTACATGGAGGAATTTCATGCCTTCGTCGGGCGCGTGCTGACCGTCCTCCCGCGCGACGTCTAGATGCCCCTTGGGCGCGCAGCGCATCAGCGCAAGTGGCGTGCTGCGCGGCGGCGAACTGATGAGCTGGCCGGCCTCAACGCTGGCAATGATTGTCCCCTTTGGCGTTTGACGTCGTCGTCCGAGTATCATAGCTGGTTCGGGCTTACCCGTGTGGCGCTGGTCGCTATCGATGAGCGGCTGGGGTACCAGGACGGGTTCTTCGCCACGGGTTCATGAAGGAGTTGCCGACACCATGCCGAGGATCGCCACGCTCAACAACGCCGCCCTTGTCCTGCTTGCCTTGGCCGCGCTTTTGCCGGGCAGGCCATCCGCCGCGCAGGACGTAGACCCGGCAGAACTGGTGCAGGACATCCATGCGATCTTCGGCGACCATCATCAGCGTGCCGTTCACGCCAAGGGCGTCGTGCTGGACGCGAGCTTCGAACCCTCCGACGAGGCGCGCAAGCTCAGCAAGGCGGCCGTCTTCGCTGGCAAGATAGCGGCCACGGTCCGCCTGTCCGACACGACCGGGTTGCCCGACATCCCCGACGCCGATCCCAACGCCAGCCCTCACGGCATGGCGATCAAGTTCAAGTTGGAAGACGGGTCGGAGATGGACCTCGTCAGCCACAGCTTCAACGGCTTCCCCGCCGCCAATGCCAAGGACTTCGGCGATTTCCTCAAGGCGGCTGCGGCGAGCGGGCCAAGGGCGGCCAAACCGACGCCGATCGAGAAGTACGTTGCGGCCCATCCCAATGCCGTGCCCTTCCTGACCAAGCAGAACCCGCCGCCGGAAAGCTTTGCCACGACCACCTATTTCGGCGTCAACGCCTTCGCTCTGGTCGATGCGGCCGGCAAGAAAACCATTGTCCGCTACAGGCTCGTTCCGGCAGCCGGCGACCGGTACCTCGACGCTGCGGCCTCTGCGGCGAAGGGTCCCAACTACCTGATGGAAGAGATCGCCGAGCGGGTCGCCAAGGCGCCGGTGGTGTTCGACTGGTTCGCGCAGATCGCCCAATCCGGCGACGATCCCAAGGACCCGTCGACCCCATGGCCCGAGGACCGGCAGCTCGTCAGGCTCGGCTCGCTGTCGATCACCGGCATGGCGGCCGATCAGGAAGGGCTGAGCAAGAGCCTGCTCTTTCTTCCCAACAACGTGCCGGACGGGATCGAGCCGGTCGACCCGATGATCGAAGTGCGCAGCGAAGCCTATCCGATCTCGTTCAGCGAGCGGCAATGAGGCACAGTGTCATGGGCCGAGCGTCCGTGCCACTCTGAGACCGAGCGTATCGAACTGGACCTTCCTGTGGCGTTGGAAGCGGATGGCCGAGCGGGCGAGCTCGGGCTCGTTGTGCCAGGAGGAACCGCGAATGACGCGGAAGGTCGGGTCGCCGCCGTCGAGCCAGGCCGAGCCGTCGACCGGCGCGCCGTCGAAGCCGTCGTGCCAGACGTCCTCCACCCACTCCCAAACATTGCCCTGCATATCGAACAGCCCGAAGGCGTTGGGCGGAAACGAGCCGACCGGAGCCGTCTGCAGGGTCCAGGCGCCGCCGCAGCCGTTGCAATTGGCATGCCCGCTGCCCACCTCGTCCCCCCAGGGATAGCGGGTGGTCGTGCCGGCGCGCGCCGCATATTCCCATTCGGCCTCGGTCGGCAGGCGGTAGGGCTTGCCGGTCCGCTGCGACAGCCACGCCACATAATTCTGGGCGCCTTCCCAGCTCACGTCGACCACCGGCATCGCGCCGCGCCCCCAGCCGTCCACCGCCTTGGGGCAAGCGCCCGCTGCCGCGCAGGCATCCCACGCCTCGAACGTCACCTCGGTCCTTGAGAGCGCGAAGGGCCGGGCGATCGAGACAGCGTGCCGGGGGCCTTCTCCGGCGGTCCTGTCGGCCTCGTTCGCGGGCGAGCCCATGTCGAAGCGGCCCGCCGGGATGACCACCAACGTTGGGCACTCGGCGCACTCCGCGAATTCGAAGCCCGCAC
>JBEVJK010000020.1:0-19636 GCA_040510195.1 Mesorhizobium sp. | reverse complement strand
AATAGCGGAAGTCCACGATGCGCACGATCTCCTCGGGACGCATGTCGGCGACCAGCCGGAACACCGGCTTGCCCGCCTCCTTGGCCCACAGGTCCCACACGGCATTGACCACGGCGCCCACGGCAAGGTGCATTGCCCCCTTGTCCGGCCCGATCCAGCGCAGCTGGCTGTCGCCCGTGACGTGACGCCAGAAGCGGCCGGGGTCTTCCTTGATCCAATCGAGCTCGAGCCCGACCACCAGATGCTTCAGCGCCTCGATCGCCAGGCATACCACCTCGTTGCCGCGCCCGATGGTGAAGGTCAGGCCGTGCCCGGCGAGCCCCTCCCGGTCGCTCTCCAGCACCACGTAGGCGGCCGAATAGTCGGGGTCGGGGTTCATCGCGTCGGAGCCGTCGAGGCTCTGCGAGGTGGGAAAACGCAGGTCGAAGACGGAAAGGCCACGGATGCGGGTCATGTGGCGGGCCTCCGGTCGACGACATAGATGTGGTCGGCCACCAGCACGACCTCGTCGCGTTGGTTGATCACCTCGCAGCGCTCGATCACCCTGCCCGCCGCCGGCCGCTTCGGGTCGTCCTCCTTGGCGGCGATGGTGGCGCGCGTGCGGATCGTGTCGCCGATGAAAACCGGCCGCACGAAGCGCAGCCGGTCGTAGCCGTAGGAAAAGGCGACCGGATTGATCACTGTCGCGGTCAACCCGACCCCGATGGAAAAGACCAGGGTGCCATGGGCGATGCGCTGGCCGAACTCGCTCCCCTTCATGAACTCGGCGTCCATGTGATGCGGGAAGAAGTCTCCGGTGTGGCCGGCATGCACGACGAAGTCGGTCTCGGTGATTGTCCGCCCGAATGTGGTGCGCGAGAAACCGATCTCATACTCCTCGAAATACTGCGTCTTTTCCATCTTCACGGCCTTTCGGGAAGCGGCGTGGCGGGTGCTGCGCTCGACCTGTAGCAGGCTTCGACCAGCGCCATGGTCGACCAGGCGTCTTCGACCGACCCCACCAGCGCGGCGTCCTCGCCGGCCGCGAAGCGCTGCAGGTTTGCCATGCGGCCGACGAAGGCGTCGGGGAACCAGGCGCCCCGGAGTGGCACCGCGACCCATTCGCTGGCGCCCTTGGGACGGATCTCCAGGATGTCCGGCTCGCCGCGCGGATAGTCGAGGTTGACGCCGAGTTGCAGGAAGGCCGCGCCCTCTGTGCCCAGGATACGGAACTCGCAGGCCTGGTGGCGGCGTCCGAAGACATGGTCATGATTGACCGACAGCGCGCAGCGAACGTCGTCGCCATAGTCGAGGATGGCGCTGGTGCGCGTCTGCGCCATCTCATGCGCCGGGTGGCCGATCGTCTTGGCATGCACGCCGCGCGGATCGCCCAGCAGCTGCCGCACCAGGTCGAGATAATGGATCGAATGCATGGCGATCTCGATGCGCGGCAGACCCTTCAGGAAGGGAAAGAGCTGCCATGGCGTGGCGAGCGCCAGCCAGGCGTCGAAATCGACGATCCGCCCCAGCCATCCCTGGCCGATGGCGTCCTGCAAGGCCAGCATCATGGGTGCGAAGCGGAGCTGGAAGTTCACGGCGGCGAGAAGCCGCCGCTCGCGGCAGATCGACAGGATCTCGGTTGCCTCCTCGAGGTTGCTGCCCATCGGCTTCTGGATGAGCGCCACCGCGCCCTCGCCGAGCCGGCGAAGCACCTCCGCATGGCGCTGCGGCGGCGTGGCGAGGTCGAACACGGCGCCGGCTTCGGTGCCGGCCTCCACGGCTGCCTCGGGGCTGCCATAGGCGGACACGCCCCAGGTCTCGGCCAGCGCCCGCGCCTTGTCCCGGTCGGGGTCGTAGACGCCGATCACCGGGAAGCCGCCCTTCCGGTAGGCCGGAAAATGCGCATCTCCGACGATCGAGCCGGCGCCGAAGGTGACGATCGGACGCGGCGCCGAGGGCAGGGGCCACGCCTGCGCCAGCCTGGCCGGATCGAACGCTTCAGTCATGATGGAAGACCTCCTCCATCATCGCCCACCATTCGCCCTCCTTGCGCGTGGCAAGCGGCTCCTGGCAGGGCATGCACACGGCCCACCATTCCTGCGTCCTGGGGTCGGCGGCCATCCTGGCGGCGTCGGCCGCGAAATCCGTCCCGTGGTACTCCCAGTAACCGAAGAGGAGGTTCTCAGGCTCCTTGAGGAAGATGGAATAGTTGCGGATGTCGCATGCCGTGATCATCTCCAGGACCTCAGGCCATACGGCGGCATGCAGACGCTTGTACTCGGCGATCCTTTCGGGCTTCAGCCCGATCACCATGCCCATCCGCTGCATCATTTCCTCCCGATGCTGGTGGTGAACTCGGCAACGCTTTGCTTCTTAACCGCGTCCCAGTCCCAGTCTATGCCGAGCCCGGCTTCGCTGGGCGCATAGGCGAAGCCGTCCTCGATGCGCAGCCCGGTGGCGGTCAACGTGTCGAGCTGGGGAATGTACTCGACGTAGCGGCCATTGGGCACGGCGCAGGTCAGGCTGACATGCAGCTCCATCAGGAAATGCGGGCAGACGGGCATGTCGAATGCCTCCGCGGCATGCGCCACCTTGAGCCACGGCGTGATGCCGCCGATACGCCCGACATCGACCTGGACGATGCCGCATCCGCCCCTTTGCATATACTCCCGGAAGTGCCGGATCGAGTAGAGCGACTCGCCGATGGCGACGGGGATCGCCGTGGCGCGTGTCAGTCGCACATGGCCGTCGATGTCGTCGGCCGGCAGCGGCTCCTCGATCCAGGCGAGGTCGAGCTCGCGCAGCCTCTCCGCCCGGCGGATCGCCTCGTCGACGGTGAAGCCCTGGTTGCAGTCGGTCATGATCTCGTAGCCGTCGCCCACCGCCTTGCGCACCGCCGAGAGCCGCCGCAGGTCCTCCGAGCCGTGCGGGCGGCCGATCTTGACCTTGGAGCCGCGGAATCCCTTCTCCTTGGCGGCGATCGCGTCGTCGACGAGCGCCTGCGCCTCGATGTGCAGCCAGCCGCCCTCGGTCGTGTAGAGCGGGCAGCGCTCCTTGGCGCCTCCGGCGAGCTTCCACAGCGGCAGGCCGAGCTTGCGGGCGCGCAGGTCCCAGAGTGCGGTGTCGACCGCGGCGAGCGCGATCGCGGTGATGGCGCCGATCGTCGTGGCATGGGTGGCGAACTCCAGCTGATGCCAGATCGCCTCGATCTGGTCGGCGTCGCGGCCGACGAGGCGCGGCGCCAGGTGGTCCGAGAGCAGCCGCATCACCGAAGAGCCGCCGGTGCCGATGGTGTAGCTGTAGCCGGTCCCCGTCGCGCCGTCGGCATCGGTGACGGTGACGATCGGCGTCTCCTGGCTGACGAAGCTCTGGATGGCGTCGGTCCGCTTCACCTTGGGCTTGAGGTCGACCATCCTCAGTTCGATCCGTTCGATCGTCGCCATGCTCCCTCCTAGAGCCGCTTGCCGCTGCCGGCATCGAAGAGATGCGCCTCGGCCAGGTCGAAGCTCATGGTCACGGCTTCGCCCGGCCGGAGCGGCTTGGGGTTGAGCATGCGCCCGACCCAGTCGCGACCCGCAAAGGCGGCGAAGACCAGCGTCTCGTTGCCCAGCGGCTCGGTGATCGTCACCGTCAGCCTTTCGTCGTGGACCTCTTCGGCCTCGCCCGAATGCAGCCCGTGGCCGGCCGGGTAGAGGTCGTCGGGCCGCAGCCCGAACACCACCCGCTGGCCGGCCGCTACGCGCTCGCGATGCTGCCTGGGCAGCGGCAATGTGGCGCCATCCTCCAGGGTCAGCCTGCCATCCTCGACCGTCGCCTCGACGAGGTTCATGGGCGGCGAGCCGATGAACCCGGCGACGAAGCGGGAGGCCGGGCGGCGGAACACCTCGTCCGGCGTGCCGACCTGCTCGATGTAGCCGTCGCGCATGATGACGATGCGGTCGGCCAGCGTCATCGCCTCGACCTGGTCATGGGTGACGTAGATGACGGTCGAGCGAACCTTGGCGTGCAGCTTCTTGATTTCCGTGCGCATCTGGGTGCGCAGCTTTGCGTCGAGGTTGGAGAGCGGCTCGTCGAACAGGAAGACGTCGGGGTCGCGCACGATGGCGCGGCCCATCGCGACGCGCTGCCGCTGGCCGCCGGAGAGCTGGGAGGGACGGCGCTCCAAGAGGGGTCCGAGGCCGAGGATCGTCGCAGCCTCGGCGACGCGACGGTCGATTTCGTCGCGCGGCCGGCCGGCGATCTTGAGCGAGAAGCCCATATTCTCGGCGACTGTCATGTGCGGGTAGAGCGCGTAGGACTGGAACACCATCGAAATGTTGCGGGTCCGCGGCGGCAGGTCGTTCACCAGCTGGCCGCCGATCCTCACCTCGCCGCCGCTGATCTCTTCCAGCCCGGCGATCATCCTGAGCGTCGTCGACTTGCCGCAGCCGGACGGTCCGACCAGTGCGATGAATTCGCGGTCGGTGACGTCGAGGCTGATGCCGTGCACGATTTCCGTGGAGCCGTAGCGCTTGACGAGCTTGTTGAGCGAGACGGTTGCCATGGTCAGCCCTTGACGGCGCCGGAGGTGAGGCCGGACACGAGGTGCTTCTGCACGATGAAGGTGAGGGTGAGCGCCGGGATGATCATCACGACTGCCAGCGCGCACATGCCGCGCCAGTCTATGGTGAACTCGGCCGTATAGTCCAGGAGGCCGACCGGCAGCGTCTTGGAGTTGACCGAGCGGGTGAGCTGCGAGGCCAGCGCGAACTCGTTCCATGACGTCAGGAAGGCGAAAATCGCCGCCGACGCGATGCCGGGTCCGGCGAGCGGGAACTCCACCTGCCAGAACGCCTGCCAACGGGTGCAGCCGTCGATCTGCGCGGCTTCCGCGAGGTCGCGCGGCACCTGCCGGAAGAAGCCGTCGATCAGCCAGACGGTGAACGGCACGTTGAGTGCGACATAGGCCAGGATGAGGCCGAAATGGCTGTCTATGATGCCGAGCCTGGCGTAGACGAAGAAGAGCGGCAGCGAAAGCGCGATCCCCGGTACGGTGCGGGTCAGCATCAAGCCGAGGAACCAGCCCGTCTTGCCGCGGAAGCGAAAGCGTGCAAACGCGTAGCCGCCCGCCATGCCGATGGCGACGGCCACCGCCGTCGACGTCAGCGAGACGATCAGCGAGTTGCGGAAGTAGTCGATCACCGGAATGCCGCCTCGGCCGATGCCGGAGAACATGGCGCGGTAGGCGTCGAACGACAGCTCCTCGGGGATCCAGACCGGCGGCTTCGCCATGATTTCCACGGTCGGCCGCAGCGAGGAGAGCACGATCCACAGCCCGGGCAGGCAGATCGCCAGCATGGCAAGCGCGAGCCCGATGGTGTGCGCGGCGGAAAGGAGTCGCTTGCGGAGCCGGTGGGAGGCGTTCTCGTTCATCACCATTCGGCCCCGATCTGGCCGCGCGCCGCAGCCAGCTTGCGGTAGAAGTAGACGGTGAACAGGATCGACAGCAGGATCGACACATAGGCCATCGCGTTGGCCAGCCCCATCCGCCCGTCGCTATAGCCGGTGCGCGCCACGATCGTCCACAGGAGCTCCGTCCGCTTGGCAGGGCCCCCGTCGGTCATGATCTTCACGATGTCGTAGGCGCGCGCCACGTCGAGCGAGCGGATGGTCATCGCGATGTAGGCGAACGGCATGATGAACGGCCAGGTCACGTAGCGGAACGTCTGCCAAGGCGTGCAGCCGTCGACGCGCGCCGCCTCGATCGGCTCGCGCGGCATCGCCAGCAGCCCGGCCAGGATGAGGATGGCGAACACCGACGTCGACGACCATACCTCGGCGACCAGGATGGCGAAGAAGGCGAGGTTCCCTTCGATCAGCCATGGGATGGCGCGGTCGGTGAGGCCGAGCCCCTGCAGCGCGTTGTTCACCAGTCCGACATTGTCGTTGAACATTAACTTTAACTGGAAGCCGACCAGGATCGGCGAGAACATCATCGGAAACATCATCAGCGTGCGCAGCACCCGTTGGCCGCGCGAGGCACGTTCCACCAGGAGCGCCAGCCCCAGCCCGAGCAGCATCTCGAGGTTGAGCGCGATGGTGAGCAGGAGGACGGTGCGCCCGAACGCCGCCCAGAATTCCCTGTCGGTGGCGAGCGTCGCATAGTTCCGGAACCCGATGAAGGTGAAGAGGGTGGCGGGCTTGGTCAGCCGGAACGGCGTCAGGCTGGAATAGAAGGACAGCAGGAGCGGCACGACGACCACCGCGGCAAGCACGATGATGGCCGGCAAGAGGAGCAGGATCGGCGCCGGGAGGCTGAAACGTCTCATGGTGCTAGGAAGGCGGCGGGGCAGGGGCGAAAAAGGCCGCCCCTGCCCGAAGGCCGCTAGAGCTTGCCGGCTTCCTCGAGGATGGCCGTCGCCTTCTCGGATGCCGAGGTCAGCGCCTCCTTCGACGTCTTGTCGCCGAGGATCGCCGCCTGCAGCTCGGGATAGACCGCGTTGGAGATCTCGATCCACTCGGCCGTCTGCGGCACCGGGAAGGCGTTCTGCGCGGCCTCCTGGAAGGCGGTCAGCACCTCGGTCTTGTAGGGGTCGGCCTTCGCCTGCTCGATGTCCCACTGCCAGACTGCCGTGCGGGTCGGCAACGGACCGGCGGCCGCCTCGAGCTTCTGGCTGTCCTCGTTGGTCAGGAACCAGACCAGCGAGGCGGCGGCCTCCTTGTTGGCGCAGTTCTCGGTGACCGAGTAGCCGTGATGGCCGGACCAGCCGGTCCGCTTGCCGGACGAGCCCTTGGGCTGCACCTTGACGCCGACATTGCCCGCCACCTTCGACGACTTCGGATCGTTGAAGAAGCCGGCCCAGCCTGGCCAGTCGAGGTTGATCGCGACCGTTCCCGAGGCGAAGCCCTGGCCGAGATCGTCCCACAGATAGTTGGTCGTGCCGGCGGGCACCGCTTTGGCCTTGTAGAGGTTGACGAACCAGTCGAGCGCCCTGACGCCTGCATCGGAATTGAAAGCCGGCTTGCCGTCCTTGTCGAGATACTCGCCGCCTTCGGCGACCAGCATCTCGTAGAAGCGGCCGTTGATCGCCTCTTCCTTGCCGGCGAACTGCGTGCCGTAGAAGTCCGGCGGGGCGGCGAAGAACTCAGCCTGGCGCGTCACCTCTTCCCAGGTGTCGGGCGGCGCAAGCTCTGTGCCGTACTTTTCCTTGTAGGCCGCCTTCTTGGCGTCGTCGGCGTAGAGGTTCTTCTGATAGTAGAGAGCCGAGACGTCGAACTGCGCCCGCGGCAGCATCACCAGCTTGCCGTCGAGGGTCGAGGCGGCGATGTTCGCCGGCACGAAGGCGTCGATCTCCGCCTTGGGCAACAGCGCGGCAAGATCGGTGTAGATGTCCGGATACTGCGGCGCGAAGGAAGAATGGTTGGAGCCGACGCACCAGTTGAGGCTGCCCGACGCGATATCGGACTTGATCTCCTTGTCCAGCTCGAAATGGTTCTTCTTGGACAGGATGTTGACCTTGGCGCCGGTCGCCTTCTCCCATTCGGGGATGCGCGCATAGAGCGCCTCATATTGCTGGCCGCCGATCAGCTTGGCGTCGATCGTCACGCCTTCGAACTTTCCGGGCAGCTCCTGAGCGGCCGCGCCGCCTGCCAGGGCCAACACCACGGCTCCGGCTGCGACGCCGGTAAACAGTCTCGTCATCGGTGATCCTCCCTTGAGCCTGGCCGCGCGCCGGGCGCGCGAGCAGAGAGCGCTCACACCCGAGCGCTTCATTCATATACAAAGGTTATTTTCACAGAGGTCAAGCAGATTCATCTTCCTCGTGAGGTCTCTTCGTGCGTATATGCAAGCCGACATTCACTGGAGGGGAACAAGCCTTTGGATGAGGAAACCGACACGGATCGCTACCGGGCGCCGGCGCTGGACAAGGGCCTCGACATCCTCGAGCTGCTGGCCGGCGTCGACGGCGGCCTCACCCAGGCGGAGGTCGGCAAGCGGCTCGCCCGTAGCCCCAACGAATTCTATCGCATGCTCGACCGCCTGGTGCGGCGCGGCTACGTCACCAAGATCGACGGCGATCGCTATGCGCTGACACTGAAACTGTTCGGCCTTGCCCAGCTCCATGCGCCGGTGAGGCGGCTGGTCTCCTATGCGACGCCGCTCATGCGCGAGCTGGCGGAACGCTCGCGCCAGGCCAATCAACTGGTTGTTTTCGATCGCGGATCGGCTGTCGTGATCGCCCAGCAAGAGGCGCCGGGCTATTGGGGCATCTCGATCCGCGTCGGCTCCCACATCAGCCTTTTCGACACCGGCTCTGGCCATGTGCTGCTTGCCTTCCGGTCGCCCGACGAGCGCGCGATGATGATCGCCGAGCATCTCGGCAGCTCCGAGAGGCCGGCCCAGCCGGCCGAGTTCTTCGAGCGGCTCGATCAGATCCGCGATCGCGGCTACGAGATGATGGCAAGCCTGCAGACGGCAGGCGTCTACAATCTGTCGGCGCCCGTCCTTGGACCCGACGGCAAGGCGATCGCGGCGCTGACCGTGCCCTACATCACGCTCGTCAACGCCGCAGGGGCTCCGGACATCACGCGCACCATCGAGCTCATCCTGGCGACCGCGGAGACGCTTTCGCATCTCGCCGGATCGGACGTGAGGCAGGCCCCTTGATTTCGTATTTGAATGATGGATTTTTCTGTGGAACATTCGGCGAGAGGCCAAGATGATCGTCGACACCCACCTGCACATCATCGACCGTTCGGCGTTGCGCTATCCATGGCTGGCCGGCGTGCCCGCCTTGGACCGGGATTTTTCCTACGAGGACTACGCACTCCAGGCGAGGCGCGCCGGCATCGGCAGCGTGCTGCATATGGAGGTCGACGTGGACGCGGCCGACATCGATGCCGAGACAGTCTATGTCTCTGGCCTCGCCGCGCAATCCGCCAGCCTGCTCGCCGGCGCCATCGCCGCCTGCCGACTTGAGGAAGAGGGCTTCGCGTCGGCGCTCGACAGGGCCTGCCGCGACCCCTTCGTCAAGGGGTTTCGGCGCGTCCTTCACGTGATGCCTGACGAGTTGTCCGAAAGTCCGGTGTTTCGCGAGAACCTCAAGCGGCTGTCCGGCACAGGGCTGACCTTCGATCTCTGCGTCCTGCCGCGGCAGCTGCCCCGCGCGGCGGCCCTTGCCGACCTCGCGCCCGACGTCCAGTTCGTGCTCGACCACTGCGGCATTCCGGACATCAGGGGCGGTGCCTTGCAAAGTTGGCGGGAAGCGATTTCCGACATCGCCCGTCGCCCCAATCTGGTGGCCAAGATCTCCGGCGTGGTGGCCTACGCCGACCCGGCCGACTGGACCGTCGAGACGCTCAGGCCCTATGTCGAGCACACCATCGAAAGCTTCGGCTGGGACCGCGTCGTCTGGGGCAGCGACTGGCCCGTCTGCACGCTGGGCGGCGGGCTGGCGACCTGGGTCGCCGCCACCCATGCGCTGACGGCCGGCGCCAGCGCCGAGGAGCGCGGGAAGCTTCTGTCCGGCAACGCCCGTCGCCTCTGGCGCCTGTGAAGCGCCAAGCACTCAGAAACTCAGTTCGAAGAGCCGGTTGAGCTCGTCGACGACGGCGCGCGCCTTGTGTCGTCCCACGAGCCCTTCGACCAGCTTGGCGGACGCGGCTTGCTGGAAGGCCATGTAGCCGTCGTGGCGGGGCCTGACCCAGGCGGCGTCCAGCGTCGCCCGCGTCGCCCGGTAGAAGTCGCCGGTGGCGTCGTTCACCGCCTCGTCCTCCCAGGCCTCGGCATGGCCCGGCTGGCCGCCCGCCGCGGCATAGGGCCCTTTCTGGACCTCGCCGCTCGCCACCCAATAAGCGAAGGCGATAGCCGCCTCGCGCTCCGCCGAGAATGCCGACACGGCGATGCCGGTGCCGCCCAGCGCCGAGCCTGCCGGACCGTTCGCGCCAATGGCGGGGATGTCGGAAAATGCCAGGCGTCGCGGCCGAAACCCAGCCATTGCGTAGCTCACATAGCCATAGATGAGAGGCGAGGCGACGATGGGGCTGTCCGCCTCGGCCATTCGTTCGAAGACCGCAATCGGGTCCATCGCCAGGCACTCTACGTCGATCAGCGCGAAGATCTCGCGGATCGCCTCGAAAATCTGCACGCCCGCCTCCAGGCCTACGATCGGCCCGGGCCCTTCGGTCGCGCAGGGCGCGCCGACATTGGCGGCGAGCGTGAAGAAGCTCATCAGCGTGTGCGGCGGGCGCAGCGGCACGAGAACCCTGCCTTCCCGCGCCAGCGCCATCATGTCCTCCCAGCGCGCGGGCGGATGCTCGAGCGCGTCCGGTCGCGTGGCCTGGACCTGGCTAGCGGCATCGATCGGCAACGCCCATTGCCGCCCCTGCCAGAAATAGCTCGGGTAGGAACGGCCAACGCTCCCTCTCGCGAGCCCGTCGCGGTCCGCCTGCCGATCGGGAACGTCGAGTGGCGCCAGGCAGCCTTCCGCAGTGATCTGGCCGACATGCGGATGGTCGATGACGATCAGGTCGTAGCGGCGCGCGAGCTCCTCGACGGGGTAGGATTCGAAGTCCTGCAGCGACCGCTTGTCCCAGTCGATCGCTACGCCTGTCTGCTCTGCCCAGAGCGCGCTGCATGCGACCATCGGGTCGTAGCCGCGCGGATGGCTCCAGGTCATGCCCTTGAGGGTGAGCGTCACAGGTCGAACTCTGCGCCGATCGCCGCGTCGTGCTCGCCGATCCGCGGCGCCGCGCGGTCCGACTTCGGCCGGCGGCCGTCGACGCGCAGCGGGGAGCGGGTGGTCAGGATGGTCACCGCATCCTCGCGCGTGACCGTTTGCAGCATGTCGAGCGCCTGGAAGCCGGCACTCTCCATAAGGTCCGGCCAGGCGAGCACCTTGGCGCACCAGATGTCGGCAGGCTCAAGCACGGCAAGCCATTCCTCGACGCTGCGCGTCGCGATCTTTTGGGCGATGATCGCCTTGATCTCGTCGCGCGCCGTGAACCAGGTCGCCGGCTGGTCGCGGTACGGTGCGAGCTCTGTCGCGAGGCCGAGCAGGTCGGCGAGCTTGGGGATGGGCGTCATGGCGATGGCCAGGAAGCCGTCCTTGGCCGGATATACGCCGTAGGGCGCCGCAAGATAGGCATGCGCGCTGCGAAAGCTCGACCGTCGCGGCAGCCGCCGCCCGTCGTTGAGATGCGTCGTCAACACCTCGAACTGCAGGTCGACCAGCGCTTCGAGCAGGCTGGTTTCGACATGCGCCCCGCGGCCGCTCACGCCGCGCCGGACCAGAGCCGCCAGGATGCCTTGCGCGGCCGCCGCGCCGGCCAGCATGTCGCCGATCGCGAGGCCGAAGGGCACCGGCCCCTGGTCTTCGTCGCCGTTGAGCCACATGCCGCCGGAGCGCGCCTGCGCAAGCAAATCCTGGCCTGGGCGCTTCAGCCAAGGTCCTTCTTCGCCATAGCCGCTGATCGAGGCATAGACCAGCCGCGGGTTGATCGCCTTCACCGCCTCGTAGTCCAGCCCCAGCCGCTCGATGACGCCCGGCCGGAAGTTCTGGATGAGCACATCGGCCTTGGCGAGCAGCGCTCTCAGGCGGCCGAGATGAGCGGGATCCTTGAGGTCGACCGCCATGCTTTGCTTGCCGCGATTGATGGCATGGAAGATGGTCGAGTCGCCGCCGATCTCGGTGTCGCTGAGATAGAGCCGGCGCGACAGGTCTCCGCCGTCGGGCCGCTCGACCTTGATGACCCGCGCGCCGAGGTCGAGCAGCCTGAGCGAGCAATAGGGGCCGGACAGGAACTGGCTCATGTCGACCACCACCAGGCCGGCGAGCGGCAGGTCGTCAGCGTCGTTCATCTCGCTATTTCTCTGTCTTGCCAGCAAAATCTGCCGGATTGCGATACTTCACCGTCTGCAGGTGCTCGCAATAGAGCACCAGCTCGCCCTCGCCCTTGAAGACCTCGTAGCTGGCCCGGATCAGGCCCATCTCCTTGTAGCGCGGCGTCTTTTCCAGATTGCTGCGGATCGCGTAGATCGTCTCGCCGACGAACACCGGTTTGATGAACCGTAGCCGGTCGTAGCCGTAGGAGAAGGCGTTGACGCAGTTCGTCGCCACCAGCCCGAGGCCCGCTGAGAAGACGAACGCGCCGGCGACCAGCCGTTTGCCGAAGATGCCCTCGCGTTCCGCAAACATCTGATCTTGCACATAGGGGTGGATGTCGAGCACCAGCGCATTGAAAAGGTGGCTGTCGCCTTCCGCGAGGGTGCGCCGGAGCGAGCGGATCTTCTGCCCGACCGGCCAATCCTCGTAGAACCAGTTCTCGGCGTTCCACACTGGAATGGCGGCATGATCGGCAGGCATGTCGGTTGGAAAGGTCGACGAAACGCCGACCGTCGGCGAAACGCCCGTCATGGCGCGGCTCCTCTCGCCGAGCCTGGAGCGGCGATCATGCAGTCCTCCTGCGCTCTTCTTGTATGAATACTATTTTCACATATGCATGAGAGTTTCAAGCGTCGATCGGCCCTTCAGTTGAGAGCCTCTGGGGTTCAGCACAGGCGAGGATGGAGGGTCAGAACAGCACGACGCGACGGGGATCAGACTTTTTCCGTGCCCGTCCGCCGGGCCGCTGCGATCACCGCGCGAACCGCGTTCTCGTCGGTGACGGTGGTCGTGTACTCGCGCGACAGGGCGGTGCCGCCCATCCCGACCGTCGGATTGCGGAAGCGCATGGCGCTCGGCAGATCGCGCAGCGCCGCAAAATGCACCTCGCTTACCCCCGTCGCGCCGATGACGGACGCGACGTTTTCTGCGTTCAGCCCGCCGCAGGCCATGACGGTCAGCCGGCCGGCGGCGGCGCGAACCGTTTCGGCAAGCACATCGAGCCCTTCCAGGGCGGTCTCGTGGCGGCCCGAGGTGAGCACCCGGTCGACGCCCGCCCGTACCAGCGCCTCGATCGCCTCCGCATGGTTCCGGGCCATGTCGAAGGCTCGATGGCAGGTCACCGTCATCGGCCGTGCCGCCTCGACCAGTTCACGCATGCGCGCATGGTCGATGGTGCCGTCGGCCGTCAGGCAGCCGGCCACCACGCCGAACACGCCCATTTGTCGGAACTGCTTCACGTCGTCGACCATCGCGGCGAACTCGACGTCGCTGTAGAGAAAATCGCCGCCGCGCGGCCGCACCATCACCAGGAAGGGGACCTCGGCGACGCGAAGCGCCTCGCGGACCATTCCGGCCGAGGGTGTCAGGCCGCCTTCCAGCAGGGAGGCGCAGAGCTCCACCCGGTCGGCGCCGGCCTTCTGGGCGGCGATCAGCCCGTCGGCGTTCTCCACGCAGACTTCGATGGCGTGAAGCTGCGGCATGGCACCTAGCCGAACTTCGGGTCGAGGCTGCCCGCGCGGTAACGTTTGGCCATCTCGCCGAGCGGCAGCGGCTTGATCTTGTCGGCGTTGCCGGCCGTCCCGAACTGCTCGAAGCGCTCCTTGCAGAGCTTGGTCATCGCCTCGCGCGCCGGCACCAGATACTTCCGCGGATCGAACTCCGAGGGGTTCTCGGCCAGCACCTTGCGGATCGCGCCCGTCATCGCCATGCGATTGTCCGTGTCGATGTTGATCTTGCGCACGCCGTGCTTGATGCCGCGCTGGATCTCCTCCACCGGAACGCCCCAGGTGGGCTTCATCTTCCCGCCATAGCGGTTGATGATTTCCTGCAAGTCCTCAGGCACAGACGACGAGCCGTGCATCACCAGATGCGTGTTGGGCAGCTTGGCATGGATCGCCTCGATCACATGCATGGCGAGCACCGCGCCATCCGGCTTGCGCGAGAACTTGTAGGCGCCGTGGCTGGTGCCCATGGCGACCGCCAGCGCATCCACATGGGTGTCGCGGACGAAGGCGGCCGCCTGGTCCGGGTCGGTCAGCAGCTGGTCGTGGGCGATCGCGCCTTCGACGCCGTGTCCGTCCTCTTGCTCGCCGCCACCCGACTCCAGCGAGCCGAGCACGCCGATCTCGCCTTCCACAGAGACGCCGCCCCAATGCGCCATGTCGACGACGCGGCGGGTGATGCCGGCGTTGTAGGCGTAGTCGGCCGGAGACTTGCCGTCCTCCTTGAGCGAGCCGTCCATCATCACGGAGGTGAAACCATGCTGGATGGCGGTGACGCAGGTCGCTTCGTTGTTGCCGTGGTCGAGATGCATGCAGACCGGGATCTCGGGATGGATCTCCACCAGCGCATCGATCAGCTTGGCGAGCACCACGTCGTTGGCGTAGGCGCGCGCCCCGCGCGACGCCTGCAGGATCACCGGCGAGCGCGTCGCCTCGGCGGCCTCCATGATCGACAGGCCTTGCTCCATATTGTTGATGTTGAAGGCCGGCACCCCGTAGCCGTGCTCCGCCGCATGGTCGAGAAGCTGCCTCAACGTGATCCGCGCCATGATCGTTCTTCCTTGTCTAGATGCGGCGACTTGAGACTCGCCGCCAGCCGAAGGTTGGAGGTTTTCGCGCGCACCCTAAGGGTTCCGCCGCGAAGCTCAAGCCATTTGTGCCGAGGAACGGGGCTAGCGAGGCCGGTTCGGCCTGCCATGTTTCGCGTAGGGGGGTCCGGCGAGCGATGGGGGTTGGGGGTTCGGGTGGTAATCGCTCGCCGGACGGGGCAGGCTCTCGGGTTGGGCGTTCGAGAGCCCCGGGATTGTGCGCCGCGGCGACGGCCCGCGCCATGGGCAATTCTACCTAGGCGGCAAGCCAAGGGGCGGCAGCGGGCCGCACCTCCGGCCGGTCTCCGGATTGCGCGAAACGCGGCCTGCTCCTAAGACATGCTGTGCTGCGCTGCCGAAGATGGAGGGCTCCGCCAGATGACCGACAGACCGCGACTGACGCCGCTGGTGGATGCGTTGCCGGCCAGCGTCCCCTTCGTCGGGCCTGAAGCCCAGGAGCGCGCGCGTGGCCGTCCCTTCCGCGCCCGCATCGGCGCCAACGAGTCGAGCTTCGGTCCTTCGCCAGCCGTCGTCGCAGCGATGCGGGAGGCGGCGCCGGATATGTGGATGTACTGCGACCCCGACAATCACGAACTCAAGTCTGCCCTGGCAGAGCATCTCGGCGTGTCGATCGACAATGTCGTGGTCGGCGAAGGCATCGACGGCCTCCTCAACCTCGTCGTGCGGATGTTCGTGTCGCCCGGCGCGCCGGTCGTGACTTCGCTCGGCGCCTATCCAACCTTCAACTTCCATGTCGAAGGCTTCGGCGGGCGCCTGGTCGCCGTGCCCTTCGAGCACGACCGCGAGAGCCTGGAAGGCCTCCTGGCTGCCGTGCGGCTGCACGAGGCTCCGCTGGTCTATCTCTCCAACCCCGACAACCCCATGGGAACCTGGTGGCAGGCGGCCGACATCACCCGCTTCGTGGACGACCTGCCGGGGCGCACCTTGCTCGTCCTCGACGAGGCCTATGGCGAGACCGCGCCGCAGGGCACGCTGCCGCCGCTCGACACCGAGCGCCCGAACGTCGTGCGCATGCGCACCTTCTCCAAGGCTTACGGCCTGGCCGGCATTCGCTGCGGCTATGCCGTTGGCGAGGCGACGCTGATCCGCGCCGTCGAGAAGGTGCGCAATCACTACGGCGTCAGCCGCATGGCGCAGATCGCCGGCGCCGCCGCGCTTGCCGACCAGTCGTATTTGGCTGAGGTCGTGGCGCGGGTCTCGGCCGGGCGCGAACGCATCGCCGGCATCGCGAGGGAGAACGGCCTCGCTCCGATCGAGTCGGCAACCAATTTCGTGACCATCGACTGCGGCGGCGACGGCGCCTTTGCGCTCAAGGTGATGCAGGGCCTGCTGTCGCGCGACGTCTTCGTTCGCAAGCCGATGGTGCCGCGGCTCGACCGCTGCATCAGAATCAGCGTCGGCCGCGACGACGAGCTCGACATCTTGGCGCAGGAGCTTCCCTCGGCGCTCGCCGCGGCTGCCAGACCCTGAGCGGGACGCCGGTCCGAGAAGACACTTTTTTCTTCGATCATGCATTATCGGCATTGACACGGCGGCGGTTTTTATTCATCTCCCGCTGTATTGTTGAAGTAATATTAGAAGGGCATAATATAATGCGGCCTTGCCGGGTTTCGCACGGCTTGCTTTTCCCCGATGGATGCTTACGGCCCCGGAAGCGTCGTCGACCGCTGGGAGACGTTCCGTTTCCGCCGTCGACGGGATCGACGGCCGCCCCGACCGCTTGAAGACGACGATCGGCAAGCGGCGGCTCTCCGGACCGACCCGAGAGGGCTGGGCGGCGCATCGCTGCTTTTCGGAGAAGGTGCAGCTGAATCCTGGCAACGAACCCCCTAATCGCAATCCATTTCAACATATTCGAGAACATATTCAAGGAGATAAGAATGACTAAGTTCCGTTTTTCCCGCGCGACCGAGGCCTCGAAAATGCGGGGACGCTTCGCGAGCCTTGCTGCAGTCGTGGCGATCGTTCTCGCCCACGGCGTCGCGTTTCCCGCCGCTGCGGAAGACAAGGCTGCCGCTGGCAAGGGCGACAAGACCGAGACCGCAGCCGCCCCCAACCTCCAGCCCTGGATGGTGTCCTGTGCCTCGGCCGGTGCCGACGACGCACTCGCCTGCACCGTGTCGCAGACCTTGGTCGCCAAGCAGACCGCGCAGCGGGTGCTCACCGTCACCGTGGCCAAGGACCCGAATTCGAGGGACCTCGTCGCCACTTTGGGCCTGCCGCACGGATTGTCGCTGACGGAAGGCGTCGAGGTCTTCGTCGACGATGGCAAGCCGACCCGCTACCCCATCGTGACGGCCGACCAGAACGGGAGCTACGCCAAGGTCCCGCTCAACGGCGACCGTCTGGCCGAGCTCAAGCGCGGCTCGATCCTCAATGTCCGGGTGCGCTCGGCGAACAACGCGGAGATCGTCATGCAGATCTCGCTTGCCGGCTTCACCGCCGCGACCGCGAAGATCTAGCGCCGGCGCGCGGCACCATCGCGCGGCACGGGGTCGGATGGTCTCTCGGGCAACGGTCTGATCGCAACAGGGTCTGCAAGGGCGTGGCCGGTCGGCAGGCTCTTGCCGTGCCCACCTCGTGGCGCAAGGCCCGGTCGGAAGGGTGCCGAAGCCAGTGCGGCGGCACGCCGGCGGGCCGCCAAGCGCCTGCCGAACCGCGCCGGCCGCCTGCAGGCCCTGCTGCCGCCCTTCGATTGCAAGACGGCGCTCCCGTCTGGCGCGTTCCATGGACGTGTGCGCCAAGGACAAGACGGCCGTTGGCATCATCGGCCGGCGGACGGGCCGAGCCGCTAGGCGCTCTGCCGCTGTTTTGTTGCCGGCCACGAGCGGTTCCGGTCGAGCACGTTCAGGCAGGCGTCGAGATCGTTCGTCGCCAGGTGAGCATAGCGCATGGTCATCTGCAGGGTCTGATGGCCGAGCCACATCTGAACCCGTCGAATGTCGATTCCGCCCTGGACGAGCCGCGACGCACAGGTATGACGCAGGATATGAGGCACCACCTGATGGTCCGTGCCCAGCCCGACTTCGGCCTTCGCCTCGTTCCACAGGGCCCGGTAGCGGACGGCGGTCAGCATGGAGAAGGGCCCCCCGCGAGCGCCCTTCCCCTGGGCGATGCTCGCCCCCGCGCGTTCCGTCAGGGGAATGGTCCGGCTGCGGCCCGATTTGGTGATCCAGAAACTCACCCTGCAGTCCTGCACGTCGTTCCAGATCAGCCCGAGCGCTTCGCCGAGGCGGCAACCGGTGTCGACCAGGAAGACGCTCAGACGGTGGCTGTCCTCGCAGCGGCTGCGCACCGCCTCGAACAACCGGTCCTCTTCCTCGTAGTCGAGGAAGCGGATTCGCCCGGCACGCTCCTTTTGTCGCCGGAACTCCGGCAAGCTGTGAATGTCCCCCATTTTATGCGCCTTTCGCAGCAGTTTGCTGAGCGCCGCCACCTTGCGGTTGATGGTCGCGTTGCTATTGCCGCGTTCGCGTAGCTTGCCGACGAGCTCGTCGAGCGTGCCTTGATCGAAGGCGCTGAAGCGCTCCCCGCAAAGGATCTCGTTCAGTTCGCCTATGAAGAGGGTGACATTGTACTTATGGTTCCCGTCTTCCCACAGGATATGGTTGTATTTCTCAAACAGCTCGGATAGCGAGTATCTTGCAACAATGCTAAAATAGGAATCAGTAAAAGAACCACCGATCCCTAATGAAGCGGTGTAGGTATAGGAATGTGCGGCGTGCCGCTCTTCAAGACATCTCTTCATTAGCTGATGGCAATACCGAAGCGAGCAAATTTCTATTTGTGCGCCGGGCAGTGACCATAGAACCATTCGGGAAGCAAGAGAAGAAAACTTCTCTCGAGAACGACAGCCTGGCCGAAGTGGCGCGACCTTCGGCCAGGACCTGTCTCACCCCGCCGGACGCTCGACCGTCCGGCGCTCGCAAACGCATTCAGGTAGGTCTCCGTCCGTAGCCGAAGACCGGTTTCGATCGGACCTCAGAAGTTGCGCTGCAGCCTCAGGAATCCGTTGATCTCGCCGTCCTTGTCGTCGGCGAGATCGTCGAAATTGTCGACGAAGCCGACCTCCGGCGTGATCATGAGACCGGGCACCAGCTCGTAGCCGACATTGGCGACGGCGGCGAAGTTCTCGAAGGCGTCATAGGAGATTTGCACGTTGACCTTGGCGCGCGGCGACACCTTGGCGGTCACGCCGCCCCAAACGGCCCAGTCGCCACCCCAGCGCCCATAATTGTTCGGGCTGTTGACGTAGCGATCGACCTGACCGTCACGGTTCAAGTCCACCACGTACTCGTCGGCGGATTTCCACCCGGCCATGATGAAGCCCGAGATCGTCTCGCTGAGATCGGCGTCGAGCCGCGCCTTGACCGCATACTCTTCCCAGACGGAGTCGTAGGCGCCGACGACCTTCACGCCGCCCCAGCCAGCCGTGTACCCGAGCCCCGCCACGACATGAGGCATGTAGCTGTCGATGGCATAGATGTCGCCGCTCTTGATGGTGGTATCGGCCACGCCGTCGTCGTTGAAATCGTTGACGAGCTCGCCCTTGCCGACTCCCTCTTCCAGCGACAGGCCTGCCGTGAAGCCGCTATCGCCTTGATAGGTATAGGACAGGAGATGCGTTTCGAACGGCCCGTAGGAGACGATGTCGTCGTGGATGACGCCGCCCGCATAGTCGGTGAAGGTCGAGAAAAGAAATAGGAGTCGGTCTTGCCGGCCCGGAAGCCGCCGAGCTCGAGATAGGCATGCTCGATCTGGTTGCCGTAGCTCGCCGTCGAGCCATCGGCGGAGACGACCCGGTTCAGCTCGGGGTCCAAATAGTCGCCTTTCGCCTTCTCCGTCGTGAACTGCATGTTATAGGCGAGATAGGCCCGCAGCGTGCCGAGCTCGGTGTCGGAACGGGCGTCGACGCGGAGCTGGAAGCGTGCGCGCTGGTACCAGCTGTCGTCGAGGTTCTGCTGCCCGAATTCGTCGAGCGGATCCTTCTTGTCGATGACGTTCGTCAGACCCCAATTGTCGCCCGCAGCGATGTCGTAGCGGAAGTAGCCGCTGACCTTGAGGCAGGTTTCAGTCCCCGGGATGTAGTAGAAGCCGGCGCCGTATACGTCGCAGACGCGAACGTACTCGACCGGCTCCGGCTCGGCGACGACGACCGCGTCGGCGGCGCGCGCACCGGAGA
>JBEVJK010000019.1:0-33699 GCA_040510195.1 Mesorhizobium sp. | reverse complement strand
TGGAGGAGCTGGAACGCCACCCCAACCGCGACCGCGACATGCTGGAGCTGCAATATCTGTGCATGGCGATGGGTTTCCGCGGCAAGTACCGCGTTCCCGGCCGGGCCGGCGACCGGTCGCTCAACGCCGTGCGGGTCGCCGCGGCCCGCTTCCTGCGCGATGCCGACGCCGAGGACGCGCCCCTTTCGCCCAACTGGCGCGGCGTGGTCGCCTCGGACGAGCCCGCCCGCTTCATCGTGCCGATCTGGGTGATGGCGGTGGCTGCCGCTGTGCTCGCCACCGGCGTCTATGTCGGCCTCTCGCTCGGCCTCAGCGCCCAGGCCGAAAAGCTCGACGCGCTGGTGCGCGCACTGCCGCCTCCCGACAGGGCGACGATCGCCCGCGCTGTCCCCGAGGTCGAGCCGCCGCCGCCCGTCAGCGTCGACTTCGCCCTGTTGCCCGAGTTCCAGGCCGCCGCCCCGGAGGCGACCCGCTCGGCGCTCAAGGGCAATGAGAGCGTCTCGCTGGCCCGCCTGGTCATCCAGGAATCCAACCCGGAGGTGTTCGAGTCGTCGCGCGCCGAGCTCACCGGCGGTTTCGAGCCGCTGATCGGCTCCATCGCCAAGGTAATCCTGGAAAACCAGGACCTGATCGGCGGCATCACGGTGGTCGGCCACACCGACAGCGTCCCGCTCCAGCGAAGCAACCCCTTGTCGACCAACCAGCGGCTCTCGGAGGCTCGTGCTGCGACCATCGCCGACATCCTCATCCAGAATGGCGTTCCCCAGGACCGCGTGCGCTCGGAGGGACGCGCCGCCACCGACCCGGTCGCCGACGACAGCACCCGCGAAGGCCGCGCGCTGAACCGGCGCGTCGAGGTGCTGATCGAGAAGAGGCTCTGACATGTTCATCCTGCGCTTTCTCTGGCGGGTGCTCACGTCGCGCTTCCTGTGGACGTTGATCGGCATCGCGCTCCTGTCGCTGGCGATCTGGATCTTCGGCCCGATCGTCCGCATCGGCGCCGCCGAGCCCTTCGCGTCGGAGACCGTGCGGCTCGGCCTGATCGCAGCGCTGGTGATCGTCTGGCTCGTCTGGCTGATCATCGCGCAGCGGCGGGCGATCCGCGCCAACCGCCTGTTCGTGGCCGAGATCGCGGCCCCCGTCGAAGCAAAGCCGCTGGCGCCCGGCGAGGAGAACGTCGCCGCAGTCGGCGCAAAATTCAAGGAGGTGATGGACGAGCTCAAGCGGCGCAAGCTGAACGGGCGCAAGTTCCTGCGCGAGATGCCCTGGTACCTGATCGTGGGGCCGCCCGCCACCGGCAAGACCACGGCACTCAGGCAGTCCGGACTGACCTTCCCGATCGACCTGTCGGACGACCTGCACGGCGTCGGCGGTACCCGCAACTGCGACTGGTTTTTCACCGAGAACGCCGTGCTCATCGACACCGCCGGCCGCTACGTCCAGCAGGAGAGCCAGCCCGACGTGGACGCCGCCGAATGGGCGGGATTCCTTGACCTTCTGAAGCGGCACCGAGGCCGTCGCGCGCTCAACGGCGTCATCGTGGCGCTGTCGATCGACGCGCTCTCGGAAGGCGACGAGGCGATCCGCGCCCATGGCCGCAAGATTCGCCGCCGACTGGCCGAGCTCAACGAGCGGCTGGAGATCCGCCTGCCGATCTACCTGATGCTGACCAAGGCCGACCTGATCCGCGGCTTCGAGCCGTTCTTCGGCGGCCTCTCCACGGTCCAGCGCGAACAGGTCTGGGGCACCACCTTCCCCGTCGATGCGCGCGCCGACGCCGCGGCGGTGGCGGCATCGGTGACGGCGCTGTCGGCCGAGCTCGAGAAACGGTTGGTGCAGCGCCTCGAAAACGAGGACCAGCTTGCCGCCCGCGCCGAGATATTTCGCTTTCCCGCCCAGCTTGCCAGCCTGTCGGAGCCGATCCAGCTGCTCGTCGAATCGATGGTCGGCGAGAGCCGCTACGAAGACAGCGCCTGGCTGCGCGGCGTCTATCTCACCTCGGCCACCCAGGAGGGCGCGCCGATCGACCGTCTGGCGGCATCGCTTTCGGCCTCTTTCGGCCTGCCCGTGCGCCGCGCCGCGCCGACCGGGCGCGTCGAGAAGCGCAGCTTCTTCTTGCGAAACCTGCTCACCGAAGTGATCTTCAAGGAAGCCGGCCTCGGCACTTTCGACCCGCAGGCAGTGCGGCGGCGCACCTGGATCTGGCGCGGCGCCGCGGCGGCATCCACCGCGGCCGCGCTGCTTGCCGTTACCCTCTTCGGGCTGTCCTATGTCGACAACCGCAACGCCATCACGGCGCAGGCGGGCCAGTTCGAAGCCTTGCAGCAGCCGCTCAACGACGTCGCCGCCATGCCCGCTTCGGTGGACGTGCCCGACATCGAGGTGGCGCTGGCCGCCGTCGACGCGGTCGCCGCGGCCGGCGTCCCGCCACCCAACGGCTTCCGCGACCTCGCCGGCCCCTCGGCGGCGGCGGAGCTCGAACGGTCGCAGGACGACGCCTACGATCACGCGCTACGCAACATCCTGGAGCCCCGCATGATCGCGCTCCTGGAGGCGACCATGTGGCGGCAGATCCGCGATCCGGACTTCCTGCTCGGCGCCCTCAAGACGTATCGCATGATGACGGGTCTGTCGCCGATGGATCCCGACTTCGTCGGCGACTGGTGGGTCAACGTGCTCCCGGGCAAGGCGGTGGCACCGCCCTTCCCCGGCGAGGCCGCCGAGGAGCACGAGCTCGCGGCCTTGCGGCGCATGGCGGTCGACGACGCCTATGCGACGCCGGATCCAGCGCTGGTTGCAGAGGCGCAGAAGAGCGTCTGCACGATCTCGCTGCCGCAGCGTGCCTACAACCAGCTGCTCGCCGACCCTGCCGTGGCCGAGCTCAAGGAATGGGTGCCGGCCAACTTCGCCGGCCCCAACGGCGCCAAGGTGTTTTCCCGCCAGTCCGGCAAGACGCTGCGGGTCGGCCTGCCCGGCGCCTACACCTATGACGGCTTCCAGAACGCCATCCTCGACCGGCTCGAGGACGTGGCGGCGGCCGCCGCGCTCGATCGGGCGGTGTTTGCCGGCGGCTGCTCGGAGAATGCGGAAACCTCCGTCTCCGCTTTGTCCCAGGACATGCTCAAGCTCTATTACGAGGACTTCATCAACCGGTGGGACAGCATGCTGCGCGACCTCAGGCTGGCGCCGCTGACCGACCTGACCGTGGCCAGCGAGAACCTGAAGGACCTGTCCAGCGCCGACTCGGCCGTCAAGCGCCTGCTGACGTCGGTGGTCAGCGAGACAGAGCTCACCCGCTCCGACGACGAAGAGGCGCCTGCCGACAACAAGGCGGCCAAGAAGGGCACCTCCAAGCTGCTCGGCAAGCTGGGCAAGATCGGCAGGCTCGCCAAGCAGGGCGCCAAGCTTCTGCCGCGCACCGGGGCGACCGCCGACGTCGA
Source organism: Mesorhizobium sp. (assembly GCA_040510195.1). Lineage (GTDB taxonomy): Bacteria > Pseudomonadota > Alphaproteobacteria > Rhizobiales > Rhizobiaceae > JBEVJK01. The sequence continues at coordinate 30,259 of JBEVJK010000019.1, read as the reverse complement.
CATGACGGGCGACCTGGTCGCCGAGCACTTCAAGCCGCTCAAGGGCACCATCGCCGAGGTCGACGGCCAGCCGCCGGCCCTCGACGCCGCGGTGGTCGCGCTGACGGCGCTTTCCAACCAGCTGCAACTGGTGCTTGCCAAGCCCAATGCCAACGAGGAAATCAAGAAGCTGGGCGGCCTGGCCGAGCTGACCGGCGCGGTCGCCCGCCAGGCCCACATCATGCCCGACCCGGTGGACGACTGGCTGGCTGGCATCGCCGGCGATGCCGGCGGCCTTGCCGGCGACATCGTCGACGATCAGCTGAACGCCATCTGGCGTGCCGATGTGCTGCCGTTTTGCCAGAGCGCGCTCAACGACCGCTATCCCTTCACCCCCGACAGCACGATCGACGTCAACGTGGCCGATTTCGCCAAGCTGTTCGGGCCCGGCGGGCTGATCGACGCCTTCACCAACGATCACCTCATCGGCTACATCGACACCTCGACGCGGCCGTGGAAATGGCGGTCGGATTTCGAGGGAGACCCTGCCGCGTTGGCCGCCTTCGAGCAGGCCCGGCGCATCCGCGACGACCTCTTCCCGGGCGGCACCGGGCCGGTGATGAGCTTCATGTTGGAGCCGAAGGACCTTTCCCCCACCGTCACGCGCGTCACCTTGAACCTCGACGGGCAGAGCCTCGTCTACTTCAACAACGCCACCCGGCCGCAGCCCATGACCTGGCCCGGCAAGGACGGCACCGGCGTGATCACGCTGGCCTTCCAGCCGATCGACGGCTCGCCCGAAGTGTCGCTGAGCGAGACCGGCAGCTGGGCTTGGCTCAGGCTGCTGCGCACCGGTCGCTTCACCGGCACGACGCTGTCGGACGTCTATAGCCTGCGGCTCGGCACCAAGGGCTACTATGCCGATTTCGAGCTCAAGGCGGCGAGCGTCGAGAACCCCTACAACTTGGAAATGTTCAAGAGGTTTTCGTGCCCGCAGCAGATCTGATCCTGCCCGGCTTCTACGGCAAGCTGCCGGCCACCGGCGATTTCGTCGGCCGGCGGCTGCCGTTCGATTTCGTCCAGCGTTTCGACGCCTGGATGGCGCGCCACCTGGCTCCGCTGATCGGCGACCCGGCATGGCCGGCCGACCTGCCGCTGCGCTTCGTGGCGGGGCCGGGGTGCTTCGGACCTGCGGCCGGGATCATGCTGCCGAGCGCCGACAAGGTCGGCCGGCGCTTTCCCCTGGGCCTCGCCGCCGTCCTGCCGGCGGCGCCGCTCGCGCTATCGCGGGCGGAGCGCTGGTTCGCCGCCCTCGAGGAGGTCGGGCTGGCCGCAGCGGGCGGCGAGCTGGGGGCGGATGCGCTGGAGGCGCGGCTTGCCGCGCTGCCGTCGCCGGATGTGTCGGCCGGGGACGAGCTGGTGGAGACGATGGTGGTCTGGACCGAACGCTCGGACCTCTACGACGTCGACCCGGACGAGCCGCGCGAGGTGCTGGACCGCGTGCTGGCGGCGGACTGGGAGACCAGCTGATGCAGGTCTGGAACCAGATGGGTTACCCGCACGAATTCACGATGGGCATGGACAAGGCCGGCCACGAATACATCGTCGTCGTCGTCAAGGCGACCTTCGACTTTCCGGACACGCCCGGAGGTCCGGTGCGCAAATCGGCCGAGCAAGTGCCGCTGGTCTTCGCCGACACCCAGACGGGCGAGCCCGGCTACTCGGCGACGCTGTGGGAAACGGACTTCGCCTTCCGCAAGCCGCGCTGCGACGTGGTCGCCAACGGCGCCGCCTACGCGCCCAATGGCCGGCCGGCCGAGCGCGCGCTGGTCGGCATCAAAGTCGGTGCGTGGTCGAAGGCGTTCGAGGTGATCGGCACGCGAGAATGGCGCGCCATCGGTCCTCTCTTCCGGGCGACCGCGCCCCAGCCCTTCCTGCGCCAGCCCTTCTCCTACGACACGGCGTGGGGCGGCACCGACCGGCTCGACCCCGAGGACCAGCTCCCCGGCGCCTATCTGGCGAACCCGGTCGGCACCGGCTGGGCCCAGATCAAGAACCAGAACCTGGTCCCGGGGCTGAGGCTGCCCAACACGCAGGCGGTCGGCGAGGACATCCGTTCCCCCTTCGGCGACTACAGGCCGATGAGCTTCGGCCCGATGGGCCGCGGCTGGCCCGGCCGCATCGAGTTCGGCGGCACCTACGACCAGAACTGGATCGACAACGTCTTCCCTTTCCTGCCCGCCGATTTCGACGAGCGATACTTCCAGATGGCGCCGCCCGACCAGCAGATCGACCATCCGAAAGGCGGCGAGGAGGTGCAGCTGGTCAACCTGACGCCGAAAGGCCGGGAGCATTTTCGGCTGCCGGATACCCGGCTGCCGATGACGCTGTTCAAGGGACGGGAGAAGGCGTTCGAAGGCGAACTCTTGCCGGATACGATGCTTTTCGAGCCCGAGAGGCGGCGGTTCTCGCTGGTGTGGCGGGTGTCGCAGCGCATCCACCGGACGATCCTCGACTTTTCCGAATGCTGGGTGGGGCCGCCGACGGAGTCGATGCTGCGGGCTAGGGCGACGGGGCGCGACTATGTCAGGGGCGAGGCCGAACCGGCACTGAGCGAGGTCGGTAAGGGATGATCGACATCATCTCGATTGGCATGGTCACTGCGGTGGGTCTCGATGCACCTTCCGCATGCGGGCGATGCGGGCCAAACTCGACGGCTTCCGGGAGACGCGCTTTTTGGGGCCTTCGAGGGAATGGTTGAAGGGAGCACCTGTCATTCTCCCCCGCAGCTGGGCCGGGGAGAAACGTCTCGCGCACATGGCAGCGGCGGCGATTTGTGAAGCGTTCGATGCCGCCCCGCACGCAAGGGACGATTGTGTACTTATCCTTTGCCTTGCCGAGCAAGACAGGCCGGGAAATGTGTCGTCGGACCCTGACAGGCTCACCAAACTCATAGGCCAAATTGTCGAAATCGCGCCGCGGGCGCGAACACTTGCAATCGCGCATGGACGTCCCTCTGGACACGTGGCGCTCGACCGAGCGCGCAAGGTGATCGGCAGCGGCGAGGCTTCCTATGTGATGATCGCCGGCGTTGACAGCTATTTAAGCGGCCGTTCAATCTCGCACTATCTGGCGAACGACCGGGTTCTCCATGCCGAAAATCCCAATGGGTTCATTCCCGGAGAAGCCGCAGCCGCCGTTTTGTGTGGTGCCAAACCCGCGGGTCTTGAACTCGCAGGACTTGGCCTCGCCAGGGAAGAGGCATTCATCTACAATCCGATGGATCTTCCCTTGCGTGGAGACGGCATTACCGAAGCTTACCGGCGGGCGCTCGGTGAAGCGGCGCTGGAGATGCGGGCGCTTGGCTATCGGATCGCGGACCATTCGGGTGAGCAGTATTGGTTCAAGCAAAGCGCGCTTGCCAATTTGAGGTTGATTCGTGGCCGAAGCGACTTCCAGGATATCTGGTCGCCGGCCGAATTCATTGGCAACGTCGGAGCGGCGGTCGTCCCGTTGATGATCGGCATGGCATTTACCGCCGCCGCCAAGGGATACGCGTCCGGAGATCCGGTTCTCGTTGAGTCATCGAACGACAAAGGTGCTTGTGGCGCTGCGGTCTTCCGTCGGCGTATGCGTACATGACTGTGTTCGCCAACGGGCTTGAGGTCGCTTGCAAGGCGCAGGCCAACAAAGTCATTGCCGCATTTCCCGACGTCTGTTTCACGCCACCCGAGAATCCGGCCACGCCGCCTGGTGTGCCTGTCCCCTATCCATCTTTCGGATTGGATTCCGATACGGACAAGGGTACCGGGACAGTCAAGATCGGCGGCAAGACGATCACGCACAAGAACAAGTCCTACTATACCAAAACAAGTGGGACGGAAGCTGGCTGCGCCGCTAAGAAAGGCGTCGTCACCACCAAGAATACGGGCAAAGAATACGCGGTTGCCTGGTCCTCGGATGTCAAGGCTGATGGCGAGCCCGTGAGCCGAATGACGGACCTTTCAACCAACAATCACGCCTCTCCCCCTGGCAACGCGCCACCATGGCCGAAGATTGGACAGCTGAAGGTAGGGAGGAGGGTCCTGCGCGACAATTTTGGCCGAAGTCGGCATGAAGGTGCATGCCTACCGGGATGCCTCGGAGGAATGCGAACCGTCAAAAAAGGAGAACGGCAAGAGGAATCCGAAGTATCAGCAATCGGACCACATCCTTCAGAACGCGTGCTTTGTGGACACCCGCACCGCGCCCAATGGTATCGACACGTGTCAGGACTATTACTACAAGGATGCGCCGTGCGTCTGCCTCGAGGATGCAACCAACACGAAGACCGAGCACGGACGCAAGACGCAAGCGCAAAACGAATGGGCGGCGGACCAGCGTGACCTTGGGACAAATCCCACCTACGAGGAGGTCCGCGAGGCTAATCTCGAAGCCATGAAGAAGGCAAAACCGGAGTTGCAGAATGCACCGGGCGAGGAAGAGCATCCCGCGATTGAGTGCCTGCGCATGGTATGCGATGCCTATTTTCTCCCGATGATGGACGAGGAAACGGGGGAGGACACTCAAGTTCGTACGCCGAGGAGTGGCGAGTTCGAGATTGAGCCTGACGAAGCGTCCGTGGATCTGAACTAGACGCGGGGCAAACAATACAATGAGGCTCTGGTCTGAGAGTTTTGGAGGACGGTATGGCGCAAGACCCAGAAGAGCACACGACAAGTGTGGACGACGTTCTCATCGACAAAGATGGCAGGATCCAATGCATGGTCGTTATGTCCGACGGCGAAAACTTCCATTCGATTGTAGCGGAGATCGCGGACATCTCGGTTCGCAAGGCGGGCGGCAGGGCCAACAAGCTCTACCGTGGCGATTTCTGGCTGACGGCTATGGCCAGAACGTCATCGGGCGCCTTTCTGCTGACCGACAGCACGGGACGGGTCCACACCAACTTGAGCGGCGCCTGGGCGATCGAGAACGTGTCCCCTGGTCACGGTCTCCGTTGCCTTTGGGTATCGCCTGAAGAACGGATTTATTGCGGCGGAACGGACGGTATAGTCTACGAACGCGTCTCTGGAGGTTGGGTGGCGATCAGCCCCTCCCTCGGCAATTGGCTCACGGCCATAACGGGACAAGACCACTCGGATCTCCTTGCGGTAGGGGACAATGGTTTGGTCGCCCGTTTCGATGGCGCCAGTTGGACAGGTGTCGACCTTGGGACAAATGTCAACTTCAATGCCACCTTGCTTGACACAGCCGGCGACTATCTAATCTGCGGGACCAGAGGAACACTCTTTCGCGGCAGGGGAGATGCTTGGGTCGACATCTCCTCAGGGGAGACCAATCTGTTCGACCTCGTCACATTCGCAAACTCGGTCTGGGTCGCCTGCGGCCCGGGCGGTGTTGGCCGCCTGACAGACAGTGGGATCGAAATCGTCAAGGACACCTTCGCGGCCTTCGCGGTCGACGCTGCTGGCCAATTCCTGGCCGCATGCGGCAACAACATTGTCGGCCGCTTTGACGGAGAAAACTGGTTCGGCTATCGATATCAGTGACGGTGATGCGGGTTGTCTGTCAAAGCTGATTCAAGCCGTCATGACGGGCGAGCCATTCCCTGACTCGAGGCAGATCGAGCTTCCTGATTTTGAGTGGTTCTTTCACCGAAAGCATCCTAACTACAAACAGCTCGCCCGCCTCAGGGAACTCGTCGTAGCGCGCCTCGGCTATCTCGCGCCCAGCTTCACCGGCGACGCGCAACCCGTCCAGGTGTGCTTCTAGCCGCTCGACTAGGCGCCCGAGGCGTTCCTCGTCCATGTCCGGATTTTCGTCCGGATGCAGGAGATGGTGGTCGTAGACTGTCCACAGAAAAGCCGCCATTTCGGCATGCTGCCGCACGATTTCGCTGAGGACCGGCGCCGCCATCCGCTGAAGCTCTAGTTCAAATTGACCGAGCCGCCGCGAATGCGGTTGGCCGCACTGGCATGGCTGGTCACGTAGGTTCCGCGGATGGTGATGTGGCCATCCTTCTCCATGATGATGACGGCCTTGCCGCAGCGCAGCTCGATGCGCTCTTCGCCGACGATTCTCACCCTTTCGCCATCGCGAACGACTTGCGGTGTCTTGGGGTTACGGGCCGGCTCGACAATCCGTCCGACGATCAGCGGACGGCTCGGATCGCCCTCTTCGAACAGCAGCGCCACCTCGGCGCCGATCATGTCCGATGTCAGTTCGGCCAGCGTGCGGGCAGCTAACGCCTTGTCGAACGGATTGCCGGGAAAGACGACCAAAGGTGCTGCCTCGCCGAAGCCAAGAAATTGGCCGATTACGACCCCGTCGATGCGCTTGATGGTCTTGGCCATGCTGCCCTCAATTCTGCTTGATCTCCGAGCCCTTCATCGTGATGTCGCTCGAAGCTTTCACATTGATCTTTCCCGAGGCGTTTATCGAAATGTCCTTGCCTTCGATGTTGATCGTTCCGTCCTTCTTCATCGCGATCGCCGCCGAACCGGTCTTGATCACGATCGAATCCCCCGCCTCGATGATGAGATCCTTGCCGATCTTGATCGCCCCGTCCTCGCCGACCTGGACCAAGCTCCCTTTCGCAATCTTCAACGCCCTCGACCCACCCACCTCCGTCGCATCGTCCTTGGCGATCTGCGCCGATCGTCCGGCGCCGATGCTGGTGTTCTGATCCTTGCCGATGGTGAAGGTCTGCCCCGCCCCCACATTCACGCTCTGCGCCGCCCCCACGTTCCAGCTGTCGTTCGCCCCGATGTCGTGGCTCTGGTTCGCCCCCACCGCCACCGACCGGCTGGCCCCGATCGTGTTGGCCTGTACCGCCCCCACGGTGCGGGTCTCCGCCGCGCCCACCGTGTCGACGCGCGCCCCGCCCACCGTCACCGTCTGCAGAAGCGCCACGGTCTGCGTGTGGCTGGCGCCGATCGTCTCGGTCGAGTTCGAGCCGACCGAAATCGTCTCGTTGGCGCCGACCGTCAGCGAGCGGTTCGTCCCCACCGTTTCGGTGTCGTTGGAGCCGATATTGGTGGTCTGGTCGACGCCGACCTTCACCGTCTTGTTGTTGCCGACGTCTTCATCGAGATTGTGGCCGACCGAATGCTTGGCGTCGTGATCGATGCGGTCGGACTGGTCGTGCTGGACGAGCTTCGTCCGGTCGTTCTTGATCAGCAGGTTATGGTCCTTCTGAGCCTGGAAGTTGACCAGCTCGGACCCGGCCTTGTCCTCGAACATCAGCTCGTTGTAGCCGCCGCCGCCCTTCGAGGAGTTCGATTTCCAGCCCGACTGGGTGGCGTTGCCGGGCAGCGAATAGGGTGGCATCTCCTTGCCGTTGTAGACGCGGCCGGTGATGATCGGCAGGTCCGGATCGCCCTCGATGAAGTCGACGATCACCTCCTGGCCGATACGCGGGATCTGGATGAAGCCCCAGCCGCTGCCCGCCCAGGTCTGAGACACGCGCACGAAGCACGAGCTGTTCTGGTCCCTCTTGCCTTCCCGATCCCAGTGGAACTGCACCTTCACCCGCGCATATTCGTCGGTGAAGATCTCCTCGCCCGACGGACCGACCACCGTCGCCGTCTGCGGCCCGCGCATGATCGGCCGCGGCGTGATGCGCGACGCCCGATAGGGCACGCTGGTCGGCGCCACGCCGAGCACCGCGCGGTAGGTTTCCCCCTCGGCCTCCAACCCGCTGCGAACCCCCGGGTCGAAGAGCTGATACTCGGCGCTGACCACCAGATACTCCTGGTTCTGGTCGTCGCGCGGAAACTCTTCCAGCTTGAAGGTCGAGCCCGGGCAAAGGCCGCGCGCCGTGCCGACCGCGGTCACCCGCTGATGCGGCGCCTGCAACTCCTCGCGACGGATCGCCGCCACGGCATCGCCACGCCCGACGTCGAGATGGGCGCCGGGCTGCCGATAGTTCTCGCCGGAGGCCTCCTTGTGGCTGAACGCCTGGCTCGACTGCGCCATGAGATCCGCCGTCGGCTTCTTGAAATCGAAATCCGTATGGGCATACGCGCCGGGACGGACGGCGCTGCCGGGAATCCAGTCGCTGATGAACTCGACGTCGAAGCGCATCTCGTCGCCGCGGCCGCGGAACGGCACCGTCTCGGCCCCCGGCGCCGGCTTCAGCTTGCTCATCGCATCGGCCATCACCAAAGTGTGCTCGCCGTCGCCATGCTCGAAGAAGTAGAAGATCCCCTCGTGCTCCATCAGGCGCTGGACGAAGTCGAGATCGCTCTCGTCATACTGCACGCAATAGTCGCGCGGCGGATAGGATTTCTCGAGCCGCTTCTCGAACTTGGCGATCCCGTACTTGGAGAATATCTTTTCGATGATCTCCACGGCGGTCATGTTCTGGAAGATACGGCAGTCGGTCGTGTTTCCCAGGAACCATAGCCACGGTCTGACCACGGCCTCGTAGTAGGCCAGCCGGTCTTCCATGCGGGTCAGTCGGAACTCGGCAATCAGGCCGCTGAACCAGCGCTTCGGATCGTTTGACTCGGCTTCGACCGACAGCGGTCCGCCGAGCATTTTGAGCCCATCGACATTGGCGTCCTTGCCGACCAGCCCGACCGTAAATGCGAAGCAGCGGCTGATCTCCTCGCGCCCCGTCAGGTGGGTGAAGGTCAGCGCGTCGCTGCCGAGGGGCGTCTCAACCGGCGTGGCGCGATCGGTCGGCATTGCTTCGTGCTTCTCCTGACGGCGTCGTGACGGAATATTAAGCTTAGCTGGTGCTTTTTCTTGAGCTTAGCATATGTTTTTCAACCGGCCAAAGAGGAAGCACAGGCTATATCCAACGGAATGTCCATGTCTACTCGGTCGCCCTTTTTCCTGTCCTGTCCCGTTCTCGAACTGGTAGAATACGGGGCGGCCGGCGCCGCATTTGGAAAGCACGGAGCCGAAAGGACCGCATGCTCATCCGATTGAAGATCGACAATGTCGAGCGGTTGCCCGACGGCCGGCCCCTCACCTACATCTCGCGCGACCGGGGGTTCGAGATCGGCCGCGAGGGCCGCGACTGGGTGCTTCCCGACCCGGACATGTTCATCTCTGGGCGCCACTGTGAGGTGCGCTTCGATCGCGGGGCCTTCTGGCTGTGCGACGTCTCGCGCAACGGCACCTTCGTCAACGGCGGCGCGGAGCGGCTCGCCGCTCCACACCGTTTGAGCCACGGGGACCAGCTGCGCATCGGCCGCTACACCGTCTCGGTGTCGATCGAGGCCGAGCCTGTGGCGCCGTCGCGCAACCCTGGCCTCTCCCTTGCCGCGGAGCCTTTCGTGTCGGCACAACCCGGACCCGGACCCGCTGCGCCCTCTGCGCCGGCTCGCCAGTTCCAACGGCTCGAAGTGCCGCCTGGGGCGCCCTACCCCGCCGCGCCCGCGTCATCGCGAACGCCCACTGCGGACGACATCCTGCGCGCCATCGCGGCCGGCGCCGGCGTCCCGCCGGAAACCTTTCAAGGCCGCGACCCGGCCGAGCTGGCGGCAGAGATCGGCGGCGTGTTGAAGATCATGGCCGAGGAGCTTTCCTCTCTTCTCAAGGCGCGGGCGTCGGCCAAGGTGCTTGCCAGGAGCAGCCAGCGGACGATGATTGGTGCGGCCGACAACAATCCGCTGAAATTCGTGCCTGCCGCGGCAGAGATGCTCGACATCATGTTCGGCGGCCGCCGCAGCGGCTATCTCGACGCCAGGCGCAGCGTAGGGGAGGCATTCCGCGACCTCCAGACCCACGAAATCGCCACCTACGCGGCCATGCAGGCGGCGTTGGCCAGGCTGCTCGACGACCTGTCGCCCGAGACGATCGAGAAGAAGCTGGCGGCATCCGGCTTCTCGTCGAGGAAGAGCCGCGCCTGGGACGCCTTCGTGGCAAGCTGGGAGGCCAGGGAGCAGTCCCACGAGAACGGCATGCTCGACGTCTTCCTGGCCTATTTCAGCGAGGCATACGCCAAGGCCGCAAAGCCCAAATAGCGGCGACGCTGCCGGCTGGGCCTCAGAACGCCACCTTCACGCCGAGCTTGCCGCCGAGCGTCGTGGCATCGGACGACGCCTTGCCGCGCACCTCGCCGCTCAGCGTCGCCGTCTCGTTCATCTTCAGGTTGAAGCCGGTCGAAAGCGCCACGGAGAAGTCGGCGTCGTCGAAGTCGATCTCGCGCGTCGCGATGTCCACCGTGTTGCGGTAGGCGAAGCGCTGCTGGACTTCCCCCCGGGCATAGGGGCTGAGGGTCATGCCGCTCTCGAGCTGGTAGTCGGCGTAGACGCCCGGCTCGAACCTGATCCCACCGAAGGAGATGTTGCTCTCGCCGTAGGGGATTCCCACGCTGTCCGTGAAGGGATCGCCCTCGAAGGCGACGCCGAGCAGCCCGCCCCTCAAGTCGAAGCGCGCGCGCTCGCCGATGGCGAAGATGCGGCCGACCGAGCCGGTGACCGCATAGCCGGTCGTGTCGTAGCTGCCTGTGGAGTTCAAGATCTCGTTGGTGACGTCGCTGTTGCCGAAGAAGCCGGTCGCCGAGACCAGTGCATAGTTGACGTCCTGGCGGAACAGACCATAGGCGCCGACCATGCCGCTGCGGTTGTTCGCGTAGCCGACGGTCGGGAAGCCGCCGAACGCGCCGAGGCCGACATCGGTCGAGGCATAGCCGGCGAAGACGCCGATGTTCAACCCGTAGCGGTCGTCGAAGCCGAAATGCTTGGCGGCGTTGAAGTCGAAGCTGAGCGCTGCGGAGAAGTCGTCGGCGTCGAAATCGGGGCCTTGGACGGTGAAGTTTCCGAGCGACATGTCGAAGCCGTTATGGGACGTATGCGCGAACTGGCCCGAGGCGAAGACCCCGAACGTATCGGTCAGAGCGACGATCGCACCGCCATTGGCAAGCAGCAGGTCGGCGTCGATCGCGTCGCGGTTGATGGAATAGAGCGCGTCGAGCACCGTGCCGACGGTGCCTGCGTTGACCGCGCTCGCCGGCGCCCCGATCACCCCGACGTTGGTGGGGATGGCGCGCAGGATCAATCCGGTCCCGTTCGCCAGGACCTGATAGGTGAACAGCGAGCCGACGGTGCCCGGGACACCCCTGGCGCTGAAACCCGCAATGCTGGCGCCATTGGCGAAGATGATCGGTATATCGGTTGCCGACGCGAGTTGCGGCGTTCCGATGAGGTTGACCAGGATCGTATTGGCGCCCGTGGCGCTGAAGGCTCCGGCGACGATCTGGTCGGCCTGCAGCGCCTGCTGGCTGATGTCGATGCCGAGCGTCGCGCCGTTCAAGGCCAGCCCGCCGAGCGAAAAGACGTCGCCGACGCTGCCGTTGATCATGGAGATCGTCGAGCCAGTCGCCGTCACGGTCCCGGGCACGAACACGCCGCCGGAAGAGAACAGCGTTGAGCCATTGGTAAGGAGAAGCTGACCGATACCCTGTGTGCTGTTGCGGAAGCCCAGCGTCGAGCCCGACGCCGACACACTGTTGAATCCGGTGAAGATCTGCGAGAAGGCGCCGCCGCGCGCCAGGTCCTCGTTGGTGATGATCGCGACCGCGTTGGTGCCGCTGAAGACGACGCCGTCCCTCAGCACCAGCGGCACGGCGGTGCCGTTGATGATCAGCGTGTTGCCGCTGATCCCCTCGATGTCGCCGCCGATCGTGCCGCCATTGAGGGTGACCGTCTCGCCCTCGACATTGCCGCTGATCGTGCCGCCCGAGATGGTTACGCTGTCGGTGCCTTCGTTGCCGCGCACGTCGTCGAGGATCGTGCCGCCATTGACCAAAATGCTATCGTTGCCTTCGTTGCCCGCCAGGAAGCCCCCCACCGTTCCGCCGTTCACGGTCAGCTGGTCGTCGCCGAGGCCGCCGCTGACCGCCCCGCCCAGCGTCCCCCCGGTCATGGCGAAAGTGTCGTTGCCCGCCTCGAGACCCACCGAATCCGGGCCGCCCAGGCCAATGCCGATATGAGCCGTGCCCGAGATGTTGACGATGTCGTTCAGCTCATTGGCGAATATGGAGCCGCTGATCGTTCCGCCGCTGACGTTGAACGTATCGGCGCCCGGCCCATCTCCATCGCTGTCGCCGAAGACATCGCCATTCAGCGTGCCGCCGCTCATCGTCAACCTATCGCTGCCGTCTCCGAGGTAGAGGCTGACCGGCGCTCCGAGGCCGATCGTTCCGCTTTCGATTATCACTTGATCGTCGCCGCCCAACATATGGATGGCCGGCACTCCGACCCCGCCGGGCGTAAGCGGACCGTCATTGCCCACCGTCGGCGTGCCGTTTGCGCCGCCGACGGCAATGGTGTCGCCATTGAGATCGAAGCTATCCGCAAGGTCGCCGTCGTAGCCGTCGCCCACCACGCTGGTCTGGAAAGGCGCCGTCGGCGGTGCGACCCCGTCACAGAGGATGTTCAGGCCGCCCGCGGCATTGGCCGAGGCATTGCATGCGGCCTGCGCGCCGTCCGGCGTCAGAAGAAAAGGACCCGAACCGATCGCCAGCGCGGAAGCGCCGCCCAGACAATACGCCCGAAGCTTGCCGGTCATGTGATCCCCATCCAAGTCACGCCATGGCGCATTTCTATGCTGCGCTGCTGGTGAGGAACTGTCTGCGGATCGCCGTCTTGTCTCCCGGACCTGCAGACAACCTTGACGATCAGAAGGATAACACCAACTCAGGGTCGCGGATAGAGTCGGTTGCCCTTCGAATAGCTGCGGCAGCCACGCCTGGCGCGGCACGCCGATCCGTTCCGCCACGAACTGCCGAGTTGCGTCAAGGACAGCCTCTACCGTGCTGGAGTCGCACCAAGATTATTTTTACCGTGCTATCAGATCGGGCTCGGCCAGGACCGTTGAGTGGGGTCCTTGTCTCCTGTGGCAGAATCGTCACTGTCGGGCCGACATCTGCCGAGCGAAGACTTCTTTCCAACCCGCTCGTCCAAGTCAAACGCCACCCCGTCACAATTGTCGAACCCCCCTCGCCCTATCCTTGACTGCACTCTTGGTGTAAAAATTCAACAGACTGACGAAGAAGCTCCAATCGTCGAAGAAGCAGCCAATGAGAGTCCTTTTGCGCATGCTCGTCCTGTTGCTTCTCGTTCCGTTGGGTACGATTGCTGCCCGCGCCGCCGTCGAAGAGCAACCTGCGGGCGAAGCGCGGGGCCGGCTGGCGATCGTCATCGGCAATGGCGACTACCGGAGCGCCCGCCTGGAACACCTCGCCAACGCGGTCAACGATGCGAGGCGCCTGGCGGAGACACTCAAGCGCCTCAACTTCGACGTCATCGTTGGCACCGATCTCACCGCCGAGGGCTTCGACAAGCTCTTCCGCGACGCCGAGGACAAGCTCCCCGAGGTCGGCGCGGTCTTGATCTTCTACGCCGGCCACGGCGTGCAGTTCGGCGGCGAGAACTACCTTCTGCCGATCGACACGCCCGACCCCGAGAGCGTCGGCGCCCTGACCGCCCGCGCGGTGAAGCTCAACCAGGTGATCGCCCGCTTTGCCGACCGCGAGCGCCAGACCTTCGTCTTTCTCGACGCCTGCCGCAACAACCCGCTATCGGGCGCCCCGGGCGGCAACGGCCTGGCGCAGGTCGAGGTCGGCGAGAACACCTTCATCGCCTTCGCGACCCAGCCGGGCAACGTGACGGTCGACGGTGCCGGCCATAACAGCCCCTTCACAACCGCCCTTCTGAAGAGCGTGGAGATCCCGGGCCTGAGCATCTCCGACATGATGATCCGCGTCCGCAATGACACCGAGGCGCTGACGATCGGGCGGCAGGTCCCCTGGGACCAGTCCAACCTGCGCGAGCAGTTCTACTTCACCGAGATGCAGGTGCTCGACCCGACCGAGCTCAGCGCCAGCCTGTCGCGCATCCTGGCCGACCCCATTGCCAAGGAGAAGCTCCAGGTCGAGCTCGCCTCGAGCGACCTTCAGACGGCCGTGCTGGTGGTCGGGCAAAGCCTGCGCTCGGTCGACCTTTCGGCGGGCTCGCCCGCTGCTTCGGGCGCTCCCACCCAGCTTGCCAGCCTGAATGCTGAAGAAGCGGTCGGCGCCGCCAGGAAGAGCGTCTTGACAGGACTGTCGACGCTGATCGTCGGCACTTCCGCTGGCGACGCTCAGGACGAGAAGGCCACCGACCTTGCCCGCAGCATCCAGACCGAGCTCCGGCGCCTCGGCTGCTACCGCATGGCGGTCGACGGCGACTGGGGCAAGGGCTCGGTGCGCGCGCTGACGGACTACTACCGCAACACCCGCCAGGCGGCTGCCGGCACCGAGCCGAGCGTCGAGTTGCTCGGCGACCTTTTCCTGCGCTCCGGCCGCATCTGCAAGCAGCCCGTGGTTGTCAGGAAGGTGCGCGAAGCGAGCGTCGCGGCCGACAAGCCGGCCCGCGGCAAGGCGACCGCCATCGGTCGCAAGCCCGCCAGGCGGGCAGAGACTGCGCGCCGGCCGGTCGCCCCGCCGCCCGACATCAGCGGCGGCATCGGCATCGGCGGCGTGTTCTAGGCTGAACGCCGGCGCCGGGGGCTGCGCGGGACGATGAGTTCGAAGGACGATCCGTTCGGTTTGGGCGGCAGGACCGTCATCCGTCCTGGCGCAGGCCGCGACCCCAATGCCACGGTGATCGCGCCGGCTTCCGCCGCGCCGCCCTTTGCGCCGTCGACCGGAACGATCATCGCGCCGCGCCTCCCCGACCCCCCAACCGACCGCGCCGGCCATACGGTCATCCAGCCGGGCGGCCTGTCGGCAGCCGTGGACGAACTGCCTGAGGGCGCAGGCTTTCACGCGGCAAACCCGTTGCTGTCGGCAGCCGCCCCGCTCCTCACCGCGCTCGGCCGGCTGCGGCTGGTGCCAGGCCAAATCCCGACGACGTCCCTTGCCGACCAGCTGTCGCGACTGATCGCCGCCTTCGATGCCGCCGCAATCGCGGCCGGCGTGCCCGAGGCGGAAGTCCGCATCGCCCGCTACGCGCTTTGCGAAACCGCCGACGACATCGTCGAGAACCTGCCCGGGCGGCAGCGCGAGACCTGGCGTCCGCACTCCATGCTCATGCGCTTCTTCGAAACGCCGCCCGCCGGCACAGGCTTCTTCAATGCGCTCAACCAGGTGCTCGCCGAGCCCGCACCGCATCTCGACGTGATAGAGCTGATGCATGCCTGCCTGTCGCTCGGCTATCAGGGCCGGTATCGCGGTCAGCCACAAGACGCCGCGCAGCTCGAACGCATCCGCCGCGACGTCTACGCGACGCTGCGCGCCGACCGCCCGCGACCCGCCGCCGATATCTCGCCGCGCTGGCAGGGGCTCACCGCCGTCACCGGCGGCGGCGGCAGGCGGGTGCCGCTCTGGGCGATCGCGGCCGGGCTTGTCGCCGTGGTCGCAGGCAGTTTCTTCCTCGTGCGCAGCCTGGCAACCGACGAGGCCGATGCCATGGCAGAAGCGGTCCTGGCGCTCGACCCGGTCACCCAGGTGACCATCGAGCGGGCCGATTTTGCGCCGATGACCGAGGAGGAGGCGCCGCGGCCGTCCACCCAGCTCGAACGAATCGCCGCAGCCCTCGCCTCGGAGATCGATGCTGGCGGCGTTTCCGTCGAGGCGCGCGGCGACTTCATCGTCGTCGAGATCGACAATGCGTTGCTCTTCGAGTCCGGCAGGGCCGAGCTGAAGCCCGAATTCGCTCCCGTTGCGGCACGGCTCGCCGAAGCGCTCGGCCCGGAGCCGGGCACCATCCGCATCGTCGGCCACACCGACAACGTCAAGCCGCGCCGTTCCGGGCCCTTCAAGTCCAACTACGATCTGTCCGTGGCGCGCGCCAAGGCGGTCGAGGCGGCGCTGGCCGGCGGTGTCGGCGATGCCGCGCGCCTCACGGTCGAAGGCAAGGGCGAGGACGAGCCGATCGCCGACAACGCAACGCCCGAGGGACGCGCCAAGAACCGTCGCGTCGACCTCCTCCTGCCGCGGGAGGAGACGCTGTGACCCTTCTCCGACCGGACCGCTCATGATCTGGCTGGTCCGCCTCGTCAGCCTGGCGGCGCTGGCCGGCTTTTCGGCGGCCGTCTGGTTCGCCGGCCCGCTGATCGGCTTTGCCGACGGTCGCCCGCTGGCGCCCATCGGGGTGCGCGCCGCCATTGTCGGTACCGCACTGGCGCTGGTCGCGGGCTACTATGGCTTCCGTCTCTGGCGCATCCGCCGGGCGGCCGACATGCTGGGCTCGGCCATCGCCAAGCCCGACGGCGGCAGCGACGACGAGCCGGCGCTGTCGGCGCGCATGCAAGAGGCCGTGGCGCTGCTTGCCCGCGCCCGCGGCAGGCGAAGCGCGCTGGTCACCCTGCCATGGTACGTGGTGATCGGCCCTCCCGGCGCCGGCAAGACCACGGCGCTCGTCAACTCCGGCCTGAATTTCCCGCTCGCCGGTTCCGGCCCGGCCGAGCCGGTCGCCGGGGTCGGCGGCACGCGGCTCTGCGACTGGTGGTTCGCCGAGGACGCCGTGCTGATCGACACGGCCGGCCGCTACACCACCCAGGATTCGGACGCCACCGTCGATCGCAAGGGATGGCTGGCCTTCCTCTCGCTGTTGAAGCGCCACCGCCCGCGGCAGCCGCTCAACGGCGTCATCGTCGCCATCAGCCTCCAGGATTTCATGACCCTCGACCAGCCGGCACTCGACCGGCATGTCGGCGCCATCCGATCCCGGCTGCGCGAGGTGCGCGAGGTGCTGGGGCTGGAGCTGCCCGCCTATGTCGTCTTCACCAAGGCCGACCTGGTGGCCGGCTTCATGGACTATTTCGGCCGGCTGGACGAGGCTCAGAGGCGCGCCGTCTGGGGCTCGACCGTGGAGGCGGGCGAGGCCGTCACCGCGTCAGCGAAGGCCGTTCCTGCCGAGTTCGACCGC
The DNA here is from genome assembly GCA_040510195.1 of Mesorhizobium sp. Taxonomy (GTDB): domain Bacteria; phylum Pseudomonadota; class Alphaproteobacteria; order Rhizobiales; family Rhizobiaceae; genus JBEVJK01. Next base: position 13,409 of record JBEVJK010000019.1, on the reverse strand, counting down.
CTGGCCGCACGGCTTGCCGCCGAGCTCCCGGACCGGCTCGAAGAAGAGCCGGATCCGGCCGCCCGCATCGGCGTCCTCGGCTTCCCGGCGCGCTTCGCATTGCTGAGGGGCCGCGTGGCGGCCTTCCTGCAAGGCTTGTTCGCGCCGTCCGGCAAGGAGCAGCCGGCCACCTTCCGCGGCTTCTACTTCACCTCCGGCACCCAGGAGGGCACGCCGATCGACCAGGTCATCGGCGCGCTCGGCCGCCAGTTCGGCAACCGGCCCACCCATTCGCTCTCCGGCAAGGGCAAGAGCTTCTTCCTGCACGACCTGCTGACCAAGGTCATCTTTCCCGAGGCGCCCTTCGTCACGCGCGACCGCGCCGCCGAGCGGCGCGCGTCCCTGCTGCGCGGCGGTGCCATCGCGGCCATGGTCCTGCTGGCCGGCGCGGCCCTCGGCGTGCTGTGGCTCGGCTTTTCCGCCAACCGCGCGCTGCTTGCCGAGACCTCGACGGCGCTCGACGGCTACCGTCAGGCAGCCGCGCCGCTGCTCTCCAGCACCACGGTGGCCGATGCCGACCTCGAGAACGTGATCGGACCGCTCGAGCTCCTGCGCGCCCTGCCGGCGGGTTACGACACCCGCGACCGGCCGGCGCCGCTGATCGAAACGCTCGGGCTCGGCCAGCGCGACCGGCTCGCTTCCGCCGGAGAGACCGCATACCGGGAAGCCCTGGAGCGGCTCCTGCGCTCCCGCCTGCTCGTCCAGCTGGAAGAGACCATCGCCGCCCGGCTGAGCGATCCGGCAGGCCTCTACGAGACCCTGAAGGTCTATCTGATGCTGGGCGGCATGGCGCCCAGGACCGACGATGAGCTGGTCGTCGCCTTCATGCGGCAGGACTGGGAAGCCAACCGTTACCCCGGCCCGCAGAACCGCGACGGCCGTGAAGCCCTGGAGCGTCACCTGCGGGCCATGTTGGCGCTGGACGACGGCTACCAGCCGACCTTTGCGCTGAATCGCCAGCTGGTCGAGGCCGCCCAGCGTTCGCTCGGTCGCATGAGCGTCGCCGAACGGGCCTCGGCGCTGGTCGCCTCGTCGAGCCGCGCGGCAGCCCTACCCGACCTCCGCCTGGCGGATCTTGCCGGCCCGGAGGCGGAACTCGTCTTCGAAACGGTCGACGGCAGCGGCTTGCCCTCGCTGACGGTGCCGGCCCTCTACACCCGCGCCGGCTTCGACCGACTGTATCTGAGCGAACTTGCCGGGATCGCGGACCGGCTGGAGGCCGACCAATGGGTCGTCGGCGCCGGCGGCGGCCAGCTGGGCGAAGAGGATCTGCAGACTCTGGGGCCTGCCCTTCTCGATCGCTACGCGAAAGAGTTCGCCGCCGTGTGGAATGCCAGGCTGGACAAGCTCAAGCTGAAGCCGATGACGGCCGACAAGCCCGAATATCTGGCGCTTTCTGCCGCCGGAGCCCCCGCATCGCCGATCGCCCGTCTGTTCGAGGCGGTCGCCGGGGAAACTGCGCTCGCCCGTGAAGCCGAGGGCGAGGCCGACGAGGCGCGGCTCGACGGCCTTGCCCGCATCGGCATCGTGCCGCCGGCGCGCAAGTCGCAGACCCGGGCCGGCGCCGCGGTGGCCGCGCCCGTCGGCATGGTCCCGGGTGCCTCGATCGAGGCGCAATTCCGTCCCTTCCAGATGCTGGTGGACGGCCCGGCCGGGCGGCGTCCGATCGATGCGCTGGTCCAGAATTTCCACGACATCGGCGAGACCATGGTGCGCGCGGCCGGCGCCGCCCAGGCCGAGCGAACCAACGCCAACCTCCAGCTGCAGATCGCCAATTTGCGTGCCAACGCCTCGCGGCTGCCACCCACGCTCTCGCGCATGATCAACGCCGCTGCCGACGACTTCGAGGGCGACGCCGCGGAAGCGTCCAAGGCCGAGCTGAACGAGGCGCTGGCCGGCCTCGCCGACACCTGTCAGCAGGTGGTCGAGAACCGCTTTCCCTTCGCCGCCGACGCCGGCGACGTCGAGATGGTCGATTTCGCGCAGCTTTTTGCCCCGAACGGTGTCTTCGACCGCTTCTTCGCCGAGCGGCTTGCGCCCCTCGTCGACATGAGCGGCGCCAGCTGGCAGTGGCGGCAGGACACGCGGCTGGGCCGCGAGCTGTCCCCCTCGGCTTTGAAATCTTTCCAGTTTGCCGCAGAGATCCGCGATGCCTTCTTTCCGATGGGCGGCTCGGTCCCGTCCGTCAACGTCACCTTCACGCCCTTCTCGCTGAACGGCGATGCCGACATGGCCCTGCTCGACGTCAATGGCCAGCTGGTCCAAAGCTATCAGACCGGCAGCTCGCCGGGGATCGTCAACTGGCCTGGTGGCCTTGCGTCGGGCGCCGCCCAGCTTAGCCTGACGCCGGAGCTGCCGGGTCGGCAGTCGGTCGTCCGGTTCGAGGGACCGTGGGCCCTCAAGCGGCTGCTCGACACGGCCACTTTCTCCCGCGAAGGCGACACGCTGCAGGTGCGTTTCGTCGTCGGCGGGCGCGACGTCGTCTATTCCGTCCAGGTGAACGGCCCCGAAAATCCTTTCTCGCTGCCCGCCCTGGCGGGCTTCAGCTGTCCGAAGGGCCTGTGACGATGGGCTTCCTGCTTCGCCGACTTCGCCCCCCGCAGGCCTGCGCCCATGGCATCGGACCGAATCCTGATTCTCTAATCGACAACGCTGTGGCAGACTGGAGCCGGCGCATGTCGTCCGGTCGGGCCGGCCGGCGACGGCGCGCCTTGGAGGCACCTTGAACGATTTGGCCCTTCCCTTCGAGAGCTACGGCGTCAGCCATCGCGGCTGCGTCCGCCAGGACAACGAGGACGGCTTCCTGGTCGAGCCGGGGAGCGGGCTCTGGCTGGTTGCCGACGGCATGGGCGGTCACGAGGGCGGCGAGTTCGCCTCCGCCACCATCGTCCGCCACCTCGGAACGATCGGCGTCGCCACCTCGGCGCCCGACCTGCGCGCGCGGTTCGAGGATCGGCTTGGCCGCGCTCATGCTCAGATCCGCGACATCTCGCGCGAGCGGGGCGTCACGATCGGCTCGACCATCGCCGCGCTGCTGGCGATCGACGGCCGCTTCGCCTGCCTCTGGTCGGGCGACAGCCGCATCTACCTGGTTCGCAACGGCGCCATCTCGCAGATCTCGCGCGACCACACCGAGGTCCAGGAGCTGCTCGACCGCGGCATCATCAGCCCGGACGAAGCCCTCACCTGGCCACGCAAGAACGTCATCACCCGGGCGGTCGGCGTCGGCGAGGAGATCGTGGTGGAGTTCCAGCAGGGCGAGATCATGCCCGGCGACGTCTTCGTGCTCGGCACTGACGGGCTCACCGCGCATGTCAGTGACCCCGAGATCGAGGCGGCGGTCGTCGCCGCGCCACCTCGGGACGCCTGCGAGCGCCTCCTGGGCAAGGTCCTGGAGCGCGGCGGCACCGACAACGTCACCATCGTCCTGGTGCGCATCCGCGACACGGCGAACGGCCGCTCGCGTGGCTCCGACAGGACGGCCCCCGCCGTCGAAACGCAATGAGCTCCGAAGACAAGACGCGCCTCCTGCCCCGCGTGAGCAAGGCCGAGGTCGGCACCGAGCTCAGCGGCATCTACCGGCTCGACCAGCACATCGCCTCGGGCGGCATGGGCGAAGTCTATCTCGGGCACAACATCCACTCCGGCGACCGCGTCGCCATCAAGATCGTGCTGCCGGAGTTCGCCCGCGACGAGACGATCCTGTCGCTGTTCCGCAAGGAAGCGCGGATCCTCAGCCACCTGTCGCATGACGCGCTCGTGCACTACCACGTCTTCACCATCGACCCGGGCATCGGCCGCCCCTACCTCGCCATGGAGTTCGTCGACGGCGACTCCCTGTTCGACGTGCTCAGCCGCGGCGCGTTGCCGCCGAACGAGGTGCGCCGCCTGGCCTTCCGGCTGGCCTCGGGCCTTTCCGCCGTTCACGAGGCCGGCGCCATCCACCGTGATCTCTCGCCGGACAACATCATCCTCCCGGGCGGCAAGGTCGAACGCGCCAAGATCATCGACTTCGGCATCGCCCGCTCGGGCACCGTCGGCGGCGAAACGCTGATCGGCGGGCGCTTCGCCGGCAAGTACAACTATGTCTCGCCCGAGCAGCTCGGCCTCTATGGGAGCGAGGTGACCGAGCGCTCCGACATCTACAGTCTCGGCCTGGTGCTTGCGGCCGCCCTCGTCGGCAAGCCCCTGGACATGGGCGGCTCCCAGCTCGAGGTGCTGGACAAGCGGCGCAGCATCCCCGACCTGTCCGGCATCGACCACCACCTGCGCCCGCTGATCGAGGCGATGCTCGAGCCCGACCCGGCAGACCGCCCGGCGAGCATGGCCGAAGTGGCCGAAATGGCCCGCGAAGGCATGTCGGCCGACGCGCAGGATACGCGCGTGCCACGCGCTGGAAACGCCGCCTCGCCCGCGCATGTCTTGCCGCATGCCAAGGCCCCTAGCTCGGCCCGGCCTGCCGGCGCAGCTCGGGCGCCGGTCGCACTGCCGGCCCGTGGCCGCTTGGTGCCCCTCCTTCTCGCGGGAGGCGCCCTGGTGGCCCTTGTCCTCCTGGCGTTTGTCGGCAGTCGCTTCCTTGCCTCCGCTCCCGAGGAGCCGTCAGCCCCGCCCGTTGCGATCCGAGAGCCCACCCCGGAACCCCCCAAACAGGCGCCCGAGCCCGCCGAGCCGGCGACCGCGGCGGTCCCTCCGAAGCTTGCGCCGGCCGCGCCTGCGGCAGTCGAGCCGGCGCCGGCGGCCTTGCCTGCAGAGCCGCCGAAGCCGCCTCCGGCCGGCTCACAAGGCGGAGAGGTTGCCATGCGCCCGGCGACGCCTTCGACGCCGCCCGCAGGCGCGATCGACGGGGCGGCTGACCGCATCGCCTGGCTCAAAGCCTATCGCGGCGGCGACTGCTTCTACGCGACGGCGATCTCGGCAACCGACTCGGCGACGGAAATCGAGGGCTTCGGTACGGACTCGCGGCCTTTCGAAGAGCTGCTTTCCGCCTTCAAGACGCGCTTCGACCAGGAGCCCGACATCGACGTGCGGCCCATCGATGCGACCCAGTGCGAGGTGACGCGCCTGCTCGGCACCCTCGGCGCAGGCACGGCAAAGGCACCTCACCTGACGCTCGACCGCACCGCGGTTCCCGACGGCTCGCCGGTCAGCGGCACGCTGGAGACCCGTGGCGGCACGCAAGCCAGCCTGCTCCTCATCGACCACAAGGGCATGGCCTTCGACCTGACCAAGTTTCTCCGGCTGACAGGCGACGGCAAGGCCAGCTTCTCGATCCCGATCGGGCTTGGCCCCGCCGACCGCGCGGCGGGCAAGGCCGTGCCGCAGATCGTCCTGGCGCTGACCGGCCCGAGCGAGCTTGCCGCTGCCACCCTCACCGGCCCTACCCCCGCCTCGGTCGTGCTGCCGAAGATCCTCGCCGAGATCGCCGAAAAGGGCCCGGACTTCGCTGCGACCGCCAAATATTTCCGGCTCGGCGGATAGGGAGGACGGGCAATGCCTCGTCTTCGGCGGTCCTGCGCAGACTTCCTGGCCCCCGCTTTGGCCGCACTGGCGGCCACTCTGGCGCCGACCGACGAGGCGCGGGCCGAGTTTACCGTCTGCAACCAGACGCTCGACGTCGTCAATGTGGCCGTGGGACAGGAAGTGGACGCCGCCTTCCAGACCGACGGCTGGTGGACCGTCGGCGCCAACCAGTGCGTCGACGTCGTCCGCGAGGAGCTGACCAACCGCTTCGTCTACATCTACGCCACCGACGTGTTCGGCCAAGCCATCCTGGACGGCGCCACGGACATGTGCGTGGAACGCCGCCGCTTCAGCATCCGCGGCAGCGACGCCTGCTGGCAGCGCGGGCACATTGCGGAGCCGTTCTTCGAGGTCGACACCCAGGAGCAGCCTCGCTGGACCCTTTTCCTCTCCGAGCGCCGTCCATGACGACGCACGGCATCGACGCCACCTTTCGGTTGCGGCGCGAAGCGGCCGCCGCGCGTCGCCGGCGCGCTCGCTGGCGCAAGGCCGGCGCCGGCCTGCTGGCGGCGGCGTTGGCGGTGGCGGGCCTCGCCGTCTACCTGACCCGCGATCAGTGGTCGTTCGGCGACACCGACGAGGAGCTCCATGCCGTCGAAGAGGCGGCCGAGATGCCCGACGATGCGCCGGTCTACGTGCCGGCGATCGTCGATCTCGCCGGCGACCCGATGTGGATCACCATGTCGCGCGAAGCCGCTTCCAAGGGCCGTTCGGTGGTGCGGCCGGCCGCCCTGGCGGGCGAGAGCGGCATCTCGCCGCGCATCCAGCTCCTCGCCGACGCCATGCTGAGCACCAGCGAGCGCTTCATGACCACGATCCCGTCGAGCCAGGAGGACTTCGCTTTCTTCCAGGCGCAGCGCGCCGCGGCGGTCCCGCCCGCCGCCCCCCAAGAGGGTGCGGCGCCGGACCTTCAGCCGGGCGCCGCGGTGGATGCCGGCGGCGAGGCGGCTGGCTGGGGAGAGGCGATCAGCGACGGCGAGGCCGCCGTTCCGGAAGTGGCCAAGACGACCGTCGAGAACAACACGACGGTCGCCGTGGTGAGGCCCGAATTCGAACGCTTCGCATCGACAGAAGATCAGTTCCTGAAGATCCTGACCGAGCGCAGCCTGGAAAGCGTGCTTCTGGAGCAGCACTTCGGCGCCGACGATGCCAGGCTGGCCGACACCGCGATGAAGGCGACGTTCGGCCGCGAGGTGCTGGAGCCTGGCTATGTGGTTGCGATGCGCGGCTTCCGCGCCCGACGCGAGGAGCTTGAGCCGCGCCTCATGCAGGTCTCGGTCTATGCGCGCAACACGTTCGTGGGGACGCTGGCGCGCAATCCCGCGGGCGGCTTCGAGTCCGCCGCAGATCCCTGGGTCCGGGAGGACCTTTTCAACTATTCGGGCACCCCGGACGAAGGCCCTCACAAGCGGCAATACCGGCTGCTCGACGCGATCTATTCGACCGCCGCGCGCAACAACGTGCCGACCGGCGTCATCGGCGAGGCCATCATGATGCTGTCGCGCGGCCAGGACCTCAACGCCTTCGCGACGGTGAGCGACCGCCTCGTTCTGATCTATTCGGATACGCCGCGCGGCAAGGACGGCGTTTCCGGCCGCGTCCTCTATGTCGGCGTCAAGGGCGCCGAGAAGACCCTGGAATGCTTCGTCTACCAGCAGGGCGACGGCGAGTTCGCCTGCGTCAGCCGCGACGACCAGGTCCATTCGCTGACCGTTGCCAACGGCATGGTGACGCCAGTGAACGGCGTCATGACGTCCACCTTCGGCCCCCGCATGCATCCGGTCGAAAAGGTCATCCGCAACCACGAGGGCGTCGACTGGGCCGCCCCGGTCGGCACGCCGATCTTCGCCGCCTTCGACGGCAAGATCGTCTTCCAGGGCGAAGCCGGCACCTACGGCAACCTGGTGCGCATTGCCCATCCGGACGGTCGCGAGACCCGCTACGCGCACATGCAGCGCTTCGCCATGGCGTCCGGCGTCGGAACGGAGGTCCGAGCGGGCGACGTGATCGGCTATGTCGGCACCACCGGCCGCTCGACCGGGCCCCACCTGCATTTCGAGGTCATCATGGCGGGGCAGCCGATCGACCCGCTCGGCACCGTCACCGTCGTCGCCTCGGACGGCTCCGCCGTCGAGAAGCTGACCGAGCGGATCATCCACGTCGAGAGCGGCGGGCGCGCCACGGCCAAGAACCCGCTCTCCTCCGCCACCGGCCTCGGCCAATTCATCGATTCCACCTGGATCCGCATGGTCGCCACCTATCGCCCGGAGCTCGCGCGCTCGCTGTCGCGCGCCGAACTTCTGGCGCTGCGTTTCGACCCGACGCTGTCGCGCGAGATGGTGCGCAACCTGGCGCGAGAGGGCGAGGCCTATCTCAGGGCGCGCGGCCACCAGATCACCGCCGGACGCCTCTACCTCTGCCATTTCCTCGGTGCCGAAGGCGCCAACACGGTGCTGTCGGCGCCGAGTTCGGCCATGCTGGCCGAAGTGCTGGGCGCCGGCGTCATCAGGGCGAACCCCTTCCTCACCGGCAAGTCGGCCGGCTATGTGATCGACTGGGCGGAGCGCAAGATGAACCGCCGCGCGCCGCCTTCCACCGCCCAGCCCACGGTGGTCACGCGCGAGGTCCGCCAGACATCGCCGGAGTTCGAGGCTTACAAGAAGGCCATCGCCGAGCTCGTCGGCGCCGTCTGAGGGCTACTGGCTGATGCGCATCTCGACCCGGCGGTTGGCCGGGTCGTAGGGGTCGGCCGCCCGCGGATGGGTCTCGCCCATGCCGACCGCGCTGATGCGGGCCTGTTCGATGCCGTTGGACAGAAGAAAGCTCGTCACCGACTGCGCCCGTCGCTGCGAAAGCTCCTCATTGTAGAAGGTCGAGCCGGAGGCGTCGGTATGGCCCTCGACCACGAAGCTGTGGGCACGCAGTCTGTTGTCCCTGAGCGCTTTGGCGAACTCGCCGAGCTTCAGGCGCGCGTCGTCGGTCAGATCGGCAGAGTCGAGGTTGAAATTGACCAGCATGTCCAGGCCCGCCGGCTTTGGCGACGCCTGGTCGCACTCCTCGGCAGTGCCGACGCAGATGCCTCTTTTGGCACCCTGATCGGCAGCGGATGCAAAGAACTCGATGATCTCCTCCGCCTTGACCTGTTGATCCGCCAACACGGGCTGAACACCCCAGGCGCCAAGAGAAAGCAATATCGCAAGAGTGACCTTCAGGCGCATCGAAGTCGATCCGTGGATAGCTAAACCATCTAGCGGATATGATAATATAATTCGGCGAGCCGGTCAAGAGTGTTCCACTTCTACTTGTAGCCCAAAAGTATAGACAAATGCGTCCGACAAACCTTGAAGTCTTTCCTGAAGGTCGAACCTTGGAGCGTCCAAGCCCCAACCCCGGCTTCACGCCTCAAGCTCAAGTGAACTTGCATTTCTCGCGACACGCGCTAGACCTTTCCCATGGAGAAACTGCTGACCATCAACCAGGTGTCGCGCCGCAGCGGGGTCGCAGCCTCCGCACTGCGCTTTTACGAGGAGCGCGGCCTGATCAGCTCCGAGCGCGCCGGCTCCGGCCATCGCCGCTATCCCCGCCCGGTGCTGCGGCGGCTCGCCTTCATCGTCTTTGCCCAACGCCTGGGCATGTCCCTCCAGGAGATCGGCGCCGAGCTGACGAAGCTTCCCACCGGCCACATTCCCAAGGGCTCGGACTGGTCACGCCTTTCTGCAGTCTGGACCGCGCGCATCGATACGCAGATCGCCGAGCTGCAGCGGCTGCGTGCGGGACTTTCGGAATGCATCGGCTGCGGCTGCCTCTCGCTCGACCGCTGCAAGCTGGTCAACCCGGCCGACAAGGCCGGGCGCGCCGGCCCCGGCCCGCGTTCATGGCTGGGCGACGACGCCGTGGAGGTCGAGCAGGGCTAGAGGTGCGGTCAGTCGCTGCTTTGTACGGCAGGGGTATCGAGCAAGACGGGTTCGGTGCGCTCGTCGCCCCAGCGAAGTCCCGCGGTGATGATCAGAGCAACCAGGATGAAAAATGAGGCACCAAGCAGCATATAGAAGCGGTTGCGGTCCAAAGCAGCTTTCCCCTGGGCATTTGTCGTCCCGCCGACTCTCCTTTACAAATCTATCCAAGACTTTCTATCTTGGCAAAGCAGCAGATCAAGACTGGGGGGATGCGGCATCCGATCCATCGGACGCGGAGATAACGTCTTCGACGATCCCCATTCTCTGCTCCAGCCTGTCCAGGCGCGGCAGCAGCTGGTTCCACCGTGCCTCCCACATGGCGAGCGAAACCTCCAGCTCGCGCAGGCGGCTCAGGATTTCGTCCAGTCTCTTGTCGGTCGTGGGGGCGCCGTTCGACATCGATTGCCACGATAGCGCCGCCCGGCGCCCCTGTCACGGTACGGCGCCGACGGCAGGCCCGCCGCTAGCGCGGCCCGCTGCGGGCGACTTCGGCACCCTTCCCCCGACTCGGCAAATGCGTCACACTCGACTGGGGAACGAAGCTCCGTCGCTTCCGGGGATCTTGCGATGAATTTCGTATTCTTCTCGCCGCACTTTCCGGCCAATGGCGCCGATTTCTGCGACCGGCTGAAGAAGGCCGGCGCCACCGTGCTCGGCATCGGCGACCCGCCCTATCACCTGCTCGACGGCAAGCTGCGCGACGCGCTCTCCGAATATTACCGCGTTGCGGACATGGAGAACTACGATCTGGCTTACCGCGCCATGGGGCACTTCATCCACAAATGGGGACGCATCGACCGTTTCGAGTCGCTCAACGAGCACTGGCTGGAGTTCGAGGCCAACATCCGCACCGACTTCAACGTGTTCGGCACGAAGGTCGATTTCGTCAAGAATCTCAAGAAGAAGTCGCGCATGCGGGCGTTCTTCCGCAAGAGCGGCGTCGAGACCATCCCGCAGCGCAAATGCTCCGACCGGGCCGGTGCGCTCACCTTCATCCGCCGCGTCGGCTACCCGGTGGTGGTCAAGCCGGACAGCGGCTCCGGCGCCAGCCACACCTACAAGATCTCCAACGGCAAGGAGCTCGACCGCTTCCTCAAGGAGCGGCCCGGTGGCATGACGTTCGTCATGGAGCAGTTCGTCGACGGCCTCGTCGTCACCTATGACGGCCTGGTCGACCGCAACGGCGACGTCGTGTTCGCGGCCAGCACCCGCTACGATCAGAGCGTCATGGACGTCGTCAACCGCGACAGCCATATGAGCTATGTCTGCCGGCCCACCGTCGATGCGGCGGTGGAAGATGCCGGCCGCCGGATCCTCAAGGCGTTCGATGCGCGGGAGCGCTTCTTCCACATCGAGCTCTTCCAGACCAACGCCGACGGGCGTGTGATTGCGCTGGAGGTCAACATGCGGCCGCCGGGCGCCTGGATCACCGACGCGATCAACTACGCTTACGACATCGACATCTACGCGCTCTGGGCCGACATGGTGGTCAACGATCGCACCGGCGGACCCTACCAAGGCAGCTATTTCACAGCCTATGCGAGCCGCAAGCGGCACATTGCCTATTCTCACGACCACGAGGCCGTGCTAGCCGCCCATGGCGACATGATCATCCGCCACCAGCCGATCGAAGAGGTTTTCAGCCGGGCCATGGGACACTACGCATACCAGATGCGGTCGAAGGACCCCGAGGCGCTGCGCGCGGCGGTCCGCTACATCCACGCCGAGGAAGGCTGACCGCCAATGCACATTTCGTACCATCGGCGGCCGAGCGCCGAGCTCGGCCGCGACATGGAGTACAAGCGCTACGGCCAGGCAGGGCGCCCCGTGGTGGTCTTTCCGACGTCCAACGGGCGCTTTTTCCAGTTCGAGGATTCGGGCGCCGTGGTCGCCCTTGCAGAGTTCATCGACGCAGGGCAGATCCAGCTGTTCACGTTGGATTCGATCGATGGCGAGACCTTCTTCGGCAAGGACACAGACCGCCGGGCGCGCATCGAGCGCCACGAGGCCTATTTTCGCTATGTGCGCGGCGAGGCTCTGCCCGAGATCATGGAGCTGTCGCGCCCGGCCGACGGCGGCGCTCGCAAGCCGATCTTCGCCGGTTGCTCGATGGGCGCCTTCCACGCCGCAAACTTCGTCTTCCGCTTTCCCACGCTCGTGGCCGGCCTGATTGCCTTGAGCGGGGTCTATTCCGTACGCGACTTCTTCGGCGATGCGCGCGAGGGCCAGCTCTACTTCAACTCCCCGCTCGACTACCTGCCAGGGCTGGAGGACGCCGCGAGCCTTGCCGCCTTGCGCCGCGACCGGCTGATCTTCTGCTGCGGCCAGGGTCGCTGGGAGGAGCGCATGCTCGAGGAGACGCGACTCCTGGAGGGAATCCTCAGATCGAAGGAGATCCCCTCCTGGGTCGACTATTGGGGCGCCGACGCCGACCACGACTGGCCTTGGTGGCATCGCCAGCTCGACTACTTCATGCGCCAGTGGCTGGACGAGGACGGGCGCCACCGGCTCCCCTGAGGCCCTTACACCTGGGTCGCTCTAGAGGTCCCGATAGAGCGCAGTCGCGTTGTCGTAGGTAAAGCGCAGCGGCACCGGCGACTGCGGCTGCCAGGCTTCCGCCGCCAGCCCCTCGATCAGACGGCAGGCGGCCGAGGTGACGACCACCGCGCCGCCATAGAGGCGGTTGGCAAGGTTGAGAAGCGCCGTCTCGTGCATGGCCTGGGTGCCACTGCCGCACGCGTCCTTGACCAGCAGCACGCGAAAGCCGCGCCGCAGCGCATCCTTGACGGTGGCGTCGACGCAGGCTTCGGTCCACACGCCGGCAACGATCAGCCATTCGATGCCGCGGGACTTGAGCGACCTCTCGGGCTCGTCGGGGCCGAAGGCGCTCGCCTCGGCCTTGACGAAGGACGCCTCGCCCGCCGCCGGCGCCACCTCGGCGCAGATCGCCGTCCACGGATCGCCCTTGTCGCTGAAAGCCGAGGTTCCGTCGGCGAGCACGGGATGAAAGGGCCGCCTCGTTCGGTCGAGATCGACCACATAGGCCCAGTGGAAGAGCGCCACGCCGGAGCGGCGCGCGGCCGCCTGCAGCTGCGCTGCATTGGCGACGACGCGGTCGAAGCCCTCGACCAGGAAGCGCTGATCCTGGCGATGCTCCTCCTGCAGGTCGATGAACAGGACTGCCGTCCTGCCGGGCTCGATCGTCAGACCCGTTCTCATGGAGCCTCCGCCACGCGCTTCGCCATGAAACAATGGCCGAAGCGGCGTCCCAGCGTTGTGAGAAAAGCGGCAGGAAGCCGCCGCCTGCCGACCTTGGCCTGGGCGCCACCAATGGATTGAAGCGGACGATCCGTTCGGTGCAAGCGCGAACACAGAACCTTGCAGCATCATGGTTCTGATGCGCAGTCGCAGTAGTGGAAGGTAGCGAGATAGCCTGGCAGTACGCGCATGAATTCCTGTTGATGGGTCCAAGCCCTGCATTCGGCCATGGAGGTCATGGGTTTCACATGGGGGTGACGGGTCAGCTTCCCCTGGTCGGTCAGATGGATTGTGACGGCAATAGCGGAGAACATGGCGCGGTCATCCATCGACTTGAGGCGGGTGACACAGCAATCGCCGGGGTCGGGACGAACGTCGTCCCAGGCAACCTCGTCGATATGATCGGGGTCGCAGGATCGTGCGGTGCGGAAATCCGCATTCGCAGCCGTTTGCGTTGCCAAAAGAAAAGCGACAGCGCTGATGAATCTGGTGCGTTTCATGTTTTTCGCTTTCGCCATCCGATGCTGCTGCAATCGGTTGGAAGCGCCGGCCGAGTTGGCTAGGCTAGGAAGCGCGCCAGGGAGGTGAAATGTCCCGAAAGGCTCCTGAAATCGACCTGAAACCTGCTGAAGCGAT
>JBEVJK010000018.1:0-10196 GCA_040510195.1 Mesorhizobium sp. | reverse complement strand
TGTTCGAGACCATGGGCCGTGTCGATCCGCTCGACCTGTTGCGGGCGCCCGACTGGATGCCGCGGCTGACCCGCATCCGCGGGCGCAAGACCATGGCCTATTTCAGCAAGATCGTCACCGACACCGTGGAGATGCGCGTCGACAGGCTGAAGCGCGATCCTAAGGGCGCGCCAGAGGATTTCCTGACGCTGCTTCTGCGCGCCGAAGGCCCCGGCGGGCTGACCCGGGCCGAGATCGAGGACAATATCATTACCTTCATCGGCGCCGGCCATGAAACCACGGCCCGTGCGCTGGGCTGGACGCTCTACTGCCGGGCAGAAGCTCCATGGGAGCGGGCGCTGGTCGAGGCAGAAATCGAGGCTGTGCTCAAGCGCGAGCCGGATCCGGTGAAATGGCTGGACGCCATGCCGCTGACCCGCGCCGCCTTCGAGGAGGCGATGCGGCTCTATCCGCCGGCGCCGTCGATCAACCGCGAGCCGCTGGCCGACGACCGTTACAAGGACCTCGTCCTGCCCAAGGGCGCGCAAGTGCTGGTGATGCCGTGGACGGTGCACCGGCACCGGAAACTCTGGGAGCAGCCGGACGCTTTCTTGCCCGAGCGGTTCCATCCCGGCAACCGGGAGCGCATCGACCGCTACCAATACCTGCCCTTCGGGGCGGGGCCGCGGACCTGCATCGGGGCCAGCTTCGCCATGCAGGAGGCGGTGATCGCGCTGGGCGTGCTGATGTCGCGCTACCGGTTCGACACCACCGTCGAGACCCGGCCGTGGCCCGTCCAGAAGCTGACCACCCAGCCGCAGGGCGGCCTGCCGATGCGGGTATCGCGGCGCTGAAGGCGCCCCCGTCAGGCGCCGCCGTCGAAGATGCGGGGCACATGCACCGGCCAGCGGCGGGGCAGCACGGCGATCATGTCGAAGCGCAGCGACAGGCGATGCCGGTCCGGCTGACGCACCAGCCAGAGGTCGGCGGCGGCCTCGATGCGCCGCTCGGAGCCGCGGTCGATGGCCTCCATCGCCTCCATCAGGGTCGGCCGCGCCTTGATCTCGACGATCAGCACCAGATCGCGCCGCCGTGCGATGAGATCGATCTCGCCCAGTCGCGTGCGATGGCCGCGCCCCACGATGCGATAGCCCTTGATCATCAGCGCCAGCGCGGCGATCCATTCACTGCGGCGCCCTCGACGGTAGGCCTTTAGCCGGCGTAGCGTCGTGGTCATGCACCGCTCTTCAGCGCAAGCAGCCGGCGGTACAGCTCCGGCCGGCTGCCACCGGTGAGGCGGGCTGCTTCCGCTGCCGCCTTCGAGGCGGGCATATCGCGCGACAATGACAAAAGCAGCGTGTCGAGCTCGGCTGCTTGGGGCGCAGCGGCCTCCGGCGGGCCGACGACCACCACGATTTCGCCCTTGAGGGACTCGCGCGCCTTGAATGCGTCCGCCAGATCGCCGAGCTTCCCCCTGCGCATCTCTTCGTAAAGCTTGGTGAGCTCCCGCCCTACGGCGGCGGGCCGATTGCCCAGGCAGTCCGCCATGGCGGCGAGCGCGGCGGCAAGTCGCCGCGGCGATTCGAAGAACACCAGCGTCCCCGGAACCGTTCGCAGCTCTTCGAGGCGGGATTTGCGCCGACTTTCCTTGGGCGGCAGAAAGCCGGCAAAGAAAAAGGCGTCGGTGGGCAGGCCAGACGCCGAAAGCGCGGCCAGGACGGCGGACGCACCGGGGACCGGCACGACCTGAATCTCCGCCTCATTGGCCTGGCGAACCAGGCGGTAACCAGGATCGGAGACGAGCGGCGTGCCCGCGTCGGAGACCAGCGCGACGGACCTGCCTTCGCCGATCGCCGCGATCAGCCGCGGCGCCGCCTCGGCCTCGTTGTGCTCATGATAGGCGGTGAGCTTGCGGCGCATACCGTAGCGCGACAGGAGGACACGGGTCACGCGGGTGTCCTCGCATGCGACAATATCGGCCGAGGCCAGAGTCTCCAAGGCGCGCAAGGTGACATCGCCCAGATTGCCGATCGGAGTGGCGACGAGGTAGAGCGCGGGCGCCAACGGCCGGGCCGCAAAGGCTGCCTGGCCGATCACATAGCGCCGCTCGTCGTCGCCTTCCCGCTCCACGCCTGCCTTTCTGGCACGGGTTGCGGCGGCGAGGAACCCACCGTCATCACAATTTGCCTTTGTCGGCAGGAGCGGGGGAACTTTGGCGGCTGCCGGGAGTTTGATGGGGTTCGTCCCGGGAGCCGATCGATGAACACCTTGCAGATTTCTGATGCCTTCGACCCGTACTATGTCGGTCGCAAGGGAATCCTGACGCCGATCCGCGTGTCCGAAGACGAAGCGCGACACAAGCCAGAGCAGCGCGCTCAGAACGACAAGCGCCCCGCCATCGCACCCACCGCGGAGAAGCCCGGCTGAGCGCTCAGCGCGCCAGATCGGCGACGACGGCGTCGAGCACGATCATGCCGGCGGGGGTCGCCCGCAGCCGCGAGTTGCCGATCGGCGCGACCAGGCCTTCTTCCTGCAGGATCGTCAGCCTCTCGAGGGCCAGCGAGCGGCCGGAGAGCCGTTCGTAGCGTGCGAGGTCGATGCCCTCGGCAAGCCGCAGCCCCATCAGCAGGAACTCGTCCGCCTCTTCCTCGGCGGTCAAGATTTCGCCCCCGGCAACGCCGTGGCCCTCCGTTTCGACTAGCGTGAGCCAGGTCTCGGGATGGCGTTCGGCCACGGTGACGACGCGACGACCGCCCTCGACGAAACGGCCGTGCGCGCCGGGTCCGACCCCCACATATTCACCGTAGCGCCAATAGGTCAGGTTGTGGCGGCTCTCTGCACCGGGGCGCGCATGGTTGGAAATTTCATAGGCGGGCAAGCCATGCGCCGACGTGACTTCCTGGGTCAGCCGGTAGAGATCGGCCGCGCTTTCGGCGTCGGGGACGACCAGCCGACCGGCTGCGTGGAGCGCATGGAAGGGCGTGCCTTCCTCGATGGTGAGCTGGTAGAGCGACAGGTGGTCGGCGGCCAAGTCGACCGCCCGCTCGAGCTCGACGCCCCAGGCTTCCAGCGTCTGCCGGGGGCGCGCATAGATGAGGTCGAAGGAAAGCCGCGGAAAGATCTCGCGCGCCAGACCGATCGCGCCCAGCGCGTCGGCGACCGAGTGGCGGCGCCCGAGCGAGGCGAGATCGGCGTCGTCCAGTGCCTGAACGCCCAGCGAGGCCCGGTTGACGCCGGCTGCGCGATAGCCGCGGAAGCGCCCCGCCTCGACCGAGGTCGGGTTGGCCTCCAGGGTGATTTCCGCGCCAGCCGCCACCGTCCAATGGGCTGCCACCGCCTCGAGCAACGCGGCCACCGTTTCGGGCTTCATCAGCGACGGGGTGCCACCGCCGAGAAAGATGCTGGTGACGGTTCGGGGGCCGGTGCGCGCCCGCATCGCGGCAAGCTCGGCGGCGAAGGCGCCGGCGAAGCGCTGCTGGTCGACCGGTTGATGGCGGACATGCGAGTTGAAGTCGCAATAGGGGCACTTGGCTGCGCAGAAGGGCCAGTGAACGTAGACGCCGAAGCCCGGCGCGCGGTCCTGCACGAGGGTCATGGGGCGCCCAGCCGGGCTCGCGCAAACTCGCGGAAGGCCCGCGCCCGATGCGACAGCGCGGCGGCCTGGCCCGGCGTCCAACCGTGCTTTTCCTCGGCGGTCATCTCGCCAAACGTGCGGTCGTGGCCTTCGGGAACGAACACCGGATCGTAGCCGAAGCCCTGGTCGCCGCGCGGCGGCCAGACCAGGCGACCCGGCGCCTCGCCGCGGAAATACTCGGCCGTGCCGTCGGGTGCTGCGAGGCAGATCACCGCCACGAAGCGGCCGGCGCGTTCTGCGGGGGCGAGCGCGCCCCTGGCCTTCAGCAGCGCCTCGGTCTTTTCCATCGCCATCATGAAGTCGCGGCTGCCGTCCGGGCGTGCGGCCCAATCGGCCGTGTGCACGCCAGGCTGACCGTCCAGGGCGTCGACCATCAGGCCGGAATCGTCCGAAATGGCCGGCAGGCCGGTGGCCCTGGCTGCCGCCAGCGCCTTGATCAGGGCGTTCTCCTCGAAGGTCGTGCCGGTCTCCTCCGGCTCCGGCAGGCCGTACTCGGCGACCGACCGCACCTTCAGGCCGAACGGTCCCATCAGGCCGGCGAACTCGCGCAGCTTGCCCGCATTGTGGCTGGCGAGCACGATCCCGCCGTCGAGCGAAGGCATCGTCACCCCCAGATCCTCGGCTCGGCGAACTCCAGCGAGTTGCCGGACGGGTCGCGGAAATAGATCGAGCGGCCGCCATTCGGCCAGGTGAAATCGGCCTCGATCTCGACGCCGTGCGCTTCGAGACGGGCGCGCCAGGCTTCGAACTCTTCGGCGCCGGCAGAAAAGCACAGATGGCCAGGCCCGCGCGCGCCGTGCGGCGGCACCGGCAGGCGTGCGTCGGGGGCAGGCGGCTGCTCGGTCGCAGCGGCGTTGAACAGCAGGAGGATGCCGTCTCCGCAGCGGAAGAAGGCGTGGCGGCCCTCGGCGCGGGCGATCGGCGGCAGGGCGAGGACGCCGCCGTAGAAGGCTTCCGCCGCCGCCAGGTCGGCCACGTAGAGGGCGGATTCGAGGATGGCAGCAGGACGCATGGCTGCCCTCAGGCGACCGCCATCTGCTGCAGGCCGACCAGGCGCTGGATGCCTCGCTTGGCAAGCGAAAGCAGCGCCAGGAACTCCTCTTCCGAGAAGGGCACGCCCTCGGCCGTGCCTTGCACCTCGACGATGCCGGCCCTGCCGGTCATGACGAAATTGGCGTCCGTGCCGGCCGCGGAATCCTCGACATAGTCGAGGTCGATGACCGGCTGGCCCTCGCAGATGCCGCAGGAAATCGCGGCGACGTGGTCCCTCAGCACCTTCTGGACGCTGACCATCTGACGCGCCTCCATCCAGCGCAGGCAATCGTGCAGCGCCACCCAGGCGCCGGTGATGGAGGCGGTGCGCGTGCCGCCGTCGGCCTGCAGCACGTCGCAATCGACCGTGATCTGCATCTCGCCCAGCGCCTGGAGGTCGACCACGGCCCGCAGGCTGCGGCCGATGAGACGCTGAATCTCCAGCGTGCGACCGCCTTGCTTGCCGGCGGCGGCCTCGCGCCGCATACGGTCGCCGGTGGCGCGCGGCAGCATGCCGTATTCGGCGGTCACCCAGCCCTTGCCGCTGTTGCGCATCCAGCCGGGCACCTTCTCCTCGAGGCTGGCGGTGCACAGCACATGGGTGTCGCCGAACTTGATGAGACAGGATCCCTCGGCGTGCTTGGAGACACCGCGCTCGAAGGAAATGGCACGCATTTCGTCGTTCTGTCTGCGGGAGGGACGCATGCTCAAATGTCCGGGATGACCTTTGCTCGGGCTTTTAGCCGCATGCGGCGGACGGCGCAAAGGAAAACGCCGGCTTGTCACAGGTTGTGTTCCGGGGCGGCAAATCTATATCCTCTACAAACACAGATGGTTCGGAAAACATGAGCGGTCCCGCCGTCGACCAGACCCTGCAAGCCCTCGACACGCGTTCGCGCGAGATCTTTCGCATGATCGTCGACACCTATCTCAAGGAGGGCGAGCCGCTCGGCTCGCGCAACCTGTCGCGCATGCTGCCGCATTCCCTGTCGCCGGCGACTGTGCGCAACGTGATGAGCGACCTCGAGCATCTCGGCCTGGTCTACGCGCCGCACATCTCGGCCGGCCGGTTGCCGACCCAGAAGGGGCTCCGGCTGTTCATAGACGCCTTCCTGGAGGTGGGAGACCTGTCCGACGAGGAGCGCAACGTCATCGAGGCGCAAATGCGCGGCTCGCCCAGCGGCAGCAGCCTCGAACATGTGCTGACGGAGGCCAGCCAGCTGCTCTCCGGGCTGTCGCGCGGCGCCGGGCTGGTGCTGGCGACCAAGAGCGAGACGGCGCTCAAGCACATCGAGTTCATCCAGCTCGAGCCCACCAAGGCGCTGGCCGTGCTCGTCTCGCAGAACGGCGACGTCGAGAACCGGGTGGTCGACTTGCCGGCCGGGGTCACCGCCTGGCAGCTGCACGAGGCTTCGAACTATCTCAACGCCCACATCCGCGGCCGCACGCTGGCCGAGGCCAAGGCAGAGATCATCCGGCTGCGCGACGAAACCAAGGCGGCGCTCGACACGCTGTCGCAGGACATGGTGGAAAAAGGCCTGGCGGTGTGGTCGGGGGCCGAGAGCGACCTGCCCGCCCGGCTGATCGTGCGGGGCCGCGCCAATTTGCTCGAAAATGTCACCGCGCAGGCCGATATCGAGCTGCTCAAGCACCTGTTCGAGGACCTGGAGACAAAGGACGGCCTCATGCAGCTGCTCGACCTGGCCGAAGAAGGCTCGGGTGTGCGCATCTTCATCGGCTCCGAGAACCGGCTGTTCTCGTTGTCGGGATCGTCGTTGGTGGTGGCGCCCTATCGCGACAAGGACTCGCGGGTGATCGGAGCGCTGGGCGTGATCGGCCCCACTCGGCTCAATTATGCGCGCATCGTCCCCATGGTGGACTATACCGCCCAACTCATCAGCCGCATGCTGCGCTGAGGCCGTCAGCGGCTTTCTCCCTTGATTTTTGGCCTGCGAGCATCGATATCGGGCGCAACTTGCAGGAAACCGACGATACGGGATGATGCGATGAGCGACCAGGCGAAGAACCAGCGTTCGGCCGAGGAGGCCGGGGGCAGCGAAGCCGAGGCGGGCGAGCGCGCAGCCGCGCAGGACCATGGCGGGGACGACGCCTACGAGGTCGTCACGCGGCTGGTGAAGGAAAACGAGGAGTTCAAGGACCGGGCGCTGCGCGTTGCGGCCGAGATGGAGAATCTGCGCCGGCGCACGGCGCGCGACGTCCACGATGCGCGCTCCTATGCGATCGCCAACTTCGCCCGCGACATGCTGTCGGTGTCAGACAATCTGCGGCGGGCGCTCGAGGCGATCCCGGCGGAGGCGAAAGCGACCGGCGGGGCCGGACTTGCCTCGTTGGTGGAGGGCGTCGAAATGACGGAGCGCGCCATGCTCTCCGCGCTCGAGCGCCACGGCGTCAAGCAGCTCGCCCCGGAAGGCGAGCGGTTCGACCCCAACTTCCACCAGGCGATGTTCGAGGTGCCGAACCCGAGCGTGCCCGCCAACACGGTGGTCCAGGTCGTCCAGCCAGGCTATTCGATCGGCGACCGCGTGCTGCGGCCGGCCATGGTCGGCGTGTCCAGGGGCGGCCCGAAGCACATGGGTGCCGCCGATGCGGCCGCCGAGCCCGGGCCGGTCGATTCGACGGCCGAGAAGGACGCCTGAGGGCCGGGCTTCGCCCTCTCCACGCGGGGGCGCGCTTGCTGTAGGAAGCAGGGCATGACCCCGATCCTGCTTCTCGACTATGCCGGCGTGGCCGTCTTCGCGGCCACCGGCGCGCTTGCCGCCTCGCGCAAAGAGCTCGACATCATCGGGTTCCTCTTTCTCGCCACCATCACCGGAATCGGCGGCGGAACCTTCCGCGACCTGATCCTGGGCGTCCCGGTGTTCTGGGTCGCCAATCCCGACTACCTGCTCATCTGCTCGGTGGTGGCGATCGTCGTCTACTACACCGCCTATCGGCTGGAATCGCGCTACCGCGTCCTGCTCTGGCTCGATGCGATCGGCCTCGCCGCCTTCGCGGTGATGGGCGCCGCCAAGGGCCTGGTGGTGACCGGCTCGGCGTCCGTCGCCATCATCACCGGGATCCTGACTGCGACGTTCGGGGGAATCCTGCGCGACATGGTCTCCGGCGAGCCGTCGGTCCTGCTGCGCCCGGAGGTCTACGTCACCGCGGCGCTGGCGGGGGCCGCCGTTTTCACCTTCCTCTATATCGCCCGCGTGCCGGAACCAGCGGCGACGACCGTCGCCTTCCTGATCGGCTTCGGCGTGCGCGGTGGCGCGCTGCGCTTCGGCTGGACCTTCCCGCCCTATCGCAGCCGCCCCGGTCGGCGGCCGGAGGACATCCCGTGAGGGTTCCCTTGCCGCGTTAGACGAGGCCCGCCTGCTCGGCCTCATGACGCAGGTTCTGACGCGGCCGCGGTCCGATCTGCTGGATGCAGAGGCCGGCCGCCAGCGAGCCCAGGCGGCCGCAGGTCTCGAGGTCGCGGCCGCTCGTGTAGCCGTGGAGGAAGCCCGCCGCATAGAGGTCGCCGGCGCCGGTCGTGTCGACCAGCTCGGCGATGGGGATCGCCTCGATGGGCACCGTCCTGTCCCCGCTGATGACGATCGAGCCAAGCTCCGAGCGGGTCACCGCGGCGATCAGGCAGTCCTTGCGAATGGCATCGAGGGCGGCCTCGAAGGAGGCCGTCTGATAGAGCGACTTCACCTCACTCTCATTGGCGAAGACGATGTCGACGGTGCGCGAGCGCATGAGATCGAGGAACTCGCCGCGGTAGCGGTCCACGCAGAACGGGTCGGACAACGACATCGACATCTGGCGTCCGGCCGAGTGGGCGAGCTCGGCCGTCATGCGGATCGCCTGCTTGGCGCGCGGCGGATCCCACAGATAGCCCTCGAAATAGGTGACCTTGGCCCCCCTGGCCTTTTCGGCCTCGACATCGTCGGGGCCGAGCTCGACGCAGGCGCCGAGATAGGTGTTCATCGAGCGCTCGCCGTCCGGCGTCACGAAGATCATGGATCGAGCGGTCGGCGGCTCGCCGTCGAGCGGCCGGGTGTCGAAGGCGACGCCCTGGGCGCGGATGTCGTGGGTGTAGACCTTGCCGAGCTTGTCGGCCGACACCTTGCCGAAGAAGGCGGCGCGGCCGCCGAAGCTGGCGACGCCGGCTGCGGTGTTGCCGGCGCAGCCGCCCGATGCCTCGATGGCGGGGCCCATCCGCCCGTAGAGGAGCTCGGCGCGGTCGGCGTCGATCAGGTTCATGGCGCCCTTGATGATGGCGTTCTCGCGCAGGAAGGCATCGTCGCACTGTGCGATGATGTCGACGATGGCATTGCCGATGCAAAGCACGTCATAGTCGCTCATTCTGTCTTCCGTTCCCTTGCATTGGCGGCGCATGGGCGCCGATCTGACACGGCGGCCCGGCGCGGGTCTAGCTTGTCGGGCGTCATTTGCAACCCACAATTCGGCTGAGAACGGCCTCCTTGCGGGCGAAACGGCGCCTGTCGGGTTGCGCCACGCCATCGCCATACACATTATTGGAGATGCCGGGGCGTCCGTCCGGGCGCCTCCACCGCACCTCCCGAAAGGAACCCGTCGCCGATGCCTCATGACACGCCCTTGATCGCCACCATCGTCGCCGGTCTCGGGCTTGCATTCATCTTCGGCGCACTCGCCAACCGCTTCCGCATCCCGCCGCTCGTCGGCTACCTGGTCGCCGGGGTCCTGGTCGGTCCGCACACGCCGGGGTTCGTCGCCGACCAGCATCTTGCGCTGGAGCTGGCCGAGATGGGCGTCATCCTGCTGATGTTCGGCGTCGGCCTGCATTTCTCGCTGAAGGACCTTTTGTCGGTGCGCGCCATCGCCGTGCCGGGCGCCATCGTGCAGATCGCGCTGGCAACGGCGCTGGGGGCCGGCCTCGCATGGCTGCTCGGCTGGTCGACGGGCGCCGGCCTGGTGTTCGGCCTCGCGCTTTCGGTGGCGAGTACGGTGGTGCTCCTGCGCGCGCTGCAGGAGCGGCGGCTGCTCGAAACGGAACGGGGCAGGATCGCCGTCGGCTGGCTGATCGTGGAAGACCTGGCGATGGTGCTGGCGCTGGTGCTGCTGCCGGCGCTGGCAGGCGTGCTCGGCGGCGACAGCGCAAGCGTGGAAGCCGGCGCCGATCCGCTCGGCATGCAGGCGGGCCTCGGCCTGTGGGGCGTGCTCGGCCTGACGCTCGCCAAGGTCGTCGCCTTCGTCGTCCTGATGCTGGTGGTGGGGCGGCGGGTGATCCCGTGGCTGCTCCACTACGTGGCGCATACCGGTTCGCGCGAGCTCTTCCGCCTGGCGGTGCTGGCGATCGCGCTGGGCGTCGCCTTCGGCGCCGCCAAGCTGTTCGGCGTCTCGCTGGCGCTTGGCGCCTTCTTCGCCGGCATGATCATGAGCGAATCCGAGCTCAGCCACCGCGCCGCGGAGGAATCGCTGCCGCTGCGCGACGCCTTCTCGGTGCTGTTCTTCGTCTCGGTCGGCATGCTGTTCGATCCGCTGAGCCTGATCCACCATCCCTGGCCGATCCTCGCCACGC
>JBEVJK010000017.1:0-91582 GCA_040510195.1 Mesorhizobium sp. | reverse complement strand
GAACGGGATGTGTTCTCGAAATACGGCCTGAGTTACGAGATGTGGATGGAGCACGTCCAAGACGAAGACCTCCCGGAGTTCCGCAAGGCGGCCATAAAGGGAGACTTCTCGGTCTTCCACCGGCATGCCGTTGACGCAGCCCAGTTGAGGAAGAAGCTGGGCATCTAAGAACCACACCGCCACTACGACGACGACGGCGACGACAACGAAGGCCTCTGGTAGGCCGACACAAGATGCCGGAGGGGCGACGCGCCGCGACGGCGACCCACCCCGTGATGCCCCAAGCTCACAGCCCTCTCCGGGCTCCCACCCATCACATCGAAATAGAGGCGGCGCAGAGACGCGCGGAGGTTCGGACGGGTCCATCCGCACGTACCGACCCCTCCACCGAGCTGTGCGTAGCCCGGGTGGCCGGAAGCCGCCCATCAACCCGACACCAAGAGAAGGAACTCACGAGCTATGGACATAACCGCCACCAAGACCACCAACCCGACCAGCAGCAGCCGCCGCCGAGGCAGCAAGCAG
The DNA here is from genome assembly GCA_040510195.1 of Mesorhizobium sp. Classification (GTDB taxonomy): domain Bacteria; phylum Pseudomonadota; class Alphaproteobacteria; order Rhizobiales; family Rhizobiaceae; genus JBEVJK01. The sequence continues at coordinate 91,057 of JBEVJK010000017.1, read as the reverse complement.
CGAGACGCCGACAGCCCCACCACGAATGAGACGGCGGAAGCCTATGGCCGTGTCGTGTTGAGGTGGGACTACTCCCAGGGCAAAGCCACCCGGATCATCGTCTGCCGGAACGCGCTGCAATGGATCATCCAATACCGGGCACCGAGCGGTGGCTGGCGGGCTCAGTCGTTCTGCCGAATGCGGGCGACCCTGGAGCGGCTGCTCCCGGGCAAGGCGAAGGAGATCAGGGCGGCGCTGCCGGAGCGGCTGGATTGAAGACACGTGGGGACAAGCTGCCGATTAGTTGCGGCTATAGTTTTGATTTATTTGCTGTTTCGGCCCTATCGAGATAGGTGGTGGAGCTGAGGGGGATCGAACCCCTGACCTCGTCATTGCGAACGACGCGCTCTCCCAGCTGAGCTACAGCCCCTCAAGCGGGATGGGGCGCATTTACGGGGCGGGCCCCGACCCTGTCAAGTGCGCCGGGAGGCGGCGCCACTTGCCGCGCCGGCACTCTATGGCTACATGTCGCGGGCCCTTTTCTAGGAGACCTGCATGCTCGCTCTCATCCAGACCCTGGTGCTGGCGCTCGACATCTACTGGTGGCTGATCATCGCCTCGGCGATCTTTTCCTGGCTCTATGCCTTCAACGTCGTCAATCCGCGCAACCAGGTCGTGATGACGGTTGCCAATGCGCTGTTCCGCATCACCGAGCCGGCGCTGCGGCCTATCCGGCGCTTCCTCCCGGACCTCGGCGGCATCGACATCTCGCCGATCATCCTTTTGCTGCTGATCTTCTTCGTCCGCCAGTTCCTCATCCAGACGGTGGCGCCGGCCGTCCTGTGACCCGCTGACGGGTCAGGCCTTGAGCGCGCGAGCGGCGCGTGCGCGCTCGATCGCCTCGGCGATCATCTGCTTGGCACGCGCGGCGTCGTGCCAGCCGCCGATCTTGACCCATTTGCCGGGCTCCAGATCCTTGTAGTGCTCGAAGAAGTGCTGAACCTGCTGACGGGTGATCTCCGGCAGGTGCGTATACTCGAACACGGTTTCGTAGCGGCGGGTGAGATGCGGCGACGGCACCGCGATGACCTTCTCGTCCTCGCCGGCATTGTCCTCCATGACCAGCACGCCGATCGGCCGCACGTTGATCACGCAGCCGGGCACCAGCGCCCGGGTGTTGCAGACGAGGACGTCGATCGGGTCGCCGTCGCCGGACAGCGTGTGCGGAACGAAGCCGTAGTTTCCGGGGTAGCGCATCGGCGTGTGGAGGAAGCGGTCGACGAAAAGCGTGCCGGCCTCCTTGTCCATTTCATACTTGATGGGCTCGCCGCCGACCGGGACCTCGATGATCACGTTGACGTCGTCGGGCGGATTTTTGCCGCTGGAGATGGCATCGATGCGCATGATGAAGCTTCCTCGACCGATGTGGTGCGACGCCAATAGCGGTCCGGAGGCCGCCGTGCAATCGGCAGCAGGCCGCAGCTCCGTTCACGGTTGGCAACAGCCGTGAATGTCGCGCGCCGCAGGTCGGGAGCGTGTCAGTCCCAGACGAAGGCGACCTTGCGCAGCGCTTTCTGGTCGAAGACCTCGACGCCCTCGGCAACATCCCGTCCGCCGGCGCCTGCATAGAAGGCCAATGCCGTGCCATTGTCCTCGAGCGCCCAGACGACGAGGCCTTTGAGGCCGTGGGAGGCGAGCTTGTCGCGGGCGGCCGCGAAAAGGCGGCTGCCGAGGCCGATGCCCTGGCACTCCGGACGAAGGTAGAGCTCGTAGATCTCGCCCTGCTGCGGCAGCTCGCGGGCGCGGTTGCGGCCCAGCGTCGCATAGCCGGCGATCTGGCCGCCGACCTCCACGACGAGCACCGAGGCCGCCCGGCGGATGGCATGCGCCCACCAGTCGCGGCCGCGGCGATTGAGCATCGAAGTGAGCGCGCGATGCGGGATGATGCCGGCATAGGCGCCCTGCCACGCTTCGCGATGGACGTCCGCGATCGCTTCCGCGTCCCGCGGCTCGGCCTTGCGAATGTCGATAGTGAGCGTGGTCATGATTGGTTAACCATAGACGCGTCGCGACGGTGAAGGCAAGACGGCCACAAGCGGTAGATCACCGTCCACTGGCCTCCCCCGGTCGCCCGCCGTCAGATCTCGACCAGGTGGTCGTCGAGCTCGTTGGGGTCACCCTGGCCGATGGGGAAATGCGCCGTCAGCAGGGCGCCGGCTGAGGCGATGGCCGTCACGAAACCGTCGGCGGGGCGACCGCGCCGCGCCCCCTCGACGAGCTCGGCGACGACGCCGTCCCAGTCCTCCTGGCGCACTTGGCGGTCGATGCCCGCGTCGGCGACGACGGCGGCATAGCGTTCGGCGAGCGAGATGAACAGCAGCACGCCGGTGCGCTGCGTGGTGATGTGGACGTTGCGCGCCAGAAACTGGCGCAGCGCGTTGTCGTGCGCCTGCGTGTACTGCACGTGGCGCGGCACCAGCCGAAGGCAAAGGCTCGGAAAGATCAGCAGCAGCGCCAGCGCGCAGGCGAAGGCGGCCATCTCGGCCGCCGCGAAGACCGTGAGGCGCGGCTCGAACCACCATTCCTGGAGCACGAAGGCGACGACGAGGGCAACCGCCAGCATCGCCAGCGCCAGCATGAAGCCGGCGGCGAAGAAGTAGCTGCCGCTCGAGCGGGCGAGCACGCAGAAGATCTCGCCGGAGGTCCGGGCCTCGGCCTGGCGGATCGCCTCGCTCACCCGCCGGTGGTCTTCTGCCGAAAGCGTCTCCATGGCCGTGCCCCTACCAGCTGCCCGACGAGCCGCCGCCGCCGGACGAGCCGCCGCCGCCCGAGAAACCGCCGCCGCTGCCGCCCGACCAGCCCCCGCCGCCTCCCGACCAGCCACCGCCGCCGCCGACCCAGCCGCCGGATCCGCTGCTGCGAGAACCGTTGCCGTAGCTGAAATCCATCCCCAGCCAGCGATAGCGGCCAGGGCCGATCTTGCGACCGAAGATCGGCGGCAGGATCGCCATGGCGAAGCCGCCGACGAAGATGGCGATCCAGATCGCCAGGAAGATCTTGACCTCGATCGGGACGCTGTCCGCCTGCTCGTTGCGGCGGGCCCGCGCCTCGAGCTCGGCGGCGTCGCCCTCGAGCACCATCTCGATGTCGTCGACCGCCCGCGAGATGCCGCCCGAGTAATCGCCGGCGCGGAAGGCCGGCACCAAGGAGTTCTCGATGATCAGCCGCGAATGCAGGTCGGTCAGCGTGCCTTCCAGCCCGTAGCCCACTTCGATGCGCATCTTGCGGTCGTCGCGGGCGACCAGCAGCAGCACGCCATTGTCCTCGCCGGCCTGGCCGAGCTTCCAGGCGCGGAACAGGCGGTTGGCATAGGGCTCCAGCGCCTCGCCGTCGAGCGAGGGTATGGTGGCGACCACGATCTGGTCCGACGACTTGGCCTCGAAGGCGGCGAGCTTCGCCTCGAGCTCGGCCCTGGTCGCCGGATCGAGCAGCCCGGCCTGGTCGACCACCCGCCCGGTGAGCTCGGGCAGCGGCGCCGCCAGCGCAACGACGGCCAGCAAGCACAGCAGCAGGCCCGCCGCCGGGCGCCAGGCCGCGGCGACCCGCTTGGCAAGCCGGATGGCGTGCATCGGCAGCCGCTCCGCGAGGTCAGCCGCCCTGCTTGGTCCCGAAGTCCACCTTGGGCACCTCGATCTTGTCCTCCGCGACCGTGAAGGTCTGGTAGGGCTTGTTGTCGGTGAACCAGAAGGTCGCCCAGAGCAGGGAGGGGAAGGTCCTGAGCGTCGTGTTGTACTGACGGACCGCCTCGATGTAGTCGCGGCGGGCGACGGCGATGCGGTTCTCGGTTCCTTCGAGCTGGGCCTGCAGGGCGAGGAAGTTCTGATTGGCCTTCAGGTCCGGATAGTTCTCGACCACGGCAAGCAGCCGCGACAAGGCGCTGGTCAGCCCGCTCTGGCTGTCCTGGAAGGCCTTGAAGGCGTCGGGATTGCTCAGCGTCTCGGGGCTCACCGTCACCTGGGTCGCCTTGGCGCGCGCCTCGACGACCCCCTCCAGCACGTCCTTCTCGTGCGATGCATAGCCCTTCACCGTCTCGACCAGGTTGGGGATGAGGTCGGCCCGCCGCTGATACTGGTTGAGCACTTCGCTCCAGGCGGCCTTGGCCTGCTCCTCGGCGGTGGGAATCGTGTTGAAGCCGCAGCCCGCGAGCAGGGGTGCCAGCAGGGCCACGAACAGGAAGGCAGCCCACGGCGCCCGGCGGCCGGACATTTCGACGGTCCTCATCGCATCCCCTCCGTTAACGGACTGGCGGACCTTAAGCATAAATCGGGGCGATTGGAACGGCGCAGTCGCGAGGGGCCTGTGCGCGGGCCGGCGAACGCGCTAAGCTCGCGCGGGGCAGCCAGACATGAAGCACCAGCCAAGCAACAGCCAGGCCGAATCGCGCCGCATCCTCGACCGCGTGTCACGCGAGGCGGAGGCGTCGCCGGTGCGGGTCGCTGCCGAGGACGACGACGACTGGGCCGAGGTCTGGGGCAAGCGGATCGGCAGGGTGCTGGGCCCCGTCCTTCTCGTCGGACTGGCCGTCTGGCTCGTCCTCTTCGCGATCCGCGGCTGACCATGGAAGCCTCCCCGATGGACGCGCCGCGTGCGGTGATCGTCATCTCCAGCCATGTGGCACGTGGCTCCGTCGGCAACCGGGCGGCCGTCTTCGCGCTGGAGACCCTCGGTTTCCCGGTCTGGGCGGTGCCGACGGTCGTCCTGCCGTGGCATCCCGGACACAGCCGGGCGACCCGCATCGTTCCGGACCCGGTTCAATTTTCCTCCCTGCTGTCGGACCTTGCCGACGCGCCTTGGCTCGGCGAGGTCGCTGCCGTGCTCAGCGGCTATCTCGGCGATGCCGCCCAGGCCGAGCCGATCGCCGCGCTGGTCGCGGCGGTGCGGGCCAGGAACCCGCGATCGATTTACGTCTGCGACCCGGTGATGGGCGATGTCGGCGGGCTCTACGTGGCTCAAGCGGTGGCCGAAGCGCTGCGCGACCAGTTGCTGCCGCTCTCCGACATTGCCACCCCCAACCGGTACGAGCTGGCCTGGATGGCGGGCGCGCCGCTCGACGACATCCGCTCGGTCCTGCAGGCGGCGAACGCGGCCGGACCGCCGACCATGCTGGTGACCTCGGCGCCGTCGATGATGTCGGGTGGCACCGGCAACGTGCTGCTGACGCCGACCGACGCCCTGCTTTCCGAGCATCGCCTGATCGAGCGGCCTCCCAATGGCCTCGGCGACCTCACCGCAGCGGTGTTCCTGGCCCGCATCCTCGACGGCCAGCCGGTCGGCAAGGCGCTGCAATCGACCACCGCGGCGGTGTTCGAGATCTTGGCGCGGACGGCCAAGCGGGGCGCCGACGAGCTGACGCTGGAGACCGACGCCGCAAGCCTGGCGCACCCCATGGCGATGGTGCATCTGCGCCATCTCACGCATCCGGGGCGGGATCGCCGCGCGTGAGCCGCCCGCTCGCCGGTGTCGACGGCTGCAAGGGTGGCTGGATCGCCGTGCGGACCGGGCCGGACGGCCTCTCGGCGACGGTGCAGCCAACCTTCGAGGCGCTACTGGCAATGCTCCCTGCCGATGCCCTGGTGGCCGTCGACATGCCGATCGGGTTGCCGGAGCACACCCTCCATGGCGGGCGGGGGCCAGAAAGCCTGGTGCGGCGCATGCTCGGGCCGCGCCAGTCGAGCGTGTTCTCGATTCCGTCCCGGGCAGCGCTTTACGCCGCCATCGAGCCCTGCCCGTCGATCGAGGCCTACCACGCCGCGCACCGCGCCGCAGGTATCGTTGCCCGCGCCACGTCGCAACCGCCGCGCGGCGTCTCGATCCAGGCCTTCGGCATCTTTCCGAAGATCCGCGAGGTCGACGGGCTGCTCCGGCGGCGGCCCGAGCTCGTGGTGCGCATCTTCGAATCGCATCCCGAGGTCGCGTTCTGCCGCCTGAACGGCGGGACGCCGATGCTTCTGCCCAAGAAGGTCAAGGGCCAAGTGAACCCTGCGGGGCTGGCGGAGCGAAGGTCGCTGCTGGAACGGCACGGGATGCAGCGCTATTTCCTCAAGCTGCCACCGCCGGCGGGCGCGGCGGCCGACGACCTGCTCGACGCCGCCGTCATGCTGGTGACGGCCGGCCGGATCGCCGACGGGCGTGCTTGTCCCCACCCGGATCCGCCGGCGCGCGACGCTTACGGGCTTCCGGTGGCGATCTGGGCATGAGCGCGGAAAGCCATTGAACGGGGCGGCACTTTGCTGTTTGGTCGGCGCGATGTCGCACCTGCCAGAGCCTCTCCTCGTCGGCTACCGCAATTTCATGCGGCGGCGCTATGCCGCCGATTCGAGTCGCTATCGCGAGCTGGCACGCGACGGGCAGACGCCTGAGACGATGGTGATCGCCTGTTGCGACTCGCGTTCGGCGCCGGAGGCGATCTTCGATGCCGGCCCGGGCGAGCTCTTCGTGGTGCGCAACGTCGCCAATCTGGTGCCGCCCTATGCCCCCGACGGCGAGTACCATTCCACCTCGGCCGCCCTGGAGTTCGGCGTGCAAAGCCTCAAGGTCAAGCACATCGTCGTCATGGGGCACGGCCGTTGCGGCGGCATCCGTGCGGCGCTCGACCCGGTGGCGGGTCCGCTCTCGCCCGGCGACTTCATCGGCAAATGGATGAGCCTGGTGGCGCCGGCCGCCGACGCCGTGGCCAGCAACGCGATGATGACGGCCGGCGAGCGGCAGACCGCGCTGGAACGCATCGCCATCCGCTATTCGATCGCCAACCTCAGGACCTTTCCTTGCGTCAGCATCCTGGAAGGCAAGGGACGGCTCAGCTTGCACGGCGCTTGGTTCGACATATCGACGGGCGAGCTCTGGGTGATGAATCGCGACACCGGCGACTTCGAGCGCCCCGAAGTCGACTAGGCCTTCACGGCCGGTCGGAAGCGGTTGCGACCGGCGTCCTGGCGTCCTACATCGGCTGCAACGTCAAGCTCCAGCCTCCCGAAAGAACCGTCATGCCCGCTTCCGCACCGACCGTCGACCTCGCCACCCACCCGCTGACCCGCTGGACGGGGCCACTCGACCTGCCGGACTTCACCGCCGTCTCGGACGACGCCTTCTTGCCCGTCTTCGATGCGGCGCTGGCCGCCCATCAGCGCGAGATCGACGCCATCGCCGGCTCGCAGGAGCCGCCGACGATCGCCAACACGCTCGCCGCGCTGGAGCTCTCGGGCGACGCGCTGGACCGGGTGTCCTCGATTTTCTGGTGCCGCGCGGGGGCCCACACCAACGACGCGATCCAGGCCGTCGAGCGCGAGATGGCGCCGAGGATGGCGCGGCACTTCTCCGCCATCTCGATGAACGCGGCCCTGTTCGAGCGGATCGACGCGCTCTACCGCCGGCGCGAGGCGCTGGGCCTCGCTGCGGAGACCTTGCGCGTGCTGGAGCGGACGTGGAAGAACTTCGTCCGCGCCGGCGCGCGGCTTGCCGATCCGGACAAGGAACGGCTTGCGGCGATCAACGAGGAGCTGGCTTCGCTCGGCGCTCGCTTCGGCCAGAACGTGCTCAACGACGAGAAGGATTGGGCGCTGTTCCTCGACGAGGGCGACCTGGCCGGGGTACCCGCCTTCCTGCGCAGCGCCATGGCCGAGGCGGCCGAGACGCGCGACCGGCCCGGCCGCTATGCGGTGACGCTGTCGCGCTCGATCTACGAGCCCTTCACCACCTTCTCCGAGCGCCGCGACCTGCGCGAGAAGGCGTTCCGCGCCTTTGCGATGCGCGGTCAGAACGGCGGCGAAACGGACAACACCGAGGTGGTGCGGCGCACGCTCGCTCTGCGTGCCGAGAAGGCTCGCCTGCTGGGCTATGCGAGCTATGCCAAGCTGAAACTCGACGACAGCATGGCGAAGACGCCGGACGCCGTCTTCGGGCTGCTCGACCCGGTGTGGGAGCGGGCGCGCAGCAAGGCGACGGCAGACCAGGCGGCACTGTCGCGGTTGGCGGCGGCCGGCGGTCACAACCATGCCATCGAGCCTTGGGACTGGCGCCACTACGCCGAGAAGCTCCGGGCCGAGACGTTCGATTTCGACGAGGCGCAGCTGAAGCCCTACCTCAAGCTCGACAATGTGATCGCCGCCTGCTTCGACGTCGCCGAGCGCCTGTTCGGCATCCGGATGGAGGAGCAGCACGGCATCGCCACCTGGCATCCCGATGCCCGCGTTTTCGCCGTGCTCGACGCGGACGGCAGCCCTCGCGGCACCTTCGTAGCCGACTATTTCGCGCGGCCCTCGAAACGCTCCGGTGCCTGGATGAGCGCGCTCCGCTCGGGCTATCGGCTCGGTGACGGGTCAAGCCCGGTGATCTACAACGTGATGAACTTCGCCAAGCCGCCGGCAGGCGAACCGGCGCTCTTGTCGCTCGACGAGGCAAAGACGCTGTTCCACGAGTTCGGCCACGCCATGCACGGCATGCTCACCGAGGTGACGTGGCCGTCGGTGTCGGGCACCTCGGTGTCGCGCGACTTCGTCGAGCTGCCTTCGCAGCTCTACGAGCACTGGCTCACCGTACCCGAGATCCTGGAGAAACACGCCCGCCACCACCAGACCGGCAGGCCGATGCCAAAGGCGTTGATCGACAAGATGAAAGCGGCGCGCACCTTCAACGCCGGCTTCGCCACGGTGGAGTTCGCGGCGTCGGCGCTTTTCGACATGCGCGCCCACTCCCGCGCCGAAGCTCCGGACGACCCGCTTCGTTTCGAAGCCGAAACGCTGTCCGAGCTAGGCATGCCGTCGGCGATCATCATGCGCCACCGCACACCGCACTTCCTTCACGTGTTCTCCGGCGACGGCTATTCGGCGGGCTACTACTCCTATCTCTGGTCCGAAGTGCTCGATGCCGATGCCTTCGCGGCCTTCGAGGAGACCGGCAATTTCTTCGACCCCGGGCTGGCACGCAAACTCAAGGACAACATCTATTCCGCCGGAGGTTCGGAGGACCCCGAAAGGCTGTATCTGGCGTTCCGAGGCCGGATGCCGAGTCCCGAAGCGATGATGGAGAAGCGTGGACTCAATTGAACGTTCATTCACTTTGCGACAATTTCGCGTGGAAAAGCAGTTGGTTGACGATGCGGTGAGAGCTACTCGGCGGCGCTGGCCGCATGCGATCTCGGCTTGACGTCCAGCCTTGCGCCCTGCGGGACCACCCTGACGTGCAGCGGATCGGCGCGGCCGCGGATCTCGACGTTGCGCATCTCGTAGGCGGAGAGGTCGAAGCCCGACAGCAGAGCCGCGACCTCGGAGATCACCACTGCGGCGTCGAACTCCTTCGCCACCGCCTCGAGCCGGCTGGCGACGTTGACCGTGTCGCCGATCGCGGTGACGCCCATGACCGAACGGTAGCCCATCGCGCCGACGATCGCCGGCCCGGCATGGATGCCGACCGCCACCTTGAGCGGGGTGCTGATCTCCTCCTTCAGCTCGCCGCTCAGCCGGTCGAGGTCGACGAGGATGGCCGCGGCGGCGGCGATCGCCTGCCGGCAGGCCTCCACATTCGTGGTGCCGACGCCGAACAGCGCCATGGCGCCGTCGCCGATGAACTTGTCCAAGCGGCCGCCGGCCTGCTCCACCGCCTTGCCGATCACGGCGAAATAGCGGTTGAGCAGGAAGACGATGTCGAAGGGGAGACGGTGATCGGCGATCGCCGTGAAGCCGCGGATGTCGCAGAACAGGATCGCCACCTCCTGCTCGCGGCCGGGGGTCGCGGGCTGTGCCGCCAGCGCCGCGGCGGCGCGCCGCCCCTCCGGCATGAGGAGCGGCGTAACGCCGACATTGGTGACCGGATGAAGCTGGCAGGCCAGCCTGACGTCGGGCTCGGCGCCGATGCGGGCGAGAGTCGCCTGCTCGATCGCTCCGGGCGACGGCTGTCGATCGAGGCCGTCCGAGACCTTGATGCGGCAGGTCGAGCATCGGCCACGGCCGCCGCACACGGCATAATGCGGGATGCCGCCGATGCGGCTTGCCTCCAGCACGCTGTGGCCCCTGGCGATGCGCACCACCTCGCCGCTCGAATAGCGGATCTCCAAGAGGTTGCGGCGTTCGCGCCACATGCGAAGGATGCGGGCTGCGAGGACCAGGGCGAGCAGCGCCAGGAAGACGATGTAGATGACGCGAACCAGCCGCTGCTTTGCGAGGAGGCCGGCCTCGATCACCTCGGGGGCGACCGGCGGCGACGGTTCGAAGGGCGGCAACGCGGCCACCGTCCGGCCGCCTTCTGCGAAGCCGAGCAGCGCCAGGACCGGCACCAGCACGGCGGCGATCAGCAGCCAGGGCGCCCATTGGGGATACCATGCCCGGAAGCGGATCCAGAAATAGATGCCGAGGCAGCCATGCGTCCAGATCACCACCAGCGCGATCGCCTGCCGCACGCCGGTCGCCGGCGTGGCAACCCAGAGCGCGTTGAGAACGAAGGCATAGGTGACATGAATGCCGGTCAGCGATTCATAGACCCGAGTGCCGACCACATGCTCGGCCAGCAGCACGGGGATGAGCAGGCCCAGCCCCACTTGCAGGGCCTCGCGGGGTGGCATCACCAGGGTGCGGCGCCGATAGAGCGCGAGCAGGACCAGCGAGAGATGCACCGCGGCTGCGCCGTACAGTACAAGCGTGCCGACCGGGTTGCGCCAGACGAAGAGGAAGACCGGACGCGCCGCCTCGGCGACCGGCAGCGATACGAGAAGCAGCGCGTGATTGACCAGATGCAGCGCCGTGAATGCCATCAGCACCAGGCCGGAGAGCAGGCGGGCCCGGCGCAAGCCCGCCTCCGAGAGGCGGCCGGCAGCGCGGCCGGGGGTGGGTGCGGAACGCGTGGCCTTCACGGCGGACTCCCGTTCGCCTGCCGCGGCAGGATGCCGCGGCGTCTCAACCTAAACCCGCCATTTCCAGGCAGGTCAACGGCGAGCGATGCGCCAAGCGCATGGCACCCTTTCGCCCGGCGCCGGCCCGGCCCCTTTCGCAGGTGCGAGAAAAGCTGTAAGGAGCGCCAGAAAATCGGCTTGCGCCCCCTGGTCGGCGCCCGTCACTTCCCCGAGTAGCGCATCATGAACCTTCGCAACATCGCGATCATCGCCCATGTCGATCATGGCAAGACAACGCTGGTCGACGCCCTTCTGAAGCAGTCCGGCTCGGTCCGCGAGAACCAGCGGGTCGCCGAGCGGGCCATGGATTCCAGCGACTTGGAGAAGGAGCGCGGCATCACCATCCTCGCCAAGGCGACGTCGGTGGAGTGGAAGAACACGCGCATCAACATCGTGGACACGCCCGGACACGCCGATTTCGGCGGCGAGGTGGAGCGCATCCTCAACATGGTCGACGGGGCGATCGTGCTGGTCGACGCCGCCGAAGGCCCGATGCCGCAGACCAAGTTCGTGGTCGGCAAGGCACTCAAGGTGGGCCTGAAGCCGATCGTGGCCATCAACAAGATCGATCGGCCGGACGCCCGCGCGGTCGAGGTGGTCAACGAGGTGTTCGACCTGTTTGCCGCGCTCGACGCGACCGACGAGCAGCTCGACTTCCCGATCCTCTACGGGTCCGGCCGCGACGGCTGGATGGCCGAGAACGCCGAAGGGCCGCGGACCGACGGGTTGGCGCCGCTGTTCGACCTGGTGCTGAGGCACGTTCCGGCGCCCAAGGTCGGCAGCGGCCCGTTCCGCATGATCGGCACGATCCTGGAAGCCAACCCGTTCCTTGGGCGCATCGTGACCGGGCGCATCGAGTCGGGCTCGGTCAAGCCCAACCAGGCGGTCAAGGTCCTGCATCATGACGGCTCGTTGCTGGAGAACGGCCGCGTCTCCAAGATCCTGGCCTTCCGTGGCCTGGAGCGGCAACCGATCGACGATGCCGCGGCGGGCGACATCGTGGCCATCGCCGGCTTGCAGAAGGGCACCGTCGCCGACACGTTCTGCGACCCCTCTGTGACCGAGCCGCTGCCTGCCCAGCCGATCGACCCGCCGACGGTCACCATGTCCTTCCTCGTCAACGATTCGCCGCTTGCCGGGACCGAGGGCGACAAGGTGACGAGCCGCGTCATCCGCGACCGCCTGCTGCGCGAAGCGGAAGGCAATGTGGCGCTCAGGATCGAGGAATCGGCTGACAAGGACTCCTTCTACGTATCCGGCCGCGGCGAGCTGCAGCTGGCCGTGCTGATCGAGACGATGCGCCGCGAAGGCTTCGAGCTCGCGGTGTCGCGACCCCGCGTGGTGATGAAGAAGGGCGACGACGGCGCCCTTCTTGAGCCGGTCGAGGAAGTGGTGGTCGACGTCGACGAGGAGCATGCCGGCGTCGTGGTGCAGAAGATGTCGGAGCGCAAGGCGGAGCTCGTCGAGCTCAAGCCGTCGGGCGGCAACCGGCAGCGGCTGGTCTTCTATGCGCCGACTCGAGGCTTGATCGGCTATCAGTCGGAGCTGTTGACGGACACCCGCGGAACGGCGGTGATGAACCGGCTGTTCCATGCCTACGAGCCCTACAGGGGCGAGATCGGCGGCCGCGTCAACGGCGTGCTCATCGCCAACGAGCCGGGCGAGGCGGTCGCCTACGCGCTGTGGAACCTCGAGGATCGCGGGCCGATGGTGATCGACCCGGGGGTCAAGGTCTATGGCGGGATGATCGTCGGCATTCACACGCGCGACAACGACCTCGAAGTCAACGTGCTCAAGGGCAAGAAGCTCACCAACATCCGGGCCGCCGGCAAGGACGAGGCGGTGAAACTGACGCCGCCGGTTCGCATGACGCTTGAGCGGGCGCTCGCCTGGATCCAGGACGACGAGCTTGTCGAGGTGACGCCGAAGTCGATCCGGCTGCGCAAGGTCTACCTCGATCCGCATGAGCGCAAGCGGTTCGAGAAGACGCGGGTGAGCGGCGCGGCCTGAGCGCCCCTTGGCGTGATCGGGCGGATCCTTTATATCCTTCGGCCGCAGTCTCGAGGGTTGCCGCCATGGAAACGACGTCTCTCCTGATCTTCGCCGGCGCGCTGCTGGTGGCCGCCGGGTCGCCGGGTCCCAGCATTGCGGCGCTGGTCGCCCGCGTGGTGGCGCGCGGCTTCCGCGACGTGTTCCCTTTCCTGTTGGCGATGTGGGTGGGCGAGGCCATCTGGCTGTCGCTCGCCGTGTTCGGCCTTGCGGTGGTGGCGCAGACCTTCCACCTTGCCTTCGTCGTGCTGAAATGGGCCGGCGTCGCCTATCTCGCCTATCTCGCCTATCGGATGTGGACGGCACCGGCGGCCGCCGATGGCGCCCTGCCCGAGGAGCGGGCGCCGGCGAAGCTGTTCTTCGCCGGCATGGCCGTGACGCTCGGCAACCCCAAGATCATGATGTTCTACCTGGCGCTGCTGCCGACCATCATCGACCTCGGCCGCGTGACGCTGGTCGGCTGGGCCGAGCTCACGGCGACCATGGCGGTGGTGCTGGTGGTGATCGACCTCGCCTGGGTGCTCGCCGCCGCCCAGGCGCGCAAGCTCCTGAAGAGCCGCCGCGCCATGCAGATCGCCAACCGCGTCAGCGCCGGCACGCTCGCCGGCGCCGCAGCAGCGATCGCCGCGCGCAGCGCGTGAGGCGCCTGGACTGAAGTCGCGTCGATGATCAGATGTGGATCGGCTTGAAGAAGGCGGCGAGGGCCGCCTCCTTGACCGCTTCCGACATGGTGGGATGGGCGTGGCAGGTGCGGGCGAGATCCTCGGACGAGCCGCCGAACTCCATCAGCACCGCCGCCTCGTGGATCATTTCGCCGGCGCCGAAGCCGAGGATATGGACGCCGAGCACCCGGTCGGTCGCCTTGTCGGCGAGGACTTTCACGAAGCCGTCGGTGTGCAGCATGGCGCGCGCCCGCCCATTGGCCGAAAACGGGAACTTGCCGACCTTGTAAGCGATGCCGGCCTTCTTCAGCTCCTCCTCGGTGCGGCCCACCGACGCCAGCTCGGGGCTGGTGTAGACCACGTTGGGGATGACCTCGTAGTTCACGTGGCCGGCCTGGCCGGCGATCGTCTCGGCGACCGCGACGCCCTCGTCCTCCGCCTTGTGGGCGAGCATCGGCCCGGCGATGGCGTCGCCGATCGCGTAGATTCCCTCGACATTGGTGCGCAGATGCGCATCCGTCTCGATGCGGCCCCGCTCGTCGACCGCAATGCCGGCCTCCTTCAGCCCGAGCCCTTCCGTGTAGGGACGGCGGCCGGTGGCGACCAGCACCACCTCGGCGTCCAGGGTCTCGGCGGCGCCGCCCTGGACGGGCTCGAAGGTCACCTTGGCGCCCTTCTTCGTGCGCTCGACGCGGGTGACCTTGGCCGACAGGCGAAACTCGATGCCCTGCTTGCCGAGCATGCGCTGGAGCTGCTTGGCCACCTCGGCGTCCATGCCGCCGAGGATGGAATCCAGATATTCGACCACCGTCACCTTGGCCCCGAGCCGCGCCCAGACCGAGCCGAGCTCCAGCCCGATCACCCCGCCGCCCACCACCACCATCGTGGCGGGTACCTTGGCGAGCTCCAGGGCGCCGGTCGACGAGACGATCGCCTTCTCGTCGAAGTCGACCTTCACGCCGGGGATGCCGGCGACGTCGGAGCCGGTGGCGATGACGATGTTGGCCGTCGGCACCTCCTCGATCTTGCCGTCGGCGCCGGTCACCGCGACGACGCCCGGCGACATGATGCGGCCGGTGCCGCGCAGCACCTCGATCTTGTTCTTCTTCATGAGGAAATCGAGGCCTTTGGTGTTCTGGGAGACCGACTGCTCCTTGTGGGCCATCATCTGCTCGAGGTTCAGCTTGGGCGTGCCGACGTCGACGCCCAGTGCGGCGAAGGAGTGACCGGCTTCGGCGAAGATCTCGGAGGCGTGGAGCAAGGCCTTGGACGGGATGCAGCCGACCTTGACGCAGGTGCCGCCATGCGTCGGCCGCTTCTCGACGACGGCCGTCCGCAGGCCGAGCTCGGCCGCCTTGATGGCACAGACATAGCCGCCCGGGCCTGTTCCGATCACGACGACGTCGTAAGCCATGGTCACTCTTTCCCTTGCATGGCGGTCAGCGCCCGCCGCTCACATTGAGGATCGCACCCGTCATATAGGATGCATGGTCCGACATCAGGAACAGGATGGCGTGCGCCACCTCGTCCGCCGTTCCGGCGCGCTTCATGGGCAGCGTGTCGCGCACCGCTGCGATGCGGTCGGGCTGGCCGCCCGACGCATGGATCTCGGTGTCGATGATGCCCGGCCTGACGGCCGCCACACGGACGCCTTCCAGGGCGACCTCCAGCGCCAGCCCGACGGTCAGCGTGTCCAGGGCGCCCTTGGTGGCGGCGTAGTCGACGTAGAAGCCGGGGGCGCCGTGTTGCGAGGCGGCCGACGAAACATTGACGATGACGCCGCCCTGGCCGCCATGGCGCGTCGACATGCGCTTGACCGCCTGGCCGGCACACAGAAAGGCGCCGATGACGTTGATGCGCATCATGCGTTCGAGCCGCGCGAAGCGCATCTCGTCGACGCGGGCGCGAACGTCGACGACGCCGGCATTGTTGACGAGTGCGTCGAGCCGCCCGAAACGGGCGTCGACGGCGGCGAAGAGGGACTCGACGTCGGCTTCCCGCCCGACATCGGCGCGGATGGCGACCGCCTCGCCGCCGGCGCCTTCGATCTCGTCGACGAGACGTCCCGCGGCGGCGGCGTTGGAGGCGTAGTTGACCGCCACCCGCCACCCCGAGCGGGCGGCCAGTCGGCAGGTGGCGGCGCCAATGCCGCGGCCGCCTCCCGTGACCAGCACGACCTTGCCGCCGTCGGCTCCCATCAGGCGGCCAGCCGGACCAGCATCAGGACCAGCCCGACCACCGAGACGCTCCAGATCGCCGTCCGCGCGACCGGAATGCCGGCCGCGTAGACGGGGACATAGACGAGGCGCGCCCAGAACCAGATCAGGGCGCCGGTCGCGCCGAGCCCGCCGGTGCGGCCGGTGACCATCAGCGCGAGCGCCAGAGCCACGAAGGCGACGTAGGTCTCGACATAGTTGGTCAGGCCGCGTGTCAGGCGGGCCGTGACGGGGCCGGGGATGCGGCTGCCGTCGCGCTCCCCCACCGCATAGGCCGGACCGCAATCGCGGATGAGCGACAGGGTCTGGACGACGATGTGGCCGAGAAGGAGCAGGACGCTCCAGATCAGAACCGTGAGCTCGGTCGATTGCGCCGCTGCGTCCATCGCTCTCTCCTTCGATCCTGGGCCGCTTCCTAGAGGTCGAGCACCAGCCGTTCGGGATCCTCCAGCACCTCCTTGACGCGGACCAGGAAGGTCACGGCCTCCTTGCCGTCGACGTTCCGGTGGTCGTAGGAGAGGGCGAGGTACATCATCGGCCGGATAACGATCTGGCCGCCGACGACCACCGGCCGTTCCTGTATCTTGTGCATGCCGAGGATGCCGGATTGCGGCGCGTTGAGGATCGGCGTCGACATCAGCGAGCCGTAGACGCCGCCATTGGAGATGGTGAAGGTGCCGCCCTGCATGTCGGCCACGGAGAGCTTGCCGTCGCGCGCGGCGAGGCCGAGCCGGCCGATCTCCTTCTCGATGTCGGCGATCGACAGCTGGTCCGCATTTCTGACCACCGGCACCACCAGGCCTTTGTCGGTGCCCACCGCGACGCCGATATGGGCATAGTTCTTGTAGATGATGTCGGTGCCGTCGATCTCGGCGTTGACGGCCGGGATTTCCTTCAGGGCATGGGTCACCGCCTTGGTGAAGAAGCCCATGAAGCCCAGCTTGACGCCGTGCTTCTTCTCGAAGACATCCTTGTACTTGGCGCGCAGGTCCATCACCGCCTTCATGTCCACCTCGTTGAAGGTGGTGAGCATGGCGGCCGTGCTCTGGGCTTCCTTCAGCCGGCGCGCGATGGTCTGGCGCAGCTTGGTCATGCGCACGCGTTCCTCGCGGTCCTCGTCGGCGGCCGGCGTGGGGGTCCGCAGCTGGGCCGGGGCGGCCGGCACCTCGGCGCGGGGCTGCGGCGCCTCCGTCCGGGGCTGCGGCACTGGCTGGGCCGCGCCGCCGCGGGCAAGCGTCTCGATCACGTCGCCCTTCAACACCTGACCCCGCTTGCCGCTGCCGCCGACTTGCTCGGCAGACAGGTCGTTCTCGGTCATCATCTTGGCCGCCGATGGCGACGGCGGCATCGCCGAGCGCTTCGCGTCCGCGCCCTTCTTCGGCTCGATCGGCGGCGCGCCGGCCACCTCGGCGGTCTTGTCGACCGCCTCCTTGACGGTGGCGGCGCCAGCCTTGCCTGCCGCCTGGGCGACCGCCGCGGGCTTGGTTTCGGCCTGCCCGCTGCCGATGGTGCCGAGCAGGGCGCCCAGCCCGACCGTGTCGCCTTCTTGGGCGGCGATCTCCGACAGCGTGCCGGCGGCAGGCGACGGAACCTCCACGGTCACCTTGTCGGTCTCCAGCTCCACCAGCGGCTCGTCGGCGGCGATGGCGTCGCCGACCTTCTTGAACCACTTTCCGATGGTGGCCTCGGTCACGGATTCGCCGAGGGTCGGGACGCGAATTTCGGTTGCCATGGTCGTGGTCCGTTGGTTCGGTTGAAGGTTACTCGCCGAGCGCGTCGTCCAGGAAGGACGCGAGCTGCTGCAGATGCTTCGACATCAGGCCGGTCGCCGGCGAGGCCGAAGCCGGGCGGCCGCTGTAGCGCACCCGCTGATGCTTCGCGTCGATGTGGGCCAGCACCCACTCCAGATAGGGATCGATGAAGGACCAGGCGCCCATGTTCTTGGGCTCCTCCTGGCACCACACCATCTCGGCGCCGCGGAACCGCGACAGCTCGGTGATCAGCGCCTTGGCCGGGAACGGGTAGAGCTGCTCGACCCTGAGCAAATAGATGTCGTTGATGCCGCGCTTTTCGCGCTCCTCGAAGAGGTCGTAATAGACCTTGCCGGAGCACATCACGACGCGGCGGATCTTGGCGTCGCGCACCAGCTTCACGTCGCCGACGCCGTGCTGCGCGTCGTCCCAGAGCAGGCGGTGGAAGGAGCTCTCGCCGGAGATCTCGCCCAGCGACGACACCGCACGCTTGTGGCGCAGCAACGACTTGGGCGTCATCAGGATCAGCGGCTTGCGGAAGTCGCGCTTCAGCTGGCGGCGCAGGATGTGGAAGTAGTTCGCCGGCGTCGTGCAGGACGCGACCTGCATGTTGTCCTCGGCGCAGAGCTGCAGGAAGCGCTCCAGCCGGGCCGAGGAGTGCTCGGGCCCCTGCCCTTCATAGCCGTGCGGCAAGAGGCAGACGAGGCCCGACATGCGCAGCCACTTGCGCTCGCCCGACGAGATGAACTGGTCGAACACCACCTGCGCCCCGTTGGCGAAATCGCCGAACTGCGCCTCCCATAGAGTGAGCGCGTTGGGCTCGGCCAGGGAGTAGCCGTATTCGAAGCCGAGGACGGCCTCTTCCGAGAGCATCGAGTTGATGACCTCGAAATTCGCCTGGGCCGGCGACAGGTTGTTGAGCGGGATGTAGCGACGCTCGTCGCGTTGGTCGTAGAGCACCGAATGGCGCTGCGAGAAGGTGCCGCGTTCGGAATCCTGGCCGGAGAGGCGGATCGGGCTGCCGTCGAGCAGGATCGAGCCGAAGGCCAGCGCCTCGGCGGTCGACCAGTCGAGCCCCTCGCCCGACTCGATCATCTTGCGCCGCGTCTCCAGGAAGCGGCCGATGGTCTTGTGCGCCTCGAAGTCGGACGGCACCTCGGTGAGCTTGCGGCCGACCTCCTTCAGCGTCTTGACCGGCACCGCGGTCTTGCCGCGGCGCTGTTCGTCCTGGTTGTCGGCCGTGCGCAGCCCCGACCAGGCGCCGTCGAGCCAGTCGGCCTTGTTGGGCTTGTAGGACTGGCCGGTCTCCCACTCCGATTCCAGATGCGCGCGCCAGGCCGCCTTCATGGTCTCGTATTCGCCTTCGGTCAGCAGCCCTTCGCCGATCAGCTTGTCGGCATAGATCTGCCCGGTCGACTTCTGGGTGCGGATGGTGCGGTACATGATGGGCTGCGTGAACGCCGGCTCGTCGCCCTCGTTGTGGCCGAAGCGGCGGTAGCAGAACATGTCGATGACGACCGGCTTGTGAAACACCATGCGAAACTCAGTCGCCACGTTTGCGGCATAGACGACCGCCTCCGGGTCGTCGCCGTTCACGTGGAAGATCGGCGCCTCGATCATCTTGGCGACGTCGGACGGGTAGGGCGAGGAGCGCGAGAAGCGCGGATTGGTGGTGAAGCCGATCTGGTTGTTGATGATGAAGTGCAGCGTGCCGGCCACCCGGTGGCCGCGCAGGCCCGACAGGCCGAGCACCTCGGCCACCACGCCCTGGCCGGCGAAGGCCGCGTCGCCATGCAGGAGAAGCGGCAGCACCTTGGCGCGCTCCTCCAGCGGAACGACCTCCTCGCGCTTGCGGCCGAAGATCTGGTCCTGCTTGGCGCGCGCCTTGCCCATGACGACCGGGTCGACGATCTCGAGATGAGACGGGTTGGCGGTGAGGGAAAGGTGCACCTTGTTGCCGTCGAACTCGCGGTCGGAAGAGGCGCCGAGATGGTACTTGACGTCGCCGGAGCCCTCCACGTCGTCGGGGGCGTAGGAACCTCCCTTGAACTCGTGGAAGATCGCCCGGTGCGGCTTGGCCATGACCTGGCTAAGCACGTTGAGCCGCCCGCGATGGGCCATGCCGAGGACGATCTCCTGCAACCCCATGGCGCCGCCGCGCTTGATGATCTGTTCCAGCGCGGGAATGAGCGACTCGGCGCCGTCGAGGCCGAAGCGCTTGGTGCCCTTGTACTTGACGTCGATGAATTGCTCGAAGCCCTCCGACTCGATCAGCTTCTGCAGGATGGCGCGCTTGCCGGCCGCCGTGAAGGCGACGCCCTTGTCGGGGCCCTCGATGCGTTCCTGGATCCAGGCTTTCTCGCGAGGGTCGGAGATGTGCATGAACTCGACGCCGAGCGTCGAGCAGTAGGTCCTCTCCAGGATCTCCAGGATGTCGCGGATCGTCGCGTATTCGAGGCCGAGCACGTGGTCGATGAAGATGCGGCGGTCGTAGTCGGCGGGCGAGAAGCCATAGGCTTCCGGCGACAGCTCGTTGTAGTCCTCCAGCGGCTTGGCAAGCCCCAGCGGGTCGAGATTGGCATGCAGGTGGCCGCGCATGCGATAGGCGCGGATCATCATGATGGCGCGGACCGAATCGCGGGTGGCCCGCAGCACGTCGGCATCGGAGATCGCGTCGCCGTTGACCTGCGCCTTCTCCTTGACCTTCTTCTCGAAATGCTTCTCGACCGTGCTCCAGTCGCCGTCGAGGGCCGAGACCAGCTCGCCGTTGGAGGTCACCGGCCAGTGGGGCTTCGCCCACG
Source organism: Mesorhizobium sp. (assembly GCA_040510195.1). Taxonomy (GTDB): domain Bacteria; phylum Pseudomonadota; class Alphaproteobacteria; order Rhizobiales; family Rhizobiaceae; genus JBEVJK01. The sequence goes on along the minus strand of JBEVJK010000017.1, from coordinate 70,660 downwards.
AGGCGCCCTCGGCGTTCTTGCGCACGATCTCGGCCTCGTCGCGCAGCGAGCCGAAATAGTCCTGCCACTCCATGCCGACCGACGACGGGTCTTCCTTGTAGCGGGCATAGAGCTGCTCGATGTAGTCGGCATTGCCTCCGTAGAGGAAGGAGGTGAGGGAGAATTCGTCGTTGGCCTGATCTGCACGTGCCATGGCACTTTTCCCGGTTGTCTGATCGGCGAGGAAGCAAGTCCGCACCGATGGATGTTGGCGCCCGATGCGCGTCCTCAGCCCTTGATCGCGTCGAGCAACGTGGTGCCGAGGCGGGCCGGCGAAGGCGAAACGCGGATGCCGGCCGCCTCGAGCGCGGCGATCTTGTCCTCCGCGCCGCCCTTGCCGCCCGAAATGACGGCGCCGGCGTGGCCCATCGTGCGGCCGGGCGGCGCGGTGCGCCCGGCGATGAAGCCGGCTATCGGCTTCTTGCGCCCGCGCCGTGCCTCGGCCTTGATGAACTCGGCCGCTTCCTCCTCGGCGGCGCCGCCGATCTCGCCGATCATGATGATCGACTGGGTGGCGTCGTCGGCCAGGAACATCTCGAGCACGTCGATGAAATCGAGGCCTTTGACGGGGTCGCCGCCGATGCCCACGGCGGTGGTCTGGCCGAGGCCCGCATTGCTGGTCTGGAACACTGCCTCATAGGTAAGCGTTCCCGAGCGCGAAACAACGCCGACCGATCCCTTGCGGAAGATGTTGCCCGGCATGATGCCGATCTTGCACTCGTCGGGCGTCAGCACGCCCGGGCAGTTGGGGCCGAGCAACCGGGAGTTCGATCGGTCGAGGCGCGCCTTGACGCGCACCATGTCGAGCACCGGGATGCCCTCGGTGATGCAGACGATCAGCGGCATCTCGGCCTCGATCGCCTCGATGATCGCGTCGGCCGCGCCGGCCGGCGGTACATAGATCACGGAAGCGTCGGCGCCGGTCCGGGCCTTCCCCTCGGCGACGGTGGCGAAGATCGGCAGCTGGGCGCCGCTCTCCACGGAGCCCCAGGTTTCGCCGCCTTTCTTCGGGTGGATGCCGCCGACCATCTTGGTGCCGTGGTAGGCGAGCGCCTGCTCGGTGTGGAAGGTGCCGGTCTTGCCGGTGAGCCCCTGGACCAGGACCTTGGTGTTGCGGTCGACGAGGATGGACATGGTGCGGGCTCCGCTAGGCGGCGAGGAAAGGGGTGAGGGGCTTCCGCCGGCGGCGCAAGGTGGCCGTCTCCAGCGGAAGCGGATCGGTGCGGGGCGGCATCGCCTCAGCCTTTCACTGCCGCCACGATCTTCTTGGCGGCGTCCTCCAGGTCGTCGGCGGGGATGACGTTGAGGCCGCTGTCGCGCAGGATCTGCTTGCCGAGCTCGACATTGGTGCCTTCGAGGCGGACGACGAGCGGCACCTTCAGCCCGACCTCCTTGACGGCCGCGACCACGCCCTCGGCGATCACGTCGCAGCGCATGATGCCGCCGAAGATGTTGACCAGAATGCCCTTCACCGCCGGGTCGGCGGTGATGATCTTGAACGCGGCGGTGACCTTCTCCTTGGACGCGCCGCCGCCGACGTCGAGGAAGTTTGCCGGCTCGGCGCCGTAGAGCTTGATGATGTCCATGGTGGCCATGGCCAGCCCGGCGCCGTTGACCATGCAGCCGATATTGCCGTCCAGCGCCACATAGGCGAGATCATGCTTGGACGCCTCGATCTCCTTGTCGTCCTCTTCGGAAAGGTCGCGCAGCTCGGACAGCTCGGGATGGCGGAACTCTGCGTTGCCGTCGAAGGAGACCTTGGCGTCGAGCACCCGCAGGCGGCCGTTCTTCATGACGATCAGCGGGTTGACCTCGAGCAGGCTCATATCCTTCTCGACGAAGGCGCGGTAGAGCGCCGGGAACACCGTCTTGGCGTCCTCGGCGGCGGCGCCCTCCAGGCGGAGCGCGGCGCCGAGGGCGGCGACATCGTCGCCGGTCACGCCGGCATCGGGATCGATTGGCCGGGTGACGATCTTCTCCGGCGTGTCGTGGGCCACCGCCTCGATGTCCATCCCACCCTCGGTCGACACCACGAAGGCGACGCGGCCGGCCGAGCGGTCGACCAGGATGGACAGATAGAGCTCGCGGTCGATGTCGGCGCCGTCCTCGACATAGAGGCGGTTCACCTGCTTGCCGGCCGGGCCGGTCTGCTTGGTGACCAGCGTGCGGCCGAGCATCTCGCGGGCGTTGGCGGCGACCTCGGCAGTCGACTTGGCGAGCCTGACGCCGCCCTTGGCCTCGGGGCCGAGCCCCGCAAAGCGTCCCTTGCCGCGACCGCCGGCATGGATCTGGCTCTTCACCACATAGAGCGGCCCGGGCAGCTTCTTCGCCGCCGCTTCGGCCTCCCCGGCGGCGAAGACCGCGACGCCGTCCGCCACCGGCAGGCCGTAGCCCTTGAGCAGCTGCTTGGCCTGGTACTCGTGGATGTTCATGCCGGAACCTCCTACTTGCCCGCCAGGTTGGGCGCGATCGTGACGCAGGCCTCGCAGAGCGCCGCCACCGCCTCGACCGACTGGTCGAACATCTTCTGCTCGGCCTTGTTCAGGTCGATCTCGATGACCCGCTCGACGCCGCCGGCCCCGATGACGACCGGCACGCCGACATACATGTTCTTGACCCCGTACTGGCCGGTGAGATGCGCCGCGCAGGGCAGGACGCGCTTCTTGTCCTTGAGATAGGCTTCCGCCATGGCGATGCCCGAGGCGGCCGGCGCATAGTAGGCGGAGCCGTTCTTCAGCAGGCCGACGATCTCGGCGCCGCCGTCGCGGGTGCGCTGGATGATCTCGTCCAGCCGCTCCTTGGTGGTCCAGCCCATCTTCACGAGATCGGGCAAGGGAATGCCGGAAACGGTGGAGTAACGCGGCATCGGCACCATGGAATCGCCGTGGCCGCCGAGCACGAAGGCGGTGACGTCCTCGACCGACACCTTGAACTCCTCGGCCAGGAAATAGCGGAAACGCGCCGAGTCCAGAACGCCGGCCATGCCCACGACATGCGTCTTCGGCAGGCCGGAGAACTTCTGCAGCGCCCACACCATGGCGTCGAGCGGGTTGGTGATGCAGACCACGAACGCCTTGGGCGCATATTTGCGGATGCCGGCGCCCACCTGCTCCATGACCTTGAGGTTGATGCCGAGCAGGTCGTCGCGGCTCATGCCCGGCTTGCGCGGCACGCCGGCCGTGACGATGCAGACATCTGCGCCTTCGATCCCCGCATAATCGTTGACGCCCACGAAGCGGCCGTCGAACCCTTCCACCGGCGACGACTGTGCGATGTCGAGCGCCTTGCCCTGCGGGATGCCTTCGGCAATGTCGAAAAGCACGACGTCGCCGAGCTCCTTCAGCCCGATCAGGTGGGCCAGGGTCCCGCCGATCATGCCGGAGCCGATGAGGGCGATCTTGCTGCGTGCCATGTTTGGAAAGTTTCCCTTTTCAGTGACCGGAAGATGACCGGTCGTGTGGCTTGTATAGAGTGGCCAAAGTACAGGGACGAGGTCGGAAAAATGCCGCCGCTCGTTTAGCCCTTCGGCCACAAAAGTTCAAACGGATATTTTCGGATCAAGGTTTTCAATCGGTTAGACCATTCGGAGTTTACGTAAACGTCAATAGAAATCGGACGGTTTCGGCAGAGATGTTCGGATCAGGGCGCGGCCGTCCGGGCCGGCATCCTGCGCGCCGCCCAGGCGTCGAGCCACGTCTGGCTGCGCATTTCGACGAGCCGCGACGCGGTGCGCTGGAATTCGAAGGCTTCGTTGCCGCGGCGGCCCTGGTACAGCGCCTCCGGCGCCGCTTCGGCGCTCATCACCAGCCGAAGCTTGCGGTCGTAGATCGTGTCGACCAGCAGGATGAAGCGCTTGGCCTCGTTGCGACGGGCCTCGGGCAGCACCGGCACCCGGTCGACGAAAAGCGTGTCGTAGGCATCGGCCAGCGCCAGGTAGTCGCGGGCGCCGAGCGGTCGCTCGCACAGCTCGGCGAAGCTCAGGCGCGCCGCGCTGCCGGCAGCCCGCGGCACCGCCAGGACGCGACCCATCACGTGAAGCTCGGCCGGTGCCTCGGCCAGGCCGTGCGTCACCGCCTGCCAGGCATCGTCCATGCGCCGGTCCGTCTCCGGGCCAAGCGGCGTCAGATAGACGGGAAGGTGGTCGAGCTTTTCCTGGCGGTAATCCTTCAGTGCGTCGAGCGCCAGGATCCGGGCATATCGTTTCAGGAGCGAAACGAAGGGCAGGAACAGCTGGCGGTTCAGTCCGTCGCGGTAGAGGTCGTCGGGGGCGACGTTGGAGGTGGCGACGAGCACCACGCCTTCCTTGAACAGCGATTCAAAAAGCCGCGACAGCACCATGGCGTCGGCGATGTCGGTCACGGCGAACTCGTCGAAGAACAGCACCCAGGCCTGCCGGGCAAGCGCCCGCGCCACCGGCGGGATGGGGTCGTCCTCGGTCACGCTGCCGTCCTTGCGCGCCTGCCGGTGCTTCTGGATGCGATCGTGGACCTCGGCCATGAAGGCATTGAAGTGGACCCGCCGCTTGCGCCGGACCGGCACCAGGGCGAAGAACATGTCCATGAGCATCGTCTTGCCGCGGCCGACTCCGCCATGGATGTAGAGGCCGCGCAGCGGGCTCGCATCGCGCGACTTGCCGAACAGCCAGCCGAGTGCGCTCGACTTGGAGGCGAGCCGCTTGGCGGCGATCTCGCCGATCAGCACGTCGAGCGCGGCTGCCGCCGCGAGCTGGGCCGGATCTGCCGAGAGCTCGCCCTGCTCGACCAAATGGCCATAGCGCTGTGCGACGGAAGGGTGCGTCGTCAGCCCGTCGCGGAGATGCATCGGCGGGCCTCGAAGGGGTCAGGCGATCAACGGCTGAGTGAGATCGGCACGCCGCTTTCGGTCTGGCCGTCGAACTTCTCCGGGCTCGTCGAATAGAGGCGCGCCAAAACGCCCCCGCTGGCGTCATGCAAGGTGAGCTGCTTGCCGGAGACGTTCCACGACTTGACGCCGTCGATCGGCGCCGGGCAGCGCAGGGGGCCGGCCCGGTAGCCGGCGCCGAACTTGGTCTGCGGGGTGGCGACCTTGCAGCTCTGGCCGGAGACGGAAGCGGTCCACACGCCGGCCACGCCGCCAGCCGTGAGGTCGGGTGCGGTCGCCGGCGGCTCGGCCGCGGGCGTCGCGGCGGCCAGCTGGTCGCCGGGGGCGGCAGGGAATTGGCCGGCAGGCGGAGTGCCGGGAGCGGCGGGCGGCGGCAGCTGGCTGCCGGTCACGGTCCCGGACGGCGCTGCCGGCAGCGGCGCCGGCTGGACGGAGTCGAGCGAGGACATGCGATTGCCCTGGCATCCTGCCGCGCCAAGCGACAGCAACAATGCGACCGCCAGGCTCGTCTTCGAGAATGCCATCACGTCCACCTCCGTCGTGCGTCGAGCGCCGCCGTCTGACCCCATCGGCCTACAAAGTGGCCATGTTGGGGAAATTTCAACCGGCTGTGGTTAAAATAAGCTTCCCTGCCGCCGCATGTTGCAAATGCGCAACGGCCTTATCCGGCAGCGGAAGCGAGGCTCGGCACGAACACATAGCCGGCCGGTCCCACGAGATGGCATTCGCGAAGGCCATGCGGCTTGTCGACGGCGCCGGCAAGCACGACGTGGCCGAGGCGCCGCGCCGCCTGCTCGGCTTGGTCCGGGTCGAGCCCGTAGACGCGGATCTCGACGCCGAGGCCGCGCAGTTCGGCGCCATCCACCACGCCGGCCATCTCGTGGTCGGCGTAGGAATGGTCGGCATGCAGCATCATCAGCGCCCCGCCGAGCTCGATCGCCGCAAAGTCCTCGTCGGCATAGATCGTGCGGCCGCTGAGCACGGAGCGGAGGAAGCCCTCCATCGGCTCGATCTCGGGCACCAGGAGGTTGATGCCGATGCCGCCCGGCAGCGAGCGGCCGAAGGTCTCGGCCTTCATCCAGGGCTGCTTCGTGCGCTTCATGACCATGGTCGCTGTCCTTGTCGCCCTGAGAAGGTTATCGCCGAAGCGGCCAGCGCGGATGTCGCAAAGGCGACTGCGCCAATCGATCGGACGGCGCTGGCCCGCAGCGCCGTCTTGCGGGGGTGCGTCGGTCCGCTAGTTGGTCCAGAATGAAGGAATGGGAGCTGGCGGACATCCTGGACCCGATCGGAGTGACGGCATTGGCTGAGGGCGTCGCTCACAGCCGCCGCCATCTGGGTCGCAATCCCTATTACGAGGGTCCGTCGAGCGACCATTTCGACGGCCGCATCTTCTTCAACCCCGACGGCGTGCCGCCCGGCCGGCTGGTCGATTTCCTGAAATGGCAGTTCGGCGGCGGGCGGGCGCGGTGGCCCGCACGCTGGCCAAGCCCGTTCCCGCCGGCGGTGCCGCCGCGACGGGTCGGCGGCGATGCCATGCGGGTCACCATGGTCGGCCATGCGACGCTTCTGCTGCAAGTGGCCGGGCTCAACATCCTGACCGACCCCGTCTGGTCCGAGCGGGTCTCGCCGTTCAGCTTTCTGGGGCCGAGGCGGGTCAACCCGCCGGGCATCGCCTTCGAGGCGCTGCCGCCGATCGACCTGGTGATGCTCAGCCACAACCACTACGACCATCTCGACCTCGCCACCCTCGGACGCCTCAAGCAGGCGCACGACCCGCTGGTCGTCACGCCGCTCGGCAACGACGCGATCATCGGCGCCGCCCACCCTTCGGTGCGCGTCGCCGCCCACGACTGGGGGGCGGCGGTCGCCGTCGGCGGGACCGAAGTTGTGGTCCATGTCGAGCCGGCCCATCACTGGTCGGCGCGCGGCACGCGCGACCGGCGCATGGCGCTGTGGGGCGGCTTCGTGGTCTCGACGCCGGCCGGCAATCTCTATTTCGCGGGTGATACCGGCTTTCACGAAGGACGCACCTACCGGGCGCTGGCCGCCAAGCACGGTGGCTTCCGGCTGGCGGTGCTGCCCATCGGCGCCTACGAGCCGCGCTGGTTCATGCAAGGCCAGCATCAGAACCCGGAGGAGGCGGTGGAGGGAATGCTGCTCGGCCGGGCAGCGTTTGCGGCGGGCTTCCACTGGGGCACGTTCCAGCTGACCAACGAGCCGATCGAGGAGCCGCGCGACCGCCTGTTCGCGGCTCTCGACGCCAAGGGGATCGCCAGGGAGCGCTTCCGCCCGCTGCAGCCGGGCGAGGCCTGGGACATACCGCCGGAGCCGGCGCCGACCCTTAGCACCGGGGCGTCGACGAGCCGCCCGGAGCTCTCCCCGTCGTGACCTGACCGGCGCGCGTCCGCACACTGGTAATCGGTGCCCGTTTCCGCCATATAGGCGCCAAACCAACCGGACGCGCCCCATGGCCCCTGCGGCTCCCTTCGCCAAGATGAACGGGCTCGGCAACGAAATCATCGTCGCCGACATGCGCGGGCGTTCCGACCGGGTCGCACCGGCAGCGGCGATCGCGCTCAACGCCGACCCGGCGACACGCTTCGACCAGATCATGGCGATCCACGATTCGCGGCTGCCCGGCACCGACCAGTTCGTCGAGATCCTCAACTCGGACGGCAGCTTCGCCCAGGCCTGTGGCAACGGCATGCGCTGCGTCGTGCAGGCGCTGGCGGCCGAGACGGGACGCCGCAGCTTCACCTTCGAGACCGTGGCCGGCGTGCTTGGCGCCGAGGAGCACCGGGACGGCATGATCTCGGTCGACATGGGCGTTCCGCGCTTCGGCTGGCAGGAGATCCCGCTCGCCGAGGAATTCCGCGACACGCGCATGATCGAGCTGCAGGTCGGCCCGATCGACGCGCCGGTGCTGCATTCGCCTTCGGCCGTGTCGATGGGCAATCCGCATGCGATCTTCTGGGTCGACCGCGACGTCTGGTCCTACGAGCTGGAGCGCTTCGGGCCGCTTTTGGAGTACCATCCGATGTTTCCCGAGCGCGCCAACATCTCCATCGCCGAGGTGAAGGCACGCGACGCGCTCGTCCTGCGGACCTGGGAGCGCGGGGCGGGTCTGACCAAGGCTTGCGGCTCCGCCGCCTGCGCAGCGGCCGTCAGCGCCGCCCGCACCGGCCGCACCGGCCGCCAGGTGACGGTCACCGTGCCGGGCGGACCGCTGTCGATCGACTGGCGCGACGATGGCCACGCGATCATGACGGGCCCGGCCGAATGGGAGTTCTCGGGCACCTTCGATCCGCAGTCCGGCGCCTGGACCCGCGACCGGCAGGACGTCGCCTGATGGGCGTCGAAATCGTCACCTTCGGCTGCCGCCTCAACAGCTACGAGTCGGAGGTGATGCGTCGCCAGGCCGAAGCCGCCGGGCTGGCCGAGCTGGCCGGCGGGGCGGTGATCTTCAACACCTGCGCGGTGACCGGAGAGGCCGTCCGCCAGGCGCGCCAGTCGATCCGCAAGGCGCGGCGCGAAAGGCCGGATGCCCGCATCATCGTGACCGGCTGCGCCGCTCAGACCGAACCGGCCTCGTTTGCCGCGATGGCGGAGGTGGACCTCGTGCTCGGCAACGAGGACAAGCTTGCCGCGCATGCCTATCGGGCGCTGCCGGATTTCGGCGTCAACGACACGGAAAAGGTGCGCGTCAACGACATCATGTCGGTCAGGGAGACCGCCGGCCATATGGTGGAAGCGATCGAAGGGCGAGCGCGCGCCTTCGTCCAGGTGCAGAATGGCTGCGACCATCGCTGCACCTTCTGCATCATCCCCTTCGGGCGCGGCCCTTCGCGCTCGGTGCCGATGGGCGCGGTGGTCGAGCAGATCCGTCGCCTGGTCGACAACGGCTATGCCGAGGTGGTGCTGTCGGGCGTCGACATGACCGGCTGGGGCGCGGACCTGCCCGGAAACCCGCGGCTCGGCCGCCTGGTCAGGACGGTCCTGCGCCAGGTGCCGGGGCTGGCGAGGCTCCGGCTCTCGTCCGTCGATTCGATCGAGGCCGACGACGAGCTGGTGGCGGCGATCGGCGAGGAGCCGCGGCTGATGCCGCATCTGCATCTATCGCTGCAGTCCGGCGACGACATGATCCTCAAGCGGATGAAGCGGCGCCATCTCAGGGCCCAATCGATCGCATTCTGCGCCGAGCTCCGGCAGCGGCGCCCGGAAATGGTGTTCGGCGCCGACCTCATCGCCGGCTTCCCGACCGAGACCGATGCGATGTTCGAGAACTCGCTCAGCATCGTCGAGGAGTGCGGGCTGACGCATCTTCATGTCTTTCCGTATTCGCCGCGCGCCGGGACGCCGGCGGCGCGCATGCCGCAGCTGCCGCGCGGGCTGGTCAAGGAGCGGGCGGCCCGTCTGCGCGCCGTCGGGCAGACCGCGCATCGGCGTCATCTCGAGGCGCTGGTCGGCAGCCGCCAGCGTCTGCTCGTCGAGCGGGACGGCCTCGGCCGCACGGAAGGCTTCACGCTCGCCGCCCTCGACGGCGAAGCGATCGCCGGGGCGATCGTCGAGGCGACGGTCACCGGCCATGACGGCGAGAAGCTGCTCGCCGCACCCGTCGCTCGCATTGCGGCCTGAGCGGACCGGCGAGATGGCACTGGGCTTCATCCGCAAGGTCTTTTCGTTCGGCACCCGGGAGGTGATCGAGGAGCCGGTCGACGAGACGGCGCCGCTCGCGCCGATCAACTGGGATGCCCTGGAGACGCTGAGGCGGGACGACGCCGGCGAGCCGCCGGCGGAGCCGCCCGCGCCGACGCCCGTGGAGCCGCCGCCGGCCCCGGAGGTCCCGCCTGAGCCTGTTCCGGAGGTTCCGCCAGAGCCCGCACCGCCCGAGCAGGAGCCGCCCGCCCCCCCCGAGCAGGAGCCGCCTGCGCCGCCCGAGGTGCCTGCGGCGGCGCCGGTGCCTAGGACCGGCTGGTTCAACCGGCTCCGCGAGGGGCTGTCGCGCTCGTCGCGCGAGCTGTCGTCCAACATCGCCGGCGTGTTCACCAAGCGCCGCCTCGACCAGGACACGCTGCAGGACCTGGAGGACGTGCTGATCCGGGCCGATCTGGGGATGGAGACGGCGCTTCGCATCACCGACGCGCTGGCGTCCGGCCGCTTCGGCCGCGACGTGTCGGAGGACGAGGTGCGCAGCATCATGGCTTCGGAGGTCGAGAAGGTGCTGACGCCGGTGGCGCGGCCGCTTGAGCTCGTTTTGTCGGTCAAGCCGCACGTCATCCTGGTCGTCGGGGTCAACGGCACCGGCAAGACGACGACGATCGGCAAGTTGGCGGCCAAGCTGGTGGCGGGCGGGCTTTCGGTGATGCTGGCGGCGGGCGACACGTTCCGCGCCGCGGCGATCGAGCAGCTCAAGATCTGGGGCGAGCGGACCGGCTCGCCGGTCATCGCCTCCAAGCTCGGCGCCGACGCCGCGGGCCTCGCCTACGACGCCTTCGCCAAGGCCAAGGAGGCAGGGTCGGACGTGCTGATCATCGACACCGCCGGCCGCCTGCAGAACCGCAGCGAGCTGATGGCGGAGCTGGAGAAGATCGTCCGCGTGCTGGGCAAGCTCGATCCCGATGCGCCGCACACGGTGCTGCAGACGGTCGACGCGACGACGGGGCAAAACGCGCTGAACCAGGTCGAGATCTTTCGCAACGTGGCCGGCGTGAGCGGCCTGGTCATGACCAAGCTGGATGGCACCGCGCGCGGCGGTATTTTGGTCGCAATTGCCGCCAAGCATAAGCTCCCGGTCTACTTCATCGGCGTCGGCGAGCAGGTCGACGACCTCGAACCCTTCTCGGCAGGCGAATTCGCCAAGGCGATCGCAGGAGTTGCCTAGCGATGCACGAACCGATCCTCGAACGCGACCCCTCCGATCCCCGTCGCCGGGAGATCAACCCGCTGCTCAAGCTGGTGCTGGAGCTCGGACCGCTGATGGTGTTCTTCTTCGCCAATGCCCGCGGCGAGCGGCTGGCCGAGCTGGTGCCGGCGCTCCACGCCCTTGGCGGCCCGATCTTCGTGGCCACCGGCCTGTTCATGGCGGCGACCGCCGTGGCGCTCGCCGCATCCTGGCTTTTGACGCGAAGCTTGCCGATCATGCCGCTGGTGTCGGGCGTCGTCGTGCTGATCTTCGGGGCGCTGACGCTCTGGCTGCAAGACGACGTGTTCATCAAGATGAAACCCACCATCGTCAACGCGCTGTTCGGCGCGGTGCTGCTCGGCGGCCTGGCCTTCGGCCGCTCGCTGCTCGGCTACGTCTTCGATTCGGCGTTCAAGATGGATGCCGAGGGCTGGCGCAAGCTGACGCTGCGCTGGGGGCTGTTCTTCCTGTTCCTGGCGGCGATCAACGAATTCGTCTGGCGAACCACGACGACCGATACCTGGGTGGCCTTCAAGGTTTGGGGGATCATGCCGATCACGCTGCTCTTCACATTGAGCCAGATGCCCCTCATCATGCGCCATTCGCTGGATGAGAACGTCGGCAAGTAGCCGCCCGCGACAGGAGACGACCATGGAGTTCATCACCTCTCGCGAGGGGCTGAGGGCGCTGTATCGCCAGCCGGGCGAGGGTGCCGTCAAGAAGGAACTGACCAGCCTCGACGGGCATTGCCGAGGCTTCCTGGCGCGCAGCCCCTTCGTGCTGATCGGCTCGTCGGACGGCGCCGGTCATGCGGACGTCACGCCAAAGGGCGACCGGCCGGGCTTCGTGGCCGTGCTGGACGACCGCACCATCGCCATCCCCGACCGCCCCGGCAACAACCGGCTGGACACGCTTGAAAACATCGTGCGCAACCCGGCCGTCGGACTGCTGTTCCTCATCCCGGGCATGGACGAGACGCTGCGCGTCAACGGCGAGGCGAGAGTTACGGCGGATGCCGGGCTCCGCGAGCGTCTGGCGCATGGCGACAAGCTGCCGACCACCGCCGTCGTGGTCGCCATCAAGGCCGTCTACATGCACTGCGCCAAGGCCTTCATGCGCTCCGAGCTGTGGCAGCCCGACAGCTGGCCGGACCGTAAGGCGCTGCCGACGCTGGGACAGATCCTGAAGGACCAGCTGGCCTTGGCCGAGACGGCCGAGGAGGCCGATCGCCGCCTGGCGAGCCAATACCAGGAGACCATGTGGTAGAACCACGGCAGTCCGCTGCCGGTTTTCTGGGCGTCTGCATGACAATTGTGCATGGCTGATGACAAAGCCCAACCCTTTTTGCATTGCTGTCCTGCAGCATTCAATGTTGCATTGCACAATCAGTGACCCCATTCTCTGCCTGCGATCTGGGAGGACCACACGACTCGTGCAGGGGGCACGGGTCAGCAGCAAGGACCCGAACCATGATCTCAGGACTGATCACCCACGCCAGGAACCGGCTCGCCAGGCGCATGAAGTACAACCGGCTGGTCGACGAAATCCAGGCGCTGTCGCAGCGCGACCTCGCCGACATGGGCGCCGACCGCGGCGACATGCTGCGCCAAGCCTATCGGGACATCTACGGCCGCTGAAGGCCGCTAGCTTATATCGGCGATCCCGGGCGCTGGCGTCCGGGATCGCTGTTTGCCCTGCATTCGTCGGGCCTGATTAACGGTTTTGCCGCAATTGGGCGATATCAGGGGTGATGCTCCCGTCCTCCGCCCTTGCAGACCGCGCCGCTCTCCTCATGCTCCGGCTGCTTACCGCCATCAGCCTGCTGTTCCTGGCCGGCTTCGTGGCGACACTGCTGTCGGCCCGCGGCGCCGCCGCGGCTGCGGCGGCCTGCGCCGGCGGCGACCTTTTGGCCGCCATGCAGAAGGACGATCCGGAGAAAGCCGCCGCGATCGCGGCCGAGGCCGAAAGGACGCCGAACGGCAAGGGCCTCCTGTGGTCGGTCGAGAAGGACGGCCGGCGCTCCTATCTCTACGGCACCATCCACATGACCGATCCGCGCGTCGTCACGCTCGGGCCGGCTGCCGCCGAGGCCTTCGACGGCGCCAGGACGGTGGTGATCGAGACGACCGACGTGCTCGACAAGGCCTCGATGACCAGGGCGCTGCTCTCCCGACCCGACCTTACCATGTTCACCGACGGGACGACGCTCACCTCGCTGCTTCCCGAGGGCGAGGTCGCGGCGGTCGAGAAGGCGCTCGACGAGCGCGGCATTCCGCTGGCCAGCGTCGCCAAGATGAAGCCGTGGATGCTGTCGGCCATGCTGGCGCTGCCGGCCTGCGAGCTGGCCCGGCAGGCCGACGGGGAGCCGGTGCTCGACATGAAGCTTGCCGAGCAGGCCAAGGCCGGAGGCAAGGCCCTGCGCGGGCTGGAGACTGCCGTCGACCAGCTCGAGGCGATGGCATCGCTGCCGATGGCGTTCCACGTGACCGGCCTGGTCGACACGCTGAAGCTGGGCGACCGTGTCAACGACGTGGTCGAGACGATGGTCGTGCTCTACCAGAAGGGCGACACCGGCATGTTCTGGCCGCTGTTTCGTGCCGCTCTGCCCTCCGCGAGCGACGACGGAAGCGGCTATGCCGCCTTCGAGGAGACGATGGTGACGGCGCGCAACCACACCATGGCCGAGCGGGCGGCGCCGATCCTCGACGAGGGCGATGCCTTCATCGCCGTGGGGGCGCTGCACCTGCCGGGGCCGCAAGGCCTGGTCGAGCTGCTGCGCAAGGCGGGCTACACCGTCACTGCCGTCAATTAGGCCGGCCCGACCGTTCACGGAAACCGTGATTTGGTGGTGCCGGAAGGCTCTGCTAGCATCCTCGTCGCACCCGATCGAAACCAGCGCGAGGAAAGACCATGACTCGACTCTTGGCAGCAGCGGCGGCCCTGGCTCTCGGCCTTTCGGCCGCGTCGGCCTGCGATTTCGAGCGCACCGCCTCCAAGGACGTCGACAAGACCGTGGTGGCGAGCGTCGACAAGGAGCAGGCGATGTCGCTTCCGCAGGCCATGCCGCCGCTCGAGCCCGTCGACAAGGACACCGCCCAGCAACCCGAGCAGGCGCAGTAGGCGCCCACAGCCGGGTTCCGGCCGCTCCCGGGGACGCCCCGGGAGGGCCAAGAGGCCGCAAAGTCGGGGTTTGAAACCGTTTCCCGTTTCGCGCGTTGTCCCACACAACCGCAACAACGGAGAAATTGTCATGGCCAATCCCGCTCGCAGTCCGGATCCTCGGGATCCGATCAGCCCTGTCCCGCCGATGGATGCCGATCCGTTGAACCCGAATCTGCGGCCCACGGCGGCGGACCCGGTCAGCAACCCCACGGTCGTCAAGACGTCGTCGTCCAGCAGCACAGGCATCCTGATTGCCGCAGTGATCGCCGTGCTGGCCGTCATCGCCTATTTCATGTTCGCCGGTTCGCCGACCACCACGACGGATGAGGGCGCGACACCGCCTGCCGCCAGCGACCAGGCGACCCCGCCTGCCGATAAGGCGACCCCGCCTGCCGATACGATGGCAACCCCGCCTGCCGATACGACGGCGACCCCGCCGGCAGCGACCGAACCCGCGAACCCGCCTGCTGCGACGGCTCCGGCCGATAGCGGCGGCACGATGGCTCCCAAGGCGACGGCGCCTGCCGAGCCTGCCCCGGCCCCGGCCGAGCCCGCTCCTTCGGGTGCCGCTCCTGCCGAGCCCGCTCCGGCTCAGCCTGCCCCGGCCCAGCCGGCTCAGTAAGCGGTTGCTGACGTTGTAGTTCGTAGCGTTCGCGTAGCGTAAGAGTGTCGAGCGGCCCGCCTTCCCGGCGGGCCGCTTTGCGTTCGGGATCGCCCCGGCCGGTCATCTCCTGTTCATCTCAAAATTGCACCTTCGGTACGGTGGCCGCGTGTCCCCGATCGCGGAATGCTGCTACGATGCAGGCAAGGCAGGGGCAGGAGCAACGGCATGGTGGCACGCAAAACCACGAGGCAGGTCAAGGCTGAGGCGGGGCAGCGATTCGTCGACCTTTTGCTGTCGCGAACCACGTCCGAGGATGTCTCGGCCTATCACGCCTCCGACCTCGACAAGGCGGCCGAGTTCGCCCGCCGGGCGGTGCTTCGCCAACGCCGCGGCGAGAGCGTCGTGGCGATCGACCGCGGCAGCGGCATCGAGAGCGCCGGACGGCCGGTGACGGTGATAACCGTCGTCAACGACAACATGCCCTTCCTCTTCGATTCGATCCTCGGTGAGATCACCGAGACGGCCGGCGAGCCGTCGCTGGTCGCCCATCCGGTCATCCTGGTGCGTCACGGGCGGGGCGGGGTGAGCGAGATCCTGGGCGACCCGGCGACGGCGAAGTCCGACGCCGCCGACAAAGTCAGCGTGATCCAGGTCCATGTCGGGCCGGTGTCGGAGGACACGGCCGAGGCGCTCGAGGGGCGGCTGCAGAAAATCCTCGGCCAGGTGCGAGCGGCGGTGCACGACTGGAAGCCCATGCTGGCGCGGCTCGATCAGGCCATCTCGGACTTCCGCTATGCGCCCGTGCCGCTCGACAAGGGGGCGGTGAGCGAAGCCATCGCCTTTCTTGAATGGCTCCGCGACGACAACTTCACCTTCCTCGGCATGCGCGAGTTCCGCTATTCGGGCGGCGAGAAGAGCGGCACGCTCGAACGCGCCGACCGTCCCGGCCTCGGCATCCTCGCCGACCCCGACGTGCTGGTGCTGAGGCGGGGCACCGAGGCGGTGACGACGACGCCGGAGATCCGCGCCTTCCTGCACGGTCCCGATCCGCTGATCGTCACCAAGGCCAATGCCAAGGCAATGGTGCATCGGCGCGCCTATCTCGACTATATCGGCGTCAAGACCTACGACAAGCGCGGCCGCCTGTCGGGCGAGCTGCGTATTGTCGGCCTGTTCACCTCGACGGCCTACACGCGCTCGGTGCTCAAGATCCCCTATCTGCGCTCGAAGACCGAGGCGGTCATCGCCAAGTCCGGTTTCAACCCCTCCGACCATTCGGGCAAGGCACTGATCAACGTGCTGGAGTCCTATCCGCGCGACGAGCTGTTCCAGATCGCGGTGCCGGTGCTGCGCAAGCATGCGGAGTCGATCCTGGCGCTCGGCGAGCGGCCGAGGGTGCGGGTCTTGGTGCGCGTCGACCAGTTCGACCGCTTCGTGTCGGTCATCGTCTTCGTGCCGCGCGACCGCTACGACAGCGGCGTGCGCGAGAAGATCGGCAGCTTCTTGAAGCAGCGCTTCGACGGACGGCTTTCCGCCTACTACCCGGCCTTTCCGGAGGGCGGGCTGGCGCGCGTCCACTTCATCATCGGCCGCTCGGGCGGCAAGACGCCGAAGGTCGACCCCAAGGTGCTCGAGGCAGGCATCCGCGACATCGTCCGCACCTGGGAGGACGGGCTGCGCGAGGCGGCTGCCGAAGCGGGCGCGGACGGCGCCTTTGCCGGGCTGGCCGGGCGCTTTCCCGAGAATTATCGCGGCACGTTCAGCCCGGCCGAGGCGCTGGTCGATGCGCGCCGCATCGCCGAGCTTTCGGGCGGCAACCCGATCGCCATCGACTACTACCGCCACGCCGGCCAGCCAGAGGACCAGGCGGCGCTGAAGATCTACCATTTCGGCAGCCCGGTGGCACTCTCCAGGCGCGTTCCGGTGCTGGAGAACATGGGCTTCCGGGTGATCAGCGAGCGCACCTTCGAGGTCGACGACCCCGACGGCACGACGGTCTTCATCCACGACATGGAGCTGGAGAACGCCTTCGGCCGGCCAATCAAGCTCAGCGACCGCGGCGCCCTTTTCGAGGAGGTTTTCCTTTCCGTCTGGCGCGGCGAAAGCGACAATGACGGGTTCAACGCGCTGGTGCAGACGGCATCGATGCGGGCCGTCGAGATCGGCATCCTGCGCGTCTACGCACGTTACCTGCAGCAGGCGGGGATCCCGCAGAGCCAGGACTTCATCGCCGCGGCGCTCAACCGCTATCCGGAGATCGCGGCGGCGCTCCACCGCCTGTTCGTCACCCGCTTCGACCCGGCCCTGCAGGACGAATCCGAAGTCACGGCGCGCCACCTCAAGGCGGCGATCAAGGACGCGCTCGACGCCGTGCCGTCGATCGACGACGACACCATCATCCGCCGCATCCTCAATCTGATCGAGGCGTCCGTCCGCACCAACGCCTTCGCCCCGGCGAGGCAAGGCGAGAGCCGCTCGCTGGCGATCAAGCTCGACCCGCGGCTCGTCGACGGCCTGCCGGAGCCGCGTCCATGGCGCGAGATCTTCGTCTATGGGCCCGAGGTCGAGGGCGTGCACCTGCGCTTCGGGCCGGTGGCGCGGGGCGGGCTGCGCTGGTCGGACCGGGCCCAGGACTACCGCACCGAGGTGCTCGGGCTGGTCAAGGCGCAGCAGGTGAAGAATGCGGTGATCGTGCCGGTCGGCGCCAAGGGCGGCTTCTATCCCAAGCACCTGCCGGCGGGCGGCAGCCGCGACGCGGTGCTGGCGGCCGGCACCGCCGCCTATGTCAACTTCGTCTCCAGCCTGCTGTCGATCACCGACAATCTCGACGGCAATGCGGTGGTGCCGCCCCAGGGGGTGGTGCGCCGCGACGCCGACGATCCCTATTTCGTGGTGGCGGCCGACAAGGGCACCGCGACTTTCTCGGACATCGCCAACGGCATCAGCGCCCGCGACGGCTTCTGGCTCGACGACGCGTTCGCCTCCGGAGGCTCGGCCGGCTACGACCACAAGAAGATGGGAATCACGGCCAGGGGCGCCTGGGAGGCCGTCAAGCGGCATTTCCGCGAGATCGACCGCGACATCCAGACTTCACCGTTCACCGTCGTGGGGGTCGGCGACATGTCGGGTGACGAGTTCGGCAACGGCATGCTCCTGTCGGAGCAGACCAGGCTGATCGCCGCTTTCGATCACCGGGACATCTTCATCGACCCCGATCCCGACCCGGCAATCTCCTTCGCCGAGCGCAAGCGGCTGTTCGCGCTGCCGCGGTCGTCCTGGCAAGACTACGATACCACGAAGCTCTCGCCGGGCGGCATCGTGATCTCGCGAGCCCAGAAATCGGTGACCTTGCCGGCCGCCGCGGCGATAGCGATCGGGCTGGCCAAGACGATCGCCTCGCCGGCGGAGGTGCTGCGCGCCGTCCTCAAGGCGCAGGTCGACCTCATGTGGTTCGGCGGGATCGGCACCTATGTCCGGGCCACCAACGAGACGAACCAGGAGGTCGGCGACCGCACCAATGACGGCATCCGCATCACCGCCGCCGAGCTGCGCGTCAAGGTGATCGGCGAGGGCGCCAACCTTGGCGTCACCCAGCGCGGCCGCATCGAGTTCAACCTTTTGGGCGGCGCCTGCAATTCCGACGCCATCGACAATTCGGGCGGCGTCAATTCGTCGGACGTCGAGGTCAACATCAAGATCGCGCTGGCCACGGCCATGCGTAAGGGAGTGCTTACGCGCCCGGCCCGCAACCGGCTGCTGGCAGAGATGACGGACGAGGTGGCAGCGCTGGTCCTGGCCAACAATTACGAGCAGACGCTCGCCATTTCGCAGGTGCGCAAGCGCGGCCTGGCAGACCTGCCGCACCAGGCCCGCTTCATGGACGACCTGGAGGCGCGCGGCCTGCTCGACCGCGCCGTCGAGACGCTGCCCTCGCCGCAGGCGCTGGCCGAGCGGCAGCTGCGCGGCGAGCCGCTCACCCGCGCCGAGCTCGGCGTGCTGCTCGCCTACGGCAAGATCGTGCTGTTCGGCGACATCGTGGCGTCGAGCATTCCGGACGACCCACATTTCGAGCGCGACTTGTTGGCCTATTTCCCGGAGAAGATGGCGCGCAAGTACAAGGCCGAGATCGGCAGCCATCGGCTGCGTCGCGAGATCATCGCGCGGGTGCTCGCCAACGATCTGATCAACCGGGCCGGGCCGTCTTTCGTCAGCCGGCTGCAGGACGAGACGGGGCGCGCCGCCGCGGACGTCGTGCGCGCCTTCACGGTGGTGCGCGACGGCTTTGGGCTCACCGGCGTCTATCGCGACATCGACGCGCTCGACAACAAGATGGATGGCCAGGCGCAGCTCGACTTCTACCTGACGGTGGGGCGGCTGATCTTCGCCGCCACGGCGTGGTTCCTGAAGAACGACCTCGGCGACACGGCGCTCGGCGTCCGCATCGAGGCGCTGCGCGGCGCCCGCAGGGTGCTGGAGCCGCAGATCGGCTCGCTGCTGCCGGCCTTCATGAAGGAGCGGCTGGCCGAGCGGCGCGACGCCTTTGCCGCCGCCGGGGCGCCCGAGCGGCTGGCCGAACAGCTGGCGGCGCTCACCGTGGCGGAGCTCTTGCCCGACATTGCGCTCGTCGCGGCGACGGCCGGCGCCGGCCTGATGGAATCGGCCAGGGCCTTTTTCGCCGTCAGCGACGCGTTCCGCATTCCGCGCATCGAGGATGCGGCGCGCGCCATCACGCCGGCGGACTACTATGAAGGCTTGGCGCTGCAGCGGGCCACCGGCACGATCGGAAGCGCACGGCGGCGCATCGCCATCGCCGCGCTCGCCGGCGCCGGTCGCGAGCCCGATCCGGTGGGCCTGTGGCTCTCCAAGGGCGGCGAGCGGACGGTTTCGGCCCGCGAGCGGCTGCAGGCGCTCACCGAGGGCGGCGACATCACGGTGGCCCGGCTGACGGTCGCGGCGGGGCTGATGAGCGACCTTGCCGCGCATTGACGGCACGCCCGAGGCAGGCGAGGCCATGCCGGAGGTCGCGGCGGGGCCCTCGCCAGCGACGCGTCGCGGCATCTGGGGGTGGATGCTGTTCGACTGGGCTCAGCAGCCCTTCCATACGCTGATCGTCACCTTCGTCTTTGCCCCCTACTTCGCGGCAAGCGTCGCGCCCGACGCGGCCCGCGGGCAGGAGCTTTGGGGCTATGCGGCCGGGTTCGGCGGTTTGCTGATCGCCCTGCTCTCGCCCGTCCTGGGCGCCATCGCCGACGCGGTGGGCCCGCGCAAGCCGTGGATCCTCGCCTTCTCCGTTCCGGCCGCGGTCGGCTGCTTCATGCTGTGGACCGCGCTCCCCGGCGACGCCGATACGCTGAGCGTGCTCGGCTGGTTCGTGCTGGCGCTGGTCGGCATGGAATTCGCCGCGCTGTTCAACAACGCGATGATGCCGCATCTCGTGCCGCGCGCCGAGCTCGGCCGCCTGTCGGGATCGGCCTGGGGCCTGGGCTATGTCGGCGGCCTGGTCTCGCTGGTCATCGTGCTCGGCTTCCTCGCCGCCCAGCCGGCGACGGGGCGAACGCTGCTGGGGCTTCAGCCGCTGTTCGGGCTCGATCCGGCGAGCCATCAGGGCGATCGCGCCTCCGGTCCGCTGACGGCAGTCTGGTACCTGGTGTTCCTGTTGCCGCTCATCCTCTTCACCCCGGACGCGCCGCGGCGAAGCGGTGGTTCCGGTGCGGTGCGCCAGGGGCTGGCCGAGCTGGCCGCCACGATTCGCCGGCTGCCGGGCGAGCGCAGCTATTTCAGCTTCCTCCTCTCGTCGATGTTCTACCGCGACGCGCTCAACGCGCTCTACGCCTTCGGCGGCATCTATGCGGCCGGCGTGCTCGGCTGGTCGATCGTCAAGATCGGCGTGTTCGGCATCCTCGCCAACCTGACCGGCGCCGCGGGAGCCTGGCTCGGGGGCATTGCAGACCAGCGCTACGGGCCGAAAGCGGTGGTCACCGGGTCTATCGTCATCCTCACGGCCTGCTGCCTGATGGTCATCTCGACCACCCGAACCGAAGTGTTCTTCGTGCCGATCGCGGAAGGCCGCGCTGCCGTCCTGCCGGACATCGTCTTCTACGTGGCGGGCGGCCTGCTCGGCGCCGCCGGCGGCGCCATCCAGGCTGCGTCGCGGACGCTGCTGGTCGACCAGGTGGCACGCGAGCGTGTCACCGAGGCTTTCGGCCTCTACGCATTGTCGGGCCGGGCAACGAGCTTCGTCGGCCCGCTCGCCGTGGCGCTGGCGACGGGCCTTTTGTCGAGCGAACGCTTCGGGCTCTCGGCCGAGGATGCCCAGCGCTTCGGCGTCAGCCCGATCCTGGTGCTCTTTGCGCTGGGCATGCTGTTGCTGCCGCTGGTGAAAAGTCGGCCCTACGAACGGCCGGGCCGCTGAGCGCCCGCCTTCAGTGGCGGAAGTGGCGAATTCCGGTGAACACCATGGCGAGGCCATGCGCATCGGCCGCGGCAATCACCTCCTCGTCGCGCAGCGATCCGCCGGGCTGGATGACCGCCGTGGCGCCGGCCTCGACCGCCGAAAGCAGGCCGTCGGCGAACGGAAAGAAGGCATCGGACGCGACGACGGAGCCGCGGGTCGGCGGCTCCGCAACGCCGGCGGCAGCGGCCGCGTCGCGCGCTTTCTGCGCCGCGATGCGGGCCGAGTCGACGCGGCTCATCTGGCCGGCGCCAATGCCGACGGTGGCGCCGCCGCGGGCGTAGACGATGGCGTTGGACTTCACGTGCTTGGCGACGCGGAAGGCGAAGGCGAGATCGGCGAGCTCGTCACCCGTGGGTTGACGCTGGGTGACGACAGTCAACTGTAGATCGTCGACAACCGCATTGTCGCGGCCCTGGACCAGGAAGCCGCCGGCCACCGAGCGGACGATCGGCCAGGCGGCGCGCGGGTCGGGCAGGCCTCCGGCCAGCAGCAGGCGAAGGTTCTTCCTGGCGCCGACGATGGCCTGCGCCTCGGCGCTGGCGTTGGGGGCGATGATCACCTCGGTGAAGGTCTCGACGATCGCCTCGGCGGCCGCAGCGTCCAGCGGCCGGTTCAGCGCGACGATGCCGCCGAAGGCCGACACCGGGTCGCAGGCCAGGGCCTTGCGGTAGGCGTCGAGCAGGGTGTCGCCGATCGCCACGCCGCAGGGGTTGGCGTGCTTCACGATGGCGACGGCGGCATGGGCGGCGGGGTCGAACTCGCCTGCCAGCTCGTAGGCGGCGTCGGTGTCGTTGATGTTGTTGTAGGAGAGCTGCTTGCCCTGCACCTGGCGGGCGGTGGCCACGCCGGGCCGGTGGCTGCCGTCGACGTAGAAGCCGGCGGCCTGGTGCGGGTTCTCGCCATAGCGCATCACCGTCGCCAGGCGACCCCCGAAAGTCCGCCAGGCAGGCTGCTCGATCGACAGCGTTTCGGCGAACCAGTTGGCGATCGCAGCGTCATAGGCGGCGATGCGGGCAAACGCCTTGGCGGCCAGCCGCTTGCGGAAGTCGAGCGACAGGCTGCCCGTGTTGAGCTCCAGCGCGTTGAGCACCGCGGGATAGTCGGCCGGGTCGGTGAGGACCGCGACATAGGCATGGTTCTTGGCGGCCGCCCGGACCATCGCCGGCCCACCTATGTCGATGTTCTCGACCACCGACGACGCATCGCCGCCGGAGAAGCGGACCTCCTCGAACGGATAGAGGTTGACGACCAGGAGATCAATGCCGGCGATGCCGTGCTCGTGCATGGCATCGACATGGGCAGGATCGTCGCGGATGGCGAGCAGGCCGCCATGCACCAGCGGATGCAAGGTCTTCACGCGGCCGTCCATGATCTCCGGAAAGCCGGTCACGGCGGCGACGTCGGTGACCGGAAGCCCGGCTTCGGCCAGCGCTTTCGCGGATCCCCCCGTCGACAGAAGCTCGATGCCGGCGTGGCAGAGGCTGGCGGCGAAATCGACGAGCCCGCTTTTGTCCGACACCGAGATCAAGGCGCGCCGCACCGCCACCAGGTCGGGAGCGGGGATTCGCTTCGAGGGGACGGCGGCCATGTCGCGCTCCGGTCACGGGGTAAGGACCGCGCCCTAACACGGCGTCGCGCGGATTGAAACCGGCCGTCCTCCTGCAGCACCGTCAGCGGCGCGCCGGCGGCTCCACGATGCGCGTGCGTTCCAGCTGCCAGGCGATCTCGGGGAATGCCGAGGCATGGTAGGCGACGACGATCTGGCTGGTCCGGCGAGGGCCGCCCAGGCCGGCGAAAAAGATCGACTCCTCGAGCGTCGGCGTCACCGCAGTGCAGGAAAAGGCCCAGCTGTCGGCGCCGCCGGCGGCAAGCACGAGGCGGCCCTGGCCGTCGCGGTAGACCTGGGTGTCGGGATGCACGTGGAAGCGCAAGGCGACGTGGTCGCGGCCATTGTCGCGGGCCGGCTCGCCGCCGGCCCGGAAGACCCGGTCGATGCCGGACAGCAGGTTGCCGCCCTCCGACAGGCGCAGCTCGCGCTCGTGATAGAGGCCGAAGCGGGCCACGTAGCCGTCATGGCTGGCGACGAAGCCTTGCATGCCGTCGGCGTCGAGCCGTTCGCAGGGGACCTCGCGCGGGCCGCCGACCAGAGGCGAGCGCAACAGACCGTTGACGCGGGCCGAATGGCTGAACCGCGCCGACGAGGTGTCGTTGATCGTGGCGGTCGAATGGGCTGCCGTGGCGCGCGCCAGGGGCCGAAACTCGTCCGCGCCGAAGGCATCCACGCCGGCATTGACGACATAATGCTGCCGGCCCGACGACAGCTCGAAGGACAGGCAGCCGGCATGCGCCTCGCCCGAAAGCTCGGGCGGAGGCGCCGGGCCGGTGTCGGCGATGACCGTGGTGCCGCCCATGATGAGCCGCTCGTAGCCCGAATGCGGGGCATGCAGAAGCGGCCGGCCGGCGGTGTCGTCGTGACGGAGGATGGCGGCGATGCGGTCCTGGATGGTGGCGCCCATGCCGTTGACGCGCGCCATCGCGCCATCCTGGTGCCGAAAGGCGCGCAGCGCCGGCAACATGCGGTCGATGGCGCCGATCAGCGCCTCGGGCGGCGCCTCGGCCTGGTTGGCGTAGGTGTAGCGGAGCGGCAGGAGATCGCACAGCAGGTCGACCACCGCATAGGGGCTGCGCGACACGTGGCCACCGTCGGGCAGGATCTGGCGGTTGAGCTCGTCGGCGAGATGGCGGGTGGCGCTGCGGATGGCGGATGGCGGTGCGGGCAGCGACAACGCCGCAAATGCGAGCGCGATGCGCGCCTTGAGGCGGTCGATGCCGTCCGGCAGGTCGGCCGCCATCGCACGCAGATAGCGGATCTGGACGGCCAGGCTGCGCAGATAGGTCCGGTAGAAGGGCAGCTCGGCGCCCTGCAGCACCACCGAGGAATGCTGGAGCCAGGCGACGATGCGGCGTGCCGTCGTCGCCGGCTCCCAGGCCGGGCCGGCGATCGTGCTGCCGTGGGCGGCGATCCAGTCGGCGACAAGGGCGCGTGCGTTGGCCGCCGCCAGGTCGGTGCCGGCCGCCCGCATGTGGCGCAGCCAGCCGAAGCCGTGCAGCGCCCTCAGCCAGGGTTTGTGGGTGACCTCGACGCGAAACGGCGAGGCACCGCCGGTGTCGACCAGATGACCCGCCAGGGCGAAGCGCCCGGAATAGATCTCCTGCGCCACCTGCGGGTCGGCGATGTGGAGGTCGGGCGGGGCGATCAGCACCCGCTCCGGCGTGCGTCCCGCATAGCGCCAGCGATAGGCCGGGCCGGCTCGCAGCCGTCGGCGGGTCCGTCGCCAGACCTCCCGCGCAACCAGCGCCCAAAGGCGCGGCGCCTTGCCCGCTGCAGCCGCCAATGCCGAATCCTCGTCGCCAAGCCCTCGACCTTTATCGGTACGGCATGGTTAGCGAATGGTTTACGGAGGGCTAAAGGGTTTCAGCCGAGCCGCCTGAAGCGCACGGCGAAGAAGCCGTCGAGGCCGGACCGCTCCGGCTCGCCGAGCGGCAGGTCGGCGGGGGTGGTGCGCATCCAGCCTTCGCGGCGGAGGAACGGCGCCGCCCCGTCCACCTCGTCGGCGCCGATCGGATCGAGCGCCAGCTGAGGCGTGGCGGCGAGCCAGGCGTCGGCCAGGCGCTCGCCCTCCTCGGGGTCGAGCGAGCAGTTCGAGAAGACGAGACGCCCGCCCGGCCGGACCAGCCGCCAGGCGGCATCGAGCAGGCTTCGCTGCAGGGCGGCGAGTTGGGCGATATCCTTTGGCGACTTGGTCCAGGGCACGTCCGGATGGCGGCGCACCGTGCCGGTCGACGAGCAGGGCGCGTCGAGCAGAACCGCGTCGAACAGCGCCGACGGCCGCCAGCTTCGCAGGTTCGCCTCGACGATGTCCGCCTTGAGCCCGAGCCGCTCCAGATTGCCGGCCAGCCGGGCGAGCCGGTTGCGCGAGCTGTCGAGTGCCGTTACCCGGGCTCCCGCCGCCGCGAGCTGGGCGGTCTTGCCGCCGGGCGCGGCACAGAGGTCGGCGACGCTCAGCCCGGCAATGTCGCCGAGCAGGCGCGCCGGCAACGCAGCCGCGGCGTCCTGGACCCACCACCCGCCATCGGCGAAGCCCTCCAGCTCGGGCACCGCGCGCTCCAGGCGAGGCAGGCGGACGCTGCCGGTGGGCAGCACGAAGCCGCCGAGCCGCTCCGCCCAGCGCTCGGGGTCGGCCTTGACCGTGAGATCGGTCGGCGCCTCCGTGCGGTGGACGGCCAGGATCGCCGCCGCCGTTTCGGCGCCGTAGGTCTCCTGGAGCCGGTCGGCGAACCAGCGCGGAGCGTCGACCGTGCCGGCCAGAGCCCGCGGAAGCTCTTCGGCCTTGCCGCGGGCGAGCCCGCGCAGCACCGCGTTGACCAGTGCCGCGAAGCGGGCGTTGCGAGGGTCCAGCTTGGCCTGGGTAACCGCCAGGTCGACGGCGGCGCTGTCAGGCACGTCGAGAAACAGGATTTGCGCCGCGGCCACGTGGAAGAGATGCGACAGCGCATGGGCCGCCGGCGGCAAGGGACGGTCGAGATGCCGCTCGATGAGCCCGGCGATGGTCAGACGGTAGCGCAGCGCGGTGGCCAGAATGGCGCGCACCAAAGCGCGGTCGCGCGGCGCGAGCGCGAGATACTGGGGATGTCCGTGCTGCTGGTCGGTCAGCGCGTCGAGCGGCGTGCTGGCGTCGATCACCGCGCCGAGCAGCCGGCTCGCGGTCCGCCGCGCCGGCAGGCCCGGGATGTCGCGCTCGGCGGCGCCGGCGGCGCGCGCCGAGGCGCGCTTCACGACCAGGGGCCCTTCGGCCGGCCGGGCTCGCGGCCCCAGGGGCCGCCGGCATTTCCCTCGCTGCGCTCCTCCTGCTGACGTCCCCGCGACTGGCCGGCCATCGCCTCCAGCGCAGCAATGCGGTTGTCGGTGTTGGGGTGGGTGGAGAACAGATTGTCCATGCCCTGCCCGGTGAGCGGGTTGATGATGAAGAGATGCGCGGTGGCCGGGTTGCGCTCGGCCTCGGGGTTGGGGATGCGCTTCACGGCGCGGGCGATCTTGTCCAAGGCCGAGGCCAGCCACAGCGGATTGCCGCAGATTTCGGCACCGCGCCGGTCGGCGGAGTACTCGCGGGTACGGCTGATCGCCATCTGCACGAGCATGGCCGCGAGCGGCGCCACGATCATGGCGACGATGACGCCGATGGCGCCGAGCGGGTTGTGATTGTCGCGGTTGCCGCCCATGAAGAAGGCGAAGTTGCCGAGCATGGAGATGGCGCCGGCCAGCGTCGCCGTGATCGTCATGGTCAGCGTGTCGCGGTTCTGGATGTGCGCCAGCTCATGCGCCATCACGCCGGCCGCCTCCTCGTAGGAGAGCCGCTCGAGCAGGCCCGTGGTCGCGGCGACCGCCGCGTGCTGCGGGTTGCGGCCGGTCGCAAACGCATTCGGCTGCGGGTTGTCGATCAGGTAGACCTTCGGCATCGGCAGGCCGGCCCGCGCCGACAGCTCGCGGACGATGCCGTAGAATTCGGGCGCGGTGCGCTCGTCGACCTCGACCGCATGGTTCATCTTCAGAACCATCTTGTCGGCGTTCCAGTAGCTGAAGAGGTTCATCCCCGCCGCCACCACGAAGGCGATCATCATGCCGCCCGAGCCGCCGATCAGGTAACCCACGGCCATGAAAAGCGCCGTCATGAAGGCAAGGAGCATGGCGGTGCGGATCAAGTTCATCGTTTTCGCCTCCGGTCGCGGGGGTCGATCCGCCCTGCAAACCTCACTATATGATGGGAGGGAAAGCCTTTCCTTTCAAGCGGAGCAAGCCCCGATGGGTAAGGACCAGACGCAGTTGCCGGCGGCGCGCAAGCCGATCAGCGAGGCGGCAGAGCGCGCGCTGGCCGAAGCGGCGGCCCGACGCGCCGCCTATCGCGAGCGCGAAGCCGCCCGTCCCAAGGAGATCGGCGGTCGCGGCGGCCAGGAGCCGACGCGCTATGGCGACTGGGAGGTCAAGGGAATTGCCACCGATTTCTAGCCAGCAGCAAGGGGCGAGGCGCGCTCGTGGCCCCTGTGCGAGCATGGAACCAGCCCGACATCCGGGCGTTGTGGGGCGGTGTACTTCCTCCCGCATTTTGAGGGAACTTCGATGCTGATCAGGCTCGGCTATGAAATCGCCATCGAGTGCCCGCAGGTCATGCCGGTCATTTCGCTGCTCGAGATCCATCCGGAGCGGCAAGCCGACGTCAAGCGGCAGACCAAGGTTCTTACCTCGCCGCATGTGCCCAGCACGACCTATGTGGACTCCTTTGGGAATGTCTGCCGGCGGTTCATGGCGCCTGAAGGAGGCTTCCGTATCCTGCACGACGCGGTCATCGAGGATTCCGGCGAACCCGACGAGATCAACACGCTGGCCCAGGAGACGCCGATCGACCATCTGCCGCCCGAAACGCTCGTCTACCTGCTCGGCAGCCGCTACTGCGAGACCGATCATCTGGGCGACCTTGCGTGGCGGCTGTTCGGCCACCTTCCCGGCGGCTGGGTGCGGGTGCAGGCGATCACCGACTACGTTCACAACCGCCTTTCCTTCGGCTATGGCTATGCGCGGTCGACCCGCACGGCGGCGCAGGCGCATGACGAGCGGGTCGGCGTCTGCCGCGACTTCGCGCATCTGGCGATCGCGCTCTGCCGGTGCATGAACATCCCGGCTCGCTACGTGAACGGCTATATGGGCGACATCGGGGTGCCTCCCGACCCGGCGCCGATGGACTTCAACGCCTGGTTCGAGGCCTATCTGGACGGCCAGTGGTACACGTTCGACGCGCGCCACAACATGCGCCGCATCGGCCGCGTGGTGGTGGCGCGAGGCCGCGACGCGACCGACGTGCCGCTGCTGCACACCTTCGGCTCGCATAAGCTGACGACCTTCAAGGTGTGGACTTACGAGCAGGACAGCCATCCGGCGACGCCGCCGGTGCATGGCGTCGACCGGACCCTGACCACAACGCTGATTGCTTAAGGTAATTCGAGGATCGAGACGATGAGAAGGCTGACCGCGACCGCAATGGCCCTGGCGCTGGGTGCCGGCGTGGGCTTTGCGCAGACCGCACCACCGCCTATCCCGCCCGAGAAGGCCATGAAGCTGTCGGAGATCATCGCCAAGGTCGAGGGCCGGGATCAGTTCCGATACATCGACCAGATCGACTGGGACGAGGATGGCTACTACGACATCGTCTACTTCACCTCCGACAAGGCGAAGGTGGAGATCAAGCTCGACCCGGTCACCGGCGAGTCCCGCTTGTAGCAGCCGGAGCGGCAAAGGCCGGCCATGAAAAAAGGCCGTTCCCGATGGGCGGGAACGGCCTTCCGTGTTTCGTCCGTGGCGCAGCCTTCAGCCGAGACCTGCCGGATTTTCGCCCGGGATCACCAGCCGCGCATCATGCTCATCAACGAAGGGGCTGCCCTTCGCCAAGGCAATCCGCTGAGGCCACGCTTTGGAAAACGAAATCACTCGACATCGGATCACCTCCTTTCCTGTTGTTGAACACGCCTACAAGTTGGGGCGATTTTCCAAAATGCGCAAGTGCCCTTTGGGGTGACGTCGCGTCATCTCCGAAAGGAGGGCATCTAAGTCGCAGCCTCCACCTTCTTGTTCTGCCGGTTGGCGATGAGGTCGTCCACGACCGCCGGATCGGCGAGGGTGGAGGTATCGCCCAGCGCCGCAAAGTCGTCTTCGGCGATCTTGCGGAGGATGCGCCGCATGATCTTGCCCGACCGCGTCTTGGGCAGGCCGGGAGCGAACTGGATCTTGTCGGGCGAGGCGATGGCGCCGATCTCCTTGCGCACATGGGCGACGAGCTCCTTGCGCAGGTCGTCGGTCCAGGTCTCGCCTGCCATCAGCGTCACGTAGCAGTAGATGCCTTGGCCCTTGATGTCGTGCGGATAGCCGACCACGGCCGCTTCGGACACCTTGTCGTGGCTGACGAGAGCCGATTCCACCTCGGCGGTGCCCATGCGGTGGCCCGACACGTTGATGACGTCGTCGACGCGGCCGGTGATCCAGTAGTACCCGTCGGCGTCCCGGCGGCAGCCGTCGCCGGTGAAGTACTTGCCCTTGTAGCTGGAGAAATAGGTCTTCACGAAGCGCTCGTGGTCGCCATACACCGTGCGCATCTGCCCCGGCCAGGAGTCGGCGATGCACAGATTGCCGTCGGCCGCGCCTTCCAGCACCCGGCCCTCATTGTCGACGAGCTCGGGCTGGACGCCGAAGAACGGCCGCGTGGCCGAGCCGGCCTTGAGGTCGGTGGCGCCGGGCAGCGGCGTGATCATGATGCCGCCCGTCTCGGTCTGCCACCAGGTGTCGACGATCGGCACCTTGCTGTTGCCGACGACGCGGAAATACCACTCCCAGGCTTCCGGGTTGATGGGTTCGCCGACCGAGCCCAGCACCTTGAGGGTGCGGCGCGACGTGCCCTCGACATAGCCGTCGCCGGCGCCCATCAGGGCGCGGATGGCGGTGGGTGCGGTGTAGAAGATGTTGACCTTGTGCTTGTCGATCACCTGCCAGAAGCGGGCCGCGCTGGGATAATTGGGCACGCCTTCGAACATCAGCGTGGTGGCGCCGTTGGCGAGCGGCCCGTAGACGATGTAGGAGTGGCCGGTCACCCAGCCCACATCGGCCGTGCACCAGTAGATGTCGTCGTCGCTGTAGTCGAAGACGTATTGGTGGGTCATCGAGACGTAGACGAGGTAGCCGCCGGTGGTGTGGAGGACCCCCTTCGGCTTGCCGGTCGAACCCGAGGTGTAGAGGATGAACAGCGGGTCCTCGGCCTTCATCTTCTCCGGCTTGCAGTCCGGCTTCGCCGTCGCCACCTCTTCGTGGTACCAGAGGTCGCGGTCTGCGGCCCAGCCGGTCTTGCCGCCGGTGCGGCGCACCACCAGGACCTTTTCCACCTCGGTGCCGGCGCGTGCGGCGATCTCGATCGCCCGGTCGGCATTGTCCTTGAGCGGGATGGTCCTGCCGCCGCGCAGGCCCTCGTCTGCGGTGATCAGGAAGGTCGACTTGCAGTCGTCGATGCGGCCGGCCAGCGCGTCGGGGGAGAAGCCGCCGAACACAACCGAATGGATAGCGCCGAGGCGGGTGCAAGCGAGCATCGCATAGGCGGCTTCAGGGATCATGGGCATGTAGATCGTCACCCGATCGCCGCGCTTCACGCCGTGCTTCTTCAGCAAGTTGGCAAGGCGGCACACATGCTCATAGAGCTCGCGATAGGTGATCTTGCGGTCATCATACGGGTTGTCGCCTTCCCATATGATGGCGACCTGGTCGCCCCGCTTCTTCAGATGGCGGTCGATGCAGTTGTATGAGACGTTGGTGAGGCCGTCCTCGAACCATCTGATCGACACCTTGCCGGTAAAGCTGGTGTTCTTGACCTTCGTAAAGGCCTTGAACCAGTCGATGCGCTTGCCGTGCTTGGCCCAGAACTTGTCGGGGTTGCGCACGCTGTCACGGTACCATTTGAGGTAGGTATCGTTGTCGATGAGGGCGTTCTTCCTCCATGCGGGCTGGACACGATGCAGCTGGACCTCGGACATGATCGCCTCTTCTCCCCAATCCTAGCGCCGTCGGCACGGCGCGAGAGTATTATCAGTTCGCCTCCGGCCACAACATAAGACGTTGGAATGGCTTGCCGCTCGGGCGGCGGCCGCGACCTCGGCCAGTCCTGCTAGCACTCCCGGGGGTAGGCTGCCAACATACTGAAACTAAAGCGTAATCCCAAAGTCGGACTTTGCGGTCACCCTTAGTCGGGTCACAATCCCCCTGCACATTTCGTGCCGTGGAGGAGCGACGGAGCGCGGGAGCGACGACGATCATGCGTGACAATGCCGAGTTGGAACTGATGCTCAAGGGCTATGGCCTGACCACCGCCCAGATCCTCTACCACATGCCGGACCACCCGCATGTGCTGCAGACCTTCATCTGGCAACACTACGACCTGGCTCCGAAATTCCCGGCGCTGCTCCGCTTCTTGGAGTTCTGGCGGGCCAAGCTCGACGGGCCGCTGCACTCGGTGGCATACACCCACCGGCGGCTGGTGGCGCCGAACGAGTGGCGCAACGTCGCCGGCGAGTTGGCCCTGCACTGAAGCGCAGGGCGGTCTTCAGGCGCGCCCGGCAGCGGCGCGCAGCGAGGCCTCCAGGATGTCCAGGCCTTCGCCGAACACGCCATCCTGGATGGTGATGGGCGACAGGAAGCGGATGACGTTGCCGTAGACGCCGCAGGTCAGCAGGATGAGACCGCGCTCGAGCGCCTCCAGCCGCACCGCATTGGCGAAATCGGCGCTGGGCTGCCCGCTCTTCGGCTCGTTGAACTCCACCGCGTTCATGAAGCCCGGGCCGCGGATGTCGACGATGTGCGGCACGGCGTCCCGCAAGCCGGCCAGGCGCTGCTTCAGCCGGCCGCCGAGCAGCTCCGCCCGCTCGCAAAGCCCCTCCTCCTCGATCACGTCGAGCACCGCATGGGCGGCGGCCAGGCCAAGCGGGCTGCCGCCATAGGTGCCCCCGAGGCCGCCGGGCGCCGGCGCGTCCATGATCTCGGCCCGCCCGGTCACGGCGGCGAGCGGAAAGCCGCCGGCGAGGCTCTTGGCCATGGTGACGAGGTCTGGAGCCGCGTCGTGGTGCTCCATGGCGAACATTTTGCCGGTGCGGGCGAAGCCGGTCTGCACCTCGTCGGCTATGAGCAGCATGCCATGGCGGTCGCACAGCCGGCGCAGCTCGCTGACGAAGCTGCGCGGCGCCTCGTAGAAGCCGCCCTCGCCCTGCACCGGCTCGAGGATGATGGCGGCGACGCGGGCCGGGTCGACATCCGCCTTGAGCAACCGGTCGAGCGCCTTCAGCGAATCCTCGACGCTGATGCCGTGGAGCGCGATGGGGAACGGCGCATGGAAGACGTCGGCCGGCATCGGCCCGAAGCCGAGCTTGTAAGGCGCCACCTTGCCGGTCAGCGCCATGCCCATGAAGGTGCGGCCGTGGAAGCCGCCGCCGAAGGCGATGACCGCCGGCCGCCCGGTGGCGGCGCGGGCGATCTTGATGGCGTTCTCCACCGCCTCGGCGCCGGTGGTCACGAACATCGTCTTCCTGGCGCCGTCGCCGGGGACGAGCGCGTTCAGCCGCTCAGCGAGCGCGATGTAGGGCTCGTAGGGCACCACCTGGGCGCAGGTGTGGGTGAAGCGGTCGAGCTGCTCGCGCACGGCCGCCAGCACCTTGGGATGGCGGTGACCGGTGTTGACGACGGCGATGCCGGATGCCCAGTCGATGTAGCGACGACCCTCGACGTCCCAGATCTCGGAATTCTCCGCCCGGTCGACATAGACCTGGGTGGCCATGCCGACGCCGCGGGCCACCGCCTCGCTGCGGCGCCCGGAAATCGTTGCGTTGCTCATCGTGGTGCCCTCGGATTGACCGGCCATGTTCAGCACGGCCGGCCGCCTGAAGGCAAGCCGGTTTGCATCGGACGGGCTACCTGACGCCGAAGATCGCCGAGCCGACGCGCACCGAGGTGGCGCCGAACCCCACCGCCTGCTCGTAGTCGCCGGACATTCCCATGGACAGTCCGCCAAGCCCGGCCTCGCCGGCGAGTTTCTCCAGCAGGGCAAAGTGCGGGCCGGCGTTTTCGTCGAGCGGCGGGATGCACATCAGCCCCTCGATGGCCAGCCCGTGCACGTCGCGGCAGCGGCCGACGAAAGCGACGGCGTCGCGCGGCTCCACGCCGGCCTTCTGCGGCTCGGACCCGGTGTTGACCTGAACGTAGAGGCGTGGCGCCCGCCCCTGCCGAGCGATCTCGGCGGCCAGCGCGGCGGCGATCTTCTCGCGGTCGACCGTCTCGATGGCATCGAAAAGCGCCACCGCCTGCCTGGCCTTGTTGGATTGCAGCGGGCCGATGAGATGGAGCACGAGGTCGGGCCGCTCTGCCTTGAGCGCCGGCCATTTGGCCTCCGCCTCCTGTACCCGGTTCTCGCCGAAGACGCGCTGGCCGGCCTCGATCACCGGGCGGATCGCCGCGGCGTCGAAGGTCTTGGTCACGGCGACCAGCGCCACGTCGCGCGGCTCGCGCCCGGCGCTCCTGGCGGCGGCGGCGATCCTTCTGCGCACCTCTTCCCAGCGCTCTACGGCGTCGTTCATGACCAGACCCCGAATTCGCCCGCCGGTGTTGACGGGTCCGGCAAACCATGGTGAACGTCTCCCGCATTCTTCATAGGCGAAAACCCCGGCATGGCAACCGAACGTTACAATCCGCGCGTTTCCGAGCCCCGCTGGCAGAGGGCCTGGGACGACGCGCGGCTGTTCGAGACCCGAAACGACGATCCGCGCCCGAAATACTACGTGCTTGAGATGTTCCCCTATCCGTCGGGGCGCATCCATATGGGCCACGTGCGCAACTATGCGATGGGCGACGTGGTCGCCCGCTTCCGCCGGGCCCGCGGCTACAACGTGCTGCACCCGATGGGGTGGGACGCCTTCGGCCTGCCGGCCGAGAACGCGGCGCGCGACAACAGGGTGAACCCGCGCGACTGGACCTACGAGAACATCGCGACGATGAAGGGCCAGCTCAAGACGATGGGGCTGTCGCTCGACTGGGCGCGCGAGATCGCCACTTGCGACCCGAGCTATTACAAGCACCAGCAGAAGCTGTTCCTCGACTTCTGGGGCGCCGGGCTGGTGGAGCGCCGCGCCGCCAAGGTCAACTGGGACCCGGTCGACATGACGGTGCTCGCCAACGAGCAGGTGATCGACGGCCGCGGCTGGCGCTCGGGCGCGCCCGTCGAGCAGCGCGATCTCACGCAGTGGTTCTTCAGGATCACCGCCATGTCGGAGGCGCTGCTGGCAAGCCTCGAGGGCCTGGAGCGCTGGCCCGACAAGGTCCGCGTCATGCAGCAGAACTGGATCGGCCGCTCGGAAGGATTGCAGATCCGCTGGCCGCTCGACCCTGCCACGACGCCGGACGGCGAGACCGAGCTTGAGATCTTCACGACGCGGCCGGACACCATCTTCGGCGCCTCCTTCATGGCCATCGCCGCCGACCATCCGCTCGCCCGGAAGGCGGCGGAGAAGGACCCGAAGCTCGCCGCCTTCATCGATGAGGTCCACCAGCTGGGCACCTCGGTCGCGGCGCTGGAGACGGCCGAGAAGAAGGGTTTCGACACCGGGATCCGGGCCGTCCATCCGTTCGACCCGGACTGGACGCTGCCGGTCTACGTCGCCAATTTCGTGCTCATGGACTATGGCACGGGCGCCATCTTCGGCTGTCCGTCGGGCGACCAGCGCGATCTCGACTTCGCACGCAAATACGGCCTGCCGGTGATCCCGGTGGTGATGCCGCGCGACGCCGAGGCGGCCAGCTTCGCGATCGCCGACGAGGCTTATGTCGATGACGGCGTGATGATCAATTCGCGCTTTCTCGACGGGATGAGTCCGGCCGAGGCGTTCGATGCGGTGGCGCGGCGGCTGGAAGAGGCCGAGAGCGGCAATCGCCCGATGGCGGAGCGCAAGGTTCAGTACCGGCTGCGCGACTGGCTCATCTCGCGGCAGCGCTACTGGGGCTGCCCGATCCCGGTCGTGCATTGCCAGGCCTGCGGCGCGGTTCCCGTGCCGGATTCCGCCCTGCCCGTGCTGTTGCCCACCGACGTCAGCTTCGACCAGCCCGGCAACCCGCTCGACCACCACCCGACGTGGAAGCACGTCGCGTGCCCGCGATGCGGCGGGCCGGCGCGGCGGGACACCGACACGATGGACACCTTCGTCGATTCCTCTTGGTACTTCGCCCGCTTCACCGACCCGTGGAACGAGGCGGCGCCGACCACGCTTTCTGCGGTCGACGGGCCGACCGGCTGGCTGCCCGTCAACCAGTATATCGGCGGGGTCGAGCACGCGATCCTGCATCTGCTCTATTCGCGCTTCTTTGCCCGCGCGATGAAGGCGACCGGTCATCTCAACGCGGTCGAGGAGCCGTTCGGGGGGCTGTTCACCCAGGGGATGGTGGTTCACGAGACCTACAAGGGGCCGCAAGGGTGGCTGCTGCCCGCCGAGGTTCGGGTCGACGAGGTCGACGGCCAGCGCAAGGCGACGCTCGCCCTCGACGGCAAGCCGGTCGAGATCGGCCCGATCGAGAAGATGTCGAAGTCTAAGAAGAACGTAGTCGACCCCGACGACATCATCGAAAGCTACGGCGCCGACACCGCGCGCTGGTTCATGCTGTCGGACTCGCCGCCCGACCGCGACGTGATCTGGACGGAAGCCGGCGTCGAAGGCGCGCACCGCTTCGTGCAACGCGTGTGGCGGTTGGTCGCGGAAACGGCGCCGCTGCTCGACGTCGAGGCCCGGCCGGCCAGCGACGGCGAGGCCGGCGCGGTCTCGCGGGCGGCGCACCGCACGGTCAAGGCGGTCGGCGAGGACATCGACCGGCTGGCCTTCAACAAGGCCGTGGCGCGTCTCTACGAGCTGGTCAATACGATCCAGGGTCCGGCCGCCAAGCTCGCCAAGGGAGAAGCGTCCGAGCCGGAGCTGGCCGGCGCGCTCCGCGACGCGTTCGAGAAGCTGGTGGTGATGATCGCGCCGATGATGCCGCATCTGGCGGAAGAGTGCTGGGCGGCGCTCGGCGGCGCGGGGTTCGTGGCCGACCGCGCATGGCCCTGCTTCGAGGCGCACCTGACGGTGGACAACGACGTCACCTATCCGGTGCAGGTCAACGGCAAGAAGCGCGGCGAATTGACAATTGCCCGCGACGCGGACCAAGCTGCGGTGGAGCAGGCGGTGCTGGCGCTCGAGCCGGTTCGCAAGGCCCTCGAAGGGCGGGCGCCGCGCAAGGTGATCGTCGTGCCGCAAAGGATCGTGAATGTCGTTGTCTGAGCGGAAGGCCACGCGGGCAATGC
Source organism: Mesorhizobium sp. (assembly GCA_040510195.1). GTDB lineage: Bacteria > Pseudomonadota > Alphaproteobacteria > Rhizobiales > Rhizobiaceae > JBEVJK01. The sequence continues at coordinate 34,682 of JBEVJK010000017.1, read as the reverse complement.
CATTCCTCCTCCTGGTCCTGCTGCTGGCCGCCTCGTGCACCGTGCGGCCGCTCTATTCCAACAGCGCCTCGCTGGGCGCCGCCTCGGGCATGAGCGCCGAGCTCGCCTCGATCGCCATCAAGCCCGTGAGCACGCGCTACGCCCAGGAGGTCCGGAACCACCTGATCTTCATGTTCGGCAATGGGCGCGGCGAGCCGACGAATCCTGTCTACACGCTGACCCTCATCGTCACCGAGATCAACGAGGCGACGGCGATCATCCAGGTGAACGACGAGGACCAGCCGACCGCCGGAGCGATCGTCATGACCGGCGGCTACACGCTTCAGAGGGGCGGCAAGACCGTCGCCTCCGGGTCGCGCGAGATTTCGTCGTCCTACGATGCCCCGCGACAGGAGTTCGCCAATCTGCGCGCCCAGCGCGACGCCGAGAACCGGGCGGCGCGCGAGCTTGCTGAACTGCTCAGGCTGGCGATCGCGCAGGATCTCGAACGCGCCGGCGGCGGCTGAAGGCGACGGACGGCGCGCTTTCCGCCGCTTGTCCAAGGTTGATACCGTTTCGCGTCATGTGCCCGTCACGGATGTCGGCGAAACAGCAGGGAGAAAGGTGAGATTGATGGATTCGCGGACGACGCCGTCCAGTTTCGCCGAGACGCTCGACGCCGAGCTTGCGGCGCCGGGGGCGGCGACGGGCGGCCACATCGTGGATCAGATGCTCGCCGAGCGGACCACGACCCTGTCCAAGCACCCGCTGTGGTGGCTCATGCGGCCGGTGCTGCTGAAGATCCTGCACTACCGCCAAGCTCTCGCCATGGCCGACGACCTGTCCGAGCTGTCCGGCTGGGACGCGATGTCCTATCTCAGCGCGCTGCTGTCGCTCGAAGTTGCGGTGAAGGGCGCCGAGAACCTGCCCGCCGCAGGCGGCTTCATCCTGGCGCCGAGCCACCCCACGGGGATCGCCGACGGCATCGCCGTGTTCGACATGCTGAAGGCGGTGCGCCGCGACATCGCGATCTTCGCCAACCGCGACGCGCAGCGGGTGGCGCCGGGCTTTCGCGACGTCGTCATCCCGGTCGAGTGGCGGCAGGGCGAGAAGTCGCATGCCAAGAGCCGCGACACGCTGGAGCTCACCGCGCGCGCCTTCGCCGCGCGCAAGGCGATCGTGCTGTTTCCTTCGGGACGCATCGCCTACTGGCACGAAGGAGCGCTCACCGAGCGGCCGTGGCAGCCCTCGCTGGTCAGCCTGGCGCGGCGCTACCGCTATCCGGTGGTGCCGGCGCTCATCACGGCGCGCAATTCCGGGCTCTTCTACCTGTTGTCCAAATACTCGACCGACCTGCGCGACATGACGATCTTCCACGAGCTGCTCAACAAGAAGGGTCGCGCCTATTCCATCACCGTTGGGCGGACGGTCCCTTCCGAGGCGCTCGACGGCGATCCCACGGAGGTGGCGCTGCGGCTGCAGCAGCACACGGTCGAGGGGCTGGCGGCCGACCGCAACGCCGTCTTCGGCTGACCCTGAAGGGTTGCAGGGCGGCCGGCGTCAAACGCGCTGGCGGTTCAGGAGGCCTGACGCCGGGAAAAGGGCACCACGTTGGCCGAGGCGGCCCGCTGGCTGTGTTCGGCGGTGAGGACCGCCTCGACCAGCAATTCCAACGCTTCGCGCAGCATTCCGGATCGCTCGTCCTCGCCCGTCAGCGTTCCGTGAGCGCGTTCGAGCAGCGCCCGTGCGGCAGCGAAATCCGATTGCATGTTCGATCCTCAGTTCCGTGCCACGCCCATCAGCAATTGCTTACATGCCTGCTCGCAATGGTGGTAGGACAGCCGACGCGGATGGTTCGCGGACGGTCATTGTCCACAGGACGATTTTAAGAAAATTCAATCGACCGCGGCCGCCCGCTCGCGACCGCCCGGCAGACCGCCTTGGGTCAGCCGATCTGCTGTCCCGTCTTGGCCCAGTCGGAAAGGAACATCTCCAGCCCCTTGTCGGTCAGCGGATGCTTGACCAGCGCCCTCAGCGTGGCCGGCGGGATGGTCGCCACGTCGGCGCCGAGCAACGCCACCTCCTTGACGTGGTTCACGGTGCGGATCGAGGCGGCCAGGATCTCCGTCTTGTAATCGTAACTGTCGTAGATGGTGCGGATCTCCGCGATCAGCTCGGTGCCGTCGATGCCCATGTCGTCGATGCGGCCGATGAAGGGCGAGATGAAGCTGGCGCCAGCCTTCGCCGCCAGCAGCGCCTGGTTGGCCGAGAAGCATAGGGTCACGTTGACCAGGCGACCGTCGGAACGGATCGCCCGGCAGGCCTTCAGCCCGTCCATCGTCAACGGCACCTTGATGCAGATGTTGTCGGCGATCTTGGCCAGCACCTTGGCTTGCGACATCATCTCCGAATAGTCGGTGGCGGTCACCTCGGCCGAGACCGGTCCCTTGACGATCTCGCAGATCTGACGGGTCACGTCGGCAATCTTGCCGCCTGACTTGAGGATGAGCGAGGGGTTGGTGGTGACGCCGTCGAGCAGGCCCATGTCGTTGAGCTCGCGGATTTCGTTGACGTCGGCCGTGTCGACAAAGAATTTCATGGTCGTCTCCTACGTCTTTCCGATGGGCGGCACCGCCGGCCGTCCTTTCGCCCTTTGCTCTAGACGAAGTTCGAGGCAAGGTCACGCCCGATGAAGCAAGATTCGCAGCGCGGGGAGCGTCTCGGCCTGGGGCCTTCGGTGCCGGTGCTCGTGCCGATGCCGGCCGAGCGCGCCTACAGCTACGCGGTGCCGGCCGGCATGACGGTGGAACCGGGCTCGATCGTCAGGGTGCCGCTCGGGCCTCGGGAGGTCGCCGGCATCGTCTGGGACGGCGACACCGACGCGATCGACCCGCGCAAGCTCCGGCCGATCCTGCACGCCTTCGACTGCCCGCCCATCGGTCAGGAGACGCGGCGCTTCGTCGACTGGGTCGCCGCCTACACGCTGACTCCGCCGGGCCTGGTTGCGCGCATGCTGCTTCGGGCGCCGGAAGCCTTCGATCCGGAGCCGTGGATCGAGGGCCTGAGACGGACGGCGGCCGAGCCCGACCGAATCACCGAGGCGCGCCGCAAGGTGCTCGAGCTCGCCGAGCCCGGCATGGCCTGGACGCGGTCTGGCCTGGCGCACGCGGCGGGCGTGTCGGTGGGCGTTGTCGACGGCCTGAAGGCGCAGGGCTTGTTCGAGCCGGTGACGATCCCGCCGCGCAGCGTCGTCGCGGCGCCGGACCCTGCCTTCGCGCAGACGTCGTTGACGGGCGATCAGGTCGTCGCGGCGGCGGCCCTGCGGGAGGCGGTCGACGGCGGCAGCTTCGGCGTCACCCTGCTCGACGGGGTGACCGGCTCCGGCAAGACGGAGGTCTATTTCGAGGCGGTCGCCGCGGCGCTCGAAAAGGCGCGCCAGGTGCTCATCCTGCTGCCGGAGATCGCGCTCACCCAGGCCTTCCTGGAGCGCTTCCAGGAGCGCTTCGGCGCCAAGCCGGCGGAATGGCACTCCGACCTGCCGCCGCGGATGCGCGAAAAGGTATGGCGACAGCTTGCCGAGGGCGGTGTGCGCGTGGTGGCCGGCGCCAGGTCGGCGCTGTTCCTGCCGTTTCGCGAGCTCGGCCTGATCGTCGTCGACGAGGAGCACGATCCCGCCTTCAAGCAGGAGGACCGCGTCTTCTACAACGCGCGCGACATGGCGGTGGTGAGAGGGCGCATCGGCGACTTCCCGGTCGTGCTGTCCTCGGCGACGCCTTCGGTGGAGAGCAAGGTCAACGCGGCGTCCGGCCGCTACCGCCGGGTGGCGCTGCCGGCACGCTTCGCACAAGCGGCGCTGCCCGACGTCGGCCTGGTGGACATGCGTCGCGCGCCGCCGCCGCGCGGCGGTTTCCTGTCGCCGCTCCTCACCGGAGCGATCGGCGAGGCGATCGGCCGCGGCGAGCAGGCGCTGCTGTTCCTCAACCGGCGCGGCTACGCGCCGCTCACGCTGTGCCGTGCCTGCGGCCACCGGTTCCAGTGTCCCGACTGCTCGAGCTGGCTGGTCGAGCACCGCTTCCGCGGCCAGCTGGTGTGCCACCATTGCGGCCATGGCGAGCGGCGGCCCGAAGCCTGCCCGGCATGCGGCACGTTCGACCATCTGGTGGCCTGCGGCCCCGGCGTCGAGCGGATCGCCGAAGAGGTGGTCGCCGGGTTCCCCGAAGCGCGCACCATCGTGCTCTCCTCGGACATGCTGGGCGGCGTCAAGCGGCTCAGGCTCGAGCTGGAGGCGATCGCCCGCGGCGAGGCCGACATCGTCATCGGCACACAGCTGGTGGCCAAGGGCCACAACTTCCCCAACATGACGCTGGTCGGCGTCGTCGACGCCGACCTCGGCCTGGCCAATGGCGACCCGCGGGCCGGCGAGCGCACCTTCCAGCTGCTCAACCAGGTCACCGGGCGAGCCGGGCGGACCGGCCGCAAGAGCTTCGGCCTGCTGCAGACCTACCAGCCGGACCATCCGGTGATCCGCGCGCTGGTGTCGGGCGACGCCGAGGCGTTCTACGAGCGGGAGATCGGCGAGCGCGAGCGGGCCGCGCTGCCGCCGTTCGGGCGGCTTGCCGGCATCGTCGTCAGCGCCCGCACGCGCGGCGAGGCGGAGGAGCATGCCCGCGGCCTGCGGCGGGCCGCGCCACCGGCCGGCGACATCCACGTGCTCGGCCCGGCCGAGGCACCGCTGGCGCTGGTGGCTGGCCGTCACCGGTTCCGGCTGCTCGTCCAGGGTGGACGGCGCTCCGACATGCAGGGCTTCGTCCGGGCGATGCTTTCGGCCGGTCCGCGCGAGCGCGGCTCGGTGCGCGTGCAGGTGGATATCGACCCGCAAAGCTTCCTGTAGAGGCCGGGGGATCGGCCTTGCATGCCGCTTGACTTGGACCGGCAGGGCGATTCAAGTCAGGGCACCGCTCTGACGGTTGTATGAGGCATTCATGGACTTCACCTTCCCGTGGCCGACGAGCCAGGGCGAATGGCTGGCCTGGGCATCGGCGGTCGCCACCATCCTGGTCGGGCTGCTGTTGCTGTTCGCCCCGCGCCTGGCCTTCCGCATCCTTCGCCTGGCGCCGGCCGAGAACCATCCCGAGGCGATCGCCGAGGCGCGCGCCAGCTCCGGCTTCTATCTCGGGCTCGGCCTGTGCTGCATCCTGCTCGGCCAGCCGCTGCTCTACATGGCGCTCGGCTTCGCCTGGCTGTTCACCGCCTTCGGCCGCATCGTCGGTATGATGTCGGACGGCGCCAACACCGCCGTCAACTGGCTCTGGCTCATCGTCGAGGCGATCCTGACGGCGCTGCCGCTGGTCGCTTTTTTCGGCCTCGTCCCATGACGAACGGCCGCGGGTCGAGGCTGCGACAAAACTGCCGGAAAGCCTGAGGTCCGAGCGTGTTGCGGTCGCCGGATGCCTGTGGTAGACGGCAATCGACTTTTGGCTTGGGGAGGCCAGCCGGACACTCGCCGAGCCTGGAATTTTCAACAAGGTCAAAGATTTAGCCAGAGTCTTCACTCGCGCCGAAAATCTGCGGCCTGCCAGACGAGAGAACGGACGGCCCGTGGCATCATCCAGCTCGCCCATTTCCGTTGTCGCCGAGCGCTACGCAGGCTCGCTCTACGAGCTCGCCGCGCAGGCCGGCGAAGTGGCGGCGGTCGAGCGCGACCTTGCCCGCTTCGAGGACCTCTTGGCCGGCAGCGGCGACCTGCGCCGGCTGACCTCCAGCCCGGTGTTCTCCGCCGACGACCAGCTGAGGGCGATCTCGGCGATCGCCGACGGCGCCGGCATCGGCGGACTGGTCGGCAACTTTCTGCGCGTCGTCGCCAGGAACCGGCGGCTGTTCGCGGTGCCCGGCATGATCAAGGCCTTCCGCCGGATCGCCGCCGAGGTGCGCGGCGAGGCCGCCGCCGAGGTGACCTCGGCGCATGCGCTCTCCGCCGACCAGGAGGCCGAGCTCATAGCGACCCTCAAGGGCGTCGCCGGCAAGAATGTGGCGATCAACGTGACCGTCGATCCCTCGCTGCTCGGCGGCTTGGTGGTGCGTATGGGCTCCCGGCAGATCGACACGACGCTCAAAACCAAGCTCAATTCGCTCAAGCTCGCACTGAAAGAGGTCGGCTGATGGACATCCGCGCCGCGGAAATCTCCGCAATCCTGAAAGATCAGATCAAGAATTTCGGCAGGGAGGCCGAGGTTTCGGAGGTCGGCCAGGTGCTGTCCGTCGGCGATGGCATTGCCCGCGTCTACGGCCTGGACAACGTCCAGGCGGGCGAGATGGTGGAGTTTCCGGGCGGCATTCGCGGCATGGCGCTGAACCTCGAGAGCGACAATGTCGGCGTGGTCATCTTCGGCAACGACCGCGACATCAAGGAAGGCGACACGGTCAAGCGCACCGGCGCCATCGTCGACGTGCCGGTCGGCCCCGGCCTGCTCGGTCGCGTCGTCGACGCGCTCGGCAACCCGATCGACGGCAAGGGCCCCATCCAGGCCACCGAGCGCCGTCGCGTCGACGTCAAGGCCCCCGGCATCATCCCCCGCAAGTCGGTCAACGAGCCGATGTCGACCGGCCTCAAGGCGATCGACGCGCTGATCCCGGTGGGTCGCGGCCAGCGCGAGCTGGTGATCGGCGACCGGCAGACCGGCAAGACGGCGATCATCCTCGACACCATCCTCAACCAGAAATCCATCCACGAGTCCGGCCCGGAATCGGAGAAGCTCTACTGCGTCTACGTGGCGATCGGCCAGAAGCGCTCGACGGTGGCGCAGTTCGTCAAGGTGCTGGAGGAGCGCGGCGCGCTCGACTATTCGATCATCGTCGCCGCCACCGCTTCGGACCCGGCGCCGATGCAGTATCTGGCGCCGTTCGCCGGCTGCACGATGGGCGAGTATTTCCGCGACAACAAGCAGCATGCGCTGATCGCCTATGACGACCTGTCCAAGCAGGCCGTCGCCTACCGCCAGATGTCGCTCCTGCTGCGCCGCCCGCCGGGCCGCGAGGCCTATCCGGGCGATGTCTTCTACCTGCATTCGCGGCTCCTGGAGCGCGCCGCCAAGCTCAACGAGGAGAACGGCGGCGGCTCGCTGACGGCGCTGCCGATCATCGAGACGCAGGCCAACGACGTGTCGGCCTACATCCCCACCAACGTCATCTCCATCACCGACGGCCAGATCTTCCTGGAGACCAACCTGTTCTTCCAGGGCATCCGGCCGGCGGTCAATGTCGGCCTGTCGGTGTCGCGCGTCGGTTCGTCGGCGCAGGTGAAGGCGATGAAGCAGGTGGCCGGCTCGATCAAGGGCGAGCTTGCCCAGTATCGCGAGATGGCGGCGTTCGCCCAGTTCGGATCGGACCTCGACGCGGCGACGCAGCGCCTGCTCAACCGCGGCGCCCGGCTCACCGAGCTGCTCAAGCAGCCGCAATTCTCGCCCCTCAAGACCGAGGAGCAGGTGGCGATCATCTTCGCCGGCGTCAACGGCTACCTCGACAAGCTCGCCGTAAACCAGGTCGGACGTTTCGAGCAGGGGCTGTTGACGCATATGCGCACCGACGGCCGCGACGTGCTCGACGCCATCCGCAAGGACAAGCAGCTGTCGGACGAGCTGCGCGGCAAGCTGAAGGCCGAGATCGACACCTTCGCCAAGAACTTCGCCTGAGCCGGATCGGGATTGAGGCATGCCGTCACTCAAGGACCTGCGCAATCGGATCGCCTCCGTCAAGGCGACGCAGAAGATCACCAAGGCCATGCAGATGGTCGCGGCGGCGAAGCTGCGCCGTGCTCAGGAGGCGGCCGAGGCGGCGCGGCCCTATTCGCAGCGCATGGCGGCAGTGCTGGCCAACATCGCGCAGGCGGTGGGCGATACCGGCGAGGGCCCGGCGCTGATGACCGGCACGGGGCGCGACGACGTCCACCTCTTCGTGGTGTGCACGGCCGAGCGCGGCCTGTGCGGCGGCTTCAATTCGCAGATCGCCCGGCTGGCGCGCGAGCATGCACGCAAGCTGCTGGCCGACGGCAAGTCGGTGAAGATCATCACCGTCGGCAAGAAGGGCTTCGACATCCTGCGCCGCGACCTTGGCGGGCAGATCATCGAGCGCATCGACCTGCGCGAGGTGAGGACGCTGGGCTATGCCAATGCCGACGCGATCGCCAGGCGCGTCATCGCTTTGTTCCAGGAGGGCCAGTTCGACGTCTGCACGCTGTTCTATTCCGAGTTCAAGTCGGTGATCAGCCAGGTGCCGACCGCCAAGCGGATCATCCCGGCGACGGCGCTGGTTGCCGAGGCGGAGGCGGAATTGGCAGGCAGCGCCGTCTACGAGTACGAGCCCGAGCCGGGCGAGATCCTGGGCGACCTCATCCCGCGCAACATCGCGGTGCAGATCTTCCGCGCGCTGCTGGAGAACGCGGCGGGCGAGATGGGCGCCAAGATGACGGCAATGGACAATGCGACGCGCAACGCCGGCGATATGATCAACCGCCTGTCGATCACCTACAACCGGCAGCGGCAGGCGCAGATCACCAAGGAGCTCATCGAGATTATTTCGGGCGCCGAGGCGCTCTAGAGGAAAGCGTTGCGCGCCGACGGCGCGGCAGGACGGTTTGCAGGAAAGGCAAGCAAGATGGCGAAGACCCCCACCCCTAAGGCTCCCGCTGTACCGAAGGCGGCGAAGGCCGCCGTTCCGGCCAAGGCGGCAGCGCGGACTCCCGCTGCGGCGGCGAAGCGCAGTGCGGAGGCGCCCGCGACCACCACCGCGGAGCGGCCGGCGATGCGGGCGACGGGTGCCAAGGGCAAGGTGCGGCAGGTTATCGGTGCCGTGGTGGACGTGCAGTTCGACGAGCACCTGCCGGCCATCCTGAACGCGCTGGAGACCGAGAACCGCGGCAACCGCCTGGTGCTCGAGGTGGCCCAGCATCTCGGCGAGAACACGGTGCGCACCATCGCCATGGACACCACCGAGGGGCTGGTCCGCGGGCAGACGGTCACCGACACCGAGGCGCCGATCTCCGTGCCGGTCGGGCCGGAGCTTCTCGGCCGCATCATCAACGTCATCGGCGAGCCGGTGGACGAGGCTGGCGCGGTGCACGGCATCGAGATGCGTGCCATCCACCAGCCGGCGCCCGACTATGTCGACCAGTCGACCGAGGCGCAGATCCTGGTGACCGGCATCAAGGTGCTCGACCTGCTCGCGCCCTATGCCAAGGGCGGCAAGATCGGCCTTTTCGGCGGCGCCGGCGTGGGCAAGACGGTGCTTATCCAGGAGCTGATCAACAACGTCGCCAAGGCGCATGGCGGCTTCTCGGTGTTCGCCGGTGTCGGCGAGCGCACCCGCGAGGGCAACGACCTCTACCACGAGTTCATCGAATCGGGCGTCAACAAGAAGGGCGGCGGCCAGGGATCCAAGGCGGCGCTGGTCTATGGCCAGATGAACGAGCCGCCCGGCGCCCGCGCCCGGGTCGGCCTCACCGGGCTGACGGTGGCCGAATATTTCCGCGACCAGGGCCAGGACGTGCTGTTCTTCGTCGACAACATCTTCCGCTTCACTCAGGCGGGCTCGGAAGTGTCGGCACTGCTCGGGCGCATCCCGTCGGCGGTCGGCTACCAGCCGACGCTGGCCACCGACATGGGCGCGCTGCAGGAGCGCATCACCACCACGACCAAGGGGTCGATCACCTCGGTGCAGGCCATCTACGTGCCGGCCGACGACCTGACCGACCCGGCGCCGGCAACCTCCTTCGCCCATCTCGACGCCACCACCGTGCTGTCGCGCGGCATCGCCGAGAAGGGCATCTATCCGGCCGTCGACCCGCTCGACTCGACCTCGCGCATGCTCGACCCGCTGATCGTCGGCGACGAGCACTACGACGTGGCGCGCACCGTGCAGTCGGTGCTGCAGCGCTACAAGTCGCTGCAGGACATCATCGCCATCCTGGGCATGGACGAGCTGTCGGAAGAGGACAAGCTGACGGTGGCGCGGGCGCGCAAGATCGAGCGCTTCCTGTCGCAGCCCTTCTTCGTCGCCGAAGTGTTCACCGGGTCGCCCGGCACGCTCGTCGACCTCGCCGACACCATCAAGGGCTTCAAAGGCCTCTGCGCCGGCGACTACGATCACCTTCCCGAGGCCGCCTTCTACATGGTCGGCACCATCGAGGAGGCCGTCGAGAAGGCGCAGCGGCTCGCCGCCGAGGCGGCATAGCGGGGACACCATGGCCGACAGTTTCAGGTTCGAGCTCGTTTCACCGGAGCGGCTGCTCGTCTCCGAAGAGGTTGAGCATGTCGTCATACCGGGCACGGAGGGCGAGATGACCGTCATGGCCCACCATGCGCCGGTGATGACCACCATCAAGCCCGGCGTGGTCACCGTGCGGACCGCTGCCGGCCAGGACGAGCGCTACGTGGTGTTCGGCGGCTTCGCCGACATCCTGCCGGATGCCTGCACGCTGCTGGCGGAATCCGCAGTTGCCGTCGAAGACATCGACCGCGCCGACGTGGCCCGGCGGATCCAGGAGGCGCGCGAGGACGTCGCCGATGCCAAGGACGACCACTCGCGCACCAAGGCGGAGCAGTTCCTCGCGCAGCTGACGACGCTCGAAGGCGCCATCATCCCGGCCTAGGGCCTTGCCGGCCATTCACGCAGCGCTAACCTCTGCCGTCCACCATCCGCCGCCAGGCCATGGAGGCGATGCCGGTGGACGACGCATTTCTGGTTTCTGCCAAGGCGGATCTCGTGGACGCTCGCCGTCGCTGGCTCGCCACGCTGGCGCGGGAGCGGCGGCTGTCGCCCCTCACCGTCGAAGCCTATGAGCGCGACACCCGTCAGTTCCTGCAGTTCCTCACCGGCCATTGCGGCGGGCCGCCCGGTCTTGCCGACATCCGCGACCTGAGGCCGGCCGACCTGCGCGCCTTTCTCGCCCATCGGCGCAATGGCGGGGCAGGCGCGCGGACGCTCGGTCGCGGTCTTGCCGGGGTGCGCTCGCTGCTTCGCTATCTGGAGCGCGCGGGGCTGGCGAGCGCTGCGGGGGCGGCGGCGCTCAGGGCGCCGCGCCAGCCGAAATCGCTGCCCAAGCCGCTGACCGCGGCCGATGCGCGCCGGGTCGTTCAGGCAGACGCGCAGCTCGCGGAAGAGCCGTGGATCGCCGCCCGCAACGCCGCCGTGCTGACCTTGCTCTATGGCTGTGGCCTGCGCATCTCGGAGGCGCTCGGCCTGAAGGGGGCCGACCTCGCCGCGCTCGACGAGGGCATGCTGCGCGTGCTGGGCAAGGGCGGCAAGGTCCGCCTGGTGCCGGTGCTGCCGGCGGCCCGGCAGGCCGTCGGCGCGTACCGGGCTCTCTGCCCGTTCGGGCTCGGCGGCGACGGGCCTCTGTTTAGAGGGGCGCGGGGCGGGACGCTGCAGCCGGCGATCGTGCAGCGCGAGATGCAAAAGCTGCGCGCCGCCTTGAACCTGCCCAGAACGGCGACGCCGCATGCGCTCCGTCACTCCTTCGCCACCCATCTTCTGGGGCGCGGCGGCGACCTGCGCACCATCCAGGAACTGCTCGGACACGCCAGCCTGTCGACGACCCAGATCTACACCGGCGTGGACACCACACGGCTGCTGGAGATCTATGAAGCGGCGCATCCGCGCGCCTGAGCTATTCCCGGCTTGTGCCAATTTGGCGCGCCTGGCGAGGATTTTGTCGCCCATTGCAAGTGCGGATTGTAGCGATTGCTCATACTCTCTCATCACGATAAGTTGAAGTCGCCCGGAGGCTCGGCAGGTGACCAACAAGCGCGCGAGCCTGGTCGAGGTCCGCAAGTTCTATGGTCGCCTCATGGCGGCAGCTTCGGGTTCGAGCGATCCGCGGCTGGAGCGGATCTTTGGCTTCGTCGCGCGTGAGGCGTTCCTGACGCCCGGCCCCTGGCAGCTGATGGTCAACGGGCGCTATGTCGAGACGCCCAGTGCCGACCCGGTCTACATCTATTCCAACAGCCCAGTGGCGCTGGACTCGTCGCGGGGGGTCAATTGCGGCGAGCCCTATCTGCATGCCGCCTGGCTGGGTGCTGTGGCGCCGCAGCCCGGCGAGGATATCGTCCACATCGGGGCCGGCGCGGGCTACTACACGGCTTTGCTTGCCATGCTGGCGCTGCCGGGCGGCCGCGTGCACGCGTTCGAGATCGACGAGACGCTGGCCTGCAAGGCGAGCCGCAACCTCCAGCATTTCAGCGGCGTCAGCGTCACCTGGGGCGATGCCACCAGCCGTTCCCTGCCCCCGGCGGACCTCATCTATGTCTGTGCCTCGGTGGTGGCACCGCCGCTCGCCTGGCTCGACGCGCTCAGGCCAGGCGGCCGCGTCATCTTTCCCTGGGTGCCCGCCGAAGGCGTTTGCGTGGCGCTGATGCTCACGCGGGCCAAGGCCGGGTTCGCCGTGCGCCCCTTCATGTCCTGCGGGTTCGTTCCCTGTGCCGGGGCCGCCGACCGCGCCGGGTGCGAGAGGGCGCCGTCGGTCCAGGAAGCATGGTCGGTGCGCTCCGTCTGGGCGAGGGCCGAGCGACGGCCCGACCGCAGCGCGGTGGCGGTTTGCCGGGAGGTTTGGTTCTCCTCGGCGCCGCCGTGAAGTCGATCAACCGGCAGGGACCGGCGCGGCCGCCAGAGCCCGCTCGACCGCCGGCATGAGTTCCTCCGCGACGGCCGCTGGGGTAAGCGGCCCGACATGCTTGTAGAGGATCGTGCCGTCGCGGCCGACGAGGAAGGTCTCCGGCACGCCGTAGACACCCCAGTCGATTGCGGTACGGCCGGATTCGTCGACGCCGATCGCCCGGAACGGATTTCCGAGCTCGCCCAGGAAGCGGCGGGCGTTCTCCGGGCGGTCCTTGTAGTTCAGCCCGGCCAGCACGAAACGGTCGTCGCCGGTCAGGCCGAGCAGGACCGGATGCTCCTGCCTGCACGGCGCGCACCACGAGGCCCAGACGTTGACCAGGGTCACCCGGCCGCCGAAGTCGGCCGAGTCGAGGCCGGGCAGGCCATGGTCTCCTTCGAGCGGCGGCAGGGCGGTCTTGGGCGCCGGGTGGCCGATCAGCGCCGACGGCACCGCCGAGAGCTCGCGGCCCGACATCAGCTGTGCCAGGAAAACCGCCGCCAGCCCGAGAAAGACGAGCAGCGGCAGCAGCGCCAGCAAGCGCCTGCGAGGCCTCCGATCTTGGCTTTCGGGGGCGGCGCTCACGGCCGCTCGGCGCCTGCAGGCTGCGACCGCCGCCGCACGCCGCGGCGTTCCAGCGCGGCGTAGGCACGCCTCTGCATGTGGCCATCGAAGACGATCCAGGCGACCAGGCCGGCAATCCCGAGCGCAGAGAGGCCATAGGCGGCGGCGACGTAGAGGGCATGTGCGCTCACGGCACGACAGCCTCCGGCCGCTCGGCGCGGCGCGCCTCGATGCGCTGCATCGCGGCGACGCGGCGTCGCCAGATCTCATTGCGCATCGCCATCAGGTGGAGGGTCAGGAACAGCACCGTGAAGCCGAGCGCCATGACGCCCAGCGGCCAGAGCAGGCTCGGATGAATGGTCGGGCCGCCCAGCCTGAAGACCGAAGCCGGCTGATGCAGCGTGTTCCACCAGTCGACGGAGAACTTGATGATGGGGATGTTGACGAAGCCGACCAGCGTCATCACCGCAGCGGCGCGGGCGGCGCGGCCGGGATCCTCGAGCGCGCGCGTCAGCGCGACGATGCCGAGATACATGATGAAGAGGATGAAGACCGAGGTCAGCCGCGCGTCCCACACCCACCAGGTGCCCCACATCGGCTTGCCCCAGATCGAGCCGGTCACCAGCGCCAGCGCGGTGAACACGGCGCCGACGGGGGCCGCCGTCTTCAACGCCACGTCGGCCAGCGGGTGACGCCACACCAGCGTGCCGACCGCCGCGACCGCCATCAGCGTGTAGCAGAGCATGGCCAGCCAGGCGAACGGCACATGTATATACATAATCCGCACGGTGATGCCCTGCTGGTAATCGGCAGGCGCGCGGAAGGCGAGCAGGAGGCCGGCGGCGAGCAGCACGGCTGCCGCGCCGGCGAGCCACGGCACGAGCCGGTCGGCGACCGCCAGGAACCGCGTCGGGTTGGCGAGGTCGCTCAGGCTGTGGGTGGATGCGCTGGTCTGGCTCATGCTCTTCCGAAGGATAGTGAGGCGCCGGCCCGGCGGCAATCGATCGGCCTCGTTCGTTGTCCCGTCAATCTGCGGCAAAGCGCAGCGCCAGGGCCGCTGCGACGGGGCCGACGACGCCGAGAAACAGCGTCAAGGCGGCGAGAATGAGGAAAGGCGGCAGAAACGGGTCGGGATCGGCGGTGGCGGCGTAGCTCGCCGATACCCCGAAGATCAGCACCGGGATCGCCAGCGGCAGCACCAGCACCGAGACCAGCACGCCGCCGCGCGGCAGTGCCACGGCGACCGCCGCCCCGGCCGCGCCGATGAAGGCGATCGCCGGCGTGCCGACCAGCAGGGTCAGCGCCGTGGCGACGATCGACGGCGGCGACATGTTCATGAACAGGCCGAGCAAGGGCGAAGCGATCACCAGCGGCAGCACGCTCGCCGTCCAATGGGCCAGGCACTTGACGAAGACGGTCAGGGGCAGGAGGTGGCGCGCCTCGGCGAGGATCAAAAGGTCGAGGGAGCCGTCGTCGCGGTCGGCCTGGAACAGCCGGTCGAGCCCGAGAAGGCCGGCAAGCAGGGCGCCGATCCACAGGATCGCCGGGCCGATGCGGGCAAGCAACCCGAGATCCGGGCCGACGCCGAAGGGAATGGTGGCGATCACCGCCAGGAAGAACAGCAGGCCGGTCAGCGCACCGCCGCCGGCACGCAGGCCGAGCACCAGATCGCGGCGGAACAGCGCGCCCATGTCAGCCGGCACCCGGCAGAGCGAGCTCGACGGCGCCGGCCAGCCCGAGCGGCGCGTGGGTCGCCGCCAGGACGATGCCGCCATCGTCGCGGTGGCGGGCCAGAATGGCGTCGAAGCGGGTCTCGGCGGCGCGGTCGAGCCCTGCCGTCGGCTCGTCGAGCAGCCAGATCGGCCGGCGGCTGACGAGCAGGCGGGCGATCGCCGCGCGGCGCCGCTGGCCGGTCGACAGCGCGCCGCAAGGCAGGTGGCCGAGGCCGGCGAGGCCGACCGCAGCCAGGGCGGCATCCACCTCGAGCAGCGAGGCGCCAAGGAAGCGCTGCCAGAACAAGAGGTTCTCGGCGAGGCCCAGCGCCGGCTGCAGGGCGTTCAGGTGGCCGAGATAGTGGCAGGCGGCGCCGACGCTCGGCCACGTCTCGGGGTCTTCGCCTTCGAGGCCGACGCGCCCTTCGGCCGCCGGCAGCAACCCGGCCACGACCCGCAGCAAGGTGGATTTGCCGGCGCCGTTGGGACCTGTCACCAAGAGCGCGTCGCCGGCGCCGAGCGAAAAGCCGACGCCGGAGAAGACGGCACTGCCGCCGCGTTCGCCGCTCAGATTCTCGGCGTGGAGTCGCATGCGGTCCTGGTGCTCAGCGATGCGGTTTGCCGCCGTGCGTGCATTGCAGCAACTTTGCCCTTCGTCGCTATGGAACTCTGCCCCGAAAGCCGTTATATGCCCAACAACCACGCCAGCGGTCGGCGTGGCAACCGAATTTGCGCCGAGCCAGCGCGCGCGCCGCCTTGAACGGCCGGGACGCCGGGAACGGACAGCGGAAATGACCGTACCCGCACCTTTGCGCGTGTCAGCATGCCACAGGAGTCCGTTCCAGCTTCGGCAGAACCGACCAGGATGGATCGCACGTGGCCAAATCCCTCGACAGCTTCAATTGCCGGCGCATTCTGAAGGCCGGCGAGGTCGAATATGTCTATTACAGCCTGGTGGAGGCCGAGAAGAACGGCCTTACCGGCATCGCCCAGCTGCCCTATTCGATGAAGGTGCTGCTGGAGAACCTGCTGCGCAACGAGGACGGCCGCTCGGTGACGAAGCAGTCTATCGAGGCGGTCGCCGGCTGGCTGACCGACCGCGGCACGGCGGGCGTCGAGATCGCCTATCGTCCGGCGCGCGTCCTGATGCAGGATTTCACCGGCGTGCCCGCGGTGGTCGACCTGGCGGCGATGCGCGACGCGATGGTATCGCTCGGCGGCGACCCGCAGAAGATCAACCCGCTGGTGCCGGTCGACCTCGTCATCGACCACTCGGTGATCGTCGACGAGTTCGGCTCGCCGATGGCGTTTGCCCGCAACGTCGAGCTCGAGTACCAGCGCAACGAGGAGCGCTACAAGTTCCTCAAATGGGGCCAGCAGGCGTTCCGCAACTTCCGCGTCGTGCCGCCGGGCACCGGCATCTGCCATCAGGTCAACCTCGAATATCTGGCGCAGACGGTGTGGACGCTCACCGGCGGCGACGGCGACATCATCGCTTTCCCCGACACCTGCGTCGGCACGGATTCGCACACCACCATGGTCAACGGGCTCGGCGTGCTCGGCTGGGGCGTCGGCGGTATCGAGGCGGAGGCCGCCATGCTCGGCCAGCCGGTGTCGATGCTGTTGCCCGAGGTGATCGGCTTCCGGCTGACCGGCAAGCTCAAGGAAGGCGTCACCGCGACCGACCTCGTGCTGACCGTCACCCAGATGCTGCGCAAGAAGGGCGTGGTGGGCAAGTTCGTCGAGTTCTTCGGGCCCGGCCTTTCCAACATGACGCTCGCCGACCGCGCGACGATCGGCAACATGGCTCCCGAATACGGCGCCACCTGCGGCTTCTTCCCGGTCGACGCCGAGACGATCCGCTATCTCACCATGTCCGGCCGGGCGGAAAACCGCATCGTGCTGGTCGAGGCCTATTGCAAGGCGCAAGGCATGTGGCGCGACCACGGCTCGGCCGACCCCGTCTTCACCGACCTCTTGGAGCTCGAGCTCGGCGACGTGGTGCCTTCGATGGCGGGTCCGAAGCGCCCGGAAGGCCGCATTCCGCTGGAGGGCATCGCCGCCGGCTTCGCCAAGGCGTTGGAGACCGAGTACAAGAAGACCGTCGACACGGCTCGGCGCTATGCGGTGGAGGGCACCGACCACGATCTCGGCCATGGCGACGTGGTGATCGCGGCGATCACCTCGTGCACCAACACGTCCAACCCGAGCGTGCTGATCGGCGCCGGCCTGCTCGCCCGCAACGCCAATCGCCTCGGCCTCAAGCAGAAGCCGTGGGTCAAGACCTCGCTGGCGCCGGGCAGCCAGGTGGTGGCCGAATATCTCGACAAGTCCGGGCTGCAGAAAGAGCTCGACCAGATCGGCTTCAACCTGGTCGGCTTCGGCTGCACCACCTGCATCGGCAATTCCGGCCCGTTGCCGGCGCCGATCTCCAAGACCATCAACGACAAGGGGCTGATCGCGGCCGCAGTGCTTTCGGGCAACCGCAATTTCGAGGGTCGCGTGTCGCCCGACGTGCAGGCCAACTACCTGGCCTCGCCGCCGCTGGTGGTTGCCTATGCGCTGGCCGGCACGGTGACCAGGGACCTGTCCAGCGAGCCGATCGGCGAGGACCAGGACGGGCATCCGGTGTTCCTCAAGGACATCTGGCCGTCGACGCAGGAGATCGAGGAATTCGTTGCCGAGAACGTCACCCGCGCGCTGTTCACGCGCCGCTACGCCGACGTTTTCAAAGGCGACGACAACTGGCGCAACGTCCAGGCCCCGGAAGGCCAGACCTATGCCTGGGACGACGACTCGACCTATGTGCAGAACCCGCCCTACTTCTCCGGCATGCGGCGCAGCCCGGGCGGCATCTTGGAGATCAAGGGGGCGCGCATCCTCGGCCTGTTCGGCGACAAGATCACCACCGACCACATCTCGCCCGCCGGCTCGATCAAGGCGGCCTCGCCGGCCGGCCAGTACCTGATCGATCATGGCGTGGGAGTGGCCGATTTCAACCAGTACGGCACCCGGCGCGGCAACCACGAGGTGATGATGCGCGGCACCTTCGCCAACATCCGCATCCGCAACCATATGCTGGGCGAGAACGGGCGCGAGGGCGGCTATACCATCCACTATCCGTCCAAGGAGGAGATGCCGATCTACGACGCCGCCATGCAGTACCGGCAGGAGGGCGTGCCGCTGGTGATCCTGGCCGGCGTCGAGTACGGCAACGGCTCGTCGCGCGACTGGGCAGCCAAGGGGACCAACCTGCTCGGCGTGCGCGCCGTCATCGCCCAGTCCTTCGAGCGCATCCACCGCTCCAACCTGGTCGGGATGGGGGTGATTCCCTTCGTGTTCGAGGAGGGCACGTCGTGGGCGTCGCTCGGCCTGAAAGGCGACGAGACGGTGGCCATCGAAGGCTTGGACGCCATCAGGCCGCGCCAGAAGATGCACGCCAAGGTGACGTTCGCCGACGGACGTGTGAAGAACGTGCCGGTGGTGTGCCGCATCGATACAGTCGACGAGCTCGATTACTATCGCAACGGCGGCATCCTGCAATACGTCCTGCGCGACCTCGCCGCCTGAGGCCGCGAAGGCTTCAGCCGTCGGAGAATTTCGGCGCCAGGCGCTCGATGCGGCCGACCAGCGCCTGCAGGTCGGCGGCGACGCGCTGGTGCAGCGCCACCGCGACGTCGGGATACTCTTCGAGGATGCGGCGGAACAGCTTGCGGTTCAGCCGCATCACCTCGGCCTCGGTGGCGGCGAGCGCGCCGGTCAGCCGCTCGGTGTCGGAAAACAGGGCGAACTCGCCGAGCAAGGCGCCGGGCCCCACGGTGGTGATGACGGTGCGTTCGCCGTCGCGCTCGCGAAACAGGCTGATGCGGCCGCGCGCCACGACATAGGCGCCGTCGGCCGCCGCGCCCTCCTGGTAGAGCTCCTTGCCTTCGGCGAGCCGCGTGTTCTCGGACCCGAAGGCCAGCAGCCGCAGCTGCTCCTGGGTAAAGCCCTCGAACAGGCTGACGCCTGCGAGCACCCGGATGTCGTCATCGAGCGACATGGACCGCGGCTCTGGAACAGACGTTGCGTGGCCTGCCCGTGGGCCGGCCGGCTCCGGCACCGCCCGCAAGGGCGAGCGGCGCGCTCGGTCGTCCGGTCGGAACGGCGCGCGAAAATGCGCGGATCATGGGCAGGCGTCCCCGGTCTTCTATGCTGGATCCTTGCCGCGAGGGCCCTTTCCCACCTCCGGGCCCGCGATCAGGGCACCAGCTTGTATCCGCCGCTTTCTGTCACAAGAATTTCCGCATTGGAAGGATCGCGTTCGATCTTCTGCCTGAGCCGGTAGACATGGGTTTCCAGCGTGTGGGTGGTCACGCCGGAATTGTAGCCCCACACCTCCTCCAGCAGCACGTCGCGGGTGATCACCTTCTGGTCCGCCCGGTAAAGGTACTTGATGATCGACGCCTCCTTCTCGGTCAGCCGCACTTTGCCGCCGCGCTGGTCGATCAGAAGCTTCTGGCTGGGCTTGAAGGTGTAGGGCCCGACGGAGAAGGTGGCGTCCTCGCTCTGCTCGTGCTGGCGCAGCTGCGCCCGGATGCGGGCCAAAAGCACCGAGAAGCGGAATGGCTTGGTCACGTAGTCGTTGGCGCCGGCCTCCAGCCCCAGGATGGTGTCGGAGTCGGTGTCATGGCCGGTCAGCATGATGATCGGCGCCTTGTAGCCGCCCTTGCGAAGGATCTTGACGGCCTCGCGGCCATCCATGTCGGGGAGGCCCACATCCATGATCAGCAGGTCGACGAGACCGCCCCGGGCACCCGCGATGCCCTTGGCCGCCGTCGCCTCCTCCAGCACCTCGAACTCCTCGTAGAGCGACAGCTGCTCGACCAGCGTGTGTCGGAGGTCGTCGTCGTCGTCCACCAGCAGGATGGTTCGTGAGGTCATTGGCGTCTATCCGTCGAAGCGGTAGGAGTGCGGCGGAAACCGCATCCCGTCCGGAGGGAGGCCGGGGCGGTCGACCGATCAAGGTGATTTGCCTTCATGCAACGATCATACCGCAAAAAACGACGGCGCAAGGGGTCGGCTGAAAAAATCCACCGGCCGGGCCTCGTGCTGACGGTCAGGGCACGACCGGCAAACCCCCATCAGGGGTTGATCAATGTCGGCGGCGCGGTATTGCCCTGCGCGCTCGGCAAGGGTGGCATCACGGCCGCCAAGCGGGAGGGCGATGGGCGCACGCCGCTCGCCGCGATGCGGGTCCTGTCCGGCTATTTTCGCGCCGACGGCTTCGCCGCCGCGCGGCGGACGCGCCTCGCAATGGCGCCGATCGGCCCGGCGCTCGGCTGGTGCGAGGTGCCGGCCGACCGCAACTACAACCGACCCGTGCGCATGCCCTATGGGGCGAGCCACGAGCGGATGCGCCGCGACGATCACCTCTACGACGTCTGCCTGGTGCTCGACTGGAACGTCCGGCCGCGCCGCCGCAACCGCGGCAGCGCCATCTTCTTCCATCTCGCTCGGCCGGGGCTGGCCCCGACCGAGGGTTGCGTGGCGGTCAGCCGGGCGACCATGCGGCGCCTGTTGCCGTGGCTCTCCAAGGAGAGCGTGGTGAAGGTGGTGCGCTGAACGGTCAGCGCGAGCGGAACTCGTCGAGACCCAGACGCCCGACCTCACGGTCGACGATCTTGGCGATGTCGTTGCGGCGGATGCCGATGTCGTCGAGGTCGCGGTCCGAGAGACGGCCGAGCTCGTCCATCGCGCGGCGACGTCTTCGACCAAGACCGAAGAAGGGGAAAGAGAGACGAGCCATGGTGGTTACCTTTCAGTCGTATTTGATGCCGATCATTGAGCTCGCATCATAGAGCATTGTGGAAAAGGCGGAAAACGACTAATTCTGATCCGATCAGTTAGCAGGATTTGATGATCTCATGGCTCGGCACATTCCCGGCACGCGGGCGTTGAAGGCTCTGGAAGCGGCGGGCCGGCGGCTGAACTTCACCCAGGCCGCCGGCGAGCTGGGGCTGACGCCGGCGGCCATCAGCCACCAGGTGAAGGAGTTCGAGGACCAGTTCGGGGTCGAGCTGTTCATCCGCAACAGCCGCTCGGTGCGGCTGACGGAGGCGGGCACGGTCGTCCACGAGGCGGTGGTGGAGGCGCTCTCCGGGCTGGAGCGGGCGGTGGCGCGGGCGCGCAAGATGGCGCGCGGCACGACGCAGCTCAAGCTCAGCACCGACGCCACCTTCGCGTCGAAATGGCTGGTGCCGCGCATCGACCGATTCCGCCGGCTGCAGCCGGGCATCGAGATGCGCTTCGACATCTCCTCGGAGGTGCGCAATTTCGGCTATGACGACATCGACGTGGCGGTCCGGTTCGGCAGCGGGCGCTATCCCGGCCTGGCGGCGCATCGGCTGTTCGACAACGTGATCATTCCCGTCTGCAGCCCGCGGCTGCTGGCCGGGGGGCCGCCGCTCGGCCAGCCGCGCGATCTCCTCAACCACACGCTCGTCCATATCGAATGGTCGCAGCAGGGTGTCACCTGGCCCAACTGGCGCATGTGGATGGCGGCAGCGGGCGTCGAGGATTTCGACGACGAGCGCTGCGTCCTGTTCAAGGATTCCTCGCATGTGGTGCAGGCAGCCATCGACGGAAACGTGGTGGCGCTGGCGGATTTCGCGATGGTGGCGGGCGACCTCTCCGACGGCCGTCTGGTGCGGCCCTTCGCGCTCGGCATCAAGGTGCCGGCGGAGTTCGCCTATCACCTGGTCTATCCGGCCGAGCAGACCGGCGATCCGCGCATTTCGGCCTTCCGCGCCTGGATCCTCGAGGAAGCGGCCGGCGCCGAGGTGATCTAGACGCCGAAGGCACCGATCACGGCGCCCATGATCAGTGCGACGCCCAGCCAGTGGCCGGCGTCGATCAAGGTCAGCTTCCAGCCAAAGCCTTCGTAGCGCTGGTTGACGGCGGTCGCCGTGGCCAGGAAGCCGAGCCAGACGAAGAAGCCCGAGATGACGCCGTTGCGCAGCGTCACCTGGCCGCTGCCCAGATGACCGATGAGGCCGGCCAGCACCCAGGCCATGACCAGCTCGGCCACGAAGCTCACCAGGAAAGGCTCGATGCGCATCTTCATGGCGGCCGGGTCGAGGCGGGCGGCAGCCGTCCAGGGCTTGCCCAGCGCCGTGTAGTAGAGCGCGCCGAAGCCGAAGCCGGCGACCGCGGCGATCACGACGGCGAAAAGGTTCAGACCGGCAAAGTCCATGGCGTCGCCTCGTTCGGCTATCAGGGCCGCCCGAGTGAACGCCGGCCGTCCGGTCGCGTCAAGCGAAGCGCCAGACCGTCGTGCGCTTGATCTCGGCATCCTCCAGCGCCCGTGTCACCGGCACGGCATATTCGGCCAGGGCCTGCAGGCGCTTGCGCGGCAGGTAGGAGCGGCCGGGATCGCCGACCAGCACCGCGGCGCCGCGGCCCGCCAGCGCCTCGAACCAGGGGACGAGGCTTTCGGCCAGCAGCTTGTCGTAGAAGACGTCGCCGGCCAGCACGACCTGCCAGCCGGCGTCGCTGCCGATGAGGTCGTCGCTGCAGACGTCGAGCGCGACGCCGTTCAGCTCGGCATTCAGGCCGGCCGCCAGCGCGGCGAACGGGTCCACGTCGGCAGCAGTGACCGCCGCGGCGCCGGCGCGGGCGGCGGCGATGCCGACCAGTCCCGAGCCGGTGGCGAAATCGAGCACGCGCAGGCCCGCGGCGGTGCCGGGATGGTCGAGCACGTAGCGCGCCAGGCCTTGGCCGCCGGCCCATGCGAAGGCCCAGAATGGCGGCGGGAGGCCGATCGCCTGCAGCTCTTCCTCGGTCTTCTGCCACAGTCCGTGCGCCTCGTCGGCGAGCCGCAGGCGGATCTCCGGAACGTGGGGCGGTGCCATCGGCGCCGTGTTGTCGAGGATGAAGCGGGTGCCGTCCGCCGGGCTGAGGCGCATGCCGGTCAGGGGGCCGGGTCGAGCCCGCCCATGCGGCACACTTCCTTCCATTCGGCGGGCGTCACCGGCTGCACGCTCAACCGGCCGAGCCGCACCAGCGCCATCTCGCTGAGCTTGGGGTTCTTCTTGATGTCTTCGAGAGTCGGCGGCCTGGGCACCTCGCGCACCGCGCGGATGTCGACGCACTCCCAGCGCGGATCGTCGGTGGTGGAGTCGGGATGCGCCGCGGCAGCGACCTCGACGATGCCGACGATGTCCAGCCCCTCGTTAGAGTGGTAGAAGAAGCCGAGATCGCCGACTTTCATCGCCCGCATGTTGTTGCGGGCGGCATAGTTGCGCACGCCGTCCCACTCCTGGCCGGACTTGCCCTTGGCCCTGAGCATGTCGAAGGAAAAGCTCGACGGCTCGGATTTGAACAGCCAGTGGTTCATGCGCTCCTCCCTTTGCTGCCGCCGCCGTTGGTAGCCGGTCTAGGGGGCGTTGAAAACCCAGTTCCAGGGGCGGATGTCGACCGACCCGAAGAGGCCGACCTTGGCGAAAGGATCGGCCGCGGCGAGCGCCTCGGCCGCCGCCCGGTCGGGCGCCTCGACCACCACCAGGCTGCCATTCGGCTTGCCGGCGCCGTCAAGGAACGGCCCGGCGAATTTCAGCACGCCGCGGGCGTTGAGGTCCTCGAGGAAGGCGACATGCGCCGGCCGGCTATCGAGCCGCAGCTGCAGGTGGTCCGATTTGTCTATACATATGAATGCGAACAGCATGGGTCGGCGTTTCTCCTATTCGGTTTCGCTCTTCAGAGGTCTCGCCATCAGCTCGGCGACGGCTTCGCCGATGCCGACGCTGCCGGCCAGGATGCGGTCGACGGCGTCGACGATCGGCGCGTCCAGACCCTTGTCGCGGGCGATCGAGGCGGCGATCCCGGCGGTGGCGACGCCCTCGGCCAGCGGCCGGCCGGCCAGGTCCCCGCCCTTGCCGAGCGCCAGCCCGTAGGCGAAGTTGCGCGACTGGCCCGAGCCGCAGGTGAGCACCAGGTCGCCGAGGCCCGACAGGCCCATAAGTGTCTCCGGCCGGGCGCCGAAGGCGGCGCCGATGCGGCGCAGCTCGACGAAACCGCGCGTTACCATGGCCGCCTGGGCACTGGCACCGAGGTTGGAGCCGACCACCACGCCGGCGCCGATGGCCAGCACGTTCTTCAGGGCGCCGCCGACCTCGACGCCGACCAGGTCGTCGGAGGAATAGCAGCGGAACTGCGGCGCCGACAGGGTGGCGGCAAGGGTCGCGGCAAGCCCCGCCTGGCGGGCGGCGACGACCACCGCGGTGGGCAGCCCGCGGGCGACGTCGGTGGCGAAGCTCGGCCCGGACAGCGCGGCGGCCGGGCTCGACGGGGCCAGTTCGTCGGCAATCTGCGAGAGCAGGCGGCCGGTGTCGCGCTCGATGCCCTTGGCGCACAGCACGAGCGGTGCGCCGGCCGGCAGCGCCGGGCCGGCCAGGCGGAGCAGCTCGCGCATTGTCTGGGCCGGCGTGGCGGCGAGCACCAGCTCGGAACAATCCAGCGCCTGGCCGAGGTCGGTGGTGGCGACGATGCCTTCGGCGAGCGGCAGCCGTGGCAGATAGCGCGGGTTCTCGTGCCGCCGGTTGATGGCGTCCACGGTGAGCGCGTCGCGTGCCCAGAGCCGCACGGCATGGCCGGCGCGGCACGCCGTCGAGGCGAGCGCGCTGCCCCAGGCGCCGCCGCCGAGCACGGTGACGGTCACGGCGCTCATGCCTTGGCGCCCCGGCGGCCGGAGCCGATCAGCGGCAGGGCGGCCTCGTCGAGCGGCCAGCGCGAGCGGGGCGCCATCGCCATGGCGCCTTCACCGGCGAGCCCGGCCCGCAGCCGCTCCAGCCCGGCCCAGGCGATCATGGCGGCATTGTCGGTGCAGAGCGCGGCCGGCGGCGCCACGAAGGCGAAGCCGTGCGCCGCCGTCAGCGCCTCGAGCCTGGCCCGCAGCAGGCGGTTGGCAGCGACGCCGCCGGCGACCACCAGAGCCGGGCGGCGCACCTCCGGGCAGTCGCGGCGGAAGCGCTCGAGCGCCAGCGAGACGCGGTCGTCCAGCGTGTCGGCGATGGCGGCCTGGAAGGAGGCGCACAAATCGGCCACGTCGCGCTCGGCGAGCGGCGCGACTGCGGCGGCGGCCTGGCGAACGGCGGTCTTCAAGCCGGAGAAGGAGAAATCCGGCCGCTTTTCGCCCTTCATGGGCCGCGGCAGGGCAAAGCGGCGGGGATCGCCGCCGGCCGCTGCCTTCTCGACGTTCGGGCCACCCGGGAAGGGCAGGCCGAGCAGCTTGGCCGTCTTGTCGAAGGCCTCGCCCAGCGCGTCGTCGATGGTTGTCGCCCAGCGCTCGTAGCGGCCGACCCCGCGCACCAGAACGAGCTGGGTGTGGCCGCCGGAGACCAGGAGCAGGAGGTAGGGAAAGTCGAGCCCGTCGGTCAGCCGCGCGGTGAGCGCGTGACCTTCCAGGTGGTTGACGGCGATCAGCGGCTTGCCGGCGGCGGCAGCCAGCGCCTTGGCCGTCATCAGGCCGACGATGAGGCCGCCGATCAGGCCGGGGCCGGCGGTGGCGGCCACGGCATCCACGTCGGCAAGCGCCAGGCCGGCTTCGTCGAGCGCCGTCGCGACGATGCCGTCCAGCGCATCGACATGGGCGCGGGCGGCGATCTCCGGCACCACGCCGCCAAAGGCGGCATGCGCGTCGACCTGGCTCAGCACGACGTCGGACAGGATCTCGGGGCGGCCGCCGGCCAGCGAGACGACCGCGGCAGCCGTCTCGTCGCAGCTCGTCTCGATGCCGAGCACCGTCAGCGGTCGTTGCTCCGTCATTGCGGGTCCGCGCATTCCTCGGTAGGACGGGCGGGTTAACACGGACCGCGGGATGAAAACAGCTCTAATCGGCACCAGGGGCAGCGCGCTGGCGCTGGCGCAGGCCGAGGAAACGCGGCGGCGGCTCATGGCGGCGCACGGACTGCCGGCGGAGGCGTTCGAGATCGTGCCGATCTCGACCAGCGGCGATCGCATCCAGGACCGGCCGCTGGCGGAGGTCGGCGGCAAGGGCCTGTTCACCAAGGAGATCGAGGAGGCGCTGCTCGCCGGGCGCATCGATCTCGCCGTCCATTCGTCCAAGGACATGCCGACGCTGCTGCCCGAGGGGCTGGAGCTCGCCGCCTTCCTGCCGCGGGAGGACGCGCGCGACGTCTTCGTCGGCCGCAACGGCGCGGGCCTCGGCGCGCTGCCTGAGCGCGCGACGGTCGGCTCGTCGTCGCTGCGCCGGCAGGCGCTCATCCGGCGGCTCAGGCCCGATTTGACCATCACCCCCTTCCGCGGCAACGTCCAGACGCGGCTAAGGAAACTGGAGGAGGGCATGGTCGACGGCACGCTTCTGGCGCTCGCCGGCCTGCGGCGGCTCGGGCTGGAGGACGTGGCGAGCGAGATCCTGCCGCTCGACACGTTTCCACCGGCGCCGGGCCAGGGCGCCATCGGCATCGAGACACGGATCGGCGACGCGCGCATGGCGGCGCTGCTGGCGCCCATCGGCGATGCCGAGACGGCGGCGGCGCTCGCCTGCGAGCGGAGCTTCCTGGCCGCGCTCGACGGCTCGTGCCGGACCCCGATCGCCGGTCATGCCCGGATCGAGGACGGGCGACTGAGCTTTCACGGCCTCGTCATCACGCCCGACGGGACGCGCGCCCACGAGATCCGTCGCACCGGGCTGCCCGCGGAGGCGGCGGCCATCGGCCATGCGGCTGGCGCCGCCATCCGCGAGGAGGCGGGGCCCGACTTCTTCGAGGGGTGGAACTGAGTGGCGCTGCGCGTCCTGGTGACCCGGCCCGAGCCTGCAGCGGCTCGCACGGCCGCGCGGCTGGCGGCGGGCGGCCACGTGCCGGTCCTGCTGCCGCTCGTCGAAACGGTCGGCCTCGCGGCGGTGCTCGATCCGGCGGCCGCGGCCGCGGCAACCGCCGTCGCGGCCACCAGCGCCAATGCTTTGCGCCACGCGGCTCCGGCCTTGCTGCGGCCGGTCCTCGACCGGCGCTTCTACGCGGTCGGGCAAAGGACCGCCGAAGCGGCGGCGGCGGCGGGTTTCTCCGATGTCGTCACCGGGGCGGGCGACGCTGCCGACTTGGCTGCGACGCTCGTAGGCGCCGCGCCGCGGGGGACGCTGGCGGTCTATCTGTGCGGCCGGGTGCGTCGCGCGGATTTCGAGCGCGTCCTCGGCGAGGGCGGGCTGCGGATCGTGGCGGTCGAAACCTACGACGCACCTGTCATTGGCTATGCATCCGATATGGTGCTGGCGCGTTTGTCGGGCGGGCCGGTCGATGCCGTGCTCGTCTATTCGGCGCGGGCCGCCGCAGCAGTGTCGGCGCTGGCACGCCGCAAGGAGCTTGCCCATCTGTTCGGCACTGCCCGTTTCCTATGCATTTCACGCCGCGCCGCGGCGGAGCTCGGCGGCGTCGCGCCGGATCGGATCGCCGTCGCGCAGCGCCCGGAGGAGGAGGCGTTGCGGGCGCTGCTCGATGCGGCCGCCCCTGTTCAGGCGGGAAAGGTGTGATAGTGATCACCAACCGGCCGCCTCTTTCGTGGCAGGTTCGAGACATTCTTGCGGGAGTGACGCGATGACGAAGGAACCCAGGACCAGGCACGCCCAGCCGCGGCGCGAACGCGTGACCATCGACCTAGGCCCCGGTTCGGTGTCGCGCGGCACTGATGCCCCGGCCGGCGAGGCGGAGACGCCCATCCCCTCGGGCGGCGCCCTGGAGGCCGAAGCCGCCGAGGCCGTCAAGCCGGCGGGCGCCGAGGAGGCGCAGCTGGCCGATACCGGCGAGGCTGTCCCTCAGGCCGAGCCCGACGCGGGCGAGCAGCCGCATCTCGAGGGCTCCCGGACGGAGGAGACCGCTCAAGCCGATTCGCTACCGCCTCAAAGCAGGCGCAGCCAAGCCCCGGCGGCGCTTGCCGCCGGCATCGCCGGGGGCGTCGCGGCGCTGGCGCTCGGTGCGCTGCTGCAATATGCGGGCCTGTTGCCCGGCACGGCGTCGGTCCCGTCAATGAGCACGACGCCGACGGCGGCGCTCGAAGATCAGCTGACGGCGCTCGAGGAGAATGTCGCCGCCCTGAAGGCGGGCGGCGGCGATGCGGCGGCCGGTGCCGTGGTGGGCGAGCTGACGACGCGTGTCGACGGCCTTTCGGCGGCGGTCGAGCAGGCACGCAGCGAGCTGAACACGGTCAAGGAAGCGGTTGCCCAAAGCGGCGGCGGATCGGAAGGCCTCTCCGGGCTCGCCGACCGGATCGCGGCTCTGGAAGAAAAGTCAGGCGCGGCCAGCGGCGCCGGCGCGCCGGCCGCCGAGATCGGAGCCGTCGAGGAGAAGCTTTCCGCCGTCGACACGGCGGTGAAGGCGGCGGCCACGGCTTCTTCGGCCA
The DNA here is from genome assembly GCA_040510195.1 of Mesorhizobium sp. Taxonomy (GTDB): domain Bacteria; phylum Pseudomonadota; class Alphaproteobacteria; order Rhizobiales; family Rhizobiaceae; genus JBEVJK01. The sequence goes on along the minus strand of JBEVJK010000017.1, from coordinate 6,392 downwards.
ATGACAGCCGCATCGCCGGAATCGAGACCTCGCTGGCGGGCGTCGAGCAGACCGTCGCCGCGCTGACCCGCAAGCTCGATGCGCAGGCGGCGCAGCCCCGGCTGGCGCTGGCGCTGGCGGTTGCCGCGCTGAAGGCCAAGGTCAAGGAGGGCGGCACGTTCGTCACCGAGCTGGAGACCTTCGCCGCCGCGGCGCCCGACGCGCCGGAGCTTCCCGAGCTCAGGGAGATCGCCGCCAAGGGCATCGTGGGAGCGGATGCGCTGGCCGAGGAAGCGCCGCAGGCGGCCGCCACGATGACCGATGCGGCGCGCACCGTCGACGCCGATGCCGGTATCGTCGACCGGCTGCTTTCCAGCGCCGAGTCGCTGGTCAAGGTGCGGCCGGTCGGCCCGGTCGAAGGGAGCGGCGTGCCGGAGACCGCGGCCCGGCTGGAGGCGGCCGTGAAGGATGGCGACCTGGCGCGTGCCATCGCCGAATACGAGACGCTCCCCGAAGGTCCGAAGACGGCGGGCGCCGCCTTCATGGACCAAGTCAAGGAGCGGCTGCAGGCCGAGCAGCTGGTCGACAAGGCGACGGCCGGCGCCCTCAAGGCGTGACGGCAAGGATAGGGCGATGATCCGAGTCCTGATCTTCCTGCTGGTCGTCTTCGCGCTGGGCATCGGCTTTTCCTGGCTCGCCGACCGACCCGGCGACCTCGTCGCCACATTCGGCGGCTACCAGTACCAGGTGAGCGTGATGGTGGCGGCGGTCGCGGTGACCGCCGTGGTGGCCGCGGTCATGCTCCTTTGGTGGCTCGCCAAGGCGGTCTGGAACAGCCCCTATACGGTGGCCCGCTATTTCCGGGTCCGCCGACGCGACCGCGGCTATCAGGCGCTGTCGACCGGCATGATCGCCGCCGGCGCCGGCGATGCGGCGCGGGCGCGCAGCATGAACGCCCAGGCGGCGAAGCTCATCCGTTCCGATCAGGAGCCGCTGATCGCGCTGCTCGACGCGCAGACCTCGCTGCTGGAAGGCGACCACGAGACGGCGCGGCAGAAGTTCGAGGCGATGCTCGACGATCCCGAGATGCGGCTGCTCGGCCTGCGCGGCCTCTATCTCGAGGCGGAACGGCTCGGCGACCGCGCTGCAGCGCGCCACTTCGCCGGGCGCGCCGCCGAGGTGGCGCCGCAGCTCAACTGGGCCAGCGTGGCGACGCTGGAGGAGCGGACCGAGCGGGGCGACTGGGACGGGGCGCTGAAGCTGCTCGACGGCCAGAAGGCGGCACGCCAGGTGGAGCGCGACGTCGCCAACCGCCGGCGGGCGGTGCTGCTGACGGCCAAGGCGATGTCTCTGATGGATACGGACCCGACGGCGGCACGCAACGCGGCGCTGGAGGCCAACCGGCTGGCGCCCGAGCTGGTGCCGGCCGCGGCGACGGCGGCGCGGGCGCTGTTTAGGCAAAACGACGTCCGCAAGGGATCGAAGCTGCTGGAGGCCAGCTGGAAGGTGGCGCCGCATCCCGAGATCGGCGACCTCTATGTCCACGCGCGGCCCGGCGACGCCACGCATGACCGCCTGGCGCGGGCGCGCCGTCTGCAGTCGCTCAAGCAGAACCATCCGGAATCGGCGATGATCGTGGCGCGTGCGGCGCTGGAGGCCGGCGAACATGCGGAGGCGCGCGAGGCCGCGCAATCGGCGCTCAGGATGCAGCCGCGCGAAGGCGCCTATCTGCTGCTCGCCGACATCGAGGAGGCCGATGGCGGCGACGAGGGCAAGGTCCGGCAATACCTGGCGCGGGCGCTGAGAGCGCCGGCCGACCCCGCCTGGGTGGCCGACGGGACCGTCTCCGAGCGCTGGGCGCCGGTCTCCCCGGTCACCGGACGCCTGGACGCCTTCGTGTGGCGCCCCCCGGTGGAGCGCCTGTCGCAGGTCATCGAGGATGAGCCGGAGCCGACCCTCGTCGCCGAGCCGGTGCTGATCGCGCCGGCCAGGGCCGAGCCCGCTCCGGCCGAACCGCCGCCGGTCGTCGAGGCGGAGGATGTGCCGCCTGCCGCCCCCGTGCCGCCGGTGCCGGCGACGCCGCCGGCCGCCGCAAAACCCGCTCCTGCCGGGCGCGGGCCACGGCAGCGGGCGCCAGCCGGCGTCGACGACGAATCGAGCCTGGTGCTGCCGACGGCGATGCCTGACGATCCCGGCGTCGACGGCGAGGACGAGGCCGCCGCCCAGACGGACCGGCGCTTCCGCCTGTTTTGAGAGGTCTTGAAGCCCCGATGCTCGACCGCCTCCTCACCTTCCTCAAGGACCTGCCCGCCGGCGGCCCGGCGCGGCGCGGCGCCCGCGCCGCCGACGATCCGCGGGTCGCCGCGGCGGCGCTGATGATCCATGTGATGGACGCCGATGGGGTGCGCCGCAGTGCCGAGAGCGAGCGCCTGCGCGAGACGCTGACATCGGTGTACGGCGTGGCCGGCGACGAGCTCGACGCCCTGCTTCAGGCCGGCGAGCAGGCCGACCAGGAAGCCATCGACCTCTATGCCTTCACCAGCGTCGTCAAGCGCCATCTCGACGAGGCGGCGCGCATCGCCTTCATCGAGATGCTGTGGGACGTCGTCTATGCCGATGGCGAGCGCCACGAGCTGGAGGACAACATCGTCTGGCGGGTCGCCGAGCTGATCGGCGTGTCCGGCCGCGCCCGCGTGGAGACGCGGCAGCGGGCCAGGTCGCGCGCCCCGGCAGTCGTGCGGGAAGGCGAGAGCGACCAGGAGGACGAGGCCGACGCATGAGCCTGCGGGCGACAGAGGGGCCGGAGGACGGCGGCTTCCCCCGTGGGGTGCGGGCGGAGGCGCCGCGGATTCTGGTCGTGCTGCACCAGGAGACCTCCAGCGCGGGTCGCGTCGGGCAGATGCTGCAAGCCGAAGGCTTCGCGCTCGACATCCGCCGGCCGCCACTCGGCGAGCCGCTGCCCGAGACGCTCGCCGAGCATGCGGGCGCCATCGTGTTCGGCGGCCCGATGAGCGCCAACGACCTGGAGCCTTTCGTGCGGCAGGAGACCGAATGGCTGGCGGTGCCGCTTTCGGAGGACAAGCCCTTCCTCGGCATCTGCCTGGGCGCCCAGATGCTGGTCAATCATCTCGGCGGCAAGGTCGACAGCCACCAGGAGGGGTCGGTGGAGATCGGCTGGTACCCTCTGCAGGCGACAGAGGCGGGCAAGGCGCTGATGCAGTGGCCCGAGATGGTCTACCAGTTCCATCGCGAAGGCTTCTCGCTGCCGGCCGGCGCGACGCTGCTGGCCACCGCGGAGACCTATCCGAACCAAGCGTTCCGCTATGGCCGCAACGCCTGGGGCATCCAGTTCCACGCCGAGCTGACGCGAGCGATGATGCAGCGCTGGGTGGTGCGCGGCGCGCATCGCTTCGTTTTGCCGGGCGCGCAGCCGGCGCGCGACCATCTCGGCGGCCGGCTGATCTGGGATATGCATCTGAGGCGTTGGCTGGGCGAGTTCCTGCCGCTGATCTTCGGCCGGGCCGAGACGTCTAGACGCGCCCGTCGAGGTGGCGAATCCGCCTGAGCTCGGGGAACAGCGCGGCCCACAGCCCCGCCACCAGCACGGCGCCGACGCCTCCGATCGCGACGGCGGGCACGGTGCCGATGGCCGCCGCCATCATGCCGGCACGGAACTCGCCGAGCTCGTTGGAGGCGCCGACGAAGACCATGTTGACGGCGTTGACCCGGCCGCGCAGGCGGTCCGGCGTCCACAGCTGGATCAACGTCTCGCGGACATAGACGCTGACCATGTCGGCGGCGCCGATCAGGGCGAGAGCCAGCACCGACAGCCAGACGAGCGTCGAGACGCCGAACAGGACCGTGAAGACGCCGAACAGTCCGACGAAGACGAACATGATGCGGCCGGCATGGTCGCGGATGGGATGGCCCGCCAGCCAGACGGCGACGAGGATGGCGCCGACGCCGGGGGCGGCGCGCAGCAGACCGAGGCCCCACGGGCCGAGTTCCAGGATGTCGCGCGCATAGACCGGAAGCAGCGCCACGGCGCCGCCGAGCAACACGGCGAAGAGGTCGAGGGAGATGGCGCCCAGCACCACCTTCTCCTCCCAGATGTAGCCGAAGCCTGCGAACAGCGTGGACAGCGAGGCCTTCTCGCCGGTGGTGCGCTGGGCGGGCTTGGCGATGGAGAACACCAGCAGCCCGGCCGAGACCATCATCGCCGCGGCGATGCCATAGGCGACCTCGGCGCCGATACCGTAGATGAGGCCGCCGGCGACCGGGCCGACGATGGTCGCCGTCTGCCAGGCCGACGAGTTCCAGGCCACCGCATTGGCGAAGTCCTCCGGCGGCACCAGGTTGGCGACCAGCGAGGCGGAGGCTGGTGCGAAGAAGGCGCGGGCGAGGCCGAAAACCGCCAGCACGGCGAAGATGGCGCCCGGCCCGGCGAGGCCGCGCAGGCTCAGCACGAGAAGCATGAGCGAGCATAGCGCTTCGAGCAGCGTGGCGAGGCCCATGATCATGCGGCGCCCGAAACGGTCGGCGGCGGCGCCGGTGACCAGCACCAGAAGCAGGGAGGGAGCGAACTGGATGATGCCGACGAGTCCGAGGTCGAAGGGGTCGCGGGTCAGGTCGTAGATTTGCCAGCCGACCGACACCGAGACGATCTGGGTGGAGAAGGTGGCGAGGAAGCGGGCGCTCCAGTAGCGCAGGAAGGCGCTGTGTCGGAAGGCCGCAAAGCGCGGGTCGGCGGAGCTCGTCTCGGCTGTCATCGGGAGGATCGGTGGCGGGTCTTTCGTGGGGCGCCGGACTGTGGCCGAGCCGGCCCGGTCGCGCAAGGGCCAAAGATGGTCAGCGGCCGTCCGGCACCGGCGAGGAGCCTGGCCCGGCGACCAGGGCCGAACCGAGCGGCGCCCGGAGCTCCCATTCGAGGCCGTCGCGGGTGAAGTCGAGGCGGACGTCGGCGTTGAGGGAGGCCGCCGTGGCGCGCTGCAGGATGATGGTGCCGAAGCCCTTCCGACGCCGCTCGCGGACCTGCGGGCCACCGCGTTCCAGCCAGCGCATGACGAAGAGCGGTGGGCTGCCGCTCGCACCCTCGGTCTTCCAGCTGACGTCGACATGGCCGGACTCGGTCGACAGAGCGCCATGGTTGCGGGCATTGGAGAGAAGCTCGTGGACGGCCATGCTGAGCGCCTGCGAGGCGGCGGGCGTCACGGTCATCGCGTCGCCCTCGACGGCGACGCGGTCGGGGCCGCCAAGGTCGAGATTGTGCAGCTGGCGGGTCACCAGGTCGCGCAGGTCGACCCCGCGCCATTCGCTGGCGGTCAAAAGATCCTGGCTGATCGACAGCGACTGAAGCCGCTCCGACAGGCGCCTGAGAAAGTCGCGCTGGCGGGTCCTTGCGGCGGTCTGGCGGATGATCGCCTCGACCACGGCCAGCAGGTTCTTCGACCGGTGGTTGACCTCGCGCATCAAGAGCCGCTGCGCTTCCTCGAAGGCCTTGCGCTCGGTGATGTCGCGGGCGATCTTCGAAGCGCCGACGATGACGCCGTCGGCACGGATCGGCGACACCGTGAGCGAGATGTTGATCAGCCGCCCGTCCTTGCGCTGGCGCACCGTCTCGTAGTGCTCGAGCCGGTCGCCGCGGGCGATCTGGTTGAGGATGAAGCGCTCCTCGTCATGGCGGTCGTCGGGGATGATCTTCATGATCGAGCTGCCGACCATCTCTTCGGCGCTGAAGCCGAAGATACGGGCGGCCGCGGGGTTCCAAGAGGTGACCTTCCCGGTCAGGTCCTTGCTGACGATGGCGTCGTGCGACGAATCGACGATCGCCGCGAACAGCGCTTCGTTCCCCCCACCTACTGTCACGCGATTCTTCCCAATGGAGCACCAGAAGGTGAGAACGCGGCCGGAAAGCTTTGGTTCCACGTCAGCGGCCAAGCCTTGCGCCGACAGCGGTGGGGGTTCATAGATTTCGCGGCAGCAGCCAAACCGCCGGATCAGGAGAACGCAAGCCCCATGAGAAGCCAGTTTCGCGGCCTTTTTCTCTGCCTGGCCGGCTTTGCTTTCATGATGCTGGCGGCTGCCGCGCAGGCGCAAACTGCGGCTCCGGCGGTCGAACCGCCGCCCGAAAAGGTGCGCGAGCTGCTCCAATTGCTGAACGATCCGGGTGTCAAGGCCTGGCTGGAGACGCGACCGGCGCCAGCCGCAGAGGCGCCCGAGGAGACCTTCGGGACGCGCATCGCCGGCGCGGAAGCGGCCGTCCGCGCCCGCATCGCCGGCATGCGCTCCGCGCTGCCGCGGCTGCCGCAGGAGGTGGCGCAGGCCAGCGCGGTCGCGTTTCGCGACGTCAATGCCGGGCGACCCGGAGCGGTGATGGCCATCCTGGCCACCCTGGTGGCGTTCGGTGCCGGCGC
>JBEVJK010000016.1:0-11607 GCA_040510195.1 Mesorhizobium sp. | reverse complement strand
CGTTGAGCAGGCGCTCGGTGCGGATCTGGGTGCGATGCGCGCGCATCTGGGCGGCATAGCGCGAGACGGCCTTGAACAGAGTGGGGGTGTAGACGTCCATGACAGGGCTCCTTCTCTCGACGAAGGCACTATCGCATACCCCTGCTGACAACGGTTTGTCAGGAGTTCCGCAACGGAAGGTTCTTTTTTTGTTCTGAGGGGTCGCGGAACCACATTCTGCCGCGACGGCGAGCCTCACTCCTTCACCGGCACCGTGTAGTTCAGCGGCAAGCGACCGCCATCGGCATAGATCGTCTGCCCGGTGATGTAGCTGGCGTCGTCGGAGGCCAGGAAGGCGGCGATCGCTGCAATTTCGGATGGGTCTCCGATGCGGCCCATGGGCGTGCGCGACAGGATGCGTTTCTTGGCGGCCGGGTCGGCGTTCACGCTGGCCAGCATGTCGGTCATGATCGAGCCGGGCCCGATGGCATTGACGCGGATGCCGTGCGGTGCCAGCGACAGCGCCATCACCTTGGTGAGCTGGTTGATCCCGCCCTTCGAGACCGAGTAAGGCACCTGGTTGGCGATCGCGAACACCGCGTTGACCGAGGACATGTTGACGATGGCGCCGGGCTTTTGACCCGCCTGGACCCGCTCGACCATATGGCGCGCCACGGCCTGGCCGACGAGGAAGGACCCCTTGAGGTTCACCGTCAGCACGCGGTCGAAATCCGCTTCGCTGATCTCCAGGAAGTCGGCGCCGTGGACGATGCCGGCATTGTTGACCAGGATATCCACCGAGCCATGCGCGTCGAGCGCCGCCTGAAGCAGCGCCTCGACCTCCGCGCGCCGGCCGACATCGGCCTTATGAAAGCGGATGTCGCCGCCGGCTGACAGCGCGCTTGCCGTCTCGGCGCCGCGCGTCTCGTCGATGTCGGCCGCCACGACGCTGGCTCCCTCGGCGAGCAGGCGCTCGGCTATGGCGCGGCCGATTCCCGTCGCCGCTCCCGTGACGATCGCCGTCCTTCCTTGGAGTCTCATCGCGTCGCCTCCGCTTGCGCGCGGACCCTGCGCCGCGCTGCCTGGCCGGTCAAGCCGTCAGCCGCCAATGCCCCTGCGGCCCAGCGCCGCCGCGATCTCCTCGAGGATCGTCGGGTCGTCGATGGTCGCCGGCACCGCATAGTCCTGTCGGTCGGCGATCTTCTGCATGGTCGCCCGCAGGATCTTGCCCGACCGCGTCTTCGGCAGCCGCTTGATGGTCACCACCACGCGCAGCGCGGCGACCGCGCCGATCCGCTCGCGGACGAGGGCGACGATCTCCTCCTCGATCTGCGACCCGTCGCGGTCGACCCCCGCATTGAGCACCACGAAGCCGCAGGGCACCTGCCCCTTCACGGCGTCCGCGATGCCGATCACCGCGCATTCGGCAACGTCGGGATGCTCGGCCAGCACCTCCTCCATGCCGCCGGTGGACAGACGATGGCCGGCGACGTTGATGATGTCGTCGGTGCGCGCCATGATGAAAAGGTAGCCCTCGTCGTCGACGAAGCCGGCGTCGGCCGTCTTGTAGAAGCCCGGAAACTCCGCCAGATAGGCGTCGCGGAAGCGCTGGTCGGCGTTCCACAGCGTTGGCAGGCACCCCGGCGGCAAGGGCAGCTTCACCACCACGTTGCCCAGCGTCCCCGCAGCCACCTTGTGTCCCGCATCGTCGAGGATGCGGATGTCGTAGCCCGGCATCGGGACGCCTGGCGACCCGCGCTTGACCGGCAGCATGCCGAGCCCGACCGGGTTCTGCGACATCGGCGAGCCGGTCTCCGTCTGCCACCAATGGTCGATCACCGGCACTTTCAGCCTGTCCTCGGCCCAGCGAAGGGTTTCCGGATCGGCGCGTTCGCCGGCCAGGAAGAGGGTTCGGAAGCGTCCGAGATCGTAACGGCCCACCAGCTCGCCGCGCGGATCCTCCTTCTTGATGGCCCGGAAGGCGGTGGGTGCGGTGAACAGCGCCGAGACGCCATGTTCGGCGATGACCCGCCAGAATGTGCCGGCATCCGGCGTGCCCACCGGCTTGCCCTCGAACAGCACCGTGGTGCAGCCATGGAAGAGCGGCGCGTAGACGATATAGGAATGGCCGACCACCCAGCCGACGTCGGACGCGGCCCAGAACACCTCGCCGGGGTTCACGCCGAACTCGTTTCCCATCGACCATTTGAGAGCGACCATGTGCCCGCCATTGTCGCGCACGACGCCCTTGGGCTGCCCCGTGGTGCCGGACGTGTAGAGGATGTAGAGGGGATCGGTTGCCGCCACCGGCTCGCACGGCACGCTGCGGCCTTCGGCGCGCGCCGCCGCGACCAGGGCCGCATAGTCGAGGTCGCGCCCAGCGACCAGCTCGCCTTCGAGCTGCGGCCGCTGCAGCACCATGCAGTGCTCCGGTCTGTGACGCGCCTGCGCGATGGCGGCGTCGAGCAGCGGCTTGTAGGCCACCGTCCGCCCCGGCTCCAGCCCGCAGGAGGCGGTTACGATCAGCCTGGGCGCCGCATCGTCGATGCGCGTCGCAAGCTCGCGCGCGGCAAAGCCCCCGAACACCACCGAGTGAACGGCGCCGATGCGCGCCGCGGCCAGCATGGCGAACACGGCTTCGGGGACCATCGGCATATAGAGGATGATGCGGTCGCCCTTGCCGATGCCGAGGTCCTGGAAGACCGCGGCAAGCGCCTCCACCTCGCGCTTCAGCTCGGCGTAGGTGAAGCGGGTGCAAATGCCGGTCATCGCGCTGTCATGGATCAGCGCCGTCTGGGCGGCCCGCCCGCCGTCGACATGGCGGTCGACCGCGTTGTGGCAAGTGTTGCAGAGCCCGCCCGTGAACCAGCGGCCGTAGACGCCTGCCGAAGCGTCGAACACCCGGTCGAACGGCCTCAACCAGTCGATGTCGGCGGCCGCCTCGGCCCAGAAGCCCTCGGGATCGGCTTGCCAGCGGCGGTAGACGTCATGATAGCGTGAGGCCATGATCTCCTCCCGGGCGCTCCCATCCCTGATGCCACCCGCCGCCGAAGCTGTCCATCGCACCAATGTCGGTGCCGTCGGCGTCTCGCGTCGGCCCGCGGCATTCGGCTGAACCGATGGGCAAGCTCCTCGCGCTCCTCCTGTTGGCTGCCATGGCCGTCCAAGTGATCAGGCCGCTCGGGCTGCCGGGGCTCACGCGGCGCGGCGATTTCTGGAAGATCGCCGTGGCCGCCATGGCGGTCATGATGCTCGCCGCCCTCGTCAGGCCCTAGGCCGCCTTCTCCTGCGCCTCGCTCCAGGTGCCGGTCGCGGCGAGCGCGTTCATCCGGGCGCGGTGCAGGAAGGCGCGCTGCCCGGCTGCCACGTTGGCGGGCTTGCCGCCCCACGCCTGTATGGCGGCGGCCTGCAGCGCCCGGCCATAGGAGAAGGTCAGCCTCCAGGGGAGCGGGCCGGCGGCGTTCATCAGCGACAAATGGGCCGTCGCCTCCTCGTCCGACTGGCCGCCGGACAGGAAGGCGATGCCGGCCACGGCGGCGGGGACGGTGCGACGGAGCACGCGCAGCGTCGCCTCGGCCACCTCCTCGGGCGTCGCCGTGCGGGCGCGCTTGCCGTCGATGACCATGTTGGGCTTGAGCACCATCCCTTCCAGCGAGATGCGAGCCGCATAGAGCGCGTCGAACACCGTCTCCAGCACGAAGCGGGTCACCTCCTCGCAGCGGCCGATCGAATGGGTGCCCGGATCGCCGTCCATCAGCACCTCCGGCTCGACGATGGGCACCAGCCCGCCCTCCTGGCAGAGCGCTGCATAGCGGGCAAGCGCGTCGGCGTTCTGCCGAACCGCCGAGGCGGTCGGCAGGCTGTCGGAGATGGCGATGACGGCTCGCCATTTGGCGAAGCGGGCGCCCAGCCCGTAATACTGCTTGAACCGCTCGCGCAAGCCGTCGAGGCCCTCGGTGATGGTTTCGCCGGGGAACAGCGCCAGCGGCTTGGCGCCTTCGTCCACCTTGATACCCGGCACTGCGCCGGCGGCGCGGATCAGCTCTACCAGCGGCGTCCCGTCGGCGGCCTTCTGGCGAAGCGTTTCGTCGTAGAGGATGACCCCCGAGATGCAGTTTCGCATCGCATCCTCGGTGCGGAACAGCATCTCGCGATAGTCGCGGCGCGCCTCCTCGCTCGAAGCGAGGCCGATCGCGTCGAACCGCTTCTTGATGGTGCCGGAGCTCTCGTCGGCGGCGAGAATGCCCTTTCCCTTGGCGGTCATGGCGGCCGCAATGTCTTCGAGACGGTCTTGCATCTGCCTTCCTCCCTGCCTTGCGACCCGGCTCAGGCCTTGAGCACCTCGACGCCGGGCAGCGTCTTGCCTTCCATCCACTCCAGAAAAGCACCGCCGGCCGTCGAAACATAGGTGAAATCGTCGGCGATGCCGGCATGATTGAGCGCCGCGACCGTGTCGCCGCCCCCGGCGACCGAGATGAGCTTGCCGGCCTCGGTTCGCCGGGCGGCGTGCCGTGCCACTGCCACCGTCGCGCGGTCGAAGGGCGCGATCTCGAAGGCGCCGAGCGGCCCGTTCCACACCAGCGTGGCGGCGCGGTCGATCCACTGGTTGATCGCTTCGACTGTCTTCGGCCCGACATCGAGGATCATGCCGTCGTCGGGCACGGCTTCGACCGGCACGGTCTGGCTGGCCGCACCGGCCTTGAACTCCCAGGCGATCACGGCGTCCGCCGGCAACACGATGGTGCAGCCGGAATCGACTGCGGCGGTCATGATCTGCTTGGCCGTCGCGGCGAGGTCGCGCTCGGCCAGCGAGGTGCCGATCGCCGTGCCGCGGGCAGCGAGGAAGGTGTTCGCCATGCCGCCGCCGATCACCAGGGCGTCGACCTTCCTGACCAGATTGGTGAGCAGGTCGATCTTGGTCGACACCTTGGCCCCGCCGACGATCGCCACCACCGGCCGAGCCGGCTTGCCGAGACCCTTCTCCAGCGCTTCCAGCTCCGCCTGCATGGTGCGCCCGGCAAAGGCCGGCATGCCGCGCGCCAGTCCCTCGGTCGAGGCATGGGCGCGGTGGGCAGCGGAGAACGCGTCGTTGACGTAGATGTCGCCGTGCTTCGCCAGCGCCTCGACGAACGCCTCGTCGTTCTCCTCCTCGCCCTTATGGAAGCGGGTGTTCTCCAGGAGCAGGATGTCGCCGTCCTGCATCGCCTCGACGGCGGTCTCGGCCACCTGTCCGATGCAGTCGGTCGCAAATCCCACCGGACGCCCGATCACGCCCGCCGCCGCTTCGGCGATCGGTTTCAGCGAATGCTTGGGGTCGGGCCCACCCTTCGGGCGCCCGAAATGCGCCAGCAGGATCACCCTGGCGCCCTTGCCGGCGAGCTCCGCAAGCGTCGGTGCCACGCGCTCGATGCGGGTGGCGTCGGTGACCTTGCCCTCGGCGACCGGCACGTTGAGATCGACGCGGCAAAGCACCCGCTTGCCCTTGATGTCGCCAATCGAATCGAGCGTCTTGAAAGCGGTCACGGCCGGTCCTCCACGTGAAACGCCGGACATTATCGCGCGGCGCAGGCGATGCAAGGCGCCTTTCGGTCGCGGTCGTCCTCCTGCCGCTCAGGCGCTGGCCGGAGGCGGCGCCTTGGCGGTGAAGCGGCGCCACAGCGCCACCAGCCGGTCGCCGAGCTCGCCGAAGCTCAGGAACACCGGGACGCTCGGTCCGCGCGCCACCGGCTCGATCGACAGCCCGATCGACACGATGCGGCCCTTCTCGTCGACGTCGCGGACGATGAGGTCGATCGGCCCGAGCGGCACGCGGTCGGCATATTCGTGATGGCCGCCGAGGCGCTGGAGGACCAGCTCGCCGATCGTCTTGCCGCGCTCCGCCTCGGTCAGCGAGGCGCCGTACGCAGCCTCGAGCTCCGAAGCCGGCCGCGACGGCTCGACGGCGAAGGCGCCGAAGAAGTCCTCGTCCTCGGGGCCCATCTCGGCACGGCTGGCGAACAGCCGGTCCAAGAGCCGCGGGTAGCGGTCGGGCACGAAGATGTAGACATGGTCGCCGGCCATCAGCCGGCCCATGTCCTGGAACCGCATGGAGCGCCCCTCGCGCACCACCAGCGATGGCCGCGCCCAGCGTGGGATGCGCTGCCCCCGCGCGACCGGGCTCCCCGGCACCACGGTGTAGGCGAGCAGCTCGTGATGGGCGGAGCCCGGCAGCTCGAGCTCCACCTTGTCGAGCGGACCGAGACGCGCCGGCACGATGAGGCCGAGGCGCCGCGCCAGCGGCCCCACCGTCCAGCCCTGGATGACGAGCGACACCAGGACGATGATGAAGGCGACGTTGAAGATGGTCCGGCCTTGCTCCAGCCCGCCGATGAGCGGCGTCAGCGCCAAAAGGATCGAGACGGCGCCGCGCAGGCCGACCCACGACACGAAGGCGGTCTCGGCGCGCGGCAGGCGGAACGGCAGCAGGCACAGCGACACGGCGAGCGGCCGGGCGACGAAGATCAGGAACAGGCCGAGCAGCACCGACGGCACCACGATGCCGACGAACTGATGCGGCGTGGCGAACAGGCCGAGCAGCAGGAACATGATGATCTGTGCCAGCCACGACATGCCGTCCTGGAACCGCTTGAGCGTGTTGGTGGCGCGGATCTGCGAGTTGCCCGCCACCAGACCGGCGAGGTAGACCGCCAGGAAGCCCGAGCCGCCGATGGCGCCGGCGCCGGCGAACACCATCAGCGACAGCGTCAGCACGAAGATCGGCAACAGGCCGGAGTCGAGATGCAGGCGATCGACCAGCCGGACGATCGCCATGCCGCCCAGCACGCCCGCGACCGCGCCTAGCCCCATGTGCACGACGAAGCCGACGACGATGTCGAGAAGCAGCACTTGCGCCTCCGGATCGGCACCGATGGCGATCACCTCGACCAGCGTGATGGTGAGGAAGATGGCGATGGGGTCGTTGGTGCCGGATTCGATCTCCAGCGTCGAGCGCACGCGGTCGCGCAGCGAGATGTTGCCGGCCCTGAGCAGGAAGAACACTGCCGCAGCGTCGGTCGAGGCCACAGCGGCGCCGAGCAGGAAGCTCTCCATCCAGTCGAGCGACGTCATGTAGTAGGCGCCGGCGCCGAAGATCAGCGTCGTCAGCGCGACGCCGCCCGTGGCCAGCGAGAGCGCCGGCCCTGCCGCCTGACGCAGCATGGAGACCGGCGTGCCGAAGCCGGAGTCGAAGAGGATGACGGCCAGCGCCAGCGAGCCGACGAAATAGGCGAACTGGACGTTGTCGAACTCGATCCCCAGGCCGTCGGTGCCCGAAGCGAGCCCGATCCCCAGGAACAGAAGCAAGAGCGGCGCGCCGAAGCGGAAGGCAATCAGGCTCGAGAACGCCGCGGCGAGCACCAGCGCGGTGGCCACCAGCGTCACGAGATAGATTGTCTGATCCATTCCGTCCGTCCCCGAAGCAGGCTGCCTGCTTCCTGCCTCGCCATAGAGTGCGGCGAAGACAAGGCCGGCGGCAAGCGAAGCCGGCGCCGGCCGGTCATTTTGCCGGCGATCGGGAGAGCGGTTCGCAAGACGCCCGGCGTCGGCCGGGCGTCGCTGGTCGATGCTTCGGTCCGGCCGTCAGCCGATCGTCTTGCCGAACGCCACCGCCGTGTCGGCCATGCGGTTGGAAAAACCCCATTCGTTGTCGTACCAGGACAGCGCCGAGACGAAGTCGCCGTCCATCACCTTGGTCTGGTCGAGCGCCACGGTCGACGAATGCGGATCGTGGTTGAAATCGATCGACACGTTGGGGTGATGCGTGACCGCGAGGATGCCCTTGAGCTTGCCTTTGGAGGCCGCGATCAGCGCCTCGTTGAGCTCCTCGACCGTCGTCGAGCGCTTGGCGACGAATTTCAGGTCCACGACCGACACGTTGGGGGTCGGCACGCGGATCGACACGCCGTCGAGCTTGCCTTTCAGCTCCGGCAGCACCAGGCCGATCGCCTTGGCGGCACCGGTCGACGTCGGGATCTGCGACAGCGCCGCGGCGCGGCCGCGGTAAAGGTCCTTGTGCATGGTGTCGAGCGTCGGCTGGTCCCCGGTGTAGGAATGGATCGTCGTCATCATGCCTTTCTCGATGCCGACCGCCTCGTGCAGCACGGCGGCGAGCGGCGCCAGGCAGTTGGTGGTGCAGGACGCGTTGGAGATGACGATGTGGTCCTTGGTCAGCTTGTCGTGGTTGATCCCATAGACCACCGTGAAATCGGCGCCGTCGGCCGGTGCCGAGACGATCACCCGCTTGGCCCCGGCCTCCAGATGCGCCGCCGCCTTGTCGCGCGCCGTGAAGATGCCGGTGCATTCCAGCGCGATGTCGACGCCGAGCTCCCGCCACGGCAGCTCCTTGGGATCGCGATGCGCCGTGACCTTGAATTTCTCCGAGCCGATCGAGATCGTATCGCCCTTGACCTCGACGGTGTGCGGGAAGCGCCCGTGGACGCTGTCGTAGCGCAGCAGGTGCGCATTGGTCTCGACCGGACCGAGGTCGTTCACCGCGACCACGTCGATGTCCTTGCGGCCCGATTCGTAGATGGCGCGCAGGATGTTGCGGCCGATGCGGCCGAATCCGTTGATGGCTACTCTGACGGTCATTTCGAAATCTCCCGGAAGCGCGAGGCGACATGGGTGCCCGGCTGCTTCTTAACGGCGGACGGCCGCGGAATCCAGCCGCCTTCGCTCAGTTTAAATCGATTAGCATGCGACACGCAACCGCGCGCGACGATGTGACCGCGCCCGACCTTCTCAGTCCGCGGTCAGGCGGGCTTCGGCCGCGTCGGCCGCCGCTTCGGCGGTGATGCCGAAATGCGGGTACAGCTTTTCGTAAGGGCCGCTGGCGCCGAAGCCGTGCATGCCGATGAACAGCCCGTCGCTGTCGATGAACTGGTCCCAGCCCTGCCGCACCCCGGCCTCGATGGCGACCTTGACCGGCGCGTCGCCGATCGTCTTGCGGCGATAGGTTTCGTCCTGCTGGTCGAAGAGCTCGAACGCCGGCACCGAGACCACCCGCGCCGCGTGGCCACGCTCCATGAGCAGCTTGCGGGCATTGAGGGCGATCTCGACCTCCGACCCGGAGGCGAACAGCGTCACCTTCGCCTTACCTTCCGCCGGAGCCAGCTCGTAGGCGCCGTAGCGGCACAAATTCTCCGCCTTGAACTCAGTGCGCAGCGCCGGCAGGTTCTGCCGTGTCAACGCCAGCACAGACGGGGCCTTGTCCGATTCCAGCGCCAGCTGCCAGCATTCCGCGACCTCCGTCGCATCGGCCGGCCGGAAGACGATGAGATGCGGGATGGCGCGCAGCGCCGCCACCTGCTCCACCGGCTGATGCGTCGGCCCGTCTTCGCCGAGCCCGATCGAATCGTGGGTCATCACGAATATGGAGCGGATGCCCATCAGCGAGGCCAGCCGGATCGACGGCCGCGCATAGTCCGAGAACACCAGGAAGGTCCCGGAATAGGGGATCAGCCCGCCATGCAGCGCCATGCCGTTCAGCGCCGCCGCCATGCCGTGCTCGCGGATGCCGAAATGCACGTAGCGGCCGTCATAGTGGCCGGGCGTGATCTCCTTGGTCTGGCTGGTCTTGGTGTTGTTGGAGCCGGTCAAGTCGGCCGAGCCGCCGACCGTCTCGGGGACCACGCCGTTGATCACCTCGAGCGCCATCTCCGAGGACTTGCGCGTCGCGACCTTCGGCTTGTCGGCGACCAGCTTCTGCTTGTAGGCGGCGATGGCGGCGTCGAAGCCCTCGGGCAGGCGACCGCTCTGGCGCCGCTCGAACTCGCTCCTCGTGCCGGCCTGGGCGGACGCTAGCCGCTTCTGCCACGCGTCGCGCGCGCCGGCCGAGCGCTGCCCGGCCTGCCGCCAGGCGCTCAAAATGTCGGCCGGCACTTCGAACGGAGGATAGGGCCAGTCCAGTGCCTTGCGGGTGGCGGCGATCTCCTCGGCGCCAAGCGGCGAGCCGTGCACCTTGTTGGTGCCGGCCTTGGTCGGTGCCCCGAAGCCGATCGTGGTGCGCGCCGCGATCAGCGTCGGCCGGTCGGAGGCCTGCGCCTCCTCGATCGCGGCGGCGATCGCCTCGGGGTCATGGCCGTCGATGGCGATCGTGTGCCAGCCCGACGCGGCAAAGCGCTGTTCCTGGTTGGTGGAGTCGGACAGCGACACCGAACCGTCGATCGAGATATGGTTGTTGTCCCAGAAAAGGGTGAGCTTGTTCAGCCTGAGATGGCCGGCAAGCGCCAGCGCCTCCTGGCTGATGCCTTCCATCAGGCAGCCGTCGCCGGCCAGCACATAGGTGTAGTGATCGACCAGCCCGTCGCCGAAGGTGGCGTTGAGGATGCGCTCGGCGAGCGCCATGCCGACGGAATTGGCGAGACCCTGGCCGAGCGGACCGGTGGTGGTCTCTATGCCGGCGGCGTGGCCGTATTCGGGGTGGCCGGCAGTCCTCGATCCGAGCTGGCGGAAGTTCTTGATCTCCTCGATGGTGATGTCCTCGTAGCCGGTCAGGTAGAGCAGCGAGTACAGCAACATCGAGCCATGGCCGGCCGACAGCACGAAGCGGTCGCGATCCGGCCAGTGCGGGTTCTTCGGGTCGTATTTCAGGAAGCGCGTGAACAGCACCGTTGCGATATCGGCGCATCCCATCGGCAGGCCCGGATGTCCCGAATTCGCCTTTTCCACAGCATCCATCGAAAGGAAGCGGATCGCGTTGGCCATCCTGTCATGCTTTTCGCGGTTGCTCATGGGTTGCTCGCTGGTGATCTGGAGTGGGGGCCGGAACCTGAGCGACACATAGCAGGCGGCCATTTCTAGTCAACAACGGCGTCAGCCGAATCGGCGGCCCGAAACCTGGGGTTGCCGCAGGCGGTTCATGAGTGTCCAATCTTGGCCCAATGCGGGGGAAAGACCGCTTCGCTTTATTGACGGCCCGGCGAGGGGATGCCTAATCTTTTGTGGGCAGTATATTGTTTTCCGCCACTGATTCGCGAACTGGCGGCGCTCGGACAGGTGCAATGACCGGGGACACGACCCTGAGAGAAGTCATCATTCGCCTGGGTAAGGCGATGGACATGCTGGAACAGGCCGCGGCGGCGAAGCTCGAGCACGAGCAGGATTATTCGGAGGCCGAAGCCGAAGTACAGCGCATGAACGCCGACCGGGGCCGGTTGGCGCAGGAATTGGATATTTCGGAAGCCCGCGCGGAACGGCTGGAAGAGGCCAACAAGGAGGTCTCCCGGCGCCTCGTGACGGCGATGGAGACAATCCGCGCCGTGCTCGACAGATAGGTCGCGAAGATGGCTCAGGTCACGGTGACGATCGACGGCAAGACCTACCGAATGGCCTGCGACGAAGGCCAGGAGGAGCATCTGCTCGACCTTGCCCAGCGTTTCGATCGCTATGTCTCGCATCTGAAGGATTCCTTCGGCGAGATCGGCGATCAGCGCCTGACGGTGATGTCCGGCATCATGGTGATGGACGAGCTGACCGAACTGCAGAAGCGCGTGCGCGGCATGGAGAGCGAGATCGCCACGCTGCGCAAGACCCGCGACGACGCGCTGACAAAAGCCGACAAGAACGACGCGGCGTTAACCGGCGCGCTCT
>JBEVJK010000015.1:0-27911 GCA_040510195.1 Mesorhizobium sp. | reverse complement strand
GCCGCGAAGCGCCACCAAAGGGGCCGCTTGGACGGCCCCTTTTTCGTTTTCCATGGTTCGATGAGCGTCGTCGGCCGGAATTATGTCTATACATATTGAGCGCTAGGCCGCATCCGTTCTCGGTCTGGCGGGACGAGCCTTTCATTTTGCACATTCGTCGTGAGAATGGCTGATCGGCCCAACAGAGGATTCGCTGCCATGCGCCGGAGCTTTTTGACCGTTCTTCTCGTCGTCGTGGCGCTGGCGGCAGGAATGGGCAGCGGCGGCCCGGCATTCGCCCAGGAGAAGGGCGTGCTCGATGCGCTGTCCGACCTCCTGAGGGGCAAGTCGGAGCCTGCCGCGCCGCCGGCGGAGCAAAGGCCGGCCGCGGGCGCGCCGGCGCCGGCCGACAACCGCCGCACGCCGTTCGGCAGAGCGGAGATGCAGCTCTCCTTCGCGCCGCTGGTCAAGACCACGGCGCCGGCGGTGGTCAACGTCTACGCCTCGCAGCAGGTGCGGATGCGCTCGCCTTTTGCGGACGATCCGTTCTTCGAGCGCTTCTTCGGCAACCAGCAGATGCCGCCCCGCGTCCAGTCGGCGCTGGGGTCGGGCGTGCTGGTCGACGGCACCGGCATCGTGGTGACCAACTTCCACGTCATCCGCGATGCCGACGAGGTGAAGGTGGCGACGGCCGACGGCCGCGAATTCGAGTCCAAGCTGCTGCTCAAGGACGAGTCGATCGACCTCGCGGTGCTCAAGATCGAGGCGCCGGAGCCGTTCCCCGCGGTAGCGATCGGCGATTCCGACGCGCTGCAGGTCGGCGACCTGGTGCTGGCGATCGGCAACCCGTTCGGCGTCGGCCAGACGACCACCAGCGGCATCGTTTCGGCGCTGGCCCGGTCGCATATCGGCGTCTCCGACTTCGGCTTCTTCATCCAGACCGACGCAGCCATCAACCCCGGCAATTCGGGCGGCGCGCTGGTCAACATGGCGGGCGAGCTGGTCGGCATCAATACGGCCATCTACAGCCGCAGCGGCGGCTCGATCGGCATCGGCTTCGCCATCCCGTCGAACATCGTACGAGCGGTGGTGGCGGCGGCCAGGAGCGGCAGGGACACCTTCGAACGGCCGTTCGTGGGCGCCACCTTCGAGCCGGTCACCGCGGCGATCGCCGAGTCGCTCGGCATGCCGCGGCCCGAAGGCGCCCTCATCTCGGCGATCATTCCAGACGGGCCCGCCGCCAAGGCCGGGCTGAAGGCGGGCGACGTGGTGCTGTCCATGAACGACGTGCCGATCGAGCATGTCGACGCCCTCGGCTACCGGCTGGCCACCCAGACGATCGGCGCCGCGGCGAGGCTCTCGGTGCTTTCGGGCGGCAGCGAGAAGACCGTCAGGGTCACCCTGGAACGGACTCCGGAGGGGGCGTCGGCCGCCGAGCTCACCATCGACGGCGCCAGCCCCTTCGCCGGCACCAAGGTGGCGGCGCTGTCGCCGCGCCTGGCACAGCGCATGCGGCTGCCGGCGGACACGACCGGCGTCGCGATCACCGCCATCGCCCGCAACTCGCCGGCCGCCGAGCTGGGGCTCCGGCCGCGCGACATCGTACGCGAGGTGAACGGAGTCGAGATCACCTCCGCCGAGGCGCTCAAGGATGCCGCAGCGGAGCGGACCCGCTGGTGGCGCTTCACGGTCGAGCGCGAGGGGAGGATGCTCCGCCAGGTGCTGCGTTACTGATGGCGGACCTGTTTTCCAGCGACACGCCCGAAAGGAAGCCACCGGCCGGCCGGCCGCTGGCCGACCGGCTGCGGCCAGCCAGCCTGGACGAAGTGGTCGGCCAGGAGCACCTGACCGGCGCCGACGGAGCGCTGACGCGGATGATCCGCGCCGGCTCGCTGGGCTCGATGATCTTCTGGGGGCCCCCGGGGACCGGCAAGACCACTGTCGCCCGGCTGCTCGCCGGCGAGACCGACCTCGCCTTCGAGCAGATATCGGCCATCTTCTCGGGCGTCGCCGATCTTAAGAAGGTGTTCGAGGCGGCCCGGCTGAGGCTCGGCAACGGCCGCCGCACCCTTCTGTTCGTCGACGAGATCCACCGCTTCAACCGGGCCCAGCAGGATTCCTTTCTGCCGGTGATGGAGGACGGCACGGTGATCCTGGTCGGCGCGACGACGGAGAACCCCTCCTTCGAGCTCAACGCGGCGCTGCTGTCGCGGGCACGGGTACTGACCTTTCACACGCTGTCCGAAGCGACCATCGAGCAGTTGCTGGAGCGCGCCGAGCGCGCGGAAGGGCGGCCGCTGCCGCTCGATCCGGAGGCGCGGGCGGTGCTGCTCAGGATGAGCGACGGCGACGGCCGTGCCGCGCTGACGCTTGCCGAGGAGGTGTGGCGGGCGGCGCGCCCCGGCGAGACCTTCGACGCCGAAGCGTTGCAGGGCGTCGTCCAGCGCCGCGCGCCGGTCTACGACAAGAGCCAGGACGGCCATTACAATCTGATCTCGGCTCTGCACAAATCGGTGCGCGGATCGGACCCCGACGCCGCCCTCTACTACCTTGCGCGCATGTTCGACGCCGGCGAAGACCCACTTTATCTCGGGCGGCGGCTGGTGCGCATGGCGGTCGAGGACATCGGGCTTGCCGATCCCCAGGCGCTGGTCGTCGCCAACGCGGCCAAGGACGCCTACGACTATCTGGGGTCGCCCGAGGGGGAGCTGGCGTTTGCCGAGGCCTGCCTCTACCTGGCGACGGCGCCAAAGTCGAACGCCGTGTACACCGCCTTCAAGGCGGCGACCGCGGCTGCCAAGGAGCATGGCTCGCTGCTGCCGCCCAAGCACATCCTCAACGCGCCGACGCGGCTGATGAAGGACGAGGGCTATGCCAGCGGCTATCGCTACGACCACGACCAGCCCGACGGGTTCTCCGGGCAGGACTATTTCCCCGAGAAGATGGGCCGGCGCAGCTTCTACCAGCCGCCCGACCGCGGCTTCGAGCGGGAGATCCGCAAGCGGCTGGACTATTGGGCGAAGCTGCGCGACGAGCGGTCGAAGGGCTAGCGCTCGGTGAGGGCGCTCCTCCTGGTCGCGCTCGGCGGCGGCATCGGAGCGGCGCTGCGCCATCTCGTCAACTTCGCTTCGCTGAGGCTGCTCGGCCCGGGTTTCCCGTGGGGCACGATGGCCATCAACGCGACCGGATCGCTGGCAATGGGGGCGTTCGCAGGCTGGCTCGCCGGGCGCGCGGCGGGGTCCGAGGCGCTCCGGCTGTTCGTCGCGACCGGCATCCTCGGCGGCTTCACGACGTTTTCCGCCTTCTCCCTGGATTTCGCCGTGCTGTGGCAACGCGGCGACGGCGCGGCCGCGCTGCTCTATGCCGCCGGCAGCGTGGTCCTGGCGCTTGCCGGCCTGTTCGCCGGTTTGTGGCTCGCGAAAAGCCTCGGACGATGGTAGGAGCCCGGACCATGGCGGGTGTCGAACAAATCACCGTGGAAGCCGGCGAGGCGGGCATGCGGCTCGACCGCTGGTTCAAGGCGCACTATCCGGGGCTGGGCTTCGTCCAGCTGCAGAAGCTCCTGCGCTCGGGCCAGGTGCGGATCGACGGCGGCCGCGCCAAGGCGGACACGCGGGTGGAACCAGGACAGGTGATCCGCATCCCGCCGATCGGGACCGACCGGGCCGGTGCTGCGTCGCTCACGCCCCGCGGCATGCGCGGGCAAGACGACGGGGAACTGCTGTCGCAAATGCTGCTCTACGAGGACCCCAAGGTCTTCGTTTTCAACAAGCCTGCGGGGCTGGCCGTGCAGGGCGGGTCGGGCGTCGTTCGCCACGTCGATGCCATGCTGGAGGCGTGGCGCAACCGCAAGGGGGAAAAGCCGCGGCTGGTGCACCGCCTCGACCGCGACACCTCCGGCGTGCTGGTGGTGGCGCGCACGCGGCTCGCCGCCATGAAACTCACCGAAGCCTTTCGCCAGCGCGAGACGAAGAAGACGTATTGGGCGCTGGTCAAGGGCGTGCCCAAGAAGCGCGAGGACCGCATCTCGTCATGGCTGGTCAAGGAGCCGACGCCCGACGGCGACCGGGTGCGGGTGGCGCGCCACGGCGAGGCGGGCGCCGACCATGCGGTGTCCTACTATCGCGTGGTCGAGCAGGCGGGACAGGCTCTGTCCTGGCTGGAGATGGAGCCCTATACGGGACGGACCCATCAGCTGCGCGTCCACGCCGCCGAAATCGGCTGCCCTATCATCGGCGACCCGAAATACTTCGTCGCCGACAGCAACTGGGACTTCCCCGGCGGTATCCAGAACCGCCTGCATCTCCACGCCCGCCATATCGCGATCCCGCATCCCGACCGCGGCACGATCGACGTGACGGCGCCTTTGCCGCCGCACATGCGTCAGAGCTGGAACCTGCTCGGCTTCGACGAAGCCAGCGCGGGGGAGCCCTGAGGTGAGCGCGCCTGCTGCAACGCTCGACCGGCGCCACTCGATCGACGCCGCGGCGGTCGGCTTCATGCTGCTCCTCACCTTCTCCTGGGGGCTGAACGGCGTGGCCGCCAAGCTTGCCAATCAGGGCTTCAACCCGGTCTTCCTGATGATGGCCCGCTCGGCCCTGGCCGCCGTGCTGGTGACGCTGTGGTGTTGGCACCGCGGCATCCCGCTTGCCGTGCGCGACGGCTCGTTGTGGCCCGGCATCGCCGCCGGCCTGCTCTTCGGGATCGAGTTCACGCTGATCTTCGTCGGGCTCGAATACACGACGGTGGCGCGCAGCGCCCTTTTGGTCAACACCATGCCGTTCTGGATCCTCGTAGGGGCGCATTTCCTGCTCGGCGAGACGATGTCGCTGCGCAAATGGCTGGGCTTGCTGCTTGCCTTCGGCGGCGTGGCACTCGTCTTCTCGGACGAGCTCAGCCTGCCGGGGCCCGACGCCATGACCGGCGACATCCTCAGCCTCGCCGCCGGCCTGTTCTGGGCGGCAACGACGCTGGTCATCAAAGGCACGCGGCTTGCCGCGGCGCCCGCGGAGAAGATCCTGCTCTATCAGCTCGTGGTGTCCGCCCTGATGGGCCTGCCTCTGCTGGTCTTCGCGGGACCCGTGTTGCGCGACGTCGCGCCGCTCTCGGTCGGTGCCTTTCTTTTCCAGGCTGTCTATGTCGTCTCGGTCACCTATATTCTGTGGTTCTGGCTGATGCGCCGCTATCCGGCGGCCGGGCTTTCGAGCTTCACCTTCCTGACGCCCGCCTTCGGCGTGCTGCTCGGCGGGCTGCTGCTCGGCGAACCGCTCAGCTGGAAGATCTTCGCGGCGCTTGGGCTGATCGCGGCCGGGCTCACCGTCGTCAATCGGGGCGCCCGCAAGGAGGTCCCGCCGGGGGAGTAGGCGATGCCCGACATTCCGACCGATCTCGAAGGCCAAAGGCAACTGTCCGACCCCGATCCGGTGCGGCGCGCCCAGCTGCAGATGAAGGCCGCGCTGCCCAAGCGCTTCTATCGCGAGGCGGCCGTGGCGCCGGCCGTCGAGGGGTTCGGCGTGACGCTCGACGGCAAGGCGGTCCGTACGCCGGCCGGCGCCGAGCTCTTGCTTCCAACCGCCGAGGCCGCAGCCCTGGTGGCCGACGAGTATGGTGCCCAGGTCGGGACGATCGACCCGACGACGATGCCGGTGACGCGGCTCGCCAATACGGCGATCGACGGGGTCGCCGAGCATGCCCAGGCGGTGATCGAGGACATCATGCGCTTCTCCGCCTCTGACCTGCTCTGCTACCGCGCGGCAGGGCCGGAGCGGCTCGTCGAACGCCAGAACGAGGCCTGGGACCCGGTGCTCGACTGGGCAAGGCAATGCTTCGGCGCCCGCTTCGCGCTTGCCGAAGGGGTGATGCATGTCGAGCAGCCGCGTGAGGCGGTCGGGGCCGTCGGCATCCACCTCACCCAGCGGAGCGACCCGCTGAGGCTCGCCGCCATCCATCTCATGACGTCGCTCACCGGATCGGCGCTGCTTTCGCTCGCCGTCGAGGCGGGGGCGCTCGATGCGGACGCGGCCTTCGAGGCCGCCCACATCGACGAGGACTGGAACATCGAGCATTGGGGCGAAGACGTCGAGGCGGCTCGCCGGCGCGCTCTCCGCAAGGCCGACATGATGGCGGCAGCCCGGCTGCTGGCCGCGCTGGGTGGGCCGCAACGCCGCTGAAGCGGCTTATTAGACGAAAGTCATAGAACCAAAGCCGCGCTGCCTTTTTGCCGGCGACTCTGCCATTTTTTCGAATGGCGGCAGCGTATTGGCGGTCTCGGGGAGGGCTCGAGGGACGCGCTGCACGACACGGTCCAGGGAGGAACAACCATGGCAATTGCGAGCAGTGCCGACGCCCGCGGGCGCGGCATGACGCGCGAGGAAAGGAAGGTCATCTTCGCCTCCTCGCTCGGCACCGTCTTCGAGTGGTACGACTTCTATCTTTACGGCTCGCTGGCCGCGTTCATCGGCGCGGCGTTCTTCACACAATATCCGGAAGCCACCCGCAACATCTTCGCGCTGCTGGCGTTTGCGGCCGGCTTCCTGGTGCGGCCGTTCGGCGCGCTGCTGTTCGGGCGGATCGGCGACCTGGTCGGACGCAAATACACCTTCCTGGTCACCATCATGATCATGGGCCTGTCGACCTTCCTGGTCGGTCTGCTGCCGGGGGCGGCGAGCTGGGGCATCGCCGCGCCGGTGATCCTGATCGCGCTGCGCATGCTGCAGGGCCTGGCGCTGGGCGGCGAATATGGCGGCGCGGCGACCTATGTGGCGGAGCATGCGCCCGACGACCGCCGCGGCTACTTCACCTCCTGGATCCAGACGACCGCGACGCTCGGCCTTTTCCTGTCGCTGATCGTGATCCTGCTCGTCCAGGGCTCGATGTCGAAGGAAGAGTTCTCGGCGTGGGGCTGGCGCATCCCGTTCCTGGTCTCCGTCGTGCTGCTCGGCATCTCGGTCTGGATAAGGCTGTCGCTCAACGAATCGCCGACCTTCCAGCGCATGAAGGAAGAGGGCAAGGGCTCCAAGGCGCCGCTTTCCGAGGCCTTCGGCCAATGGAAGAACGCCAAGATCGCCCTTTTGGCGCTGCTCGGCCTGACGGCGGGACAGGCGGTGGTCTGGTATTCCGGACAGTTCTACGCGCTGTTCTTCCTTCAGAACGTGCTCAAGGTGGACGCCCAGTCGGTCAACATCATGATCGCCATCTCGCTGGCGCTCGGTACGGCGTTCTTCGTGGTGTTCGGCTGGCTGTCGGACAAGATCGGCCGCAAGCCGATCATCATGGCCGGCCTGGCACTGGCGATCCTCACCTACTTCCCGCTGTTCAAGGCGCTGACCTACTACGCCAATCCGGCTCTCTACACGGCTCAGCAGAACGTCAGGGCCACGGTGACGGCCGCGCCTGGCGACTGCCGGTTCCAGTTCAACCCGGTCGGCACCGCCAAGTTCACAACGTCGTGCGACATCGCGACCTCGTTCCTGACCCGCAACTCGGTGCCCTATGACGTCGTCCCCACGGCGGCTCCCGGCACCCCGGCCTCGGTCAAGATCGGCAACGAGACCATCGAGTCCTTCGACGCGGTGGCCGCCGGCGACCAGGCCAAGGCCAAGGAGGCTGCCTTCGCCAAGGCAGTCAACATCGCGCTGCATGACGGCGGCTACCCGCTCGTGCGGGGCGTGGCCAAGGTGCCGGACCAGAAGCTCGATGCGTTCGTCGCCGCCAATCCGGAGCTCAAGCTCGACGCTGCGGCCATCCGCGCCGGCGAGAAGGCGACGATGCCGGTGGAACAGGCGGTCAAGGACAAGCTGATGACGCCCGAAGAGGCGGCCGGCGCCACCGAGGTCACCGTCTATTCGATCCCGGGCGCCGGCACGTTCAGCATGGTGGCCGACCCGGCGGCGGTGAACTGGACGATGATCATCGCGATCCTGTTCGTGCTGGTCATCTACGTGACCATGGTCTACGGGCCGATCGCGGCGATCCTGGTCGAGATGTTCCCGACCCGCATCCGCTACACCGGCATGTCGCTGCCCTACCACATCGGCAATGGCTGGTTCGGCGGCCTGCTGCCGGCGACCGCCTTCGCCATGAGCGCGGCGGCCGGCGACATCTATTACGGGCTGTGGTACCCGATCGCGGTGGCGGCGATGTCGCTGGTGATCGGCACCCTGTTCGTTAGGGATACGCTGGGCACCGACCTCGACACCAAGGAATAGCGGGCGCCGGCCGCCGAGGCACCTGCCCGACGATGAAAAGCCCCGGCGCCTTGCGGCGCCGGGGCTTTCGCATGTTCGGATCGCGGCGGATCAGACCGAATAATACATGTCGTACTCGACCGGATGAGGCGTCATCTCGAAGCGCATCACCTCGGCCATCTTGAGCTCGATATAGGCGTCGATCTGGTCGTCGTCGAAGACGCCGCCTGCCTTGAGGAAGGCGCGGTCCTTGTCCAGGCTCTGCAAGGCCTCGCGCAGCGAGCCGCAGACGGTCGGGATGCGCTTGAGCTCCTTCGGCGGCAGGTCGTAGAGGTCCTTGTCCATCGGCTGGCCGGGATGGATCTTGTTCTTGATGCCGTCCAGGCCGGCCATCAGCATGGCGGCGAAGCCGAGATAAGGGTTCGCGCCCGGGTCGGGGAAGCGGACCTCGACGCGCTTGGACTTCGGCGACGAGCCGAAGGGGATGCGGCAGGAGGCCGAGCGATTGCGCGCCGAATAGGCGAGCAGCACCGGCGCCTCGTAGCCCGGCACCAGCCGCTTGTAGGAATTGGTGAGCGGGTTGGTGAAGGCATTGATCGCCTTGGCGTGCTTGATGATGCCGCCGATGTAATAGAGGCAGCTCTCCGAAAGGCCGGAATACTCGTTGCCGGCAAAGGTCGGCTTGCCGCCCTTCCAGATCGACTGGTGGACGTGCATGCCCGAGCCGTTGTCGCCGAAGACCGGCTTCGGCATGAAGGTGGCCGTCTTGCCATAGGCGTGGGCAACCTGGTGCACGACATATTTGTAGATCTGCATCTTGTCGGCGTTGCGCACCAGGGTGTCGAACTTCAGGCCGAGCTCGTGCTGGGCGGCCGCCACCTCGTGGTGATGCTTCTCGGTGCGCACCCCCATCTCGGCCATGACGGTGAGCATCTCGGAGCGCATGTCCTGGGCCGAGTCGATCGGCGGAACCGGGAAATAGCCGCCCTTGATGCGCGGCCGATGGCCCATGTTGCCGGTCTCGTAGTCGGTGTCGTCGTTGGAGGGGAGCTCCGTGGAATCGAGCTTGAAGCCGGTATTGTAGGGGTCGGCCTTGTACTTGACGTCGTCGAAGACGAAGAACTCGGCTTCGGGACCCACATAGATGGTGTCGCCGATGCCCTCCGACTTCATGTAGGCCTCGGCCTTCTTGGCGGTGCCGCGCGGGTCGCGGTTATAGGCCTCGCCGGAAATCGGGTCGAGGATGTCGCAGACGATCGCCATGGTCGACTGGGCGAAGAAGGGGTCCATGTGGGCCGTCTCGGCATCGGGCATGAGCACCATGTCGGACTCGTTGATCGCCTTCCAGCCGGCGATGGAGGAGCCGTCGAACATGACGCCGTCGGCGAACATGTCCTCGTCGACCTCGACGACGTCCATGGTCACGTGCTGCATCTTGCCCTTCGGATCGGTGAAGCGCAGATCGACGAACTTCACGTCGTTGTCCTTGATCTGCTTGAGGATCTCATTGGCTGTCGTCATGTCGCTTTCCCTGTTGATGCTCGGTCCTGAAAATTTGCTGGCGGCCGCAACGGCTCAGATCGCGTCGGGTCCGGTCTCGCCGGTGCGTATGCGCACCACTTCCTCGATGTTGGAGACGAAGATCTTGCCGTCGCCGATGCGGCCGGTCTGCGCCGCCTTGCGGATCGCCTCGATGGCGCTCTCGACCCCTTCGTCGCCGAGGACGACTTCGATCTTCACCTTGGGCAGGAAGTCGACCACATATTCTGCCCCCCGATAGAGCTCGGTATGGCCCTTCTGGCGCCCGAACCCCTTTGCCTCGGTGACCGTGATGCCTTGAAGGCCCACCTCCTGGAGCGCCTCCTTCACCTCGTCGAGCTTGAAGGGCTTGATGATCGCCTCGATCTTCTTCATGCGAAATGGCCTCCACTGGACAGAAACCGCAGCCTCGGGCGCCGTTTCGCCGTTCTTCAAGCAGGAAGCATGCCAGATCTGCCGTGAAGGCGGGGCGGATCGCGAAAAGGCTCCGCCAGCGCATCGGCTGTCAGTTTCGCGCCATCGGCTTTGCCAGGAGCGGCGGGTGCAGAAAGTGCGGATTCTGACGCCGGG
This sequence comes from Mesorhizobium sp., assembly GCA_040510195.1. Classification (GTDB taxonomy): domain Bacteria; phylum Pseudomonadota; class Alphaproteobacteria; order Rhizobiales; family Rhizobiaceae; genus JBEVJK01. Next base: position 17,637 of record JBEVJK010000015.1, on the reverse strand, counting down.
CAGCTCGCTGCCTTAAAGAGAGGCACGCTGCACAAATTGGCGGCAGATTGGTTGGGTTTGCACGGCTTGGCGGCGCCGCCTAGAGTGCAGGCGCGACCGCGGGAGAGGCGCTTGACGCACGAACTTCTGACACCCGACGAGATGAGCGCTGCCGACCGCCTCACCATCGAAGGCGGCCTTTTCGACGGACCTTCGCTGATGCGCCATGCCGGTCAGGCGGTCGCCGCCGCCGTGCTCGAGCGCTTCCCGGAGGCGACAGCGGTCGACGTGCTGGCCGGGCCCGGCAACAATGGCGGCGACGGATATGTCGCGGCAAGGCTGCTCGACGAGGCCGGAGTGCCGGTGAGGCTGTTCAGGGCGGGACCGCCCCGCGGGGGCACCGACGCGGCGGGGGCGGCTGCGCAATGCCCCGTGGCGGCCCGACCGCTCGCCGATTTCGCGCCGCTGCCTGGCGTGGTCGTTGTCGACGCCCTCTACGGCGCCGGGCTGGCAAAGCCTCTCGCAGGCGCCGACGCTGCCGCCGTGGCCGCCGTCGCCGCGGCGGACGTGCCGGTGGTGGCCGTCGATCTTCCGTCAGGCGTGTCCGGCGCCACCGGCGCGGTGCTCGGCACGGCGTTCAGGGCCGCGCTGACGGTGACGTTCTTTCGCAAAAAACCGGGCCATCTGCTTGATCCGGGACGATTTCTTTGTGGCGAAGTGCGGGTGGCCGAGATCGGGATCGAGCCGGCGGTGCTGGCAGAGATCCGCCCTTCGGCATTCGAGAACCTGCCACCGCTGTGGCTTTCCTCGTTTCCGATGCCGGCCCCGGACACGCACAAATATCGGCGCGGCCATGTCGGAGTCTTCTCGGGGGGCCCTGCCGCAACCGGCGCGGCGCGGCTGTCCGCCATGGCGGCGGCGCGGGCCGGGGCGGGCGCGGTGACGATGCTGTCGCCGCAGGCGGCGCTGGCGGCGAATGCGGCCCATCTCACCTCGACGATCCTGCGGGTGAGCGATGGGCCGGAGGAAGCGGCCGCCTTCGTGGACGAGCGACGGCCCGGCGCAATCGTGCTTGGCCCCGGCTTCGGAGCGGGCGAGGGCACGGCGGCGCTGGCGCTCAGGCTTCTGGAGGCCGGGCGGGGCATCGTGCGGGCCCTGGTGTTCGACGCCGACGCCATCACGGCGCTGGCCAAGTCGGCCGAGGAACTCGCTGCTGCGAGCCGGCGCAGCCACGCACCGGCCGTGGTTCTCACCCCGCATGAGGGGGAGTTCGGCCGGCTGTTTCCGAAAATCGCCCAAGGAGACGGCTCGAAGCTCGAAAAGGCACGTGCCGCAGCCGCCGAGGCGGCCGCCACGGTGGTCTACAAGGGGCCGGACACGGTGATCGCGGCGGCCGACGGGCGTGCGGCCATCAACGGCAATGGCAGCCCTTGGCTGGCAACCGCCGGTTCGGGCGACGTGTTGGCGGGCTTCATCGCCGGCTTTGCCGCCCAGGGCATGCCGCCTTTCGAAGCGGCGGCGCTGGCGGTCTGGCTGCATGCCGAGGCGGGATCCCGCTTCGGACCGGGGCTGATCGCGGAAGACCTGCCGCTCGCCGCCGTGCCCGTGCTGCGCGAGCTTCACGCGCGTCGAGAGGGGCCGCGCTAGGCCTATGCGGTGACGCGCTCCATCAGCGCCATGGCGCCATGCGGGGCCCGCACCTTGCCCGAATGGATGAAATAGACGAACACGTCGCGCGGCGTTTCCGCCGTCTTCCTGGCCGGGTCGGCCCGAGGCAGGTCGTCCGGCACCTTGCCTGCCGCCCAGCAGCGGACGCGGTCGGCCCAGCCGTCCAGCGCCTTGGGCGCGTAGCAGGTTTCGACCTCGTCGGAGCCGGTCTGCAGGCGTGCATAGACGAAATCTCCGGTGACGTCGGCGATCGCCGGATAGGTCGGGTGATCGGCATAGACGATGGCGGCGTTCGCCTGGCCCATGGCCGTCACGAACTCCGGGACGGAGAAGGATGGATGGCGAACCTCGACGGCATGGCGAAGCCTCACCCCCGCATGGCGTTCCGGCAGGAGCTTGAGGAAGGCCGTGAAATCGTCGGGATCGAGTTTCTTGGTCGGCGCCAGCTGCCAGAGCAGCGGGCCGAGCTTTTCGCCCAGTTCCGTGATTCCGGAGCGCAGGAAGCGCTCGACGGATTCCCCCGCCTCGGCGAGCACACGCCGGTTGGTGATGAACCGATTGCCCTTGAGGCTGAACACGAAGCCGTCCGGCGCGTCGGCCGCCCATTTGGCGAAGGTCTCGGGCTTGAAGGTCGAGTAATACGTGCCGTTCACCTCGATCGTCGGCACCTGGCGGCTGGCATAGTTGAGCTGCTTGGCCTTGCCGAGCTTTTCGGGATAGAAGGACTTGTCCCACGGCTCGAAGGTCCAGCCGCCCATCCCGGCGCGGATCGAGCCCGATGCGGGGCGGCCGGCTCCTGCGGCGCTCTTCACAGCCATGTCCGTTCCCTTGCCCTTCGGCGCGGCCCTATTCTGCCGCTTCGCGCTTGCCGCGCGGGCGGCGCTCCATCAGCTCCTTGAGGAACTGCCCCGTATAGGAGCGCGGTTCGCGCATGATGTCCTCCGGGCGGCCTGCCGCGACCAGCTCACCGCCGCCGTCGCCGCCTTCCGGGCCGAGATCGAGGATCCAGTCCGCCGTCTTGATGACTTCGAGATTGTGCTCGATGACGACGACCGTGTTGCCCTGGTCGACCAGCTCATGCAGCACTTCAAGAAGCTTCGCCACGTCGTGGAAATGCAGACCGGTGGTCGGCTCGTCGAGGATGTAGAGTGTCTTGCCCGTCGCTTTGCGCGAGAGCTCCTTGGCGAGCTTGATCCGCTGCGCTTCGCCGCCCGACAGCGTGGTCGCCTGCTGGCCGATATGGATATAGCCCAAGCCGACCTTGTTGAGCGTCTCCAGCTTGTCGCGGACGGCCGGGACGGCCTGGAAGAACTCGACGCCCTCTTCGACGGTCATGTCCAGCACGTCGGCGATCGACTTGCCCTTGAAGGTGACGTCGAGGGTCTCGCGGTTGTAGCGCTTGCCGTGGCAGACGTCGCAGGTCACGTAGACGTCGGGCAGGAAATGCATCTCGATCTTGATGACCCCGTCGCCCTGGCAGGCCTCGCATCGCCCACCCTTGACGTTGAAGGAGAAGCGGCCCGGCTGGTAGCCGCGCGCCTTGGCTTCCGGCAGACCGGCAAACCAGTCGCGGATAGGGGTGAAGGCACCGGTATAGGTCGCCGGATTGGACCGCGGGGTGCGGCCGATCGGCGACTGGTCGATGTCGATGACCTTGTCGAGGAACTCCAACCCCTCGATGCGGTCATGCTCGGCCGGGTGCTCGCGCGAGCCCATGATGCGGCGCGATGCGGCCTTGAACAGCGTCTCGATGAGCAGGGTCGACTTGCCGCCCCCCGAGACGCCGGTGACGCAGGCGAAGGTGCCGATCGGGATCTCGGCCGTGATGTCGCGCAAATTGTTGCCGCGCGCGCCGACGACCTTGATGCGGCGCCCTTTCTTGGGCTGGCGCCGCGAGGCGGGCATCGGAATCTCCAGCGCCCCGGAAAGATACTGACCGGTGATGGAGGCCGGGTTGGCCATGACCTGCGCAGGCGTGCCCTCGGCGATGACCCGGCCGCCATGGATCCCGGCCGCCGGCCCGATGTCGACCACATAGTCGGCGTGGAGGATCGCGTCCTCGTCATGCTCGACGACGATGACCGTGTTGCCGATGTCGCGCAGGTGCTTCAACGTGTCCAGGAGGCGCGCGTTGTCGCGCTGGTGAAGCCCGATCGACGGCTCGTCGAGCACGTAGAGCACGCCGGTGAGGCCGGAGCCGATCTGCGAGGCAAGGCGGATGCGCTGGCTCTCGCCGCCCGAAAGCGTGCCGGAATTGCGCGCCAGCGTCAGGTAGTCGAGCCCGACATCGTTGAGGAAGCGCAGCCGTTCCCGGATCTCCTTCAGGATGCGGACCGCGATCTCGTTCTGCTTGGCGTTGAGCGAGGCGGGCAGTGCGGCGAACCAATCGTTGGCGCGGCGGATCGACAGCTGCGTGACCTCGCCGATGTGCTTGCCGGCCAGCTTGACGGCCAGGGCCTCGGGCTTCAACCGGAAGCCGTTGCAGGCAGGGCAGGGCGTCGACGACATGAAGCGCTCGATCTCCTCGCGCATCCACGCGGATTCGGTCTCCTTCCACCGCCGCTCGAGGTTGGGGATGACCCCCTCGAAGGTCTTGGTCGTGCGGTAGGAGCGCAGGCCGTCGTCATAACGAAAGGTGATCTCGCGCTCGCCGGTGCCGTAGAGCACGGCCTGCCTGGCCTCCTCGCCGAGGTCCTCGAAACGGTCGCCGAGCTTGAAGCCATAGGCGGCGCCCAGCGCTTCCAGCGTCTGGGCGTAATAGGGCGAGGTCGAGCGCGCCCAAGGGCTGACAGCGCCTTCGCGCAAGGTGAGGTGCTCGTCCGGCACGATCAACGCCGGATCGATGGCGCGCTGGCTGCCCAGCCCGTCGCAGGCCGGGCAGGCGCCGAACGGATTGTTGAAGGAGAACAGCCGCGGCTCGATCTCCGAGATGGTGAAGCCAGAGACCGGGCAGGCGAACTTCTCGGAGAAGAGGATCCGCTCGTGCGTCTCGTTCTTCGACTTGTTGGCCGATTCCTCTGCCGTCTCCTCGGCCGGCAGCGGACGGTCGGCGAACTCCGCGACGGCGAGGCCGTCGGCGAGCTTCAGCGCCGTCTCCAGGGAGTCGGCGAGGCGTGCGGCGAGGTCGCCGCGCACCACGATGCGGTCGACGACCACGTCGACATCGTGCTTGCGCTTCTTGTCGAGCGGCGGCACGTCGGCGATCTCGTAGAAGGCGCCGTCGACCTTGACGCGCTGGAAGCCCTTCTTCTGCAGCTCGGCGAGCTCCTTCCGATACTCGCCCTTGCGGCCGCGCACGATCGGCGCCAGCAGGAAGAGCCGCGTCCTTTCATCCAGCGCGACGATGCGGTCGACCATCTGGCTCACCGTCTGGCTCTCGATCGGCAGCCCGGTCGCCGGGGAGTATGGAACGCCGACGCGCGCGAAGAGCAGGCGCATATAGTCGTAGATCTCGGTGACCGTGCCGACGGTCGAACGCGGGTTGCGCGACGTGGTCTTCTGCTCGATCGAAATGGCCGGCGAGAGGCCGTCGATCTGGTCGACGTCGGGCTTCTGCATCATCTCCAGGAACTGGCGCGCATAGGCCGACAGGCTCTCGACATACCGCCGCTGCCCCTCGGCATAGATCGTATCGAAGGCGAGCGACGACTTGCCCGAGCCCGACAGGCCGGTCATCACCACCAGGCTGTCGCGCGGCAGGTCGAGGTCGACATTCTTCAAATTGTGCTCGCGTGCGCCGCGAATGGAAATCGTCTTATGGTCGGCCATGCCTGTCCGCCGCTTGCTTCTGTCTGTCGTCCATGTCCAGGCGGAGGCTCTCCGACCCGCCGGTGATGTAGGGTGTTTCCGTGCCGAAATCGAGGGCGGCGGCCCCAGGCCGCACCCTTCCCTGAGCGTTTAAGGGCGTTTCGGCCCAGCGGCAAGCGCAAAGAACAAAGGTCGAACACACTCCTGACATCCGCCTGTGGAGAACCGGCGGCGCGAAGCTGGCGCAGCGATCACATTTTTGGCCGTCAGCGGGCAAAGCGGTTGACCTCGGCCCAGTGCGGATGCAGACTCCGCAGGTCGTCGGGATCGCATCCAGCGAGGCATCCGGCCAGTCCGCGAGACGCCGCGGATGCGCGGATCGACGTGACCCGGCAGGCATCCGGAGCAACAGATCAGGGAGTGAGGCATGACCCCACCGGACTGTCCGATATGGCTCCGCGACGTGGCGGAGCCACAGCGCGCCTGAGCGCCGCCGAGGCGGCATACCGGACGCTGACCCACTGACAATCAGAGACTGCAGTCGGATCAGGCGATGATCGCCGAGGCATCCGAAAGCCAGGTCGGTTACGCATTCCCGGCCGTTACGGGCTAGACCCGAACCAGGGCCCCGACCCTCTGCAGAGCGCAGGGGCGGGGCCGCTTCTTTGCCGGCGGCCCTCATTCCCCTCATTCGCAAGTTGTTGAAAAAAGCGCTTGCAATCACGGGCAGAAAGATCTAGAACAAATCCTGAACAAAGTTGTTGTGGACAGCGAGCCGGCCTGCGGCGCGCCGGGGAGGGGCGATCGGGTAGAGTGGCGGGGCATGCGAGCAGAACGGTTTCGGACAGGCGTGGAGACGACGAGATGGCGGGCAGCGTAAACAAGGTCATTCTGGTGGGCAATTTGGGAGCCGATCCCGAGGTGCGCCGGCTGAACTCCGGCGATCCGGTCGTCAATCTGCGCATCGCCACCTCGGAGAGCTGGAGGGACAAGACCTCGGGCGACCGCAAGGAAAAGACGGAGTGGCACAACGTCGTCATCTTCAACGACAACCTCGCCAAGGTGGCCGAGCAGTACCTGAAGAAGGGCATGAAGGTCTATGTCGAGGGCCAGCTGCAGACGCGGAAATGGCAGGACCAGAGCGGCCAGGACCGGTACACGACGGAGGTGGTGCTGCAGAAGTTCCGCGGCGAGCTGCAGATGCTCGATGCTCGGGGCCAGGGCGGCGAAGGCGGGCAGGTCGGCTATGGCGGCGGCGGGCGGGGCAGCGACTTCGGCCAGTCGGGTCCGACCGACAATGCCGGCGGCGGGCGCGGCGGCCGAGGGGGCGGTTCGCGCGACCTCGACGACGAGATCCCGTTCTGAGCAGTTCCAGCAAAAGCGAAGCGCGGTTTTGCGTCGGGAATTGCGCAAAGAGGACGAGATCGAGCATTTCCGCGATGCGAAGAAAAGCGGAAATGCCCTAGAGGGCGGGCGGCGATCGATCGCAGGCTCAGCCTGCGGTGACCATGGCTCGTATGCCGTCGGCCACGAACTGAACGGCCAGCGCCGCCAGGATCACGCCGAGCAGGCGGGTCAGGATGGAGCGGCCGGTCTGCCCCAGGACCTTGTCGATGCGTTCGGCCAGCACGAAGACGAGATAGGTGATGAGAAGGCAGGCCATGATGATCGCCACCAGCATCGCCTGAGCCGCGACGCCGCGGAAGGAGGCCGAGAGCAACACGGTCGCCGAGATGGCGCCGGGTCCGGCGATCAGCGGGATGGCGAGCGGAAAGGCGGCGATGTCGCGGATCAGGTCCCGGGTGATGGCGACGTCGGAGATCTTCTCCTTGCGATCGTTGCGCTTCTCGAACACCATCTCATAGGCGATGACGAAGAGAAGGAAGCCGCCGGCCACCCGGAAGGCCGGCAAGGTGATGCCGAAAACCGACAGGATGGCGGCCCCGCCGACGGCGAAGAGCGCCAGCACGGCGAAGCCGATGACCGAGGCGCGCACCGAGACCTGTTTGCGCTCCTCGCGGTTCATGCCGGGCGTCACGGCGAGAAAGAGCGGCGCCAGCCCGGGCGGGTCGATGGTCACGAGGATGGTCACGAAGGCATTGAGAACGCTGTCGAACGTCGGCATCGCGGCGTGCGGTCCCTCCTGGCGGCGCGAGAGGCTAGCCCGGCTCGGCGGTCCGCGCCAGCGGGCTCGTCTCAAGCCGGTCGCGGAGACGATTCCTGCGGCCTTGCCGAGGCGCGCCGCGGGACATGCTGCCGCACCCGGAGGAACAATCATATCCATTTGAATTCACGACAAAAATTGCCGATGGAAAAGCGCGTTGGGCATTGGCGCCGGGCAGCGAATTCCTATATAAGACGAAAATGATTCCAACCTTCGAAACGTGATCCATTTTGACTGACCAAAAGACACCGCGCGGCCCCGACGGGCCCTCGGGCATCGAGCAGATTTCGATCATCGAGGAGATGCAGCGTTCCTATCTCGATTACGCCATGAGCGTGATCGTCAGTCGGGCGCTGCCGGACGTGCGCGACGGGCTGAAGCCGGTGCACCGCCGCATCCTCTACGCCGCCCACGAGAGCGGCTATCACTGGAACCGCAAATATGTGAAGTCGGCGCGCCCCGTCGCCGACGTGATGGGCAAGTACCATCCGCACGGCGACGCCTCGATCTACGACGCGCTGGTGCGCATGGCGCAGGACTGGTCGATGCGGGTGCCGCTGATCGACGGCCAGGGCAATTTCGGCTCGATCGACGGCGATCCGCCGGCGGCGATGCGCTACACCGAAGCCCGCCTCACCAAGGTGGCGCACGAGCTGCTCGAGGACATCGACAAGGAGACGGTCGATTTCCAGGAAAACTACGACGCCTCGGCCGAAGAGCCGAAGGTGCTGCCGGCACGTTTCCCCAACCTGCTCGTCAACGGCTCGGGCGGCATCGCCGTCGGCATGGCGACCAACATTCCGCCGCACAATCTCGGCGAGGTGGTGGACGGAGCCATCGCGCTGATCGACAACCCCGCCGTCGAGCTGGCGGAGCTTATGGAGATCATTCCGGGGCCGGATTTTCCGACCGGCGGGATCATCCTCGGCCGATCCGGCATTCATTCCGGCTATTCGACGGGGCGCGGCTCGATCCTGATGCGCGGCAAGGTGGCCATCGAGACGATCCGCGGCGACCGCGAGGCGATCATCATCACCGAGGTGCCCTACCAGGTCAACAAAGCCACGATGATCGAGAAGATGGCCGAGCTGGTGCGCGAAAAGCGCATCGAAGGCATCTCCGACATCCGCGACGAGAGCGACCGGCAGGGCTACCGGGTGGTGATCGAGCTGCGCCGAGAGGCGGTCGCCGACGTCGTCCTCAACCAGCTGTACCGCTTCACGCCGCTGCAGACCTCCTTCGGCGCCAACATGGTCGCGTTGAACGGCGGCAAGCCCGAGGTGCTGACGCTGCTCGACATGTTGAAGGCCTTCATCGCCTTTCGCGAGGAGGTGGTCAGCCGGCGGACGAAATTCCTGCTGCGCAAGGCGCGGGACCGTGCGCATGTGCTGGTCGGGCTGGCGATCGCGGTCGCCAATATCGACGAGGTGATCCGGCTGATCCGCCAGGCGCCCGACCCGCAGACGGCACGCGAGCAGCTGATGGAGCGGCACTGGCCGGCAGCCGACGTCGAGGCGCTCATCCTGCTCATCGACGACCCCCGGCATCGGATCAACGAGGACGGCACCTACAATCTGTCGGAGGAGCAGGCGCGGGCGATCCTCGAGCTCAGGCTGCAGCGGCTCACCGCGCTGGGCCGCGACGAGATCGGCGACGAGCTCAACAAGATCGGCGCCGAGATCACCGACTATCTGGACATCCTGTCGTCACGGGCGCGGATCCAGCAGATCGTCAAGGACGAGCTCGCTGCGGTGCGCGACGAATTCGGCACGCCGCGGCGCACCGAGATCGTCGAGGGCGGCGCCGACATGGAGGACGAGGATCTCATCCAGCGCGAGGACATGGTGGTCACCGTCAGCCACTCCGGCTACATCAAGCGCGTGCCCCTGTCGGTCTACCGCGCGCAGCGACGCGGCGGCAAAGGCCGCTCCGGAATGTCGACCAAGGACGAGGATTTCGTCACCCGCCTGTTCGTCGCCAACACGCACACGCCGGTGCTGTTCTTCTCCTCGCGAGGCATCGTCTACAAGGAAAAGGTCTGGCGGCTGCCGGTCGGCAACCCGCAGTCGCGCGGCAAGGCGCTGATCAACCTTTTGCCGCTCGAACAGGGCGAGCGCATCACGACCATCATGCCGCTGCCGGAGGACGAGGCGCAGTGGGGAGAGCTCGACGTGATGTTCGCCACCACGCGCGGGACCGTCCGGCGCAACAAGCTCAGCGATTTCGTCCAAGTGAACCGCAATGGCAAGATCGCGATGAAGCTGGAGGAGGAGGGCGACGCCATCCTGGGCGTCGAGACCTGTACCGAGAACGACGATGTGCTGCTGACCGCGGCGTCGGGCCAGTGCATCCGTTTTCCCGTCAGCGACGTGCGCGTGTTCGCCGGCCGCAACTCGGTCGGGGTGCGCGGCATCTCGCTCGGCGAGAACGACCTGGCGATCTCGATGACGGTGCTGGAGCACGTCGACGCCTCGGCGGCCGAGCGCGCCGCCTATCTCAAGCGATCCGTGGCCGAGCGGCGGCTCGCCACGGGAGAAGACGAGGAGATCGCGCTCACCAACGAGGAGGTCGGCGAGGAGGCGGACCTCAACGACGAGCGCTACGCCTTTCTGCGGGCCCACGAGCAGTTCGTGCTCACGGTCACCGAATACGGGTACGGCAAGCGGTCGTCGTCCTACGATTTCCGCCTCACCGGGCGTGGCGGCAAGGGAATCCGCGCGACGGACGTGTCGAAGACAGCCGAAATCGGTCAGCTGATCGCCACGTTTCCGGTCGGCAATGACGACCAGATCATGCTGGTCTCCGACCGAGGGCAGGTGATCCGCGTTCCGGTCGAGGGCATCCGGATCGCCAGCCGGGCGACCAAGGGCGTGACGATCTTCAACACGGCCGATGGCGAGCGCGTGGTCTCGGTGGAGCGCATCTCGGAGCCGCAGGGCGAGGAGGAGGGCAATGGAGAGGCGGCCGAGACGGAAGGCGAATCCGTGGCCGAAAACGATGCGACCGGCGCGGAAGGGTAGGGCCGTATTCGGGGAATAGACGCGGGTGGAGGCTGCGAGGCAGCGGGATATCGCGGTCGAGCCCTTTGAAACTCCTTGGGGCCCAAGGACCCGAGGGGGCCTTCGGTGCGGCTGAGGCGGACCGAGACAGCCGATCAAGCGGGTCGGGGCGGCGTGACCCTGCCGACCGCACGCTCGTCGAGCGTCTTGGCAGTGCCTAGGACGTCGCGTCATGCGGCCCATAGCGGGCCGTGGGCGACGCGGCGTCTATGGCGGGCGGCCAGATCCGCCGGATAGGGTTATAGGGGATAGGTCAGCGGATAGAGATAGCGGATCGGGACAGCGGATAGCGGAGAGGGGCAGTGGATAGAGGATAGGGGACAGCGGATAAAATCAGCGGATAGCGGATACGGACAGCGGATAGTGGATCTGGGATAGGGGACAGCGGATAGAGATAGCGGATAGAGATAGCGGATAGAGATAGCGGATCGGGACAGTGGGTAGAGACAGCGGGTAGAGACATCGGGTAGAGACAGCGGGTAGAGACAGCGGGTAGAGACAGCGGATCAGGGGATAGTGGATAGTGGGTCTGCGGATAGGGGATAGGTTTCCGAGCGCGGCGGGGGTTGGCATCGAAGCCGCCTGGGCGCAAAGACAGATGCAGAGACGGCAGGTGACCTAAGGGCAGGTGCCTCACGAATCCCTGGCGCGAAAACTTGCCAAGATGACAATCCCTGGCACGAAAACTTGCATGCCGAGATGACCTCCGGCCGTGCCGGCGGCTGCTGAGACTCAGCGGCGGTCGCTGAAGGGCGTGAAGCGGTCCGGCCGCGCTTCCAGGCGCACGCGCTGTGCCTCCTGGTGAATTCCAAATGCGGTCGCGATCAGCATGGCGACGGTCATCGCGGCGGCAAGCATGAAGATCATCATGGCGTTTGTTCTCCTGCTGCGAAGAACGGACAAGTTCCCGTTTGGTTTCATCTGGGATGCCGCCCGGCTCCGCGCACCCTCTTCACGCCAATTTGACAGATTGCTCCTTCCGGCGGGGCGTCCGAATTGAATTTGCGCGAAGACGCCGCTAGAACGCTGGCCAATGAACGAGCGCATTGCCCTCTATGCCGGTTCCTTCGACCCGCTGACCAACGGTCACCTCGACGTGCTCAAGGCGTCGCTGGCGGTCGCCGACGTCATCTATGCGGCGATCGGCATCCAGCCGACCAAGACACCGCTCTTTTCCTTCGAAGAGAGGGCAGCGCTGATCGAGACGGCCGTCGCCGAATTCGGCGAGGATGCGCGGCGCATCAAGGTGGTCGCCTTCGACGGCCTGGTGATCGACGCAGCGAGAAAGCACGGCGCATCGATCATGATTCGGGGGCTGCGCGACGGAACCGACCTGGACTACGAGATGCAGATGGCCGGCATGAACGAGACCATGGCGCCCGAACTGCAGACGGTGTTCCTGCCTGCCAGTCCTTCGGTGCGGACCATTACCGCCACACTTGTGCGGCAGATCGCCTCGATGGGCGGCGACATCCGCCCCTTCGTGCCGGCGGCGGTGGCGCCGGCCCTCGTGGCGAAATTTGCCAAACGCACGCGATAAACCGGAGACCCCCAATGCGGTTCAGGAGACTTGCCTCATTCCTTTTCGTCGTCGCCACCCTATCCTTGGGGGCATCACTGGCCCAAGCGGCGGCGCCGGAGGACACCATGATCATCACGCTGAAGGACGGCGACGTCACCATTGCGCTCAGGCCAGACCTGGCGCCTAAGCATGTCGAGCAAATCAAGGCGCTGGTCAGAGAGGGCGCCTACGACAACGTCGCCTTCCACCGGGTGATCGACGGCTTCATGGCGCAGACCGGCGACGTTCAGTTCGGCGACATGCAGGAGGGCTTCGACCCCGACCGGGTCGGCACTGGCGGCTCCGAGCGCGCCGACCTGCCGGCCGAGTTCAGCCAGGACCATTTCGTGAGGGGCACCGTCGGCATGGCGCGGGCCCAGAGCCCGGATTCGGCGAACTCTCAGTTCTTCATCATGTTCGCGCCGGCGCCGCCACTCGACAACCAGTACACGATCGTCGGCACGGTCGAGAGCGGCATGGAGCTGGTGGACAAGATCAAAAAGGGCAACTCCGACGCCAACGGCGTGGTGAGCGAGCCGGATCGGATGCTCAAAGTCCGCATCGCGGGCGACCCCAACTGAAGGCGCCGACGGCGACCCGCGACAACAAGAAGCAATCGAAAGGACAGGCCATGGCCGAAATCAAGGACCGCGAGAACACGCTCCTCATGCAGACCACCCAGGGCGACGTGGTGATCGAACTTCTGCCAGACCTGGCACCCGGGCATGTCGCACGCATCAAGGAACTGACGCGTGAGGGCGCCTATGACGGCGTGGTCTTCCACCGCGTGATCGACGGCTTCATGGCGCAGACGGGCGACGTGAAATACGGCAAGTCGGGCGGCAACGACTTCAATCCGGCCCGCGCCGGGATGGGCGGATCGGACAAGTCCGACCTGAAAGCCGAATTCTCCAACGTCAATCACGCCCGCGGCACATGCTCGATGGCGCGGGCACAGAACCCGAACTCCGCCAACTCTCAATTCTTCATCTGCTTCGAGGATGCCAGCTTCCTCAACCGGCAGTATACGGTCTGGGGCCAGGTGATCGAAGGGATGGAGAATATCGACAAGATCAAGCGCGGCGAACCCGTGGTCGATCCCGATCGCATCGTCTCCATGAAGGTCGCGGCCGACGCCGCCTGAGCGAAGTACGTGGCGGGCGTTCTCTGGTCGTTGCTCGGCGTGCTGGCGGGGGCTTTCATCGCCGTGCAGGCGCCGATCAATTCGGGCCTGGCGCGAGGCCTCGGCCTGCCCGTCGCGGCTGCCGCCTTCTCCTTCCTCTCCGGCGCGGTGGTGCTGGGGCTCGCCTCGCTGGCCGTCGTTCGCCTGCAGGGCGTCGTGCTCGACTGGCGGGCGCCTGCTCCATGGATGTTCGTGGTGGGGGGCTGCCTGGGCGGCGCCTATGTCACGGCGGCGACGATCCTGACCCCGCGGCTCGGCGCGGCCGCGCTGATGGCTTTTCTGGTTGCCGGGCAGCTGATCGCCGGCCTGCTGCTCGACCGCATCGGCTTCCTTGGCATGGCGGTTCGCGAGATTTCGTTGGGACGGCTCGCCGGCGCGCTCCTGCTGATCGCCGGGGCGCTGCTGATCCGCACCACCTGATGCGCGTCGACCTGTTCGACTTTCATCTTCCCGAGGAGCGTATCGCGCTCAGGCCTGCGGTGCCGCGCGATGCGGCGCGCCTGCTTGTCGTGCGCCCCGGCGCGCCGTTCCTCGACCGGACGGTACGGGACTTGCCGGCGCTGCTCGATCCCGGCGACCTGCTGGTCTTCAACGACACCAAGGTCATCCCGGCGCAGCTGGAAGGGACGCGCGAGCGCGAAGGGAACGTGTCGCGGATCGAGGTGACGCTGCATCAGCGCGTCGGGGCGGAGCGTTGGCGGGCCTTCGCGCGGCCGGCGAAGCGGCTCAAACCTGGCGATCGGCTCCGTTTCGGGCATGAGGGCCGCGTCTGCCTGCTGGGCACGCTCGAGGCCTCGGTGGCCGAACTGGGGCTTGCGGGCGAGGTGGTGCTCGAATTCAACCTCTCCGGCGCCTATCTGGACGAAGCGCTGCAGACGATCGGCCACATGCCGCTGCCGCCCTACATCGCGTCCAAACGCGCCGACGACGAGCGCGACCAAGCCGACTACCAGACGATCTATGCCCGCGAGGAAGGCGCCGTCGCAGCGCCCACGGCAGGGCTTCACTTCACGCCGGAGCTGTTCGCGGCGCTCGACGCGCGCGACATCGCGTGCCGCTTCGTCACCTTGCATGTCGGGGCGGGAACCTTCCTGCCGGTCAAGGCGGAGGACACCGCGGATCATCGCATGCATGCCGAAACCGGGCATATCGACCACGAGGTCGCGAAGGCGATCAACCGGACGCGGGCCGAAGGCGGCCGCGTGGTTGCTGTGGGTACGACATCGCTCAGGCTGATCGAGAGCGCTGCCGATCCGGACGGGCTCGTGCGGGCCTGGAGTGGCGCCACGGACATCTTCATCACGCCGGGATACCGCTTTCGCGCCGTCGATGCGCTGATGACCAATTTCCACCTGCCGCGCTCGACGCTGGCGATGCTCGTCGCCGCCTTGGCCGGGCTCGACGCGATGCGGGCGGCCTATCGGCACGCGATCGAGGCAGGGTACCGCTTCTATTCCTATGGCGATGCGAGCCTGTGGTTCAGGAGGGAGGAGCGATGATGGACGAGGATCTCGAAGGTATGAGCCGGGAGCTGCTGATCGCCGAGATCAAGCGGCTGCGCCACGGCGTTCGCAGGCACCGCGACGCAACCGGCCACGAGCTATGCTGGCATCATCCGGACCTCTGGTCGCTCTTGCCGGAACGGACGGAGCCGGCGATCGCCGTGCCGCCCTGGCCGAAGTTCATGCGCGGCTGCGTCCGCTACCGCCAATCGCTGGAGCGGCAGGCCCCCGGCGCGCCGATCCTCGACAAGGAGTACGATGGGCATTGAGTTCTCCTTCCGCGTGCTCGCCACCGACGGCGCGGCGCGCCGCGGCGAGATTGCCATGCCGCGCGGCGTGGTGCGCACGCCGGCCTTCATGCCCGTGGGCACGGGCGGGACGGTGAAGGCCATGTATATGGATCAGGTGAGGGAACTCGGCGCAGACATCGTGCTCGGAAATACCTATCATCTGATGCTGCGTCCGGGGGCGGAGCGCGTGGCGCGGCTTGGGGGCTTGCACGAATTCGCCCGCTGGCCCTGGCCGATCCTGACCGATAGCGGCGGCTTCCAGGTGATGTCGCTGGCGGAGCTTCGAAAGCTCGACGAGAACGGGGTGACGTTCCGCTCGCATATCGACGGGGCGGCCTACAGCCTTTCCCCGGAGCGATCGATCGAAATCCAGGGCCTGCTCGACGCCGACATCCAGATGCAGCTCGACGAATGCGTGGCGCTGCCGGCGGACGAAGCGGCGATCGAGCGGGCGATGGAGCTTTCGCTGCGCTGGGCGGAACGCTGCAAGCGCGCCTTTGGGCGGCAGGACGGCAAGGCGATGTTCGGCATCGTCCAGGGCGGCGACCGGCCGGCGCTGCGGCTGCGTTCGGCGGCGGCCCTGTCGGCGATGGACCTCAAGGGCTATGCGGTTGGCGGCCTGGCGGTCGGCGAGCCGCAGCCGGTGATGCTGGAGATGCTCGAGGCGACCTGTCCGGCCTTGCCGGCCGGCAAGCCACGCTATCTCATGGGCGTCGGCACGCCCGACGACATCCTGAAGTCGGTGGCCCGCGGCATCGACATGTTCGACTGCGTGATGCCGACGCGGGCCGGCCGCCACGGGCTGGCCTATACGCGGCGAGGCAAGGTCAACCTGCGCAATGCCCGGCATGCCGAGGATTCGCGCCCGCTCGACGAGGAGAGCGAATGTTCGGCGGCGCGCGACTATTCGCGGGCCTACCTCCACCACCTCGTCAAGTCGGGCGAGACGCTCGGCGCCATGCTGCTGACCTGGAACAACCTCGCCTACTATCAGCAGCTCATGGGCGACCTCCGTGCGTCGATCGAAGCGGGTCGTTTCGCCGAACGGTCGTTGGAGATCGACGTAGGCTGGGCGCGCGGCGACCTCGCTCCCCTTTAAGAGCGCGTCAGGTGCTGACCGTATTGGCTTCGTGGAGGCTGACGCCGGAGATGCGAAAAGTGCCGTCCGGCTGGCGTTCCATCATGTAGACTGCCTCATAGTCCTTGCCGTCCGGACCGACCACCATCACGCGCTGTAGGATGCGGCCATTGCCGAGCTCGTCGGCCTTGCCGAAGGCGTAGCTCTTCGGTCGGTAGACGGGCTGGTAGCCGCCGACCATGGCCATGAAGCTCTCCAGCGTGGGAAAGATCCGCTTGATACCGGGCGAGGCGAGGCCGTAGGCGGCGACGTTGTCGCCGGCGCGGAACGCCGCAATCTGACCGTCGATCACGGACTGTGCGGCCTTGACGTCCGCCTCGCCGGCTTGAGCCGCCGCACCGGCGAGCAGCAACCAAAGAATAGGAATGGCGATGCGCATGGCGGTTTTTCCCTGACTTGGGGCGACGGTGCCAATCATAGCATACGGTGAAACCTGGCAGCAGGTTTCACGCCGGCGGACATTTGCCTAAGCGGAAGGCTTTCTGGAATGCAGAGTGGTCGAGAAACGGGCAACTTTCGACCGGCAAGCGAGGCGCAGCCGCCAAGTCGCCGATTGCACTTGCTTTTCCGGCGGACCCCCAGTGAAATGGCAGGTACAGGGAGATGAGCGTGGCAGCGTTCGACGAGATGCAACCCGCCGAAACCGGGCTGCGAAAGCCCTATTCAGCCTATGACCGCTGGTTCCAGGCGCAAGATCCCGGAAGGCTGACCGAGAAGATGCGCGATGCCGAGCGCGTCTTCCGCAAGACCGGCATCACCTTTGCCGTCTATGGCGAGGCGGAGGCGGCGGAGCGGCTGATCCCGTTCGACATCGTCCCGCGCATTATCTCCGGGTCGGAGTGGCGGAGGCTGACCCAGGGCATCGAGCAGCGCGTCCAGGCGCTGAACGCCTTCCTCGATGATATCTACCATCGCCAGGAAATCCTGCGCGCGGGCAGGGTGCCGAAACGGCTGATCGCCGACAACGAAGCCTTCCTGCCCGAGATGATCGGCGTGCGCCCGCCGGCCGGCGTCTATACCCACATCATAGGCGTCGACATCGTGCGCACCGGCGAGAACGAATTCTTCGTGCTTGAGGACAATGCGCGCACGCCGTCCGGCGTCTCCTACATGCTGGAGAACCGCGAGACGATGATGCAGCTCTTCCCGGAGCTGTTCCAGAAGATAAGGGTGCGGCCTGTCGAGAACTACCCGCAGCTCTTGCGCCAGTCGCTTGCCGCCGTCAGGCCGGAGAACCTGCGCAAGGCGCCGACGCTGGCGGTGCTTACCCCCGGCAGCTACAACTCGGCCTATTTCGAGCACGCATTCCTCGCCGACCAGATGGGCATCGAGCTGGTCGAAGGCCA
>JBEVJK010000014.1:0-47319 GCA_040510195.1 Mesorhizobium sp. | reverse complement strand
TTGCCGGCGGCGCGACGCGTCGGGGAAATACGGCCCGACCGACAGATGGCCGTTGCCGGCAGCGCCGATCGCCGGCAGCGCGCATTCGGTGTGGGTGGAGGTCAGCCGCGGGCAACGCTCCGGCCTGAAATGCGGATCGCGGGCGGCAAGGGCGGCATAGGCGGAGATGAAGGCGTAGGAGGAGGGGCCGATCAGGTTGTTGAGCACGAAGTCCGGGCGTGTCGCCTCGATCTCGGCGACCAGCCGCGACACGTCGGCTTCGCCGAGCGGCAGGTAGCGCTCGCCCAGCACCTTGCCGCCGGCATCGGCGATCAGGTCGCGGGCGACGCGGTTGGTCTCCCAGCCCCAGATGTAGTTGGAGCCGGTGAGGAAGCCGTCGGCGCCGAAGCGCGGCACGACATAGGCCAGCAGCGGCACCAGGTGCTGGTTGGGGCAGGCGTGCATGTAGACGACATGCTCGTTTGCCTCAAACCCTTCATAAGGACAGGCATACCAGAGCGTCGCCCCGAACTTTTCAACGATAGGGATGACTTCCTTGCGGCTCCAGGACGTGACGCAGCCGATGATGTGGCTCACTCCGTGCTGGCGGATCATTTCCTCGCACAACATGGGGTACCGGTCGACATTGCCTTGCGGATCTCGCTCGATAGCAACCAGTCGTACGAGGCTTGTGGGATCGTCGTTTACGTCTGCAATGGCCCGAAGCACGCCTTTTAGACACGCCTCCGAGATCAGGCTGTAGGTTCCTGAACGTGAATAGAGGACACCGACCTGAATCGACCGTTTCAAAACGCATCGTCCCAAATGACAATGCCCCGCTGCCTGAACCGATTGGAGAGGCATGCGAGGCACCTTTGCCGCCCGGCAGATGAGGCCGGTATTTGCAACGAGCCTATCCTCCGGGTGGACATAGTCAAGCGGTGATCTGTTTGCGTATGTTCGAGCTTGGTTGCCGCGGTCGCGGGCAGATTGTCCTTTTGACGAGACTAGTCGTCCGGTAGGTTTGCAGGGTTCCAAACAACCTCCCAGAGATGCCCATCAGGGTCGCTGAAGTACCCGGCGTAGCCGCCGTAAAACGTATCTTGCGCCGGCTTGACGATCTTTGCGCCCGCAAGAGCGGCCAGCTTCATGAGTTCATCCACTTCCTCACGGCGCGCGACATTGTGGCCGATGGTGAAAGAGGTCGAGCTGGTCGGCGTCTTGGGCAGGCCGGTATCGTAGGCAATGTCGTCCTGAGCCCAGGTTGCGAGCTTCATTCCACCGGACAGATCGAAGAATGCGACGGCCCCGTGCTCGAACTCGCGGCCGACAACGCCTTCGGTGGGCAGCCCCAGCCCATCACGATAGAAGGTGAGGGATCGCTCAAGATCCTTGACGGCAATCGTCAGGACGGAAATTCGCGGTTTCATTGGAGGCTCCCGTGTTTTGCCGGAGCGCCTCGCTAAGACGCCCCGCCTGCATTTTCCAACGTCACTGCCGCCCGCAGGACCGCGCGATCCCGACCGATTCCCGCAACGGCGACGGTGGTTGCGCCTTCAAGATAGCGCACGGCCGCGCTGCCAGCCTTCAGATCGCCGTCGATCTCGACGGCGTCCCAGTGTGCCGCATGTCCGACATAGCGAATCGTCGATGCGTAGTGAGCGCTCCAAAAGAATGGCACGTCTCGAAAAGCTTTCCGCTCTCCCAACATGTTGAGGGCCGCAACCTGTCCCTGGCGCTCCGCCACCACCCAGTGCTCGACGCGGATTCGTCTACCGGCGATCTGGTCAGGCCACCTTGCAGCGTCGCCTGCGGCGAATATGCCGGGGCAATCGGTTTCGAAGTGCTCGTCGACCAAAATTCCGTTGTCGGTCGCTATTCCTGCTTCATCCGCCAGAGCTGTTCGAGGCCTCACTCCGATCCCAACGATCACGAGGTCGGCAGGAAGGAGGCTGCCGCCCGCCAACCGGACCCGGTTGGCTTCGATAGCTGTCACCGAATCTCCCAGATGAAACGTTACACCCTGCTTCTCGTGGAGCGAGCGCACGTGCCCGCCCAGCTCAGGACCAAGCACCTTTTCAAGCGGCTGACGGTCGGGCGCAACCACATGCACATCGATCTTTCGTGCACGAAGGGACGCGGCGACCTCGAGACCGATGAAGCCGGCCCCAACCACGACCGCAGATCGGGCCGTGTTTGCCACTTGGATGATTGCGCGGCTATCGGCCAACGAGCGCAGCGTGAAGACGTGGGGCTGGTCGGCGCCCGGAACCGACAGCCTCACCGGCTCTGCTCCCGGGGCCAACAGAAGGCGATCGAAGCCGAAGGAACGACCGTCATCGGTGACCACGGTTCTGGCCTGACGGTCGATGTGGTCGACAGTCGTCTGAAGGTGCAAAGCAATGTCCTTACGCTCGTAGAATTTCGGCGAGCGCATTGGGAGCCAACTCTCGGGCGCCGACCCTGCGAGGAAGTCCTTCGACAGATTCGGCCGGTCATAAGGGGCATCGGTGTCGGCGCTGAGTACGGTGAGGCTGCCGCCATAGCCGCGGCGGCGCAACATCTCGGCTGAAGCGAAGCCCGCCGCCCCTCCGCCGACAATCACGACCTGCTTGGGGTCCTCCCCATGACCGATCGCAGGAGGTGATGCGAGCGAAGGGTGTTTCGTCTTTTCCTTGACGTAGACCTTGCCGTCACGCTGTTCCGTCGTCCAGCAGTCGACGGGACTGAAGGCGGGCGCACGAAGCGCCTCACCGGTGCGGAGGCTGAAGCAGGCATGATGCCATGGGCAGGTGACCGTCTCGCCGTCCCGGTAGCCCTTGGACAAAGGACCGTTGTAGTGCGTGCAGGTGCCGCCGATGGCAAGGATCTCCTCGCCCAGGCGGACGAGGATCACAGCGTCGTCACCGACATGGCCTCCGAAGATCTCTCCGTCTTTGAGCGTCTCGAGGGCAACGCCCTGCGCCAGGTCGGGTCCCAAAGCTTGGTCCGATTTCGCACTCATGGCCTCTTCCTCCCGGCGCAGATTGGCGGCCGAACGTGTCAATTGGACGGCCGCGACGCGGAAAGGTTCCCGGCTTGTCGCGCACGCAAGCAGACGGCAGGGCAGAGCGCGGCACGCAGCTTCGCTCGTGCCGATGTCAGCATGCTCATCGCCCGCCGGAACGACCTCCTGCGTCGAAAGCGTCGTCGAGGCCCATCAAGTCCTTTCCGACTGCCCGATGAGCGGCCGGGGTACCGACCATGAGCTGGCGGTCGATGCCTGTCGCAGCGCCCTGGCAGGTATGGCCGATGCGGATCTGGCGCGCGAGGGGTTCGAGCGTTTCGCGCGAAAACGCGGCATCCTGGCACCGGAAGCCATGATGGCATCGGCGAACCACTTTGCACGAGACTGGTTCAACGGCTGAGACGAAAGGCATCACGCGAACCTTCTGCGCAACCTGCGGGACCTCGATCGGCTACACGGATCGGGGACTGGCAGGCGAGCTCTACCTGCATCGGCTTTGTGGAGTGTCCCGAAAGGTTCTTCCCGCAGGACCATGCCTATTGGAGCATGAGGCTGCCCTGGGTCGATTTAGCGATCCTGAATTCGGCGACTCCGGCAGATCGGGGCAATTGACGCTATCGGTCACGATGCGTCGTTTCGGATGTGGAACAGGCGGCCATTCTGGCGCGTTGATGGTGGCGGAGCGCGCACTCTCTGCGGCGGAAGTCGACAATGGCCGATCATACGAGGAAGCAGCAGAACGAGGTCGAGCAGTTTGCCCGGCAACACGGCATCAAGCCCGACGAAGCGCGCAAGCTGATGGCAGAAGCCGGCGACGATCCCGCCAAGCTGACCAAGGCCGTCGCCGAGGCGAAGGTGGGCACCCGGCACAAGGACAGCAACTGAGAGAGGCCAAGACCATGGCTGACGATCCGAAGAAGCAAGACAACCGCGACCGCAGCCGCATCGCTGCCGGCCAGGACTATGAGGTCGCGTATTTCGCCAAACGCCACAAGCTCACGACCGAACAGGCCGAGAAGCTCATCAAGGAACACGGCAACAACCGCGTCGCGCTCGACCAGGCCGCACAGAACCTCGGCCGCCGAGGCGTCGGCGGCTCCAACCTCGCTTAAATCCAACCAGGAGAACTGCAAATGGACAAGGATCGTATCAAGGGCATGGCCAAGCAGGCCAAGGGGTCAGTCAAGGAAGCGGCCGGCAAGGTCACCGGCGACGCCAAGATGAAGGCGGAGGGTAAGGCCGACAAAGCCGAGGGCAAGGTTCAGAACGCCGTCGGCGGCGTCAAGGACAAGGTCCGCGAAGCCGCCCGCAAGATCTAGCCGACAGATCCGACAGGATTGCCAGCAGCCGCAGTCGCGGCTATGGATTGCCTCAACTCTTCGAGCGAGAGGGGGGCCGCGTGATCCAGGATTTCTACCACCAGCGCAAGCGTGGCCCTGTCTCAGCCCTGCAAATTCGTTTGCAGGGCTGACCACGGACGATCGCACACGCATCCCTACGGTCTGCCCTTCGGGGCGATGCCGGTGAACCTCGCAGGTTCGTCCCGGCATCGCGCGATTTTCAAACGGGCCCATCCCGCGCGTCCACTCGACGCAAGGATCGGGCCGCCAGGGCAGAGATGACGGATGTCGATGATCAATCTGCGGTCGCTCGGGGTCACGCTCCACGCGCCGCTTTTTTCCAATCTCAACCTTTCCATCGCAGCCGGCGACCGCTTGGGGGTCGTCGCCGCAAACGGCCGCGGCAAGTCCACGCTGTTGCGCTGCATCGCAGGCACGGTCGAGCCGACGTCGGGTGACATCACCCGTGCGCGAGGCCTGCGCGTCGGCTTGCTCGAGCAGGACGTCCCCCGAGGCTTCGGCGAGCTGACGTTGCATGAGGCGGTTCGCCAGGCGCTGCCGCCCGGTCAGGCGGAAAGCGAAGGCTGGCGAGTCGACGTCGCGCTGGAATCGCTGAACGTACCGGCAGCGCTGCGGGAGCGCGCGCTGGATGCCCTGAGCGGCGGGTGGGAGAGGATAGCCATGCTTGCGCGAGCCTGGGTGGCCGAGCCGGACGTGCTCCTTCTCGACGAGCCGACCAACCACCTCGACCTGGCGAGAATCGGCCAGCTCGAGGATTGGCTGAACGCCTTGCCGCGCGCCATGTCGGTCATCGTCTCCAGCCATGACCGGGCCTTCCTCGACGCGGTGACGAACCGGACGCTGTTCCTGCGGCCGGAAGCGTCCCAGCTCTTCGCTTTGCCCTACTCGCGGGCGCGGGCGGCGGTCGACCAGGCCGACGCCGCCGATCAGCGCCGCTACCAGAAGGACATGAAGACGGCTCAGCAGCTGCGCCGGCAGGCCGCCAAGCTCAACAATATCGGCATCAACTCGGGCAGTGACCTGCTGACCGTGAAGACCAGGCAGCTCAAGCAGCGGGCCGAGCGGCTCGAAGATACCGCGCGTCCTGCCCATCAGGAGAGCCAGGCGGGCGCCGTCAGGCTCGCCAACCGCGGCACGCATGCCAAGGTGCTGATCCGGCTCGACGATGCCGCGGTGTCCACGCCCGCCGGCGCCTTGCTGTTCAGGACTGGCCGGCTGTGGATCCGCCAGGGCGACAGGGTCATCCTGCTCGGCCGCAACGGAGCAGGCAAGACGCGGCTGCTCGACATGATCAGACATGCGATCGTCGAGCCCGCCGCGGCGACCGAGACGGTGAAGGCCACCCCGTCCCTGGTGCTGGGCTATGGCGATCAAGGGCTGTCGGATCTCCCTGAAGACAAGGCGCCGCTGGACTTGATCTCACGACGCTTCGAGATCGGCGAGGCGCGCGCCCGCGGCCTGCTTTCCGGTGCGGGGATCGCCATCGACATGCAAGCGAAACCCATCCGCAGCCTGTCGGGCGGACAGCGCTCACGGCTCGGCTTGTTGATGCTGCGGCTCGCCTCGCCGAATTTCTACCTGCTCGACGAGCCGACCAACCATCTCGACATCAGACGGGCAGAGGCGCTGGAGGCGGAATTGCTGAAGCACGAGGCGAGCTGCCTGCTCGTTTCCCACGACCGAAGCTTCGTGCGGGCCGTCGGCACGCGCTTCTGGGCGATCGAGCGCCATCGGCTCGTCGAGGTCGACGGGCCCGAGCGATTCTTCGCCGAGGTCGCCAAGGGCTGAGGCTTCATCCTGCGCCCGCTTGCCCTTCAGCCTCCCGCGGCGAAGAATGGGTGGCCGGGCGCAGGCGCGCCACGGCCGTCGAGAGGGTGGGATGACGAAGCGAATCGTGCTGTTTTCGGGCGGCACCGCCTGCCGCAACATCAACGTCGCGCTCTGCCGGCTGCCGGTCGAGCTGACGCGCGTCGTGCCTGCCTGGGACAGCGGCGGCAGCTCCAGGACGATCCGCGAGGCGTTCGGCGTCATCGCCGTCGGCGACATCCGCCAGGCGCTGATGACGATGGCGCATGGCGAAGGCCGCGCCGGCGACGTGGTGAAGATCTTCAACGCGCGCATTTCTGCCGGCGCCAGCCCGCCGGAAGCGCGGGCCGAGTTCGCCTACTACGCCGAGAGCCGGCATCCGCTGCTCAGGCGCCTGGAGCCGGGGCTGCGGGGCGTCATCCTGTCCTATCTCGCCGCCTTCCAGGCTCGGGCGGGAGACGCGTTCGACTTTCGCGGCGGCAGCATCGGCAACTTCATCCTGACCGGCGCCTACTTTTCGCATGGCGACGACATCAACAATGCCATCTTCGTCTTCCGGCAGCTGTGCACCATCCATGGCCAGGTGTGGCCCTCGACCAAGGCCAACGGGGTCGCGCTCCAGGCGACGCTCGGCGACGGCAGCCGGGTGGCCGGCCAGCACCGGGTCACCGCGCTCGACGAAGGGCAGGCTGCCAAGGGCATCGCCAGGATCGCGCTGACGGCGCCGGCGGGGGAACCGGTGGACGCCAACGGCGCCGCACTCGACGCCGTCCGCAGCGCCGACCTGGTCGTCTTCGGGCCGGGCAGCCTGTTCTCCAGCCTGATGCCGCATTTGCTGGTCGACGGGATCGCCGAGGCGGTGGCCGCCAACCGCGGCGTGCCGAAAGCGTTCGTCGGCAACATCCTCGAATGCGCGGAGACGCGCGGCATGAGCGTCGCCGAAATGCTGGAGCGGTTCCTCGCGCTGGCCGACGCCAAGGCCGGTGCGGGCGGCCTCGGTCTCACCCATGTCGTGCACAATGCGGAGCTGTTCCCATTCGATCGCTGGGTCGGCCAGGCGCGCTATGCGCGACGCGGTGACCTCGAAGCGCTTTGCGACAGGCACGGGATGACGCTGGTCGAGGGTCATTTCGAGGATGCCTGGAACCGCGGCCAGCATGACGGGCCGCAGGTCGCCGAAGCGCTCGCCGGCCTCGCTCAGGGCGGCGGCTGACGAAGCCGCCAACTCAGGCGACGGGCGGCGACGATTCCGCTGCGCGCAGCTGATCCAAGGTGCATTGGCGCGGCTGCTTGTCATCCCGCCAGCGGAGAAGCCGGGCGCCGTGGCGCATCTGGCCGCCGGTGACGTGATCGGCGCTCAGCTCGGCCACGAGATCCGGCCGCAGCGGCACGAGACGCCGCTCCTTGCGGCTCCATCGACTTGGACCGCCCGGGCTGCGCCCGGTGAAGCCCGAGCCGCCGACAAGCGGCTGAACTTTTCGTGCAATCTCGTCCCGCTCGCCGTGGACCGGTACGCGACCGACATAGTCGAGCCGGCCGGATTCGTCGTAGAGGCCGAACAGCAGGGTTTCGATCTCGCCGGTCCCTGCCTTGCGGTAGAGGCCGCCGAGCACGCAATCGAAGCTCTTCCATTGTTTGAATTTCAGCATCGCGCGCTCGCCCGGCCGATAGGGAAGGTCGAGGCGCTTGGCCATGATGCCGTCGAGGCCCTGCATGCCGGAAAGCCAGCGCCGCGCCTCGGCGGCCGAACGGGTGGCACGCGAGAGGGCGATGCCGGGCGCGCCCTCGTGACGTGCGACGAAGGCTTCGAGCGCGACGCGGCGCTCGGCGAGCGGCCGATCGAGCAGGCCATGCCTGCCCTCTTCCAGCAGGTCGAAGACGATCAGCCGGGCCGGATCGGCGGCGGCCAGCTTGGCGACCCGGCTCGCCGCGGGGTGCAACCGCAGCTGCAGCAGCTCGAACGAGCCTCCGGGGATGACGATCTCGCCGTCGAGGAGAAAGCGAGCCGCCTCGAGCCGGGAGATCGCCTCGGCGAGCTCGGGAAAATAGCGCCCAAGAGGCCGCTGGTTTCGCGAGCGCAGGTCGACCGTCTCGCCGCGGTGGTAAGCGAGACAGCGGAATCCGTCATATTTGGGCTCGAACTGCCAGCCGTCGCCGTCGGGCAAGGCGTCGGTCGTCACGCTTTCCATCGGCTTCAGCGTGGCAGGATCGATCTTGGCCATGGCCGGAAACTCGCCCCGCCCCCGACCGGTTCCCGTTGCGGGTCGGCCGGCGGATGCCTATGGTCCTCGATGTCGACGTTTCGCCCGGACTTTCCAGCCCATGAGCCGGTATCTGCTTGGAATCGACGCCGGTTCCTCGGTCACAAAGGCCGCTC
This sequence comes from Mesorhizobium sp., assembly GCA_040510195.1. GTDB lineage: Bacteria > Pseudomonadota > Alphaproteobacteria > Rhizobiales > Rhizobiaceae > JBEVJK01. The sequence goes on along the minus strand of JBEVJK010000014.1, from coordinate 38,789 downwards.
TCTATACCCGCGATGGAAGCGAGGTGGCGAGCGCGCGCCAGCGAATTGCGCTCGACCGGCCACGGCCGGGCTGGTGCGAGACCGACCCGGAGGCGGCCTGGAGCGCTATGTGCTCGGCCGCCCGCGGTCTGATCGCGCAGTCCGGTGTCGATGCCGGCGAGATCGCGGCCGTCGGGCTGTCCGCCGCCATGGTGGGCGCCTGGCTGGCCGACGCCGAGGGTCGTGCGCAGCGCCCCGGCATCATCTGGGAAGACAGCCGGACCCAGCGCATGCTCGACACCCGGCTGGCAGCCGATCCTCTTTTCTACCGCCGCATCTTCTTGTCAGACGGCTGTGTGATGCAGCAGGGCTGCACCCTGCCGCTGCTTGCGTGGCTAAAGGAGAACGAGCCTGAGACGCTGGCGCGCGCTGTGCACTGCTTCAGCTACAAGGACTTCCTGAGGCTGCGGCTCACCGGCCATGCCGCGGCGGACCGTACGGAGGCTGCCGTGGCGCCCGGCGATGCCCGCCGGCGCGACCGGAGCGATGAGATGCTGGCCCTTTTCGAGCTGGAAGGCCTTCGCTCGAAGCTGCCTCCTGTCGCCGATTCGGAGAGCGTCGCCGGAAGCGTCACCGCCCGCGCCGCTCGCGAGACCGGGCTTGCCGCAGGCACGCCGGTGGCCATCGGGGCCGGCGACGTGCCGGCAACGATCGTCGGCGCCAGCGCGCGGGAGGCCGGCGCGGCGCTGGTCGTGCTCGGCACCACCTGCATCGTCGGCGTCGTCGCCGACCGGCCGGTGTTCGAGCCTGCCGACCTCGGCCTGCTTTTCACGCTGCCGGGGAACTGCTGGTTCCGCTCCATGGTGAACGTCGCCGGCACGCTCAACCTCGACTGGGCCGTCGCGACGATCCTCGGCGCGGCATCGCCCGATGGCGCCTTTTACGCCCGCCTCGAAGAGATGGTGAGCGCGGTTCCCGTCGGCAGCGACGGCGTCACCTTCCTGCCCTATCTCAGCGACAGCGGCATCATCGCACCGGTGGTCGACCCGCAGGCGCGTGCCGGCTTCCATGGATTGACGCCGCGCCATGGCCGCGCAGAGATGTTGCGCGCCGTCTATGAGGGCGTGGTGCTGGCCATCCGCGACCTTGCCGGCAGCCTGCCGGACATGCGAGGGGACATTCTGATCACCGGGGGCGGTGCGCGAAGCGGGATCTGGCCCCAGATGGTCGCCGATGCGCTCGGCCGAACCGTCGCGGTGCCGGCAGGCGGCGAGCTCGGCGCGCGCGGGGCGGCGATGATCGCCGCCACCGCCATCGGCTGGTTCCCCGACATCGGCACCGCCTCGTCTGCGACCCGGAGCATCGATCGGCGGCACGAGCCCAACGCGTCGCGTCGCGCCGAATGGGACGCCGCCTTCGATCGCTACCGATTCGTTCGTCACCAGCTGGTCCGCCCCCGTTGACGGCCGCGTCGAAGCCTCGCATAGTTGTTCGTGGTGCATACCACGATCTTGGTGGATTAGACCGCGATGACCGCCGATTTGCAGGTTGACGAGACGCCGCTTTATCAGCGCATCGCCCGCTGGCTGGAAGCGCAGATTGGCGCCGGCGTGCTCAAGACCGGCGACCGGGTCCCGTCGGAGCGGCAGATCGCCGAGGCTGTCGGCGCCAGCCGGATGACCGCCCGTCAGGCGCTGAAATCCCTCGAGCGGCGTGGCCTGGTGGAGACGCGGGTCGGCCGCGGCGCCTTTGTGGCAAATCCCCGCATCGAGAAGCAGATGCGCACCCTCTCCGGCTTTACCGAGGAGATGCGGCGAGCTGGTCGCCAGACGTCGAGCGTGGTGCTGGACGCCGGCACCGGGGTGGCCGACCAGGAGGTCGCGGCAGCGCTCGGCCTCGCCGAGCAGACGCTGGTCCACCGCCTGTCGCGCGTGCGGCTGGTGGAGGGCGAACCGGTGGCCGTCGAGCGAACCGAGATCCCGCAGGCGCTCGCCCCCGGCCTGCTGGAGCAGACCGACTTCTCGTCGGATTCGCTCTATCGGGTTCTGTCGAGCCATTACGGCTTCGTGCCGACCGAGGCGGAGGAGACGGTTTGCGCCGATCTCTGCGACGGTGCTACGGCGGCGGCGCTCGGCTGCGCGCCCGGCGCGCCGGTGCTCAAGCTGACGCGCTGCACCTTCGACGGCAGCGGCAAGCCATTCGAATATGTGCGCTCCGTATACCGGGGCGACTGCTTCACCATGCGGGTCAAACTGACGCTGACGAAGGAACCATGAGCACCACGCCCACCGCCGCCGCCTATCTGGCCGAACTTGCGCAGCGCATGGCGCGGCTGTTCGAGGCCAACGGAACGGCCATCGCCGCCGCCGCCGATGCCGTCGAGCGGACGGCGCGGGCGGATGGCCTCGTCTACATCTTCGGGACCGGGCACAGCCACACGCTGGCGGAAGAGGCGCACTACCGGGCCGGCGGGCTCGCGCTGACGGTGCCGATCCTGGCAGCCACGACCATGGTGCACGAAGGGGCCGTCGCGGGGACCGTTTTCGAGCGCATTCCGGGCATCGTGGCGCCGATCTTCGCCCGCTACCCGATCGGCCCCGACGACGTGCTGTTCGTCGTCTCCAACAGCGGCGTGAACGCCGCGCCGGTGGAGGCGGCGGAGATCGGCAAGGCGCGCGGCGCCACGGTCGTGGCGATCACCTCCGAAACCTATTCGCGGGAGGCGGCCAAGGGTCGCAAGCGGCTGGCCGAGGTGGCCGACATCGTGCTCGACAACGGCGCACCCGCCGGCGACGCGATCGCCAGCGTGCCGGGAAGCCCGCTCAAGGTCGGGCCGGTGTCGACGTCGATCGGAGCGGCGCTGATGAATGCGGTGCTGGCGGAGGCGGCGGCGCGGCTGCAGGCTTCTGGCGTCCCGGCGCCGATCTATCTCAGCGCCAACATGCCTGGCGCGGCGGAGGTGAACGAGGGCCTGGTGCAACGCTACCGCAAGCGCAACCCGCATCTCTAAACGAATTCCGGCGCCTCTGGGGAGCGCCCAAAACAGGGAGAACGACGACGATGAAGCGACTGACCTTTCTCGCCGGCCTGGCGGCGCTGCTGTCGGCCGGGACCGCGCTCGCCGAGCCGGTGAACCTGACCTTGTGGCACATGGAGCAGCCGCCGCACCGTGTCCAGCGCATGCAAGAGCTGCTGGACGAATTCAACAAGGCGAACCCCGACATCGTGGTGAAGCAGGAGCCGCAGAGCTGGGGCGAGGTCTATGCCAAGGCGCCGGCCGCCATGTCGGCCGGGAATGGGCCGGACCTTTTGTTCACAATTCCCGATTTCACGACCGTGATGAAGGGTATCGACGCCGTGGTGCCGGTCGACGACCTGGTCAAGGAGCTCGACGCCAAGCACGGCTTCGTGCCGGCGACGCTGGCGCCTTACCAATACGACGACCACGTCTGGGCGGTGCCGGCCTACAACATGGCCATCTCGCTGTGGTACCGCAACAGCGCGCTGAAAGCAGCCGGCATCGAGGTGCCGAAGACCTGGTCCGAGTGGAAGGCAGCGGCCGAGAAGCTGTCGGCCGACGGCAAATATGGGATCGGGCTGCCGGCCAACAAGCAGCTCTACACCGACCAGACCGTCTACAGCTTCATGGTCAACAACGGTGCTGCCGACATCTACAAGGACGACGGCTCGATCGACTTCGACAAGCCGCAGACGGTGGCGGCCTACCAGGCCTATGCCGACCTGCAGAAGCTGTCGCCGCCGGACAGCCCGTCATGGACCTGGGGCGAGGCCGAGGCCTGCTTCGCCAGCGCCAGCTGCGGCATGATCCTGCAGTTCACCGTCATCAACACCTACGACACACAGGCGGAGGCCGATCCGGCGGACCTTGGCGTGGCACCGGTGCCGCATGCCGACGACCAGGTGGATTCGGCCACCATCTCCTATTCCAACGCCATCATGCTGACCACCAAGGACGCCGCCAAGCAGGAGGCGGCCAAGAAGTTCCTGACCTGGCTGCTGGAGCCGCAGACCTACGGGCGCTTCCTGACGATGGAGCCCGGCCTCTTCCTGCCGGTCACCAATGACGGGGCAGAAGCCGACTCGTTCTGGAAGGACCCGGTGGTGACCAAGTACAAGAGCCAGGTCGAGACCATGGTCGCCAACTCCAAGAACGGCAAGCTGTTCGGCTTCACGACCGGCAAGGTGTTCCCGTCGATCGGCGCCATCTCGGCGCAGAACGTGATCGCCGAGACGCTGCAGCACATCGTCGTGGACGGGCAGAGCGCGGCCGACGCGGTCAAGGCGGGACAGGCCCGCATGGCCGAGATCACCGCCAAGAAGTAGCCGCAGCGAGACAGGGCGAAGGCCATGCGCAACGCGACGCTGCCCTTCGCCTTCGTCGCCCCTGCTCTCGTCTTCCTGGCAGCGGTGCTCGGCTGGCCGCTGCTGCAGGCGGTGTGGCTGAGCCTGCAGGATGTCGGGGTGATCGGCTCACAAGGGCGCTTCGTCGGACTGGCCAACTATGCGGCGGTGCTGGGCGACGGGCGTTTCTGGCGGGCGCTTCTGCGCAGTCTCGTCTGGGTGGCCGGCAACGCGGCGGTGCAGACGCTCGCCGCGCTCGGCGCGGCGCTGATCCTCAACCAACAGTTCCCCGGTGTGCGACTGGCACGCACCTGGATCATCCTCGGCTGGATCGTGCCGACCGTGGTGGTGGTCATCATCTGGCGCTGGCTGCTTTCCACGTCGGGCGGCATGATCAACCCGCTGCTCGTCCAGGCCGGCGTGATCGACCGGCCGGTCGGCTTCTTCGCCAGCCGGGAAAGCGCCATGACCACGCTCATCCTGATCAATTCCTGGCGCTGGTTCCCGTTCACGACGCTGATGCTGCTGGCCGGGCTGACCCGCATCCCCGGCGAGCTCTACGAGGCGGCGCGCATCGACGGCGCCGGTGCGGTCAAGCGCTTCACCCGCATCACCTGGCCGCTGCTGCAGCCGACCCTGCTGGTGCTCGGCGTGGTCGGCACGCTGCTGTCGTTCAACGTCTTCGACGTCATCTGGCTGCTCACCGCCGGTGGGCCCGCCCAGGCCACGCAGACCTTGCCGGTGCTCATCTACGAGACGGCCTTCAAGGGCTACCGGCTGTCGGAGGCCGCCGCCGTCTCGGTTATCACCAGCCTGCTCCTGATGGCCTTCGCCGTGGCGGCGACGCGCGCCATGGCGGCCGACGAGGCCGAGCGATGAGGCGCAGCCTCGCCCAGAACCTGGTGCTGGCGCTCGGCCTCCTGGTGCTGGCAGCGTTGGTCCTCCTGCCCTTCTGGTGGGTGGCGAGCGGCTCCGTCAAGCTGCCGAAGGAGATCATCCAGCGGGTGCCGACGATGATGCCGCACTCCTTCACCACACAGCATTTCGAGAAGCTGTTCTCCTCCTCGGACTTCCCGACCTACCTGGTCAACAGCCTGCTGGTGGCGCTGGCGTCGACGGCGGCGACCGTCGCGCTGGCGCTGCCGGCGGCGTACGCCTTCTTCCGCATGGACTTCCCCGGGCGTGCCGCGCTCTACCGGGCCATCCTGCTCGCCTATGCCTTTCCGGGCGTCGTCGTGCTCATCCCGCTCTACGGCCTCTTCTCGGCGGCCGGACTGGTCGACAGCCGGATCAGCCTGGTGATCGTCAACGTCGCCTTCGCCCTGCCCTTCGCCATCTGGATGATGCGCTCCTTCCTCGCCTCGGTGCCGCGCGAGATCGAGGAGGCGGCGCTGATCGACGGGGCGCCTGTCGCGACGATCCTCTTGCGCATCATGGTGCCGCTCATCGCGCCCGGCATTGCCAGCGTCGCCGTGTTCGCCTTCATCGCGTCGTGGACCGAATATCTCTTTGCCTCCGTGCTGATCGTCTCCGACGAGCGGCGGACGATCCCGGTGGGATTCGCCGGCATCATCGGCCAGTACCAGATCGACTGGGGTCTGCTCTTGGCCGGCGCCACCGCCGCAACCATCCCCGTCGTGCTGCTGTTCGCCCTGGTCGGCCGCTGGTTCGTCGCCGGCCTGACCGAAGGCGCCGTCAAATAGGAACCCAATGGCCGGCCTCGTCCTCTCCTCCGTGAAGAAGCGCTTCGGTGCGGTCGAGGTCGTCGGCGGGGTCGACCTAGCCGTGGCGGATGGCGAGTTCCTGGTGTTCGTCGGGCCGTCCGGCTGCGGGAAATCGACCCTGCTCAGGATGATCGCCGGGCTGGAGCGGGTAAGCGAGGGCAGGATCGAGATCGGCGGCCGCGACGTCACCGACGAGGATCCGTCCAAGCGCGGCATCGCCATGGTGTTCCAGACCTACGCGCTCTATCCGCACATGACGGTGGCGGCCAATATGGGCTTTCCGCTCGAGATGGCCGGCCAGCCGAAGCGGGAGATCGACGCCAAGGTGGCGGAGGCCGCGCGGGTCCTGCGGCTGGAGCCGTTCCTGGAGCGCAAGCCGCGCGAACTGTCGGGCGGCCAGCGCCAGCGCGTGGCGATCGGCCGGGCGATCGTGCGCCAGCCGCAAGTCTTCCTGTTCGACGAGCCGCTCTCCAATCTCGACGCCGAGCTCCGGGTCGGCATGCGCGTCGAGATCGCCCGTCTCCACCAGGCGCTGGGCGCGACGATGGTCTACGTCACCCACGACCAAGTGGAGGCGATGACGCTGGCCGACCGCATCGCGGTGCTGAATGCCGGCCGGATCGAGCAGGTCGGCGCGCCCCTCGACCTCTACGAGGACCCGGACAACCTGTTCGTCGCCGGCTTCATCGGCTCGCCGAGGATGAACATTCTCGACGCCGACGTGGTCGGGAGCGATGGCGGCGACGCCCTCGTTTCGATGCCGCGCCTCGGCCTCGAAGGGGTGGCGGCGCCCTGCCGCGGCGCGGCGCCGCCGCCCGGCACGGCGGCGAAGCTCGGCATCCGGCCGGAGCATGTCGGCGGAGCGGAAGGGGCCACGGCGATGCTCGCCGGCACGGTGACCGTCGTCGAGCGGCTGGGCGGCGTGGCGCATGTCCATGTCGAGCTCGCCGACGGCAGCGGATTCACCATCGAAAGCCGCGAGGCGCGGCGCTTCCAGCCCGGGGAGACGGCCCGCTTCGGGCTCGATCCCCGCCACCTCTATCTGTTCGACGCCGCCACCGGGCGCCGGGTCTAGATCATCCCGCCATTGGCGCGCAGCACCTGGCCGTTGACCCAGCCGCCATCCGGGCCGACCAGGAAGGAGACGGCAGCGGCGATGTCCTCGGGCGTGCCGAGCCGGCCGAGCGGGTTCATGGCGGCGAGCCGGTCGACGAGTTCCTGAGGCTTGCCGTCGAGGAACAGGTCGGTCGCCGTCGGGCCGGGCGCCAGCGCGTTGACGGTGATGCCGCGGCCCTTGAGCTCCTTGGAAAGGACGGCCGTCATGGCCTCGACCGCTGCCTTGGTCGCCGCGTAGACGCCGTAGGTCTCCATCCGCAGGCCGATGACGCTCGACGAGAAGTTGACGATGCGGCCGCCGGGGCGGAGGCGGCGTGCGGCCTCGCGGAGGGCGTTGAAGGTGCCCTTGAGGTTGATCGCCACGGTGCGGTCGAACAGCGCATCGTCGGTGTCGGCGAGCGGCTTCAGCTGCATGACGCCGGCATTGTTGACCAGCACGTCGACGCCGCCGAACGCCGCCTCCGCCGCCTCGAACAGAGCGGCGACTGCCGCCGGATCGGCAATGTCGGCCTTTACGGCGCGGGCGGTGCCGCCGGCCGCCTCGATGCGGGCGACGACGTCGGCGGCTGCCGCAGCGCTGCCTGAATAGTCGACGATCACCGCCAGGCCGTCGCGCGCCAGTCGCTCGGCGACGGCGGCGCCGATGCCGCGCGACGCGCCGGTGACGATGGCCACTCGCCTGGCGGGCGCGGCCATCGCTCAGGCCGCCTTCTTCCTGGCGATGCGGGCGCGGATGCTCTCGACGTCGGCGCGCGGCGTCGCCGCGAACAAGGTCCGGGTGTAGCTGTGCTGCGGGTCGGCGAAGACGCGCTCGCGCGGGCCGTACTCCACCGCCTCGCCATAGTACATGACCATGACGTCGTCGGCGATGTAGCGCACCACCGACAGGTCGTGGCTGATGAAGACATAGGTCAGGTGGAACTCGTCCTGCAGGTCGGCGAGCAGGTTGAGCACCTGAGCCTGGACCGACAGGTCCAGCGCCGAGACCGGCTCGTCGAGCACCAGCAAGCTCGGATTGAGCATGAGGGCGCGGGCAATCGCGATGCGCTGGCGCTGGCCGCCCGAGAACATATGCGGATAGCGGCCGTAGTGCTTCTCCTCCAGGCCGACCTTCTTCAGCATCTCCATGGCGCGGTCCCGGCGCTCCGACGCCGGCATGCCGGTGTTGATCTGCAGCGGCTCGCCGAGCACGTCGCCGATCTTCTGTCGGGGATTGAGCGAGCCATAGGGGTTCTGGAACACGATCTGCACCTTGCGGCGCATCTCCGGCGTCAGCCGCTGGCGCGCGATGTCGACCTTCTGCCCCTCGATGAGCAGATCGCCGGCGGTCGCCGGATCGATGAGCGTGATGATGCGGGCGAGCGTCGACTTGCCGCAGCCGCTTTCGCCGACGATGGCGAGCGTCTTGCCCTTCTCCACCGAGAAGCTGACGCCTTTCACCGCATGGACCGTGCGAGCCTTGGTCATGAGACCGCCGGGAAGGTGATAATCGCGGACAAGATCCTTGCCCGCGACGACGATCTCGCTCATTGGCTCGCTCCCGCGTCGGCCATGAAGGCGGCGACCGTCGACAGCCGGTCGCCCACCGCATTTTCGGGCAGCGCCGACAAGAGGGCGCGCGTATAGGCGTTCTGCGGCTTCTCGAAGAGCGACAGCACGTCGGCCTCCTCCATCTTGCGTCCCTTGTATTGGACGATCACGCGGTCGGCCGTCTCGGCGACGACGCCCATATTGTGGGTGATCATGATGAGCCCCATGCCGTGCTCGACCTGGAGCTTCATCAGCAGGTCGAGGATCTGCTTCTGGATGGTGACGTCGAGTGCCGTGGTCGGTTCGTCGGCGATCAGCAATTTCGGGTTGCAGGCGATGGCAATGGCGATCATCACGCGCTGACACTGACCGCCGGACATCTGGTGCGGGAAATGGCCGAGCCGCTCGGCCGGGTCCGGAATGCCGACATCTTTCAGCAGTTCGATGGCGCGGGCGCGGCGGGCGCCCCGGTCCATCTTCATGTGGACGCGCAGCACCTCCTCGATCTGGAAGCCGACCGTGAAGCAAGGGTTTAGGCTCGCCATCGGCTCCTGGAAGATCATCGACATGTCCTTGCCGACGATCTGGCGGCGATCCTCGCTGCTCAGCGTGAGAAGGTCGGTGCCGTCGAAGTGCATGCGGTCGGCGGTGACCTTGGCGGTCCACGGGAGCAGGCCCATGACCGCCAGCATCGACACCGACTTGCCGGAACCGGATTCGCCGACGATCGCCAGCACCTCGCGCCTGTCGACAGCCAGCGAGACGCCGTCGACGGCGCGGAAAGGCCCGCTGGCGGTTTCGAACTCGACGACGAGATTGTCGATTTCCAGCAGCGCCATCACGACCTCTTCAGCTTGGGATCGAGCGCGTCGCGCAGGCCGTCGCCCATCAGGTTGATCGCCAGCACGGTGATCAGGATGGCGAGGCCGGGGAAGGTCACGACCCACCAGGCGCGCAGGATGAACTCGCGCGCTTCGGCGAGCATGGTGCCCCATTCCGGCGTCGGCGGCTGGGCGCCCATCCCGAGGAAGCCGAGGGCGGCGGCGTCGAGGATGGCGTTGGAGAAGGAGAGCGTCGCCTGGACGATCAGCGGCGCCATGCAGTTGGGCAGGATGGTGCGGAACATCAGCCTGAGATGGCCGGCGCCCGACACCTTGGCGGCGACGACATAGTCGCGGCCCTTCTCCGACATCACGGCAGCGCGGGTCAGGCGGACGAAATGCGGCTGGTTGACCAGCGCGATGGCGATCATGGCGTTGGTCAGCCCGGGGCCGAGGACCGCCACCAGCACCAGCGCCAAAAGCAAAGAGGGGAACGCCAGGATGACGTCCATGACGCGCATGATGACGGTGTCGACCCAGCCGCGGAAATAGCCGGCGATCACGCCGACGACGATGCCGCCGACCAGCGACAGCGTGGTCACCACGACGCCGATGAACAGCGAGAAGCGGGCGCCGTAGATCAGGCGGCTCAGGATGTCGCGGCCGACCGCGTCGGTGCCCAGGATGAAGGTCGAGCGGCCGCCTTCCTCCCAGAAGGGCGGCACCAGGATGGCGTCGCGATACTGCGCGTTGGGCGGATGCGGGGCGATCAGCGGTGCGAAGACGGCGATCACCACCAGCAGCAGGAAGACACAGAGGCCGAGCACGGCGCCCCGGTTCTCGGAGAAATAGTACCAGAACTCCGCCAGGACCTGGCGACGCGCGGCACTCGCCTCGACGGCGGCAGGCTCGGCCGTGGTGTTTGCCATCAGATCCTCCTCAGTGCCGGATGCGCGGGTTGATCAGGCCGTAGAGCAGGTCGACCAGCAGATTGACCATCATGATGATGGCGGCGATCAGCAAAAGCCCGCCCTGGATCACCGGATAGTCGCGGCGGAACACCGAATCGACCATCCACTTGCCGATGCCCGGCCAGGAGAAAATCGTCTCGGTCAGGATGGCGCCGGCCAGCATGACGCCCACCTGAAGGCCGATGGTGGTGACCACGGGGATCAACGCATTGCGCAGCGCGTGGACGCCGACCACCCGCAACGGCGCCAGGCCCTTGGCGCGGGCGGTGCGCACATAGTCCTCGCCCAGCACCTCCAGCATCGCCGAGCGGGTCTGCCGCGCGATCACGGCGAGCGGGATCGTGCCGAGCACGATGGTCGGCAGGATGAGGTGGCTGACGGCAGACCTGAAGGCGCCCGGATCGCCCGACAGCAGCGAGTCGATCAGCATGAAGCCGGTGACGGGCGGGAAGAAGTACATAAGAGAGATGCGGCCGGACACGGGCGTCCACTCCAGGACGCCGGAGAACAGGATGATCAGGAGAAGGCCCCACCAGAAGATCGGCATCGAGAAGCCGATCAGCGCGGTGCCCATGATGGCCTGGTCGAAGATCGACCCGCGGTTGATGGCGGCGAAGATGCCGGCCGGGATGCCGAGCACGATGGCGAAGACGATGGCGCAGAGGGAAAGCTCCAGCGTCGCTGGAAAAAGCTGGAAGAACTGGTGGAGGATGGGCTCCTTGGTAACGATCGAGGTGCCGAAATCGCCGCTGAGCACACCCTGGAGGTAGTCGAGATACTGGATGACCAGCGGCCGGTCGAAGCCGAGCTGGTGCGAGATCTCGGCGTGGCGCTCCGGAGACATCACGCGCTCGCCCGACAGAAGCGCCACCGGATCGCCAGGCAAAAGTCGGATAAAGGAGAAGGCGATCACCGAGACGCCGATGAAGGTGGGGATCAGGACGGCGAGCCGCCCCAGAAGGAATCGGAGCATGTGAGGCCCTTGACGCAGGCACCGACGAATGGATCAGGATAGCACAGAATGGCGAAAGGGGGCGCCCGATCGAACAAGCGCCCCCCTTCGTCCAGGAATGGCCTAGGAGGCGCTATTCCTTGATATCGACGCCGTCAAAGGCGAAGTCGCCCAGGGGGCTCTGAACGAATCCCTCGACTTCCTTGCGCATCGGCACGATCGACAGCGAGTGGTCGAGCGTGGCCCACGGCGCCTCCTTCTTGAAGATGACCTGCGCCTGCTCGTAGAGCTTGGTGCGCTCGGCCAGGTCCGAGCTTTCCTTGGCCTTGGTGACGAGGTCCTCGAACTCCTTGTTGCACCACTGGGCGCGGTTGTTGCCGCCGACGGCGTCGCAGCCGAGCAGCGTGTCGAGGAAGTTGTCGGGATCGCCATTGTCGCCGGTCCAGCCGAGGATCACGGCACCGTCACGGTCCTTGGCCTTGGAGCGCTCGAGATACTCCGCCCATTCATAGGAGACGATCTCGACCTTGACGCCGATTTTCTCGAAGTCCGACTGGATCAGCTCGGCGGCGCGGCGCGCGTTGAGCATGTAGGGCCGCGAGACGGGCATCGCCCAGACCTTCATAGAAAGGTCCTTCACGCCGGCATCTTCCAGCATCTTCTTGGCCGCCTCGGGATCGTATTTATCGTCCTCGGTGGCGTTGTCGTAGGACCACATGGTCGGCGGGATCGGGTTCTTGGCCGGGGTGGCCGCTCCCTGGAAGACGGCGTCGATGATGGCCTGCTTGTTGATGGCCATGTTCAGCGCCTTGCGCACCTCGGGCTTGTCGAAGGGCGCCTGGGTGGTGTTGTAGGCGAGATAGGCGACGTTCAGGCCTTCCTGCTCCATCACCTTCAGGTTCGGGTCGGCCTTCATGCCGGCCACGTCGGCGGCGTTCGGGTAGGGCATGAGATGGCACTCGCCCGCCTTCAACTTCTGATAGCGGACGGCGGCGTCGGTGGTGATGGCGAACACCAGGTCGTCGATAGCCTGCTTGCCGCCCCAATAGTCCGGATGGGCCTTGTAGCGGATGACCGCGTCTTGCTGGTAGGCGACGAAGGCGAATGGACCGGTGCCGAGCGGCATCTGGTTCATCTGGTTCATCTTGCCGTCAGCCTGGAGCTTGTCGGCATATTCCTTGGACAGAATCGAGGCGAAGGGCATCGCCACATTGGCCAGGAACGGCGCTTCCTTGCGGTTGAGAACGAACTTGACCGTCAGGTCGTCGACCTTGTCGATCGACTTGATCAGTTCGGGGAAGCCCATGCCGTTCAAATACTCCCAGGAGCCGCCCGCAACGTACTGGTTCCAGGGGTTGTCCTTCTTGAGCTGGCGCTCGTAGGAGAAGATCACGTCGTCGGCGTTCAGCTCTCTGGTCGGCGTGAAGAACTCGGTGGTCTGAAACTTGACGCCCGGCCGCAGCTTGAACGTGTATTCGAGGCCGTCGTCGGAGATCTCCCAGCTCTCCGCCAGCCCGGGGATCGGTTCGGTTGTGCCGGGCTTGAACTCGAGCAGGCGGTTGTAGACGGTGTGGGCCGCCGCGTCGAAGGTGGTGCCGGCCGTGTAGAGGCCGGGGTCGAAGCCTTCAGGCGACCCTTCGGAGCAGTAGACGAAGGTCTTGGCGCTCGCAGCGCCAGACAGCATCGTGGCGGCCAGCAACGCGGCCGCGAAACTCGCTTTCAATTTCATGGAAAACTCCCTGGTTTTTGCCTCCAAGCCCCTCTGTCAGGCTCGAGAAGCGCGCATATAAGCAAAGAATGATGGGCTTTGGAACTCCTCGTTTGCATGCCGCTCCGGAAGGGCAAAGCCGTTCCAACCGGCAGCCAAGGCGGAAAAATCCATGCTATCGTCGCCCATTCTCGCGCAAAGAGGGAGGTTGGCATGGTGGACGGGGACTGGCAGAGGGACGTGCTTCGGTTCTGGTTCGAGGAGATCGACCGGAAATGCTGGTTCGAGCCGGCGGCCGACACCGACGAGACGATCCGCCGTCGGTTCGAGCCGCTGCATAGACGGTTGCGAGAGGCGGTGCCCGCGGCAGCCTTCCGGGAAGCCGATGCCGCGCTCGCCGCGGTGCTCGTCTACGACCAGTTCCCGCGCAACATGTTTCGCGGCACCGCCGAGGCGTTCGCCACCGACCCGTTGGCGCTGGCGGTGGCGGGAAATGCGCTGGCCCGCCGGTTCGATGCGGGCCTGGACGAGAGCGCGCGGGTCTTCCTCTACATGCCCTTCATGCATTCGGAAGACCTGGCGGACCAGATCCGCTGCGTGGCGCTTTTCGAGACGCTGCCGGGCGACAACGTCAAATACGCCGTCGAGCACCGCGAGATCATCGAGCGGTTCGGCCGGTTCCCGCACCGCAACCGGGCGCTCGGGCGCGTCACGACCGAAGAGGAGGCTGCCTTCCTGACCGACCACAAGGGATTCGGCCAGTCCGCACCTTAGGCGCGGCGAGGGCCGCGCGCGCGTCGTGGCTTGCGCCATCTCCCGCTCTGCTCCTACATGAAGCTGGAGATTGAGGGAGGACCATGTGGCCAAAGCAGACGTGAAGCCGGCCGCCAAGGCGCCGCGGACCCGCAAACGGGCTGCCGCAAAGAAGGCGGCCGCCGCGCCGTCCAGGGCCGCAGAGCCGGGCAAGCAAGCCGCTGCGAAGCTTGCCGCCCCCCGCAGCAAAAAGGGAAGGCCGGCGGCGAAGCCCGGCAAGGCCACGAAGGCGAAGGCCGCAAAGGGGACGCCGGAACGGCGGTGGCTGGCGAGCTATCCCAGGACGATGCCGGCGCAGATCGGGCCGCTGCCCGCGCCGTCCATCGGCGCGCTCCTGGTCGACAACTGCCGCCGCTACGCCGACCGACCCGCGTTCAGCTCCATGGGTCGCGCCATAAGCTATGCCGATCTCGAGCGGCAGTCCGCCGCTTTCGGTGCGTTCCTGCAGGCCAAGGGCCTCGCCAAGGGCGCGCGGGTGGCGATCATGCTGCCCAACCTGCTGCAGTATCCGGTCGCCATGATGGGGATCTTGAGAGCAGGGCTGACCGTGGTGAACGTCAACCCGCTCTATACGCCTCGCGAGCTCGAACACCAGCTCAAGGATTCGGGCGCCGAGGCGATCGTCATCCTGGAGAATTTCGCCGTCACGCTGCAGGGCGTGCTGGCCCGAACGCCGGTCAAGCACGTGATCGTCGCGACGATGGGCGACATGCTGGGGACGCTCAAGGGCGCCATCGTGAACCTGGTGGTGCGGCGGGCGAAGAAGCTCGTTCCCGCCTGGTCTCTGCCCGGGCACACGCCGTTTCCGGCGGCCTTGAAGGAGGGGCGCAGCCGATCGCTTCAGGCGGTGGAGGTCGGCCCGGACGACATCGCCTTCCTGCAGTACACCGGCGGCACCACCGGCATCTCCAAGGGCGCCATCCTGCTGCATCGCAACGTGCTCGCCAACGTCGCGCAGAACCTGCTGTGGATGGAGACGGCCTTCGTGAGGAAGCCGCGGCCGGCGCATCTGACCTTCGTCTGCGCGCTGCCGCTCTATCACATCTACGCGCTGACGGTGAACGCCTTGATGGGCATGCAGAAGGGCGCGCTCAACATCCTCATCGCCAATCCACGCGACATTCCCGCGCTGGTGAAGGAGCTGAAGAAGCACAGCATCAACGTGTTTCCGGGCCTCAACACGCTGTTCAACGCGCTGCTCAACAATGAGGACTTCCGCAAGCTCGACTTCAAGCCGCTGCTGCTCACCTTCGGCGGCGGGATGTCGGTGCAGCGGGCGGTGGCGGAGCGCTGGAAGAAGCTCACCGGCGTGGTCATCTCGGAGGGCTATGGACTTTCGGAGACGGCGCCGGTGGCCACCGCCAACCGCTTCGATGCCGACGCCTTCTCGGCCACCATCGGCCTGCCGCTGCCGTCGACGGAGGTGTCGATCCGCGACGAGGAGGGGCGCGAGCTGCCGCCGGGCGAGGTCGGCGAGCTTTGGATCCGCGGCCCGCAGGTGATGGCGGGCTATTGGAACCGGCCGGACGAGACCGAGAAGGCGATGACCGCCGACGGTTTCTTCAAGTCGGGCGACATGGGGTTCATGGACGAGAGCGGCTTCACCAAGATCGTCGACCGCAAGAAGGACATGATCCTGGTCTCCGGCTTCAACGTCTATCCGAACGAGATCGAGGACATTGCCGCGCGCCACCCAGGCGTGCTGGAGGTTGCGGCAATCGGCGTGCCGGACGAGCGCTCAGGCGAGGTGCCGAAGCTGTTCGTGGTCAAGAAGGACCCGGAATTGACGGCGGAGGCGCTGCTTGCTCACTGCAAGGAGCATCTGACGGGCTACAAGCGGCCGCGCTCGGTCGAGTTCCGAAGCGAGCTGCCCAAGTCCAACGTCGGCAAGATCCTCCGCCGGGAGCTCAGGTCGTAGGCTCCGGGGTCCGGCCGACTTCGGCCAGGAACGCCGGCAGCTCGGCCACCGACCCAAGCACCACGTCGGCGAGCGGCGCCAGGGTCTCGCGCGTGCCGGTGCCCGAAAGCACTGCGACCGCCAGCCCCGCACCGCCTGCCCGCGCCATCTGGAGGTCGTGCCGATTGTCGCCGACCATGGCGATCTCCGACGGTCGCAGGCCGGTAAAGTCGGCGAAAGCCTGGATGGCGTCGGGCGCCGGCTTGGGGTTGGCCACGGCGTCGTAGCCGTAGGCGGCGTCGAAGAGCTGCGCAACGCCCAGCGCCAGCAACGTCTTCTCGGCACCATAGGTCGAATCGTTGGTCGCCAGGCCGAGGCGGAAGCCGGACCGGTGGAGGACGGCCAACGCCTCCAGGCTGCCGGGCAGCGCGACCGAGCGGGCGGCACCGGTCTCGGCGGTGACGCTGTCGAACTCGGCGACCAGTGCCTTGCGCGTCTCACCGTCGCTGTCGGGGTACCAGAGGGCGACGATGTCGGCATTGGTGCCCGCCGCGAACACCGAATCGCCGCGGAAGCGTTGGCGCTCGAAATCGTAGCCGGCGCGCTCCAGCAGGCCGTCGGCGCGGGCTCGATCGCCGGCCGCGGCCCGCAACGCCAAGGCATCGCCGATGGCGAACCAGGTCGCCTGGAAATCGACCAGCGTGCCGTCCTTGTCGAACATGAGCCCCTTGATCGCCACGCTCTACTCGGCTCCGCGCAATGCCTGGATACGGCGCACGAGGCCGGCCGTCGAGGAATCATGCGTTGCGGCATCCTCCTTGCCTTCCACGACGGGCAGGAGCGCGGTGGCCAGCTCCTTGCCCAATTCGACGCCCCACTGGTCGAAGGCATTGATGCCGAAGAGCTGCGCCTCGACGAAGACGCGATGCTCGTAAAGCGCGATCAGCCTGCCCAGCGCCTCGGGATCGAGGATGCGGTAGAGGATCGTGATGCTCGGCCGGTTGCCGGGGAAGACGCGGTGCGGCGCGATGCGGTCGACCTCGGCGGCGGGCATGCCCTTGGTCAGCATCTGGCGGCGCGCCTCCTCCAGGGTGCGGCCCTTCATCAGCGCTTCCGACTGCGCTAAGCAGTTGGCGAGGAGCAGCTCGTGATGCACCTTGAGCTCCGGCTCGTGCCCGACCGCCGCGGCCAGGAATTCGACGGGAATGACGTCGGTGCCCTGGTGGAGCAGCTGGAAGAAGGCGTGCTGGCCGTTGGTGCCCGGCTCGCCCCAGACCAGCGGGCCGGTCGGCGTCGGCGCAGGGGTGCCGTCGAGCGTCACCCGCTTGCCGTTGGACTCCATGTCGAGCTGCTGCAGATAGGCGGGCAGGCGCGCCAGCCGCTGGTCGTAAGGGATCACCGCGCGGGCCGGATAGCCGCAGATCACGCGGTGCCAGAACCCGACCAGGCCCATCACCATCGGGATGTTCTGCTCGGGCGCGGCGGTCCGGAAGTGGGTGTCCATGGCGTGAGCGCCGGCGAGGAAGCGGCGGAAATTGTCCGGACCGATGGCGATCATGATCGGCAGGCCGATCGCCGACCACAGCGAATAGCGGCCGCCCACCCAGTCCCAGAAGCCGAAGACCCGTTGCGGATCGATGCCGAAGGCCGCCACCTTGTCGAGCGCCGTCGACACGGCGGCGAAGTGGTGGCGCACCGCCTGCTCGCCGAGGGCCGCACGCACCCAGTCACGGGCGGTGTTGGCGTTGGTCATGGTCTCGACGGTGGTGAAGGTCTTGGAGGCAATTATGAAGAGCGTCGTCTCGGGTTTCAGACCTTTAAGCGTGTCGGCGATGTGCGCGCTGTCGACATTGGAGACGAAATGGGCGCGCGGGCCGTCGTGGTAGGGCGAAAGCGCCAGGGTGGCCATCGCCGGTCCGAGATCGGAGCCACCGATGCCGATGTTGACGATGTCGGTGATCTGGTCGCCGCCGGCGCCGGGCGCCTTGCCGCTGCGGACGGCGTCGGCGAAGGCCGCCATTGCGTCGAGCACCTTGTGCACGTCGGGCATCACGTCATGGCCGTCGACCGAAACGCCGCTGTCCGCCGGATTGCGCAGCGCGGTGTGCATCACGGCGCGGTTCTCCGTGACATTGATCTTGTCGCCCCGAAACATCGCGTCGCGGCGCCCCGCGACGTCGGCGGCGGCCGCCAGCTTGAACAACAGGTCCATCGTCTCGGCAGTCACCGCGCATTTGGACCAATCGAAAAGAAGGTCGTCCAGGGCGAGCGAAAAGTGGGCGAAGCGCTGCGGATCGGCGGCGAAGGCGCTCCGCATCTCGATCGGCGTCGAGGCGCGGTGGTCGCGCAGTGCGGCGATGCGGGCGCTCAGGGGATGGTCGGCCACGGCGGCAACTCCTTCGGCAGGTGAGGCGGTGCGACCATACCAGACCTGCCGCCATTTGCGACCGGGGTCGCAGCACGAAGGTGCATTTCGCGCCGACGGAACCGTCCCGGCCAGCGTTCACTGGCATAAATCACTCCGATTAGAAAAATTCATTGGTGCAGCCGTTTGGACCAGGAATACAAGGCAGTGGGCCAGAAGGGGAAACGGACCAGCCCAGAGGAACGCCTCGATGCCACAGCGAAACGACACGGCGATCTGGTCAGGATTGTTCCGCATCTCGGCGGAATCGGGCCAGACGCTGCAGGCGCAGATCCGCCAGGCGATCGTCGCCGCCATTCTCGACCGGCAGATCGCCGCGTCGATGCCGCTTCCCTCCTGCAGGATCCTGGCCGAGAAGCTCGGCGTGGCGCGCGGCACAGTGGTGCTGGCCTTTCAGCAGCTGGTCGACCAGGGATTTCTGATCGCGCGCGAGCGGCGCGGCCATTTCGTCAATCCGGACGTGCTGGCGAGCCCGGCGAGGCCGACGCCGAAGGCCGCGGACGCCGGGTCCGACCAGGTGGACTGGAAGGCGCTCCGGCGCATCTCGGCGAGCGACATGCCGAGCCCGCTGAAGCAGGACAACTGGATCAAGTCGTCCTATCCCTTCGTGTACGGCCAGTTCGACCCGGCGCTGTTTCCCACCGCCGAGTGGCGCGAATGCAATCGCATGGCGCTGGCCGTGCTGGAGATCCGCAACTGGGCCGCCGACATGGTCGACCGCGACGACCCGCTGCTCATCGAACAGATTCAGGCGCGGCTGCTGCCGCGGCGGGGTATCTTCGCCAATCCCGACGAGATCATCGTGACGCTCGGCGCCCAGAACGCGCTGTATATGCTGGCCACCCTCTTGATGGGCAAGGGTTCCAAGGTGGCGATGGAGGATCCGGGCTACCCCGACGCACGCTCGATCTTCCGGCTCGCCGGCGCCGAGATTGCCGCCACTCCGGTCGACCGCGAGGGGATCGTGACGGACGAGATCGCCAGCGACGCCGGCTTCGTCTTCGTCACGCCCAGCCATCATTGCCCGACCATGGTGCCGCTCAGCGCCGGCCGGCGGCAGGACTTGCTCGCCCGGGCCGTTCGGCACAACCAGATCGTCATCGAGGACGGCTATGACAGCCAGCTGCTCGACGAAGCCCCGCAGCAGGCGCTGAAAAGCCTCGATCGCTCGGGACGCGTGGTCTATGTAGGCTCGATGTCGAAGACTCTCGCGCCCGGGCTCAGGCTCGGCTACATCGTGGCGTCGGCCGACCTGATCGCGGAGCTGCGGGCGCTCAGGCGCTTCATGCTGAGGCATCCGCCGGCCAACAACCAGCGGGCGGTCGCGCTGTTCCTGTCGCTCGGCCACCACGAGGCGCTGGTACGGCGGCTCTCCGCTGCCTTCGAGGAGCGGCGCAAGCGCCTGGTGCACGCCATATCCGCCTTCCTGCCCGAATGGCATCCGACCGATTCGGCCGGCGGCACCTCGCTTTGGCTCGAAGGGCCGCGCGGCACCAATGCCCGCACACTCGCCGAGGCGGCGGCGGCGCGCAGCGTCATCATCGAGCCGGGCGACCGGTTCTTCGACCGCACGGAGAAGCCGTCGCGCTTCATGCGGCTCGGCATCTCGTCGATCGCTTTGCAGCACATCGAGCCCGGCATCCGCGAGCTTGCCACGGCGGCCGGACGACGCCCTGCCGCGGCTTGAGGGCAGCTCCCGTGGCTCATGCGACCAGAAAATCTGGCACAAGTCGACTGGACCAAAGCCGCGTCATAAAGGGCTGAGGAAATCGCGCACGCAGCCCGGCCGAGGTCGTGGCGAGGCGTGCCTGCCCGGGAGCCGAGGATGTCGTCGCAGGCGCTGGAACAGCCCGAAACCTCAGGCGAGCGCTCGTCGCGCCGCGCCGGCGGGCGCGAGGCCCGACGCGCGATGAGGGCTGCGCCGCTCGCCGAGGATATCCGCCCTGTACGCGCAGGCCTGTCCGGCGGCAGGTACAAGGCATTGGGCCAGAGCGATCTGGAACGCATCCACGAATCGGTGCTCACGGTGCTTGAGACGGTGGGCTTCGCCAACGCGATCCCGAGCTGCATCGAAGCACTGACGCGCGCCGGTGCGAGCCACGACGCCGACGGCCGAATCCGCTTTCCGCGCAACCTCGTGCTGGCGACGATCCGCGATGCCGCCCGGAACTTCACGCTTTGCGGTCAGGACCCACGCCACGACATGCTGGTACAGGGCACTCGGGTCCACTACGGGACGGCCGGGGCCGCCGTCCATGTGGTGGACGTCGAGAAGCGCGAATATCGCGAATCGCTGCTCCAGGACATCTACGACGCGGCCCGGCTGGTCGAGGGGCTCGACAACATCCATTTCTTCCAGCGCCCGATGGTGCCGCGCGACATCCCCGACCCGCTGGAGATGGACTTCAACACGCTCTACGCGTGCGTGAGCGGTACCAGCAAGCATGTCGGCACCTCCTTCACGGTCCGCGAGAACGTCGCGCCGGCGCTCGAAATGCTCTATGCCATCGCCGGCGGCGAGGAGAAGTTCCGCGCCCGGCCCTTCGTGTCCAACTCCAACTGCTTCGTCGTGCCGCCGATGAAGTTCGCCGAGGACGCCTGCGGCGTGCTCGAAGCCTGCGTGGCGGGCGGCATCCCAATCCTGCTGCTGTCTGCCGGGCAGGCGGGCGCCACGGCGCCTGCAGCGGTGGCCGGCGCGGTGGTGCAGGCGGTGGCAGAGGTGCTGGCGGGGCTGGTCTATGTCAATGCCCTCAAGCCTGGACATCCAGCCATCTTCGGCACCTGGCCCTTCGTCTCGGACCTGCGGACCGGAGCCATGTCGGGCGGCTCGGCCGAGCAGGCGCTGCTGACGTCCGCCTGCGCTCAGATGGCGCAGTTCTACGATCTGCCCGGCGGCTCCGCCGCAGGCATGGCCGATTCGAAGCTACCCGACATCCAGTCGGGCTACGAGAAGGGCATCACCAACGTGATGGCCGGCCTGTCCGGCCTCAACCTCGTCTACGAGTCGGCCGGCATGCATGCTTCCCTGCTCGGCTTCTGCCTGGAAAGCCTGATCGTCGACAACGACATGCTGGGCCAATGCCTGCGCTGCGTGCGCGGCATCGAGGTCTCGGACGCGGCGCTGTCGGTCGAGTCGATCCGCGAGGTCTGCATGCAGGGCCCGGGGCACTATCTCGGGCACGAGCAGACATTGCGCCTGATGCAGACGGAGTATTTCTATCCGGCGGTCGCCGACCGCTTCAGCCCCAAGGAATGGGGCGAGAAGGGCAAGCCGGACCTGCTGCAGAAGGCGATCGCCGAGAAGCAAAGGGTGCTGTCGACCCGTTTCCCCAGGCATGTCGACCGGGCGTTGGACGACCGGCTGCGCGCCCGGTTCGGCGAGCTGATCCGCCTGCCGCGCAGCGGCATGGGCTGGTGAGCCGTCATTTCACCTTGATCGCCACCTCGGTCCGCCACCGCTTCGGATCGGGCTCTTCGCGCGGGTCGGTCACGTAGGTCTCGAGCCGGCAAGCGTAGCGGTCGCCCTCGGGGGTCCGCTGCGCATCCCAGGCCACGCCGCGCTGGCTGGCCCAGCCGATCAGCACCGCATTGACGTCCAGCAGATCGTCATATGGGCCTTCGTAGACGACGACGCCGTAGCGGCCGGCCGGAAGCTCGCCGGCGACCATCTCCCCTTCGGTGGTCACGGGAGCGGCGACCGGCACACCGAATTCGAGCTCCAGGGTCCGTCCCATATCCACCCGGTCGTATTTGATGAAGGGGGGACCGGCAGGGTCGATGCCGCGCTCCGACAGGCCGGCAAACAATGCCCCGAACTGGCGGTCGACGGCGGCCGCGAGCTCCGAGCGGGGCAGCTCGGCGCGCAGCGCGACATAGGGCTGCGCCTGGCGGTCGACGATCTTCGGCAGGGTCAGCATGGCTCGTTCCTCCTAGGCCGATTGTCAGGCCCATAGGACGAACGAAGGGCCGCCATGCCGACGGCCGGCCGCGAAAAAACTCAGCGTCAATGGTTGTCGCGCGGCATTCCCTTGGTCTGGGCGACGCGCTGGTACTTCACGGCCGGCTTCAGCACCATCCCTTCGGAGAGCTGGTCGACCATGCCGCGCTGGATCTCCTGCCAGGGCGTCTGATGGCGGGGATAGTGATAGCCGCCATTGCCCATGAATGCGGCGCGTCGTTCCGCGAGCTCCTTGTCGGAGATCAGGATGTTGGCCGTTCCCTTCCTGAGATCGATGCGCACGCGGTCGCCGGTGCGCAGCAGCGCCAGGCCGCCGCCGACCGCTGCCTCGGGCGACGCGTTGAGGATCGACGGAGAGCCCGAAGTGCCCGACTGGCGACCGTCGCCGATGCAGGGCAACGCGTGCACGCCCTTCTTGATCAGGTAGGCTGGCGGCTGCATGTTGACGACCTCGGCCGCACCCGGATAGCCGACCGCCCCCGTGCCGCGCATGAACAGCACCGTGAACTCGTCGATGCCGAGCGCCGGATCGTCGATGCGGGCGTGATAGTCCTCGGGACCGTCGAACACCATGGCGCGGCCCTCGAAGGCCTCGGGATCGTCCGGGTTGGACAGATAGCGGTCGCGGAATTCGGGCGTGATGACGCTCGTCTTCATGATCGCGCTGTCGAACAGGTTGCCCTTGAGGTTGATGAAGCCGGCCTCCGTCTTCAACGGCCGGTCGACAGGCCGGATCACCTCGGTGTTGAGGTTCGCGACGTCGCGGCAATTGTCGCCGATCGAGCGGCCGTTGACCGTCAGCGCGCCGGGATAGGGAAGCAGGTCGGCGGCGATCAGCTCGGCGACCACGGCAGGCACGCCGCCGGCATGGTGGTAGTCCTCGCCCAGATACTCGCCGGCAGGCTGCAGGTTGACCAGCAGCGGGATGTGGTGGCCGATCCGCTGCCAGTCGTCATTGTCGAGCTCCAGCCCGAGATGGCGCGCCACGGCGTTGAGGTGAATGGGCGCATTGGTGGAGCCGCCGATCGCCGAATTGACGACGATGGCGTTCTCGAAGGCCTCGCGCGTCATGATGTCCGACGGCTTCAGGTCCTCTTCGACCATGGCGACGATGCGCCGGCCGGTCTCGTAAGAGATCTGGCCGCGCTCGCGGTAGGGTGCCGGAATGGCTGCGGCGCCCGGCAGCTGCATGCCGAGGGCCTCGGCCAGCGAATTCATCGTGGTGGCGGTGCCCATCGTGTTGCAGTAGCCCACCGAAGGCGCCGAGGAGGCGACGATCTCCATGAATTCCTCGTAGTCGATCTCGCCGGCCGAAAGCCGCTGGCGGGACTCCCAGACGATCGTGCCTGAACCGGTGCGCTTGCCGCGGTGCCAGCCATTGAGCATGGGACCGACGGACAGCGCGATCGCCGGAATGTTGACGGTCGCCGCGGCCATCAGGAGTGCCGGCGCCGTCTTGTCGCAGCCGATGGTGAGCACCACGCCGTCGAGCGGGTAGCCATAGAGCACCTCCACCAGGGAGAGATAGGCGAGGTTGCGGTCGAGCGAGGCTGTGGGGCGCTTGCCGGTTTCCTGGATCGGATGGCACGGAAACTCGAATGGCACGCCGCCGGCGGCCTCGATGCCGGCGCGGACGCGCTTGGCGAGCTCCAGGTGATGGCGGTTGCATGGCGACAGGTCGGATCCGGTCTGCGCGATGCCGATCAGCGGCTTACCGGACTGCAGCTCGGCACGGGTGAGGCCGTAGTTCAGATACCGCTCCAGATAGAGCGCGGTCATGCCCGGATTGTCGGGATTGTCGAACCATTCCTGCGAACGGTACTTCTTTCGCGTGGTGGCGTCGCTCATCCCTGGTCTCCCGAACAGCAAGTTCTCGC
This sequence comes from Mesorhizobium sp., assembly GCA_040510195.1. Lineage (GTDB taxonomy): Bacteria > Pseudomonadota > Alphaproteobacteria > Rhizobiales > Rhizobiaceae > JBEVJK01. Next base: position 14,656 of record JBEVJK010000014.1, on the reverse strand, counting down.
ATCGATATGGCAAGGATGCCCAGGCGGCAAGGACTTTGCACCGGCTCCTGGCCGACCCTTTACGGGGCCGGCGGCGGTTGCTACGGCTCGGGTAATGGCAGGCAAGCGCCGCAGCATTGGGAAAGCCGAGCATCGCAGAGGGGGGCTGCGCGACCTGCTGCGCAAGCTCTATCACGGCCGCAGCCCTGCCGCAGTGCGCTTTCAGCTGGCCGTGGTCGCCGTCGACCTGGTGACGATCGCCTTCTTCGTGGCGACCCCTCTGCTCCAGCACCGTTCGGCCTTCCTGTGGCTCGACTATTCGGTGGCGGCGCTGCTCGGCGCCGACATCCTGGGCCGCATCCTGGCGTCGGCGGACATCCTCCGCTGGATGCGCCAGCCGACCGTCTGGGTCGATATCTTCATCCTCCTGACGCTGCTCTTTCCGGAGACGCTGGCCAATCTCGGCTTCCTGCGCATCCTCAGGCTGTGGTCGCTGTCGCGCAGCGGCATCCTGTGGCGCCCGCTGGTGCGCCGCGGCTATGGGGAATGGCGCGACACAACGCATGCGGTGGCCAATCTGCTCACCTTCCTGTTCATCATGACCGGCTTCGTCTACACCTTCTTCTTCCGCGGCGGCGGCGGCATCGCCGACTATGTCGACGCGCTCTACTTCACGGTGGCGACCGTCACCACCACGGGCTTCGGCGACATCGTGCTGCCCGGCGTGCTCGGCAAGCTGACGGCGATCGTCACCATGATCTTCGGCATCACCCTGTTCGTCAGGCTGGCGCAGGCGCTGTTTCGCCCGCACAAGGTGTTCTTCCAGTGCCCGCAATGCGCGTTGCTGCGGCACGATCCCGACGCCGTCCATTGCAAGGCCTGCGGCCACCTGCTGCAGATCCCCGACGAGGGCCAGTAGAGGCGCCCTGGCTGCACTTTGGTGCGATGGACAGCGCAGCGGGCGTCCGATACCTGTCGCCGGAAGGGAAGCTGGAGGAGGCGAGAATGGCACTGGTCATCGAAGGCGAGGAGCGGATCGCGGCGCCGATCGGCAAGGTCTGGGAAGGCCTCAACGACGCCGAGGTGCTGAAGGCCTGCATCCCCGGCTGCCAGAGCCTGGAGAAGACGTCGGATACCGAGCTTGCCGCCACCGTCGTCCTGAAGATCGGTCCGATCAAGGCGACCTTTGCCGGCGAGGTGACGCTCACCAACCTCGACCCGCCGCGTGCCTATACCATCTCCGGCGAGGGCAAGGGCGGCATCGCCGGCTTCGCCAAGGGCGGCGCCGACGTCACGCTGGCCGAGGACGGGACCGAGGCAACCGTCCTCACCTATGCGGCGAAGGCGGATGTGGGCGGCAAGATCGCCCAGCTGGGCAGCCGCCTCATCACGTCCACCTCGAAGAAGCTCGCCGGGGAATTCTTCGCCAGCTTCAACAAGCAGATGAGCGGCGGCTGAACCTTTATCGCCGGCTTGGTTTGGCCGGCTTTCTGCACTATGTCCGGCGGCAACGCGAAGGAAGTGCAGCCATGTCCGTCACCAAGGAAGCCGTCCTCGAACGCTTGGCCACCGTCAAGGGTCCCGATTTCGAGGGCGATATCGTCAGCCTCGGGCTGGTTTCGGAGATCTTCATCGCCGACGGCAAGGTGTTCTTCTCGATCACCGTGCCAGCCGAGCGGGCCAAGGAGCTCGAGCCGCTGCGCGCCGCCGCCGAGCGCGTGGTGACGGCGATCCCAGGCGTCGCCGGCGCCATGGTGGCGTTGACCGCCGAAAAGAAGGGCGGCGGCATGGCCGCACCGGTTCCGCCACGGCCGCAGGCCGCCGCGCGCCAGGCGCCTCCTTCCCGCCCTGCATCCGCGGCGCCGGCCGGTGCGCAACCGGCCAGGCGAGGCCTCCCTGGGGTCGACGCGATCATCGCCGTGGCGTCAGGCAAGGGCGGCGTCGGCAAGTCGACCACCGCCGTCAACCTGGCGCTCGGCCTTGCTGCGGAAGGGCTGCGGATCGGGCTGCTCGACGCCGATATCTACGGACCGTCGATGCCCCGCCTGCTCGGCATCACCGGCCGGCCGCAGACGACGGACGGCAAGGTCATGAAGCCGATGGAGAAGTTCGGTCTCAAGGTGATGTCGATGGGGTTCCTGGTCGACGAGGAGACGCCGATGATCTGGCGCGGCCCGATGGTGATGTCGGCGTTGACGCAGATGCTGCGCGAGGTCGAGTGGGGCGCGCTCGACGTCCTGGTCGTCGACATGCCGCCCGGCACCGGCGACGCCCAGCTCACCATGGCGCAGCAGGTGCCGCTGGCCGGCGCGGTGATCGTCTCGACGCCGCAGGACCTGGCGCTGATCGATGCGAGGAAGGGCCTGAACATGTTCCGCAAGGTCGACGTGCCGCTGCTCGGCATCGTCGAGAACATGAGCTTCTTCATCGCCCCCGACACCGGCAAGCGATACGACATCTTCGGCCATGGCGGGGCTCGCCGCGAGGCCGAGCGCCTCGGCGTCCCCTTCCTCGGCGAGGTGCCGCTGGAGATGGGCATCCGCGAGTCTTCGGACGACGGCGCTCCGGTGGTGGCCGCCCGCCCTGACGGGCCGGAAGCGGGGATCTATCGCGGCATCGCGCGTCGGGTCAGGGAGCGGCTGGATGCCGAGCGGGCGTCGCGCGCCGCAGCGGTGCCGTCGATCGTCTTCGACTGAGGAGGACCGCATGACCGAAACCGTGCTGGTCGAACACCGCGAGGGCTGCACCGTGCTGACCCTCAACCGGCCCGAGCGGCTGAATGCCTTCAACGAGGCGATGCATGGCGAGCTCGCCGCGGCGCTCGACGGTTGCGCGTCCGACGACGCCTGCCGCGCGATCTTGCTTACCGGTGCCGGCCGGGCGTTCTCGGCCGGGCAGGACCTCGCCGACCGCGACCCCGCCATGCTTGGCGAGGCGCCGGACCTAGGGGCGACGCTGGAACGCTTCTACAATCCGCTGATCCGTCGGCTGCGCAGCCTGGAGAAGCCCGTCATCGCGGCCGTCAACGGCGTCGCGGCAGGGGCCGGGGCCAATGTCGCCCTGGCCTGCGACATCGTGCTGGCGGCCCGTTCGGCGCGCTTCATCCAGGCGTTCAGCAAGATCGGCCTGATCCCCGATTCGGGCGGCACCTGGTGGCTCGTCCAGCAGCTCGGGGAGGCGCGTGCCAAGGCGCTGGCGCTGACCGGCGAGGCGCTTTCGGCGGAGGATGCCGCCGCCTGGGGGCTGATCTGGCGGGCGGTGGACGACGACCGGCTGCTCGACGAGGCAATCGCGCTGGCGCAGACGCTGGCGCGCGGCCCGAGCCGTGCCTACGCCCTGATCAAGCAGGCGATCCAGTCGGCGTCGACGGCGGCGCTCGACATGCAGCTCGACCTGGAGCGGGAGCTGCAGAGGCAGGCGGGGCGGACGGCAGACTACCGCGAAGGCGTGGCCGCTTTCCTCGAAAAACGCGCACCCCGCTTCACCGGAAAGTAGCGGCTCACAATTCTGCCAGCCGGCGACGCTGGCGCTGCATTTCCAGAAACACCGCATAGTCGCGGTCGAGGCGAGGCCGGGCCGCGGGGTCGGGGCGGCGCAGCCGCGTCGCCGCTCCCATGGCGCGCGCCGCCGATAGAAGGTCGGGGTGAAGCCCGGCGGCGGCGGCCGCCGCCATCGCCGTGCCGCGCAGGACGGCGTCGTCGACCACCGGCTCGACGAGGCTGCAGCCGGTGGCGTCCGCATAGAGCTCCATCAGCAGCGGGTTTCGCGTGTGGCCGCCGGTCATGTGGAGGCTGGGCGGGCCATTGGCGGATCCGGCCAGCGTCTCGAGAATCTGGCGAACCCCCAGTGCGATGGCTACGCAGCTGCGGAAATAGAGCCGGCACAGGCTGTCGAAGGAAACATCGAGCGTCAGGCCGCTGATCACCCCCTGCGCATGCGGGTCGGCGAGCGGTGCCCGGTTGCCGAGGAAGTCGGGCAGCACGTGGAGGCGCGGCGCAAGGTCGGGGCCCTCCTCGGCGCGCAGGGCGGCGATGCGGGCGGCAACGCGACCGTGCAGGGCGGCCTCCGGCTCGCCGCCGGCAGCGTGCCAGCGCAACAGATGGTCGAGCAGCGCCCCGGTGGCGGTCTGACCGGCCTCGGTCATCCATGTGCCCGGCAGGACCGCGCCGAAATAGGGGCCCCAGCCGCCGGGCATGCGCCGCGGTTCGCGGCTGAGCGACATCAGGCAGCTGGAGGTGCCGCCAATCAGCGCCAACGAATCCTCAGGCGGCCACGCCACGCCGGGCCGGTGCCCCAACGGCCCCAGCATGCCGAGCGCGCCGGCGAAGGCGTCGACCAGGCCGGCGCCGACACGGCACCGCGTGGTGAGGCCGAGATCGCTTGCCGCGCTCGGCGTCAGCGGCCCGAGATCGGTGCCAGCGGGCACAGCGCCTTCGGGCAAGGCGCCGCGCTGCAGGAGGTCGTCCAGGCCGATCCTGGCGAGCAGGTCGCGCTGCCAGCCGCCGGCGTGCGCCAGATAGGTCCATTTGGCGACCAGAGTGCATTGGGAGCGCGCCAGCGATCCCGTCGCCTTCCAGGTGAGAAAATCGGCGAGGTCGAACAGAAAGACCGCCCGGCGCCAGAGGTCCGGGCGGCGGCGCTTCAGCCACATCAGCTTGGGCAGCTGCATCTCGGGCGACATGGCGCCGCCCAGATGGTCGAGCACGGGGTGGACGGTGGCCGTGAATTCCTCGGCCTCGGCGATGGCGCGGTGGTCGAACCAGGCGATGGTGTCGCGGGGCGGCGGGCCTTCGGTGAGGGCAAGCGGCGCCCCGCCGCTGCCGCGCACCACCAGCGAGCAGGTGGCGTCGAAGCTCAATCCCGCGACGTCGGCCGGGGTCGCGCCGGATGCCGCAAGTGCCCCGCGAATAGCGGCGCTGACGGCCACCCAGATCTCATCGGCGGCGTGCTCGCCCCGATCGCCCTGCTCGCGGTAGAGCGCGATCGGGCGCTCCGAGCGGCCGAGCAGCACGCCGTGGCGGTCGAAGATGCCGGCCCGCGCACTGCCTGTCCCGACATCGACGCCGCAGACCAGGCCGGCCATCAAGGGGCTTTCGTCTCGGCGATCAGCCTCTGCAGGCTGCGCATGTCGGAAAAGACGCGGTCGGGCGCCAGCCCATCGATGGCGGCTCGCAACGAGCCCTCGCCGGCATGCGAGCCGCCGGTGAAGGCGAAGACCCGCATGCCGGCATCATGGGCCGCCATGACACCGGCGGGGCTGTCCTCGATGACGAGGCAGCGGCGCGGGTCGGCCCCCATGTCCTTCGCGGCATGCAGGAAGAGATCCGGAAACGGCTTGCCTCGCGCCACCATGGTCGCACTATAGATATGCGGCTCGAACAGTTCCAGAAGCCCGGTGACCTCCAGCGACAGGCGGATGCGCTCGGGTTGGCTGGACGAGGCCACGCAATGCGGAGCACCGAGCCGCGACAGCGCCTGGGCGATGCCGGGGATCGGTTTGAGCTGCTTGCGGAAGCGGCGAAACAGCTCGGCCCTGATCTCGTCCAGGTGCCCATGGGTCATCGTCAGGCCGAACTCGTCCTCCAGGATGCCGCTGATCGTGGCCATGCTCTTGCCCAGGAAGCGCTCATAGGCGGTCCGGCCGTCGAGGACCACGCCGGCGGCGCCGACCACCTCGACGAGCACGGCGATGGAGATGGGCTCGCTGTCGACCAGGACGCCGTCGCAATCGAAGATGACGAGGTCAGGCGTCACCTCGGGCCCTCCGGCGCCGTGCCGTCAGACGGTACGCAGCCAGCCGCCATCGACATAGTAGGTGGCGCCGACGGCATAGCTCGCCCGGTCGGAGCAGAGGAAGACGAAGAAGTTGGCAAGCTCCTCGACAGTGCCGAAGCGCTTGATCGGCGTATGCTCCTCGGCGATCTCCCCGAGGTAGCGCTCCCAGTCGCCGCCGCTGTCGGCGGTCAACTGCCGGGCGGTCTTGATCCAGTCGCCGGTCAGGACCAGGCCCGGATTGACGGTATTGACGCGGATGTTGTCCTTGATCACCTCGTTGGCGAGGTTTTTCGAGAACATCATCAACGCGGCCTTGGTCACGTTGTAGATCGGCTCGTACCAGAGCGGCTGCACGGCGCAGATCGAGGCGTTGTGCAGGATGGCGCCGCCGCCGCGCTCGCGCATCATCGGCACGAAGCCGCGGGCGAGCCGTACGGCGGCCATCACGTGAAGCTCCCAATAGGCCTGCCACTTCTCGTCGGCGGCCTCCATGATGGTCTCGTTGGAGCCGGTGCCGGCGTTGTTGACCAGGATGTCGGCGCCGCCGAAGGCAGCACGGACGGCCGCGGCCAGAGCCGTGCAGCCCGCCACCGTCGCCACGTCGCAGGCGACGGCGAGCGTCCTGACGTCATAGGTGCCCGCCAGGCGTTCGGTCTCCACGTCGAGCGGCTCCTGCCGGCGCCCGGCGAGCACCACATGCGAGCCCTCGCGCGCGAACGCTTCGCCGACGCCCAGCCCGATGCCCGAGCCGCCGCCGGTGATCACCGCGACCTTGTCCTTGAGTGCGAGATCCATGGCCAGCCTCCAGATGCCGGCTCAGGAGGGCTGGCCGGACGCGTAGGCAGCAAGCGTGTCACGGGCGCCGTTCTGCCACAAGGCCGCCAGATGGTCGGCGAAGGCGGCTGCGAACGCTTCCGAGCGGCCGACCGCGCCGTAGATGTCCTCCATGGCCAGGAAGACGCGGGGGTCCGACTTCGCCCGCAGAGCCGCCTCCTTCAGCCGCTCGGCGCTGGCGTCGTTGTAGTTGGTCGGCTTGCCGCTGTCCGTGGTGCCGGCGCAGAACCGGCACCACAAGGCGGAGACGAGCGCCAGACCGGTCACGCTCTTGCCGGCGTCGAGCCGCGCCGCTGCGGCCGGCAGGATGAATTTGGGCTGCCGGTTGGAGCCGTCCTGGCAGAGCCGAGGAATGGTGTCGCCGATGGTCGGGTTGGAAAAGCGCCTCTCGATGAGCTGGACATAATCTTCCAGGTCGGTGTCCGGCACCGGCGGCACCGTCGGCACGATCTCCTCGCGCTCCAGCCTGGCGAGGAAGCGACGGATCAGCGGCTCCTCCATCGCCTCGTGGACGAAATGGATGTCCATCAGCGCCGCCGGATAGGCGATCGCCGCGTGTCCGCCGTTGAGGATGCGGATCTTCATCAGTTCATAGGGACTGACATCCTCGACGAAGGTGACGCCGACCTCCTCCAGCGCGGGGCGTCCGGCCGGGAAATTGTCCTCCAGGACCCACTGCTTGAAGGGTTCGCAGAAGACCGGCCAATTGTCTTCGAGGCCGAAGCGCTCGACCAGGAAGCTGCGCTCGCGGTCCGTGGTGGCGGGCGTGATGCGGTCCACCATGCCGTTCGGGAAAGCCACGTTCTGGCGCAGCCACGCCGCCAGCTCGGGATCGGCGAGGCCGGCGAGCCCGACCACCGCATCGGCGGTGACCTTGCCGTTGTGTGGGATGTTGTCGCAAGACATCACCGTGAAGGGCGGCGTGCCCTCGGCTCGGCGGCGCGCCAGCCCGGCCAGGATGAGCCCGAACACGGTGCGCGGCCGGTCGGGGTCGCCGGCGTCGCGGCGGATGTCGGGATGGTCGGGGTTGAAGACCCCCGAGGCGGGATCGATGTAGTAGCCACCTTCGGTGATGGTCATGGAGACGATGCGGATCGCCGGGTCGGCCAGCCGATCGATGATGGCGGGGCCGTCGCCCGGGGCGATGAAATCCACCATGGCACCTGTGACCCGCGCCTCGACGTGCCCGGCATCCTGCTCCACCACGGTGGTCAGCCAGTCCTGCGCCTCGAGGCGCTCGCGGCCGGCCTGCTCGGCCGGGAGCACGCCGGCACCGACGATCGCCCAGTCGCGGTCGCGCCCGGCATTGAACAGCGCGTCGAGATAGACGGCCTGGTGGGCGCGGTGGAAATTTCCGACGCCGAAATGGACGATGCCGGGCGAGAGGTCGGAGCGCTTGTAGCGCGGTGCCGAGACCGCTTCTGGAAGACGCGTCAGCGCCTCGGCTGAGAGCTTCACACTCATCCGGATACCCCTTTCGTGCCGCCGGACGGGTCGGTGCGGAGCGTCGAGTCGCCGCGGCAGCCTCACTGCTGGCAGCGGGAGTTCGGGCTCCCGCCGCCGGTCCTCACATCGCCTTGCCGTCGGGAGAGAAGCGATGCAGCTTGGTCGGGTCGGGCGACAGGTAGACCGTGTCGCCGTGGTTGATCGGCACCTCGCCGTCGGCGCGCACATTGATGGTGCCCAGACCGTCGGTGTGGACGTGCAGGAAGGTGTCGGCGCCGAGATGCTCGGCAACGCCCACCTCGCCCTTCCACTCACCCGCCGAGGTCGAGATATCGAGGTGCTCCGGCCGGATGCCGATCGTATGGGCGCCGTACTTCGCTGCCGGGGCGCCCTCGATCAGGTTCATCTTCGGCGAGCCTATGAACCCGGCGACGAACAGGTTGCGCGGGCTGCGGTAGAGATCCAGCGGCGAGCCGACCTGCTCGATGTTGCCGGCGTTGAGAACGACGATCTTGTCGGCCATCGTCATCGCCTCGACCTGATCGTGGGTGACGTAGACCATGGTCGTCTTGAGCTGCTGGTGCAGCTCGCTGATCTCCAGCCGCATGGTGCCGCGCAGTGCCGCGTCGAGATTGGACAGAGGCTCGTCGAACAGGAAGGCGGAGGGCTGGCGGACGATGGCGCGGCCGATCGCCACGCGCTGGCGCTGGCCGCCGGAGAGCTGTCCCGGCCGGCGGTCGAGGTAGTTGGTGAGGTTGAGGACGCGCGCCGCGTCGTTGACCTTCTTGTCGATGACCGCCTTGTCCTCGCCCGCCATCTTGAGCGGGAACGCGATGTTGTTCCTGACCGTCATGTGCGGGTAAAGCGCGTAGGACTGGAACACCATCGCCAGCTTGCGCTTGGCCGGCGCTTCCTCGGTCACGTCGCGGCCGTCGATCGAGATCTTGCCCGAGGTCGTGTCCTCCAGCCCGGCGATCAGGCGCAGAAGCGTGGACTTGCCGCAGCCGGACGGGCCGACGAAGACCACGAACTCGCCATCGGCGATGTCGAGGTCGATGTTCGGGATGATGGTGGTCGCGCCGAACGACTTGTTGACGTTTCTGAGCACGATGTTGCCCATGTCGCTCCTCCCCTGTCGTTACTTGACGGCGCCGAATGTCAGGCCGCGCACGAGCTGGCGCTGCGAGAACCAGCCCATGATGAGAATAGGGGCGATGGCCAGCGTCGAGGCGGCCGAGAGCTTCGCCCAGAACAGGCCCTGCGGACTCGAGAACGAGCTGATGAAAGCCGTCAGCGGCGCCGCATTGGTGGTGGTGAGGCGGATGGTCCAGAATGCCTCGTTCCACGCCAGGATGATGTTGAGCAGCATGGTCGAGGCGATGCCCGGCACCGCCATCGGGGTGAGCACGTAGACGATCTCGCCCCACAGCGTGGCCCCGTCCATGCGCGCTGCCTCGAGGATCTCGCCGGGGATCTCGCGGAAATAGGTGTAGAGCATCCACACCACGATCGGCAGATTGATCAGCATCAGCATGACGGTGAGCCCGATGCGGCTATCCAGCAGGCCGAAATTGCGAAAGATCAGGTAGATCGGAAACAGCACCGCCACCGCCGGCATCATCTTGGTCGACAGCATCCACATCAGCACGTCCTTGGTGCGGCGGGTGGGCGAGAAGGCCATGGACCAGGCGGCAGGCACGGCGATGAACAGCGCCAGGATGGTCGAGCCGACCGAGAGGATCACCGAATTCATGAACGGCTTGAAGTAGTTGTACTGCGACTGGACCTCGCGGTAGCTCTCCAGCGTTCCCGAGGGGATCATGCTGAAGCCCTGGATCGCCTCCTGCTCCGACTTGAAGGAGGTGATGATCGTGTAGAGGATCGGGAAGAAGATGAGGAAGGCGACGATCCAGGCAGCGGCGGTGGCGATCGCCTTGTGCTGGGTGGTGACGGCGCGGGCCATGGTCTCCCCCTACTTGTCCAGGTTCTTGCCGACCGCGCGCATGGCGAAGAAGGCGACGATGTTGGCGAGGATGACGGCGATGATGCCGCCGGCCGAGGCCTGGCCGATTTTGTATTCGAGCAGGGCCTTCTGGTAGACGAGGAAGGGCAGGTTGGTCGACGCGTAGCCGGGGCCGCCATTGGTGGTGACCAGGATCTCGGCGTAGACGGCGAGTAGGAAGATCGTCTGGATGAGCACCACCACCGTGATGGCGCGCGACAGATGCGGCAGCGTCAGGTGCCAGAAGCGGCTGAGGAAGCCGGCGCCGTCCATCTCGGCCGCCTCCTTCTGCTCGATGTCGAGCGACTGCAGCGAGGTGAGCAGGATCAGCGTGGCGAAGGGCAGCCATTGCCAGGCGACGATCAGGATGATCGAGAAGAGCGGGTATTGCGCGAACCAGTCGATCGGTTGCAGGCCCAGGCCACGCGCCATGTCCGCCAGGACGCCATAGCCGGGATGCATGATCATGTTCTTCCACACCAGCGCCGCCACGGGCGGCATGACGAAGAAGGGCGAGATCACCAGGATGCGGACGAAGCCCTGGCCCCACATGGGCTGATCGAGCAGCAGCGCGAGCAGGATGCCGCCGATGATGGTTATCAAAAGCACGACGACCACGATCGTCAGCGTATGCTGGATTGCCGCGAAGAAGGCCGGGTTGGAGAAGAACAGCTTGTAGTTGGCCAGCCCGATGAAGCCGTCGCGGATCGGGTTGAGAGGGTTGTACTGCTGGAAGGAGAACCACAGCGTCATCGCCAGCGGCACGATCATCCAGATGAACAGGAGGAGGACGGCGGGCGCCATCATGAAGCGCGCGAGCGTGCTGGTCTGCCTGGTCGCCATGGCGGTCACCCCTCGTTCGAAGGACGGAGCTGGTAGAGCGCGGATCGAAGGTGGCCGCCCGGTCGCTTGCGGAACCGGACGGCCGAGGCACCGGGAGGATGCCTACTGGATGTAGCCGCCTTCGGTCATGGTGGCGGTGGCCGCGTCCTGCGCCTGCTTGAGCGCGTCGTCGACCGTCATCTGGCCGGAGAGCGCCGCCGCGAAGAGCTGGCCGACGGTGGTGCCGAGGCCCTGGAACTCGGGGATGGCGACGAACTGGACGCCGACATAGGGGACCGGCTTGACGCTCGGCTTGGTCGGATCGGCCGAGTTGATGGAGTCGAGCGTCATCTTCGCGAAGGGCGCCGCCTTCTGGTATTCGGGGTTGTTGTAGAGCGAGGTGCGGGTGCCGGGCGGTACGTTGGCCCAGCCGTCCTTCGACGCCACCAGATCGAGATAGCCCTTGCCGGTCGCCCAGGAGACGAACTTCTGGGCGGCATCCGCCTTCTGGGTGCCGGCCGGAATGGCGAGCGACCAGGCCCACAGCCAGTTGCCGCGCTTGCCGAGCCCGTTGTCGGGCGCCAGAGCGTAGCCGACCTTGTCGGCGACGGTGGAGTTCTTGGGATCGGAGACGAAGGAAGCGGCGACCGTGGCGTCGATCCACATGCCGCACTTGCCCTGCTGGAACAGCGCCAGGTTCTCGTTGAAGCCGTTGGACGAGGCGCCCTGCGGGCCGGCGTCGGTCATCAGCTTGGTGTAGAAATCGAGCGTCTGCTTCCATTCGGGCTGATCGAACTGCGGCTTCCAGCTCTCGTCGAACCAGCGGGCTCCGAACGAGTTGGACATGGCGGTCAGGAAGGCCATGTTCTCGCCCCAGCCGGCTTTGCCGCGCAGGCAGATACCGTTCACGCCGTTCTCGCGGTCGGTCATCTTGCGGGCGGCGTCGGCGATGAACTCCCAGGTCGGCGCCTCCGGCATCGTGAGGCCGGCCTTTTCCATCAGGTCCTTGCGGTACATGACGAAGGAGCTCTCGCCGTAGAACGGAGCCGCGTAGAGCTTGCCGTCGACCGACAGACCGCCGGCGATCGCCGGGATGATGTCCCCGGGATCGTAGTCGGCGCCGAGATTGTCGAGCGGCAGCAGCCAGTTCTGCTTGGCCCAGATCGGCACCTCGTAGGTGCCGATCGTCATCACGTCGTACTGGCCGCCCTTGGTGGCGATGTCGGTGGTGACGCGCTCACGCAACACATTCTCTTCAAGCGTAACCCATTCGAGCTGGATGTCCGGGTTTTTCGCGGTGAAGTCATCCGTCAGCTTCTGCATGCGGATCATGTCGCCATTGTTGACGGTGGCGATGGTGATGGTTTCGGCGTGGGCGGCGAACGCAAGCGCGCTCGCGGTGCACATGCCCAGAATGAGCGTTGCGAGTTTCATCGAAGTCCTCCCTAACCAAAGTGAGCATTTGTCTTTGGTGTGAGCAATTCTTCACCAGATGGCGATTGAGTCAAGAGACAATCGTTGCTGCAATGCAGCACAAATGCCCACGTGAATGGGCTAGAAGGCGTGCCGCTGTGTTGAAACGCCTTTGCCCGCGATCTCACCTCAATCGTCACCCGTTTGCGCGCGATGCGGCGGCAACCGCGAGCGGTCGGTGTCGCTTTGGACAAATTCTCAGTCGAGGGTGCCGGACTCTGCTGGTCAAGTTATTGGTTTCATGGGATGTTTTTCCCACCGAAAGGTGCGTGGCGCGAAATCTGTCCACGCCACGCGAATCGCTGTCCTGAATTCGCCGACGGAGGCGCCAGGCTGGAAGCCGCGCTTCAGAAGTCGCTTCGCCTTCCCCGTTGCGCCAGCAGCAATATTAGCAAGGCATAGAATGCCGATCCCGCTATGATAAAGATAGTGCGCCACGCCATGTTCAGGATCACGCGATGTCCGACAGCACCATTTTCAAAGAGAGTGACACCGCTGAAAACGAGCCGCCTTTTCCCGGAATGGTCTGGATTCCCGGCGGCACCTTCCTGATGGGTTCGGACGGTCACTATCCGGAAGAAGCGCCGGCGCACCGCGTCTCGGTCGACGGCTTCTGGATGGAAACATTCACCGTCACCAACCGCGACTTCGAGCGTTTTGTTGCGGCGACCGGCTACGTCACGCTGGCCGAGAAGCCGGTCGATCCGGCCGATTATCCCGGCGCATTGCCCGATCAGCTTTCCCCATCCTCGACGATGTTCAAGAAGCCGGCTGGCCCCGTCGATCTCGGCAACCATTACAATTGGTGGGTCTATGTTCGCGGCGCCAACTGGCGCCATCCGCGCGGTCCGGCGAGCACGATCAAGAAGCTGGCCGACCATCCTGTCGTGCATGTGGCCTATGAGGATGCGGCGGCCTATGCCGAGTGGGCTGGGAAGGAACTGCCGACCGAGGCCGAATGGGAATTCGCGGCGCGCGGCGGCCTCGACGGCGCAGAATATGTCTGGGGCGACGAGCTCACGCCGGACGGCAAGCACATGGCGAACACCTGGCAAGGCGACTTCCCCTACAGGAACAGCCTCGCGGACGGCTTCGAATATACGGCCCCGGTCGGCTCCTTTCCCGCCAATGGCTATGGTCTGCACGATATGGCCGGTAATGTCTGGCAATGGACATCGGACTGGTACCTGGACCACGCGGCGATCGACAGCCCGTGCTGCACGGCTGTCAACCCGCGCGGCGGCGCTCGCGAAACAAGCTATGACACGCGAGAGGCGGAGCTGAAGATCCCGCGCAAGGTCACCAAGGGCGGCTCCCATCTTTGCGCGCCCAACTACTGCCGGCGCTACCGGCCAGCGGCGCGAATGGCGCAGCCCGTGGACACGTCGATCTCCCATCTCGGCTTCCGCTGCATCGTGCGGAAGCCGGGATAAGATAGCACCGGCCCTCAGTTCGCCTTGGCCGGGGTTTCGTCGAGTGACCGCATTAGCGCCTCCACCATCTGGTCCACGCTGAAGCTCGCCGGCCGCTGGCTGGGCGGAAACTCCCTGAAGGTCTCGAGGAACGGAGCCACCCGCCAGACGCCGTACTGGATCAGATACGCGTTACGCGCCAACCAGTCATAGTATTGGTCAGAGACGATGTCGGCACGTTCGTAGGGGTCCATGCGCAAGTTGAAGACTTTCGGTGCGCGCAAGCAGGTGAACGGATTCGCCCAGACCTGAAAGCCGCCTGGCTCACGCTGCTCGCAGAAGACGATCTTCCAGTTGTTGTAGCGATAAGCGACCAGATCGCCGTCGTCATTGAAGTAGTAAAAATCGTTGCGTGCCGATTTCGGCGCCTGTCCCGTCAGGTAGGGAAGCTGGTTGTAACCGTCGAGACGCACCTTGAACTGCTTGCCGCCCACGTCGGCGCCCTTCAGCAGCCGGTCCCTGATGTCGGTGTCGCCGGCTGCGGCGAGCAAGGTCGGGAACCAGTCCAGTCCCGAAATCATCTCGTTGGATACTTCGCCAGCCTTGATCTTGCCGGGCCAGCGGACAAATGCCGGCACACGGAAAGCACCTTCCCAGTTGGTGTCTTTCTCGCTTCGGAACGAGGTGGTTGCCGCGTCGGGCCATGACCATTGGTTCGGGCCATTGTCCGTCGTGTAAACGACGATCGTGTTGTCCGCGATGCCCATGTCGTCGATGGCTTTCAGGAGCTTTCCGACATCGCCGTCATGCTCGATCATGCCATCCGCATAGTCGTTGCCCGCCATGCCGCTTTGCCCCTTCATCGACTCCCGGACATGCGTGAAGGCGTGCATCCGGGTCGTGTTCATCCAGG
>JBEVJK010000013.1:0-3038 GCA_040510195.1 Mesorhizobium sp. | reverse complement strand
GATTGCAGCGGGTCGCCATCGTGCTTGTGGGCGAGAAACCCGCGCCTTACTGCTCGTTCAGCACCCGTTGCCACGGATGCATTTGCAGAGGACGCGCATGGCGGAAGACCAGAGCATCGATCGCGGTGAGCTTCTCGCCCTCACCGCCGAGATCGTCGCGGCGCATGTCGGCAACAACGCCGTCGCGGGCACCGACCGGGGCGGGCTTTCGCCCGAGGCCGATCTGCTTTGCGAGGGCCTGGCGCTGCGCCGAATAGTTCGGCGCCACCATCGGATAGTCGGGCTTGAGGCCCCACTTTACGCGATACGCCTGGAGAGTCATGCCATAGGCGGTCATCAGGTGCCGCTTCAGCATCTTTAGCTTCTTCCCGTCCTCGAGGCAGACGATGTAGTCGTCGGTCACCGAGCGTTTGATCGGCACCGCCGGGGTCAGCTCGACGGCTGTCGCCGGCTCGTCCGAGCCGAGTCCGCGCAGCGTGTCGAAGATCGACTGGATCAGCGTACCGACCTCCGCTCCGGCGACGGCGTTGTTGCCGACATGCGCGGCGACGATCTCGGAGGTGAGGGAGAGGATCTCGCTCCGGTCGACGCTCTTGTCTTCAGGCATCCCTGGTCCTCTGCGGGTGGGCGTGTCGGTCACGGTCTCGAAGGAGGGAAGTGAACGACCCGCATCTGCGACTGCAGATGCTGCGCAAGCAATATCCGTGGGTGCGAACTCCGACAAGATCGCCGAAACAGCAAGATCACCGTGCGCCATGGATGCTGGTGATGTGCAGGAGCACAGTCGGCGCGGTCCATTGTTGGGTGATGTTGCCCGATCACCGTCCGACCCTACCTGATCGATCGCGGGCGCCGCCAGGCGGCCTGCAACCTCCCTGTTGGACTGGCCCGTCGCCTCGTGCGGCGGGCCTTTTGTTTCCGGGCGCTGGGTGGCCCGGGCCAACGCGCTCAATTCCCCTTTCTCAGCCCCCAAGGCCCGCTACCTCGGCGGGCCTTTTCTTGTCCATGGAGGATCCATGACCTTCTACACGCACTGGCGCGATGTCCCGAAGGCCGCCTGGCGCTGGCCAAACTTCTCGCCGGCCGAGATCGCCTGCCGCGGCACCGGCAAGCTGTTCGTGAACGAGGCGGCGCTCGACAGGCTGCAGGCGCTGCGCGACCGGCTGGGCAAGCCGCTGATCCTGCGCTCGGCTTACCGCAGCCCCGAGCACAACCGCGCCGTCGGTGGCGCTAAGGCGTCCAAGCATATGGAGGGGATCGCCTTCGACATTGCCATGGGGAACCACGACCCGGAAGCCTTCGAGACGGCGGCGCGAGGGGTGGGCTTCCAGGGCTTCGGCTTCTATCCGCGCTCCGGCTTCATGCACGTGGACCTCGGGCCGGCGCGGCAGTGGGGCGAGCACTTCCCGAAACGGGCGACTGCTTTTGCCGCAGAGACGCCGCCGGCGCGCGAGGCGCTGGCCGAAAGCCGCACGTTGAAGGGCGGCGGGGCGGCTGGCGTCGCCACCGTCGGCGCCGCCGGGATCGAGGTGGCGCAGCAGGTGCTGGCGGAGACGCAAGGCGCGGTGCTGCCGCTCGTGCCTTATCTCGACACGTTGCGGTGGCTTTTCATCGCGGTCGCGCTCGGGGGCATCGCGGTGGCGATCTATGCGCGGCTCGATGATTGGAAGCGAGGCCGGCGGTGATCGCCGGCCTTCTCGCCGCCCTGAGCGGCAGCCGACTGGCGCGGCGTGCGCTCCACCTCGCGCTCGCCGCCGCTGCCGTCATCCTCCTGCTGCTCGCCTGCCCTCGCTCCGGCGAGCGGCTCGGCCGAGCCCTCGAGCAGCGCGAAACCCTGAGAAAAGCAATGAGGTTCAGCGGAAGATGCTGGAAGCGGCAACTCGCCGTTCTCGCGATCGCGGGGAGCTTGTTGAGCGGCTGCGGAACGGCCGGTTCTGAGCAACCGGCGGCGTCGGCCTGCCCGCCGGTGGTCGACTACGGCGCAGCCGAGCAGACGCAGATTGCGGCCGAGCTCGACGCGCTGCCGACGGCGCAGTGACAGCCGCTTGCAGATGCCCTGGGTGAGCAGGAGCGCCTCGATGCTGTTCTCGATCCGAACCCGCTCCTGCATCAGATGCTCGTGTTCGCGACGGGGACGCTTGGCGTGCTCCTCCTCCGGCGCGGGCACGCACAGCAAGCTGCAGACCTGCTTGTCGCCGCGATCATAGGCCGCCAGGACCCGCAGCAGGCCCTGGCCGTCGAGCCGATCGGTCTTCGCCCGGCGCGCCCGGCGGCTGACAAGGATGCTGGTGGGTTCCACCACATGGTTGCACACGCCGTTCGCGAGCAGCCCGGTGCAGCTAGCCGCTGAGGATCCTTCGTGAGTCAGCCTCAGGAGGCGCTGGTCCAACGACTGGCGTCGGCATGGCCGGACCCTTTTAAGGAGGGGCCCTGCGAGCAGCGGACCGTGCGCCGGCCAGATGGACGTGCAGCTGGGCCACCACGGCGGCTCCTTCGCCAATTGCGGCGCCAACACGCTTGACCGAACCGGAGCGCACGTCGCCTACCGCGAATACGCCGGGAGCACTGGATTGCAGCGACAGCGCCCCGGCGGCGGAGCCACTGGCGCCGGCATCCTGGATCGGCGCACTGGCACCCGTTTCGACGAAGCCCTTCGCGTCGAGCGAAACGCACCCGTCCAGCCAATTGGTGGCAGGCTCAGCGCCGATGAAGAGGAAGAGGTGGCGCATCGGCTTTTCGGTCTCCTTGCCCGATGGGCCATGACGCCAGCGGGTCCGCTCCAGCTGGCCTTCCTGCGATCCCGAGAGCGCCACGACCTCCGTGTTCGTCAGCACTTCGATGTTGTCCGTGGCCGCGATCCGGTCGACGAGATATTGCGACATGTTCTCGGCGAGGCTTTGCCCGCGCACCAGCAGCCAGATCTTCGCGGCATAGTCGCGCAGGAACACGGCGGCCTGGCCGGCCGAGTTGCCCCCGCCGACGAGGGCGACTTCTTCGCTTCGGCAGAGCCGTGCCTCGATGGGAGAGGCCCAGTACCA
>JBEVJK010000012.1:0-59966 GCA_040510195.1 Mesorhizobium sp. | reverse complement strand
TTTTTGGCGCAGGGGGTCGGGAGCCATGTCGCTTCCCTCTCCTCCTTCATTGACGCGGCGGTCGACCGGGCTACGGGCAATGGTCAATCGTCGTCATCGGCCTCCGTACCCTCCTCGCCCACAGCCTTTCTTCTCGCTGGCCTGCGGATCATCCGCGCGCGTAGGGCATCGATGAAGGTGAGTGGATCCATCGCCGACGAGACCAGCGGCGGCATCTCCTCGGAAGCGGACTCTCCTTCAGCGGGTTCGAATGTCTCGAACTCGACCTCCTCGATCAGTGTTGCCGCCGCCCTTTCCCAGGCCGCCGCCGCCGCGTTGAAGCGCACGGCGAGCGGTCCGATCTTTCGAGACTGCTTGCGCATCCGGCGCTCGATCGGCGACAGCCGCGAGCGTTCAAGATCATCCAAGACGGCTTGCGCGCGTTCACTCCACGCCTGCTCGGCAGCTTGCTGCCGTTCGGCGAGCGACGCATCGAAAAAGGGCGCAATTGCCGTTTCGGCGATTTCCGTCAGGATTTCCGGCCGCAATGTGCTCAGCGCGTCGATTTCCGTCTGCTCAAGGCCGCCATAGCGGTCGAGCCATTCCGGGGCGCGTGCTTCGGTCTCCTTCAGCGGCGTCGACGGCAGGTTCAGCGACCGCACCTGCTCCTCCGCCAAGGCGACCGGCCGCACCTCAAATTCGAGACAGGGGTGACAAAGATCGCGGAATGCCTGCAGGCGCCGGGCGACGGTGGCCGGGATGTTGTTGCCGGTCGGGTCGAAATCCGTGAAGGTGAACAGCATCAGCGGCCGCCCGTCCGCCGCTCCGAACCTCGCCATGCCCTCCATCATGGTCAGCGAGGGCTCGCCGCTCGGCAAATAGAGCGACGCTCCGAATTTTTCGGCGATTGGCCCCAGCACAGGTTCAAGGCCCGTCTTTTCGCCGAGCAGAGCGAGGTTGAAGGGCTGCCGGTGGCGCGGAAAGCCGCGCTCTTCATCGACCTGGATGGTCAGCGTCCCGCTGTCCGAGGGTATCCACAGCCGTCCGGCCTTGACGCCGACAATGGGTTTCAGGTCGAACGGATCATCGTTGGTCAGGCGGATGACGGGCGGCGTGTTGCGCTCGTCGATGATCTGGGTCCAGGCGACAGTCCCGAGCCAGCGCGCGACCCGGCATACCGCTTGCAGATACATCCAGTTCGACAGCGTGTTGACGAACGGCCTGCCGTCATGGCGAAAAATCCTGCCATGCGCGACCAGGGCGTAGAAGAGGCCGCGGACATGCAGCACGCGCCCGGCGACGCCCGCCTCGGCCATCGCCGCGCGCAGCCACTCCGCCTTGGCCCGGTTCTGCCGCGTGTCGAGGGCATAGGGATCATAGCCATCGGAAAGGACGATCAGATCCTCGGACGCGCGTCCGCTTTCGAGGACGAGCCGATGATGAATGTTGCCCAGCGAGCCCAAAATGTGCGGCGGCGGATCCGGTTTGGGCTCCTGTATCGACTTCGGTTCACGCGGCGGTCGTGGCAGCGTCGGCTCGGCTGTCTCGGCAAGGGTCATCAGCGGCGGGACATAAGCGCGCTTCAGCGTCGGCGCGATGGTGTCACCAATTGCCTCGGCAAAGACCGACAGATCGACCGCCTTGCCTTCGGAGATCAGTGGCAGTTCCGCTGCGGTGATCGCGATGTCTATGGCGAAGGAGCACGGACCTTTCAAGCCGCTCATTTGGGCCGGCACCTCGATGCAGGTGTTTTCGACGCCGAGCCGGAAATTGAAGCCCGGCACTTCCACCAACCCCGATGCGCGGCGCAGGATCAGGGCCGGCGTCCGGTTCACGAAGATGGTGTCGACCACGACGCTGCCCGATGTCCTGCGGTCGCGCACCGGGCATCCTTCGGTCCACACCTCGATCAGCACCGGCATCTGGGCGTCACCGAGCTCACACAGGCCCTCGAAGAAGCTATAGGCGCCGCCTCGCGCTGCCCGGCCCATACGCTTCAATTCTCGCGGCGGTTCCTTGCCGCCCTTGAGGATGAGGTCAACAACATCATCGAGCCGGGTCGAATCGCCGAACAGGCCGGAATCGAGGAGCTGACTGGTCGTGGTGCGCGCGGCCGCCATCTTGATTGCTGCCATCGCCTCGGCGGTGAGATCGAACTGCCGCGCGAACTCCATCACCGACGTCGACGTTTCCACATCACGGGCAAGTTCGATGATGGTCGCGCGGTCGAACCACTGCGGAACTGCTTTCGAGCCTCCGAAGGCCACTCCCATCGCAGCCTTGCTGAGAGCGGCATAGGTCTCGATGCGATCCCGATCAAATTCCAGATCCTGGCCAATGGTGAGCGAGACCGAGGTCCCCTCGCCGACATCGCTGTCGAAACGACCTATGACGCGGGTCGAACCGTCGGCCATGGTGCCGAGGGCAAGGCCGGCACCGCGCGATTCAACCGTCAGGTCACCGCCGGCGCCTGAACAATGCATCGCGCCCATGACGACCCGCAGCCCATTGCCGAGCGCACCGCGTCGGGCCTGCCGCCAGCGTTTCGACGAGAGCGCATCGCGGCGGACCGAAAAGAGTTCGAGAATCTTCGTCTCGGCGAGGCCGGGACCGAAATCACGCACTGTGACCGTGCGGTCGCCGATCGTGACCTCGATGCCTTGCGGCGAGGCATCGAGCGCGTTGTCGATGACTTCCTTGACGGCGGCAATCGCCAGCGTGCCGACGGAGCAGCCGGCGCGCCGTGCCAGGGTATGAATTGCCAGGAAATCCCGCCAGGGAGCGCGAACGGCGTCAAGCATGGCGGCCTCCACGAAAGTCGCCAAATGAGGAAAATGACGGTTTTTGTGAAGACGCCGGATACGCCCTGCGGCTTGCCATTGAACCGCTTTCGACCTCCCGTTCCGCACAGTCCATCAGCGTCCCTCCTTGGGTAAAACTGCGCCGCTCCGCCCCTTCCAGGAGGCAGGCGGGGCGCGTTTTGTCGGACTGGGCCTGATAGACCTCGGGCATGGCCATCCGGTCCTTCTTTCCCTCGTTCGCAATGGTCGGCTTGGGCAGCGCGGCCGCTGCCGCCGCGCTGCTCTCGGAAAGCAACGCCTGGTCAGGGGATGGCACGGGAAGATCCCGGACCCTCCCGCGTTTCGATGGTCAGGGTGATTTCGAATCCGGCTCCGCGGCAATTTCCGGGGGCCGCTGCACCATGTCCTTCAAGCGGGCGATCTCGCTTTGCGTCACCCACCGGCGTCCGGCGAATTGGATGGTGCGAACCTCTCCGAGTTCGATGGCACGGTGGAATTGGCGACGGCTCCAGCCGGTCTCGCGCGCCGCGGTCGCCTCGGGGATCGGGCGTTCCGGGACAGTGTTCTGGTCCACGCTCATGTCGCCTCCTTCCATACCTGGAGCGCCCCTCAGCACGCCCCGATCCACGCCGCATCTTTCGCTAATTCAAAGCCTATAGCGCACCTACTTCTCTTGCAAGGTTCCAATGGCGCAGATATGTTCATCACGAACAGTCCAGCACAGGCTGAACAATGGTGAGCATCGAAAACCTGCATTTCGGCAGTACAAGATGGCCCAAAGCCAGCTTCGAGAACGGCATGCTTTACGCCGGCGGTCAGGGACGTCCCTGGCTCGGCTACACGGCAACGCCGAGCTGGCGGACCCTCGGCGACGTTCTCGGAGACAAATTCGATCTCGAAGCGCCAGGCGCCGCCGAGCTGGCGCTCGACTTCATCCGCAATGTCGGCCTGCCGGGCGACTACGACCTTGGCCGCGGCCCGCTGCCGTTTGCCCTCGACGGATCGACCCCGGCATCGGAGCTCTTCATCCGGCTCGCCTTGAGCTTCAACATCCTTGCAACAACGCTATGGCAGCCGATCGACGGCAACGGCCTCTCTGAGTTTCGCCCAGTTGTCCGCAGGGACCCGCCGTTGCCCAAGCCGCTCAGCGACCTCGAAGACGCTCTCCACAGACACCCGCTCCCCGTCGGGCGCCTGGTCTTCGGCGCGGCAGGCCTGTTCGGCGATCCGGGGCTCTATGTCGATTGCTCCACACTCGACGAATATCTGTGGGCTTCGGCGGCCACCCACATCGCCATGCAGCAGGTCTTTGCGCGGTGCCAGCACTGCGGGTCCTGGTTCACACCCCGGCGGCCCAAGCGGGCGCTCTACTGCACGCCGACCTGCCGCGCCGCCGCCTCCAAGGCGGCGCAGGCCGCCCCACAACAAGAAGCCATCTGAAAGGGATCAATCATGGCATCGATCGTCATCAGTCACCGCCCGCAAAGGCAGCAGCCGTTCCAGGTCTACGGCTATACGCTGGTCGACGGGAACAAGGTCAGCCTGCCGGGCAAGAGCTTTGCGACACGCAAGGCCGCCGAGGTTTACCGGGCCGAGCTGCTGCTTATGGCCGACCGCGACGGCGGGCTCGCCGATCCGAGCCACTTCACCTTCGCCGGTTTCCTCGACCACTGGCTGAAGAACCACCCGAGGCCTCTTTCGGTGACCACGCGCGGCGGCTACGAGGAACACATCCGGCGCGTCAAGCCGCTGCTCGGAAAGATCCCGCTGGCAAAATTGCGCGCCGGCGACCTCGATCGCGCCTATGGCAAGCTGCTCCGTGAGGGCGGCAAGCCGCGCTCCCTCGACGATATCAGGGCCAGGAAGACGAAGGCGCTGAGCACCACGACCGTCAACAATCTGCACCGCTGCCTGAAGACGGCGCTCCGGCAAGGCTACAAATGGGGATATGTCGCGACGAACGTCGCCGACCGGGCAACGCCGCCGCCCATCCGCCGCGCCCCGCAGGTCCGCGCCTACGAGGCAAACGAGCGGGCGCGGCTGCTGGCGGCGTCGGAGACGTCTTCCTATCCATTCCTGCCCGCCTTGCTGAAGCTCCTGGGGATGACCGGCGCACGACGCTCCGAGGCCATCGGAATCGCCGTCTCCGACATCGACTTCGACGCCAGGACAATCACCATCCGCCGCACGATCGTCCAGGTCGGCAGGCGAGTCCTGGTGCGGGAGGGCGTCGGCAAGAGCGTGACCTCGATGCGGCGCTTGCATCTTCCTGACGAACTGATCCCGGTGCTGCGCCAGCAGGTCGCGGCAGTCTCCGCCGAGGCGCTGAAGGTCGGGGCCGACTATGTGCGGACACCCCTTCTGCTGTTTCCCGGTCCGGGCGGCCACCCGCTCAGGCCCAACAGTCTGAGCACCACCTTGCGGCGCAACAACCGCGCGGCAGGCGTCGAGGCGCCGCCGGTGCACACGCTGCGCCACACCACCGCCACCGTGATGATCGGCGCCGGCGTCGATATCGCGACGGTCGCCGCCCAGCTCGGCCATGCCAGCCCGGCAATCACCGCGCGAATCTATCTGCATGCCGACGAAGAGCGCAGCCGGGCCGGCGCGGCGACGCTCGGCGGGATCTTCGAGCAGGAGAAGAAACCGTGAACAACGTACTGCAGCCGTACTGCATTTCACATTTGTACTGCAAAAACACGCCCGCACAGGTTGAACGCACAGAACGGACACGATGAACCGCGTGAACAGGAAATGACAGAGAACATTGGATTTCTTGCTGTACAGACTGCACGTAAGTGGCGATCCCGACAGGATTCGAACCTGTGACCATCGGCTTAGAAGGCCGGTGCTCTATCCAGCTGAGCTACGGGACCATAGGCGATCAGCCTCGCGACCACCCGGGAGGCGTGGCCGCCGCCTCAATGCGTCCAGGGCGTCTTGCGGTCATAGCGGAAATTGTCGGCATAGGAAATCTGGCGCCGCCCGCTCTCCTTCGGCTCCTCGATGCGAAATACGATGCCGTGCTTCTCCGCATAGGCGACCGCCTCGTCCCGTGTTGGGAAAGTGAGCCGAATCTGGCTCTTCATGTCGGAGGAGGTCGTGTAGCCCATCAAGGGATCGATCTTGCGCGGCTTCTCGGGATCGAACTCCAGCACCCAGTGGCCGGTCTTGGACTTGCCGGATTGCATGGCGGTCTTGGCGGGGCTGAAGATGCGGGCAGACATGGCGGATCGCTCCGGTCGCAGATGGATTTTCCGCGCTTTCCATCACGCCCCGGGCGCTGCGTCAATGGCCTGGCGGGGGCCTAGCTGCCGCTGCCGATGTCCGCCAGCGCCTGCCGCCAGTCGCTGGCGAAGCCCGCAGGCTCGAAGCGGCCGATCGCCGCACGCAGTCCAAGGCGGCGGCGCTGCCGCTCCGTCTCGTCCATGTCGACGAGCCGCCGCATGCCTTCGGCAATGGCAGGCTCGTCCTCCGGGTCGGCCAGCAGCGCCTGGTCGCCGGCCACCTCCTCCAGGACGCCCGATGCGCTGACCAGCGGCACCAGGCCGCGGCTGATGGCTTCCGCCACGGGGATGCCGAAGCCTTCGAGCAGGCTCGTCAGCACGAAGCCTTCCGCCGCCCTGTAGAGCCAGGCGAGCTGGCGATCGGTGACATAGGGGAGCAGGACTGCGCCCGGCGTCGCTCGGGCAAGCTCGGCGACCGGCTCGTAGCCCGGCTCGCGGCCGCCGCACAGCACGTAGCAAACGCCCCGTGCCGCCAGCCCAGACGCCGCGAAAGCCCGCAGGGAGCGCAGCTGGTTCTTGCGCGTCCCGATGCTGCCGACGGTCAGCAGGAATCGTCCGCCGACGCCGGCTGGGGCTTCCTCGGCGCCGCCGCCGACTTCGGCGCGGATCGCCGGGTAGATGACGCGCCGGCTCGCCGCCCGGGCCGAGGGAAAGAGGCGCCAGAACTCGCGCTCCGACGTCTGGCTCACGAAGACCAGATGGGGGCCGACGCGCGCGATCTCTTGGTAGATCGGCAGGTAGACGCGGCTGATGACGGGATCGAAGAGCTCTGGATGGGTGAGCGGTCCCAGGTCGTGGATGAGCACGGCGTCGCACGGGCGCAATGCCGCCGTGCCGACCGAGAACGGATCGAGGTGCAGCAGCGGCCGTCCGGGAACCCGGCGAGGCAGCCTGCGCATCAGCGGCCCGCCCTGCGTGGTGGCACAGGCATGGATATGGGCCAGCCGTCCGACGACCTTGCCGAACAGGCCGGTGGGCGGCGAGCGGCGCGCCAGCAGCCAGTAGTAGACGTTGTCCACCAGGTCGGGAGCGGCCGCCAGGATGTCCCTTCCGATGAAGTATTTGCCGGTATGTGTGTGGATCGCCAGCGAGAACTCGACGTCGACCGGCCTCGCGACGTCGCCGACGTGCCGGCGCGCGCGCGCTTCCGCAGCGACGCCTGCCGAGCGCCCACGGCGGTCCGCAACGTCGACGGACGAGGGTCTGTCTTCCAAAAGCACGCGCTTCATTCCGCATCCCGGGCCGTTGCCCCGCGTCAAAGAATCGCCGTCCGGCCACGGTCCGGCAATCGCGCCAATGTGATAGCGGTCGCCCGCGACAATACTGCTTTTGACCGTGCGCGGGGGCCACCCGAATTGCGACGGTGACGGCGGGGCGGATTGGAGGCAGGATTCACGCCCAAAATCAACAAGCTCGGACCGGGCTCCGCCTGCCATCAGCAAGGATCACCGAGTGCATGACCGTCAAGCGCGCCCTGTTCTTCAGCACCGCCGACCGCTACTTGCAACTGACCATGACCTTCACCTCGACGGCCGTGCTGTCGAGGCTGCTCAGCCCCGAGGAAATCGGCGTCTCGGTGGTCGGCCTGGCCATCGTGGGCCTCGCTTTGTCGATCCGCGACTTCGCCAGCACGACCTACATCATCCAGCATCCCAAGCTGACGAAGGCGGTGATTCGCGGCTCCTTCAGCGTGCTGCTTGCGATCACGCTCGTGCTGTGCGCCGTGCTCGCCTTCGGTGCCCGGCCGATCGCCCGCCTCTATGACGACGTCAAGCTGGTGCCCTATCTGCGGGTCGTGTCGGTGGCGATGATCTGCGATCTCGTCGCCATCCAGACCACCGCGCTGATGCGCCGCGACCTGACCTTCGGCGGGGTGGCGATCATCAATGCCTCGGGGGCGGTGGCGACGACGCTCACAGCCATCGTCCTGGCGCTCGCCGGCTTCAGCTATATGAGCTTCGCCTGGGGCTGGCTCGCGAGCTCCGTCGTGACCGCCATCATATCGCTCGTCCTGCGGCCGGCCTTCGACCAGTTCGTTCCGACGCTCAGCCACTGGCGGGGCATGCTCTCCTTCGGCGGCTATAACGGGACGATCACCTTCCTCTACAAGATCTACGACACGATGCCCGCGCTCCTCCTCGGCCGCATGGTCGGCGCCGACGCGGTCGGCATGTTCAACAGAGCGACGACCGTCTGCCAGATCCCCGACAAGCTGATCGTCGGCGGCGCCTCCACCGTCATCCTCTCTGCCTTTGCCGCCCATGCGCGCGAAGGCAGGGAGCTCAGAAAGCCCTATCTCCACGCGCTGCAGATCATCACCGCCCTGCAATGGCCCGCCTTGGTCGTCCTGGTGCTGCTTGCCGATCCGCTCGTTCGGCTGATCCTCGGCCAGCAATGGGATGCAGCCGTCCCCCTGGTGCAAGTGCTCTCCCTGGCGATGCTGTTTTCCTTTAGCTTCGACGTCAACTTCCCGCTGCTGGTGTCGCTCGGCGCGATCCGCACCATGCTGGTCCGCTCGCTGATCGTGTTCCCGGCCGGGGCGCTGGCCATGGGCTTCGGGATCTGGACGGACGGCTTGTCCGGCGCGGCGTGGTCCATGCTGTTCATCGTACCGTTCAACGCGGTGGTCTCGCTGACATTCGTCAAGGCTCGGCTTGAGCTGCCATGGCGCGAAATCGCCGCCACGCTTGCCGGCAGCGCCGTCGTGGCACTGGCAAGCGCGCTCGGGCCTGCACTCGTGCTGGCTTCTGCCGGCTTCACCTTCGAGATTTCCCTGCTGGAAGCGTTCGCGGCGGCCCTGCTCGCCGCCATCGGCTGGCTCGCCGGCATGGTCGCGGTTCGTCATCCCCTGCTCGCGGAGATCGACCTCATGCTCGTTTCGATCGCGGCCCGTGTCCCCCGCCTCGCCGCGTCCATCGCCGGGCTGCGCCGTCAATTGCAGCGCGTCGCGACGGCCGCCGGCATGGGCCGCTCGGCGGCGGCACAATGACGGGAGCGCTTCGCCGTTCCCTCGCCGCGCTTCTGGTGGCGGTCGCCAGCGCTCCCGCAGCGGCTGCGGGCGCGCAATTCCAATGCGTCGAGCCGAACCCCGCTGCGGCGCTGGCCGCTTCGATCGGCGTCAATACTCACCTGCAGCAGGGAGACCAGTACGCGAATGCGCGCCGCACGGTCGAGATGCTGAAGACGCTCGGCATCACCCAGGTGCGCGAGCCCTTTGCGGGGGTCGGCCA
Source organism: Mesorhizobium sp. (assembly GCA_040510195.1). Lineage (GTDB taxonomy): Bacteria > Pseudomonadota > Alphaproteobacteria > Rhizobiales > Rhizobiaceae > JBEVJK01. Next base: position 50,669 of record JBEVJK010000012.1, on the reverse strand, counting down.
TCCGGGCATCGAGTACGCCGCCCGCAAGGGCATCAAGTTCGTCTTCCTGATCGGCGGCGGCTGGGGAAAGAAGGTGGTGCCGGCCCTGGAGGACTGGGAAAGGCGCTATCCGGGTTCGATCCTCGCCATAGAAGGGCCGAACGAGGTCAACAATTGGCCCGTGACCTTCGAGGGGGAGACGGGCGTGAAAGCCGCGCAGCGCTTCCAGGCCATGCTCTACGAGGGTGTCAAGAAGAGCCCTGCCCTGTCGCGGATCCCGGTGGTGGCGCTGACCTCCTGGCCGGTGTTTGCCAGTCGGAGCGACATCGGCAACATCCATGCCTATGAGCGGGCCGGAGGCTTCATGGCCGAAGAGATCCGGGATGCGATCGCCGACGAGAGGCGGCTGAACCCGCCGCGCAAGCAGATCTGGATGACCGAGGCGGGCTACCACACCCTGGTCGGCGCCGACTCCGACGAAGGAGTTTCCGAAGAGGTCCAAGCCAAGTACACGCTGACTTTCTTCCTGGATGCCTACCGGCTCGGCGTGCGGAAAACCTTCCTCTACCAACTCCTCGACCAATACGCCAATCCAGCCGACATCCAATCTCATTTCGGACTCGTCGATCGCCAATGGCGGCCGAAGGCCGGCTTTGCCGCGCTGCAGTCGATGATCGGCATCCTGTCGGGCCAAGACGCCACGGCAGCGCCGATCAGGCCGCTCCGCTACCGTTTGACCGGCCTGCCGCCGCAGGCGCGGCAGATGCTCTTCCAGGCTGCCGACGGCGACCGGCTCTTGGTCGTCTGGAACGAGCCCGAGATCTGGGATTCGAAGCGCGATGTCGAGATCGCCAACGCCACCGCGAGGGTCCGGCTCGATCTCGACCCGGCGCAGGCCGAGATCGCACTCTTCGATCCGCTGACCGGCAACCAGCCGATCGCCAGGGTGCGAGGGTCCGGCACCCTCGAATTCACGCTGGACGACCATCCGGTCTTCGTGCGGATCGAGAGCGACGATGCCGCGCGGCTGCCGTGCCAGGGCGTAACCGAGGCCCCCGCCGAGTAGTTGGCACGCATTCTGCATTGCGAGCCTTGGTGACCGCGGATCGTTCCGATCGCGGCGATTTTCGGGCACCAATGTCCCATGGTGGGACAGCTACTTACCGCACTCCGGACAAGCGGGCGCGATCAAGCATGGCCCGTTTTTGCTCCGCCGGCCGGATTCGCCCCTTTTATCCGGCCGGTCCCTCTTTCTTGCCCCAGCAAAAAGAGGCGAACTGTGTGGCATTTCACAGACGGCCTTTCCGTGCCGGGCTAGCCTCTCCACCATGGCACGGACACCGCAAAATGCCGACCAGATGGCGGCACTCGAAGCTATCGATCATGCGATCGACGGGCTCGGCGAGGTGACGGCGCGCGCCGCCAAGGAGATCGCGGCCATGCTGCAAGATATCGCCGGCGGCTGCGACGCCGACGAGTTGCGCTCGGCCTATGCGACGGTTCTCTCGGCGGTGGAAGCGCTCGAGCGCGGCCGCGATCTGATCGGGCGCGCCATCGATCATCTTCAGTGGAGCGAGGGCGAATCAGGCGCCCGCTGCAATGGCATGCGCCGGAAGCTGCGCAAAGCCATCGGCCAGGCCATGATTTCGCGCAGCGTCGAGCTCAAGAAGATCGAGGATGCCGCCGACCAGGCAGGCGTTCCGCTGCAGGAAGCGCAGGACGGCTGCCCGGCGCTCGTTCGGCCCCTCGCCGTGCGGCTGACCGTCGGCGTGGCCTAGAAGCCGGCCCTCGCCTGTCGCTACAAAAACGGCAGGCTCAGCAGAAGCCCTCGTCCTGCGCCTTGTCGGAGTCGCACAAATTCGGGTTGCTCATCGTCCCGTCCGTGCTGGCCTTGTTGGACTGGCAGGCCGCCAGCGCAAGCAGCAACGCCAAGGTGACTGCAAGAAATCCCTTCATCGATTCCCCTCCTGATCGAACATAGCGGGCGGCCCGGCGTGCAGGCCGCCCACGCCTCAGACACATTTCAGTCGCTGCCGTTCTTCATCTCGCGAACTTGCTGTACGACCTGCTCGAGATTGTAGCTTCCCGGGTTCTGCAGAGGTGGGAAGGGAACGTAGGTCTCGAGCTCCTTCAGCCACAGCGCCTGGCCGATCGGCAGCATGTTCCAGTCGTAGACATAGGCCGTCGAGGGCGAGGCAAGCGCACCTCCCATGCCGAACAGGGTCTTGATCTGCGTCCCGACCGACGTCTCGAACGGATCGCGCTTGATGTTGACGACCTGGGTCCAGCTGTAGGGGATCACCCCATTGATGAAGCCCGCCGGATCGTCCGACACCATGGCGAAGTACATCTTCCAATTCTTGTACCTGACGGCAGACGGATTCTTGCCCGAATAGTAGAAGAAGTGGTCGCGCGCCGACTTCGATTTGCCTTCGAGATAGTCGCGCTGATCGATCCCGTCGAGGGTGGTCTTCACGATGCCTTTGTATTGGCCTGCTTCGACCTCCTTCTTGAGCCCGTCGCCCTTCGCCCCGCCGGCGATGTTGACCAGCGTCGGGACCCAGTCGAGCGAGGCGAACATCTCGGTCTTCACCGTTCCGGGCTCGATATGGCCGGGCCAGCGGACGACCAGCGGAGCGCGCATGCCGCCTTCCCAGGTCGTGAGCTTGCCGCCCTTGAAAGGCGTCGTGCCGCCGTCGGGGAAGGTGATCGTCTCGGCGCCGTTGTCGGTCGTGAAGACGACGATCGTGTTGTCGAGCTGACCCATGTCCTCGAGCTTCTTCAGGACGACGCCGATGTTGTCATCCATCTGCTTCATGCCGGCTTCGTTGGCGCCCCAGTCCTTGCCGCCGGGCTCGCCGATCATCGCCAGGTACTTGTCGGACAGCACGGTCGTGATGTGCATGCGAGCGGGGTTGTACCAGACGAAGAACGGCTTGCCGGTCGTCTTCGGATCGTTGCGATCGAGGAAGTCGACGACCTTGCCCGAGATTTCCTCGTCCACCGTCTTCGACCTTTCCAGCGTCAGCGGACCCTCATCCTTGCAGCTTTGCTTCTCCGGGCTCCCGTCTTCGGAGTTGCACCAAAGCACCGGCCGTGGCGGCGTCATGCAGACGCTGGTCTTGGGATCGACGCCGGGCTCTTCAGGCAGGCCGGGAATCGGCGTGTTCTTGCACGGAGGCGCCACGCTCTGCTCGGTCGGGCTCTTGTTGATGTCGGGGAAGCTCACCCCTTGCATGGCGTCAAGGTGGTAGAGATAGCCCCAGAACTCCTGGAAGCCATGCGCCGTCGGCAAGGATTCGGTGGTGTCGCCGAGGTGGTTCTTGCCGAACTCGCCCGTCGAATAGCCGAGGTCGTAGAGGAACTTGGCAAGCGACGGCGTGCCGGCTCTCAGATAGGACGGGCTGCCCGGGATCTCCGGCAGCAGCATGCCGACCCGCAGCGGGTTCATGCCGGTGATGAAGGCGGTACGACCGGCGGTGCAGCTCTGCTCGGCATAGTAGTCGGTGAACCGCGCTCCTTCCTTGCCGATGCGGTCGATGTTGGGCGTCTCGCCGACCATGAGCCCACCATGGTAGATGCTCGGCTGCATGTAGCCGATGTCGTCGCCCATGATGAACAGAATGTTGGGCTTCTGCTGGTCCTGGGCATGTGCCGAAGGCGCCAGGCCAAGCAGCGCGCTTCCCAACGCAAGTGCCGCCTTGAAGCAAGTTCGAGATGCTGTTGTCATCAGTGTCTCCCTTGGAAGTGGCGTGAAAGGCCTGGTCCGCGGGGTCTGTCGCGCGCAACGATCAGTTGTGGCGAGTTGACTTTGCGAACGGCCCACCCGGAACGGAGACGGCTGCCATGTCCCACATTCCGCAGCGTCAAGTATCAGGCAACGCCGGTGTCGGTGATATTGTCCTTTGGGGAAGTCGAGGCTGCGATCGGACGCCGATTGCTCAGCGGGCGGCGATGGCGCTCTTCACGGCTTCGAGCAGCCGATCCGGTGCGAAGGGCTTGCGGAGATAGGCGACGCAGCCAGCCTGCGTGACGTATTCCCTGACGTCGTCGTCGATGGCCGTGACGAAGATGATCGGCAGCTCCTCGCCGGCAGCCATCAAGCGCCGCTTCAGCTCGAACCCGTTTATGCCCGGCAGATGGACGTCGAGGACGGCGCAGACGAAGGCGTCGTCGATCTGCCGTTCGAGAAATGCCTCGGCCGACGCAAACCCGATTGCGGCAAACCCATAGGCGTTCAGCAGGCGCTCGATGCTCTTGCGCATGCTGGTATCGTCCTCGATGATTGCGACCGTGAGCGGTCGACGCTCCACAGGGCCCTCCCAAGCGGCGGCGGTCCCGCGGCGTTCAGCCCCGCGGTCGCCGCGGTTTTCTCGGCGCGATTGTGCGCATGAAATCGCATATCGCCTATTGTCCTTTCGGGAAGCCGGGCCCCGGGGGCCGTGCCGAATGAGGGGCCGCACGCCGACGCCTGCCGGCGGTCATCTGGTCGGAGTGATAGGATTCGAACCTACGACCCCCTGATCCCAAATCAGGTGCGCTACCAGGCTGCGCTACACTCCGAACGGCCCCGCGGGCGCCCTCCTGTAGCCGATCGCGGGGGCGTTTGGAAGGGCGGCGACGGCATCATTTCCGTCGCATTCCGGCAGCGGAACCGGCCCCGCAATGGCACGTTCTCCTTGCACGGCCAGTCTCAGGCAAGAATGCTCTCATCCTCGGCCGTGCCCGGCATCCCGCTGTCGGGCCTTTTTGTCTCAAGCCGGCGTCCGGCCGCCGAGGCCGGTGATCATCGAGACGATCTCGTTCTTGTCGGTGTCGGCCGTCGCCCGGACGCCCACCTGGCGCCCGCGCCTGAGCACGCAGATGCGGTCGGACAGCCGGAATACCTGGTCGAGGCTGTGGCTGACCACCAGGATCGCCAGCTGGCGGGCCTTGAGCCCGAGGATGATGTCCTCCACCTTCGCCGTCTCGGCGACCCCCAGCGCTGCCGTCGGCTCGTCCATCAGCACCAGGTTGCGGGCCCAATGGATGGCGCGGGCGATCGCGACCCCCTGCCGCTGCCCGCCGGAAAGGTCGCGGATCACCGACCGCGCCGAGGGGATGCGAACGTCGAGCTCGCGCACAAGCGCTTCGGTCTCGGCGACCATGGCGGACCGGTCGAGCTTGCCGAAGGGGCCGCGCGTCTTCTCGCGCCCCAGGAAAAGGTTCATGTAGACGGTCTGGCTGTCGGCCAGCGCCAGGTCCTGGTAGACAACCTGCACCCCCTTGGCCTGGCTCTGGCTGGCGTCGGTGAAATGGACGACCTCTCCGGAGAGCCTGATCTCGCCCGCCGTCGGCCGCTCCATGCCGGCGATGATCTTCACCAGGGTCGACTTGCCGGCCCCGTTGTCGCCCACCAGCGCCACGACCTCGCCACGGGCAATTTCCAAGCTGAAATTCTCGATGGCGACGATGCCGCCGAACTCCTTGCGGATGCCGGTGAGCTCGAGTGCCGGTGCGGCCTGTTCCATCGCCCCCTCCGCCGCGCTCATGGCCACCCGGCCTGGCGCCCATAGGCGTCATGGATGGCACCCACCCGCGGCCGGCCCGCCGACAGGCCGGCAATGCCGGCGGTGTAGGCGCGCGTCACGAAGGCTTGCTGGCGGAAGCCGAACACCACGCTGTCGCCGACCTCGGGCGCACCGCTGCCGCTGGCATCGATCATGCCGTAATAGTCGATCGCCGCCGGCGGCGGGATGTCGACGCTGCGCAGTGCGGTCGCGGCGCTTGTCGGCTCGCGCGACACGATCGCCTTGACGTCGTAGTCCGGGAACACCGGATCGATGTAGAGCCCGCCGCCGAAGCAGTAGGCGCGCCCGGCGTGGAGGTGCGAGACCTCGGTGAGGTAGACGGCGGCCGGGCGTTCCGGCAGGTCCTCCAGCGCGTGCAGCGGTGTGGTCCCGGTCAGCCCGTGGCCCGGCTCGCACTGCGTGGCGCCGGCCTCGGCGAGCGCCGGGAGGACCGCCGACGAGGTGGTGCCCGGCGCGTTGATCTCGATGTCGCGGCGACCCGCCTTCGCCAGCGCCTCGGCGGCGCGGCGCAAGGTCTCGGCATTGTGGGTCGGGCGGATCCGGCGAGCCTGCGGATCGAACAGCAGTGCGGGAAAGGTGGTGATGCCGGCAAAGCCGCCGCCCTCGATGGCATCCAGGCGGTCGGCGACGGCCGTCGCCTCCTCGGCCGGGAAGCCGCCTTCATGGCCTTTGTAGAAAGTGTCGCCGGCGGCGAACAGGCGCGCCAGGAACCGCTTCTCCCCGCCCTGCCCGGCGGCCGCAAGTGCGGCGCCCGCCTCGGCCGCCTTTTCGTCGTTGAACACCGTCCAGTAGCGGGGTCCGAGCGCGGCCGCAGCGTCCGCCTCGGCCCTGGGCACCTGGACGAGATGGCCGAGATGGCCGATCCGCATGCCGGCATTGGCGCAGGCCCGCGCGCATTCCATGTCGACCGCGACGGCCTCGCCGATGCCGCCCGCGGCGACCGCCCTTATGAAGTCGCCGTTGCGGCCCATCTGCTTGGTCATGGCGAACACCTTCAGGCCGGCGGCGTCGGCCGCCTCCCTGATGGCGCGGGCATTCTCGGTCACCGCGTCGAGGTCGATCACCGTGCAGTTGGCCGGCAGCGCACCGGCCTGGTGAAGCGCGATCGCCGCCTCGATCAGGGCCGGGTTGCGGCGTCTCAGGACGTCGAGAAACATCGTTGCCTCCTGCCGCTCATCGGCGCGGCTCGCGCAAGGTCAGCGCCACCGCCGCGAGGATGATCAGCCCGCGGACGATCATCTGCTCCGACACGGCGAGGCCCATCAGGATCAGCCCGTTGTTCAGCATGCCCATCAAGAGCGAGCCGACGAGCGCGCCCACCACCGTGCCGGCACCGCCGTTGAGCCGCGTGCCGCCGACGATGACGGCCGCGATCACCGTCAACAGATCGGTCTCGCCGAGCGTGTAGCGGGCCCCCTGGATGCGGCCGAGATAAAGCAGGCCGGCGAGTGCTGCGCAGAGCGAGCCGAGGATCATCACCTTGAGCCGCAGGCGGTCGACCTTGATGCCCGCCGCGCGCGCCGCGCGCGGGCTGTCGCCGGTCGCCAGCACATGGGCGCCGAAGCGGGTCTCGCGATAGACGTAGTGGCCGAGCCCGACGGCCAGCGCCGTCCAGATCAGCAGCGACGGGATGCCGAACAGCCGGCCGGAGCCGAACAGGCCGGTGAAGGTGGGATCGGTCACCGGCACCGACTGCAGATTGGTCATCCAGCGCGCCACGCCGGCAAGCAGTCCCATCGTGGCCAGCGTGACCAGGAAGGACGGCAGCCGGCCATAGGCGACGAGCGAGCCGTTGACCAGCCCGATGGCGCCGCCGGCGGCCAGCGCGGCGGCGACGCCGAGCAGCCAATGGTGCTCGCGCATCACCACGGCGGCGCTGAGCGCCGAGATCGCCACGACCGAGCCCACCGAAAGGTCGATCTCGCCTGCCGTCAGCACATAGACCATGCCGATCGCCATGACGGTGACCGGCGCCGTCTGCTGAACGATGTTCAAAAGATTGGACGCGGTCAGGAACCCGCTGTCCCGCAGCACCACGGCAAAGACGGCGAAGATCAGCAGGAAGCCGACATAGACCACATAGGCGGTCGGGTCGATCCTGCCGATCCTCGGCAAGCCGGCGGGCCGGTCCAGCGCCATCACTGCACTCCGAGCGAGGCCGGCGGATCGCGGTGGAGCGACTGGTTCCAGCCGTCCTTCACCGTGTCCTTGGTGACGGCGATGGCGTCGACCGCCAGGAAAGGCGGCACGCTCTCGCCGATCAGCCCGAGGGCCGCCGCACGCGCCGCGGTGACGCCGATCATATAGGCCTCGTCGGCGACGATCGCCGCCACGTTTCCCCCCTTGACCATGTCGAGCGCCAGCGGCTCGGAAAGGTCGAGGGTGACGATTTTGGTCCTGGTGTTGCCGGCGTTGCGCAGCGCCGCCAGGACCAGCTCGGCCGGCTCCGCCCAGGTGACGTAGATCGCGTCGAGGTCCGGGTTTTGGGCCACGAAGGCATTGCCGATGTCCTCCGCGCGGGCCGGGTCGGCGAGGCCCTGCTCGACGGCGATCTCCATGCCGGGGGTGGCCGCGACGGTCGCCTTGAACGACTGGTCGCGCTGGTTGGTCACGTAGAAGTCGGCGTCGTGGAAGATGTAGCCCACCTTGCCCTTGGAGCCCAGCGCGTCGGCCAGCGCCTTGCCGGCCTTGGCGCCCATCTGCACCAGGTCGGCGGAGGAGATGGCGATGTAGTCGGTGCCGTGGACGAAGCCTTTCGGCGCGTTGTCGACGAACATCAGCTTGGTGCCGGCAGCAAGTGCCGGGCGGTAGGCCTCGGGCGCCGTCTCCGGATCGACCGGCAGCGAGACAATGACGCTCGGCTTCTTCGCGAGGATCGTCTCGATGTCGCTTTTCTGGCGCGCCGCATCGAAGCCGGCGTCGGTCTCGGCGACCACCTCGATGCCGAGCCGCCCGAATTCGTCCTTGGCGCCGTTGCCGACGGCCGCCGACCAGTCCGAGGTGGTGTGCCAGGACAGCGCGGCAGTGAACTTGCCGTCCCTGACCTTGGCCTCCTGCTCGGGCGTCAGCGTCACCGAGGCGGCGGGGGTCGCCGCCTCGCCATGCGGACCCTTGGTGGTGGTCTCGGCGGCCAGCACCGACCCGGCGGCAAGCCAGGCGGCGGTGAGCATGAACGTGAAAAGTCGTCTCATGGGATCCTCCCTTTGCTTCCTGGGCAGCATTCTACGGGCCGCCGTCAGGGTGTGGACAAAATTGGCGCAGCGGACGCCTCGCCGTCGTCACTTGGCGGCGTCGAGCACCGATTTCGGGGCGTCGCGATTGAGCGACTCCTTGTAGCCCTCGGCGACGTTCTGCTTGGTCACCGTCATGGCCGGGGCGACCACGAAGGGCGGCGCCTGCTTGCCGAGCAGGCCGTAAGCGGCGGCCGTCGCCATGGTGCGGCCGAGCTCGTAGGCCTTGTCGGCGACGATCGCCGTCACGTTGCCGTCCTTGACCATGTCGAGGGCCACCGGCTCGGACAGGTCGAGGGTCACCACCTTCGTCTTGGTGTTGCCGGCCGCTCGCAACGCCGCCAGCACGCCTTCCGCCGGCTCCGCCCAGGTGACGTAGATGCCGTCGAGATCGGGCGTCTTGGTGAGCAGGGCCTGGCCGATCTCCTCGGCGCGCGCCGGATCGGCGATGCCCTGGCTGTCGACGATCGACATGCCCTTGTGGTCGTTCTCGATGGTCGACTTGAAGGCGTTGTCGCGCTGGTTGGTCACGTAGTACTGGGCGTCGTGGAAGATCCACGCCACCTTGCCCTTGTCGCCCAGCGTCTTGGCGAGCGCGTCGGCGGCCTGCTTGCCCATCTGGTAGAGGTCGTCGGTGACGGTGGTGACGTAGTCGACGCCCTGCTTGTAGTCGGCCGGCACGTTGGACAGGAACACCAGCTTGACGCCCTTCTCCTTGGCCGCCTGGAAGGCCTTGGCGGAGCCCACCGGGTCGAGCGGCAGCGCCAGGATGGCGCTCGGCGACTTGGCCATCACGGTCTCGACGTCGGAGAGCTGCTTGGCAGAATCGAAGCCCGCATCGGTCTCGGCCACCACTTCGACGCCGAGCCGCTTGAACTCGTCCTTGGCGCCCGCCGTCACCGCGCTGACGAAGTCCGACGAGGTGTGCCACAGGAGTGCGGCGGTGTGCTTGCCCTCCTTGACCTTGGCGACCTCCTCGTCGGTCAGCTTCAATTCGCTCGACGGCGTCGCTTTCTCGCCCGCCGGGCCGACGGTCTCGTTCGCGGCGAAGGTCGGAAAGGCGGAAAGGGCCAACGCGGCCGCCCCGGCCAGGAACCTGATTGCGATCGACATTTTGCTTCTTCCTCCTTCTTGCGGCCGCCTCGGGCCGGTTCTCGTTTCAGGCCGACGGTCTGCCGAACGCGGCGATGAAGGCGGCGAGCGCCACCACTCCGTCGTAGAATTCCTCGAGGTCGACATGCTCCTCCAGCGTGTGGCAGTTCGAGATGTCGCCGGGCGCGCAATAGACCGCGGGCACGCCGAGCCGGGTCGACAGGAACGGCGCCTCCGACCAGTAGGGCGCGCCGGCGATCTCGCCGCGGTCGGGCCGCACCGAGCGGACCGCCGCCTGCAGGAGCTGCACGGGCGGCAGGGCGGCAGGCGTCTCGACCGGTGTCCCGCCGAGCCGATGGTCGCGGCCGGCCGGATAGGCGAAGGCCAGCTCGACCTCGGGGGCGATCGCCGCGCCGCGCACCGCCGCCTCCAGTGCGGCCGCCGCGGCGTCGAGGTCGTCGCCCGGCAAGAGCTTGAGGATAAGGCTGATCGTGCACTCGCCGGGGACGGCGATGGAGCCGCCGCCCGCAATGCCCGTCACCAGCAGGAAGGGTCGCCCGACGAGCGGATGCGCCGGGCGCGCCGCGAGCGTCGCCGAATGCGCCCACAGAGCCGAAAGCACGGCGTGCGCGGCCTTGAGCGCGTCGACGCCCAGCTCGGGCAGGCCGAAATAGGCGGCACGGCCGGTCACCGTGATGTCGGCGATCAGGAAGCCCATCTGCGCGGCAAAGACCTGGAGCTGCGTCGGCTCCACATAGACGGCGAAGTCCGGCCGCGGCAGCGCGCCGGCTTCGAACTCCGCCGTCAGCGCCTTCATGCCGGCGCTGACGCCCGTCCCCTCCTCGCCGCTCTCCTCGTCGCCGATGAAAGCGAAGAGGACGTCGCAGGCCGGCTTCGCCCCGAGCTCGCCGAGCAGGCGTGCGGCGCTGAGCGTGGCGACGATGCCGGCCTTCAGGTCGCCGGTGCCCCGGCCCCAGATGGCGCCGTCGACCACGGCGCCGCCGAACGGATCCTGCCGCGCCGTGCCCGCCCAGCGCTCGGCCCAGCCCTTCACATGGACGGTGTCCGTATGGCCGGCGAGCAGCAGGACGGGACCGCCGCCCGCGCCTTCCAGCAGAGCACTGACATTGGGACGGCCGGCAGCGAAATCGCTGAGCCGCAGGTCGACGGCGCCGAGCGCCTCCAGCTCACCGGCCAGGAGCTCGGCGAAGACCCTCTCGTTTCCGGTGACGCTCGGCGTGCCGACCGCCCGCTTCAGAAGAGCGAGCGCCGCGTCGCGGTCGAGCGCCTGGCGCAAGCGGGAGACGAAGGCCGGATCGATCATTCGGCGGCCCTCGACAGAGCGAGGCCCGGCAAGGTCAGTTCGCCGGGCAGGTCGGAGACGCCGAAGAGCCCGTTGTGCAGCCGATTGACCGCCGAGGAGAGCGCGCCGACGAGGCCGGCGCGGCTGCCGAGCTCGCTCGGCATGACCGTCACCGGCCGCGCGAAGACCGCCGGCAGGTGGGCCCGCACCCGCTCGATCAGCTCGGGCCGGACGCCGATCGAACCGCCCATCACCACCAGCTCGGGATCGAGGATCGAGGCGAGCGCGGCAACGGCAAGGGCAATGGTGCGGCCGACCGCGTCGACGGTCGACCGGGCCGGCACGTCGCCCTCCTCCAGGCGCTGGAAGACTTCACGCGCCGAATCGGCCGAGCCGCCCAAGCGTCTGTAATGCTCGACGATTCCGGTCGAGGCGACCTCCAACTCGAAGGCTCCCACCTCCAGCGCGCGCGGCGAGACGAGATCGCCTCCGATCGGCAGATAGGCGATCTCTCCGGCAGCCCCGGTGGCGCCTCGCACCAGCTTGCCGTTGACGATCAGGCCGAGGCCGACGCCGGTGCCGACCGCCACGAAAGCGGCATTCTCGGCGCCGCGCGCCGCGCCTCGCCACGCCTCGCCGAGCATTGTCAGGTTGACGTCGTTCTCGATCAGCACGTCGAGGCCGCCGAACAGCGCGCCGAGCTCGCGCCTCACGTCGATCTCCGACAGTCCGGGGATGTTGGGCACCAGCGCGATCGCCCCGCTCTGCGGGTCGACAACGCCGGGAGTGCCGACCACCACGCTCTTCAGCCGGTCGAGCTGGGCCCCGGAACCGGCCGCCAACCCGCCGGCCACCCGGCGGATCTGCTGGAGGACGTGGCGGCCGCCACGGCGATCGGTCGCCTCGCTCGATTCGGCCACGATCTCGCCGGAGAGGTCGGCCAGAGCGGCACTGAGCTTGGTGCCGCCCAGATCGACGCCCAGCGAATAGGCCGCGCGCCGCTCCATCTCGTAGGTGACGGCCGTGCGGCCGAGAGCGCCGCGGCTGACGCCCACCTGGGCGACCCAGCCGCCGCCTTCCATCTCGCCGATGACCTCCGAGATCGTCTGCTTGGAAAGGCCCGTCACCTTGGCGAGCTCGGCCCGCGAGACCGGCCCCTGCTGAAGCAGCGCCTCGACCACGGCGCGTCTCGAAAACCTGCGGGCGAGCAGGGAGCGGTCGATCGGCATGCCGGCCTCGTTAGTTCGTCAGGTTGACGAACTAAATACGCGAGGTCGTCCTGAGTCAAGAGGCGCGAGGTCGCCCGAGATCAGATATCGAGCTCGCTTTGCCCTTCGTCGAGCGCGCTGACGGCGTCCATGGCCATGCCACGGGTAATCCGCGACTGCTGTTCCAGCGCGGCGCGGTCGAGCCGGTCGACAACGCGGATGGCGGTGGCCAGCGAGCGCTCGATGCGCCGCACCAGATAGTGGACGACATGAGGGTCGACCTCCACCTGGCGATCGGCGAAGAGCTTGGCGATGACGCCGGCGAGCAGCATGTCGTCGGGTTCGCCGATTTCCACGGTGGCCGCCGCCCTCAGCCTGGAGGACAGGTCGGCCAGGCCGACGCCCCAGGCCGCCGGGAAGCGGCGCGCCGTGAGGAGCACCGACGTCCCGGCCGACCGCGCCGCGTTGAGGAGGTGGAAAAGCCCCGCGTCGTCGCGGTCCGCAGCGTCCGCGTCGTCGAGGAAGACCGGACCCGCCGAAGCGGCGGCAATGGCCTCGGCGCCGAGGGAACGCACATCCAGGACGGCGGCGGCGGCGGCCGCGGTCCAGATGGCGCCGAGATGCGACTTGCCGGAGCCGGCCGGCCCGGCAAGCACCACCACGGGGGCGGGCCAGTCCGGCCAGCGCTCCACCAGGGCGACGGCCTTGGCGTTGGCGGCAGAGACGACGAGGTCGTCGCGCGACCGTCCCGCCGCGTGTCCGAGGTCGAGCGGCAGCTGGCGAGGTCGTTCCGGGTCGGGCATCGGCGTCAGGCGTCCGCCTTCCGGCGCCGCGGCGGGCGCACGATGGCGGGCTCTTCCGGGCGGCCCCGGTACATCGGCGACTGCAGGTAGCGGGCCACCGCATAGCGGACGAGCACGGCCACGGCGGCGGCGGCCGGAACCGCGATCAGCAGCCCGACGAAGCCGAACAGGGCGCTGAAGGCGAACAAGGCGAACATCAGCCACACCGGGTGCAGGCCGACGCTCTTGCCCACCAGGCGGGGCTGCAGGATGTTGCCTTCCACGAACTGGCCGAAGAAGAACACGCAGGCCACGGCGACGACCCACGGCCAGTCCGGCCAGAACTGGACGAAAGCGACGCCCACCGACAGCACAAGCCCGACCAGCGACCCGACATAGGGGATGAAGCTGATCAACCCGGCGAAGATGCCGATGAGGATGCCGAAATTGAGCCCGACCAAAGTGAGGCCGACGGCGTAGATGAGCCCGAGCACCAGGCAGAGCGTGCCCTGGCCGCGCACGAAGCCGGCGGTCGACCGGTTGATCTCGGTCGCGAGGTGGCGGACCGTCTCCACATTCTCGCGCGGAACCCAGCTGTCGACCGTCGCCACCATGCGGTCCCAGTCGAGAAGCATGTAGAAGGCGACCACCGGGGTTACCACGAACAGGCCGGCGATGTTGAAGAGGGCGACGCCCGATTGCCAAAGCGAGGCGAAAACGGCGGTGACGAAGCCGACGCCGGACGACAGGAGCGAGTTGACGCCCTCCTTGAGGTCGGCCGGATCGACGCCGAAGCGCTGCTGCAGCCATTCGGGATTGTAGCTGGTGAACAGTCCCTGCAGCCGCGTCATGTACTCCGGCAGGCGGCCGGCGAAGTCGCTGAGCTGGTGGGCCAGGATGGGGATGAGGATGACCAGCCCGAGCGCCAGCACGATGACGAAGGCGACGAGGATCAGCACAGTCGACATGACCCGCGACAAGCCCAGCGCCTCCAGCCGGTCGGCGACCGGGTCGAGGAAATAGGCCAGCACCATGCCCGCCACGAAGGGCAGCAGGATGTTGCTGAAGACGAAAACGAAAAGCGCCAGAATGGCGGCGAAGATCACCCAGAAGACGATCTGACGGCGGAAGGTGGTGGCGGTGATGGCGGCGTCGGCCGCAGCCTCATCGCTCGGATCTCTGGGTTTCGCCATAACCGCTCATGTGCCTCAGCCAGCCTACGAGATAGGCCGCTGCCGAAGCGCCGGTCAAGAGCCCGGAGACCACAATCAGGGCCTCGCGGGACGGGCCGACCTGCAGCGCGAAGGCGAGCTCGGCCAGCACCACGGCGGCAAGCACGATCTGCACGGCGGTGTTGGCCTTGGAGACGAAAAGCGGCTTCATGGCGACCGGATTTCCCATGACGGTCGACAGAAGCACCGCGCAGATGATCAGCGCGTCGCGCGAAACGGCGGCGATCACCAGCCACAGCGGCAGCTCGCCCATATAGCCCAGCACGACGAAGACGCTGGCCAGCAGGACCTTGTCGGCCATCGGGTCCAAATAGGCGCCGAGCTCGGTGCGCTGGTTGAACTGGCGGGCGATGAAGCCGTCGATGCCGTCGGAGATGCCGGCGACAAGGAAGCCAGCGAGCGCCCATCCCATCTTGTCGGTCAAAAGCGCGAACACCACGCCCGGCACCAGGAGAAAGCGCAGGATGGTGATGAGATTGGGAATCGTCATCTTTTCTCGCCCTCCCATCGGCCAGTCGGCTTCTTGTTCGGCTGCGGTCCCGTCGCAGCCGGCGCGTCCCTTGCCCGTTAGATGATGGAAAGCCCGTCACTTCGCAAGGGCCGGCCCGCCGCGCGGCGAGCTCGGCGCTTTCCGGCTTCCCATGGGGGGCCCAAACGCGCCATTCTGTTGCGGCGGCGCGATCTTCATGCGAAGAGCCCGATCGAGAGCGGTACACCGAGGGAACGGATGAGCGAAGCGAGCGGCCTGACCTATGCCCAAGCCGGCGTCGACATCGATGCAGGCAACCGCATGGTCGAGAAGATCAAGCCGCTGGTCCGCTCGACGCGGCGGATCGGCGCCGAGGCCGAGATCGGCGGCTTCGGCGGCCTGTTCGACCTGAAGGCGGCGGGTTTCAGCGATCCCGTGCTGGTCGCCGCCAATGACGGCGTCGGCACGAAGCTCCGCATCGCCATCGAGTCCGGCATCCACCACACGATCGGCATCGATCTTGTCGCCATGTGCGTCAACGACCTCGTCGTGCAGGGTGCCGAGCCGTTGTTCTTCCTAGACTATTTCGCCACAGGCAAGCTCGATCCCGAGCAGGGCGTGGCGATCGTGGCAGGCATCGCCGAAGGCTGCCGGCAGGCCGGGTGCGCGCTGATCGGCGGCGAGACGGCCGAGATGCCCGGGGTCTACCGGGGCAGCGACTACGACCTGGCCGGCTTCGCGGTCGGTGCGGCCGAACGCGGGCAGCTTTTGCCCACCGACGACATCGTGGAGGGCGACGTGCTGCTCGGCCTCGCGTCCTCAGGCGTGCATTCCAACGGGTTTTCGCTGGTGCGCCGCATCGTCGAGGAGAGCGGGCTCTCCTACGCCGGTCCGGCGCCGTTCGCCGAAGGGAGCACGCTCGCCGAAGCGCTCCTCGTGCCGACCCGCATCTACGTCAAGCCGGTGCTGAAGGCGATCCGCGGCACGCACGGCATCAAGGCGCTCGCCCACATCACCGGCGGCGGGTTCCCCGACAACATCCCTCGCGTGCTGCCCGACGACTACGCCGCCGAGCTCGACCTCGAGGCGATAGAGCCGCCGGCCGTCTTCTCGTGGCTTTCGCGGACCGGCCGCGTGGCGCCGGCAGAAATGATGCGCACCTTCAACTGCGGCGTCGGCATGGTTCTGGTCGTGGCGTCGGGCCAGGCGGCGCAGGTGGCCGCCGTACTGCAGGAGGCCGGCGAGGAGGTGGCGCCGATCGGCCGCATCGTGCCGCGGCGCGACGCCGGCGTGATCTATCGGGGCTCGATCGACCTATGACCCAGCCTCGGAAGCGGACCGTCATCCTGATCTCCGGACGCGGGTCCAACATGGCCGCGCTCATCGAGGCGGCGCGTGAAAAGGAGTTTCCGGCGCAGATCGTCGGCGTCGTCTCCGACCGCGCCGACGCCCCCGGCCTCAAGGCTGCTGAAAGCTTCGGCATCCCGACCCGGGTGGTGCCGCGCAAGGACCATCCGACCGCCGAGGCTCACGAGAAGACTCTCGACGCCGCCCTGGCGCGGCTCAAGGCCGAGATCGTCTGCCTGGCCGGTTACATGCGCGTGCTCACAGCCGGCTTCGTCGATCGCTGGCAGGGCCGGCTGGTCAACGTCCACCCGGCCCTGCTGCCGGCCTTCCCCGGGCTCGACACACATCGCCGCGCCCTCGATGCCGGCCTCCTCATCCATGGCTGCAGCGTGCATTTCGTCACGCACGAGGTCGATACCGGACCGCTGATCGCGCAGGCGGCGGTGCCGGTGCTCGTCGGCGATCGGCCCGAGCAGCTTTCACAGCGCGTGCTCAAGGCCGAGCACAAGCTCTACCCGCTGGCCCTGGCGCTGCTGGCAGCCGGCAAGGTGCGCCTGGAAGGCGGACGCGCGGTCTTCGCCGATATCGACCAGTCGGCGCGAACCGGAACGCTGATATCGCCCGCGAGCTGGCAGGGTCCGAGCGACCTCGAGGACCTCGCCCGCATCACACCGTAGGCCGAACGCGAACCGGCAATGCCCGATCTCCTTCTCCTCAGGCACGCCAAGTCGAGCTGGGACGATGCTTCGCTCGCCGACCGCGACCGGCCGCTCGCCGACCGCGGCCGCAAGGCGGCAAGGCGGATCGGGCGCCTGCTCGGCGAACGCGGCTGGCGACCCGACCGCGCGCTGGTCTCGCCGGCCCGCCGCACCCAGGAAACTTGGGAGTCGATCGCCGACGCGCTGGGCGGCAAGTCGCCGCCTGCCGTGACGATCGACACGCTCTACATGGCGAGCCCGAGCGACCTCCTGGAGATCATCCGAGCCAAGGGCGCCAAGGCCCGCCGGTTGCTCGTCCTCGGCCACAATCCGGGCCTGGAAGAGATTGCTTCGTGGCTCGTCGCGCCCAACTCCGACGAGAACGCCTTGTCGCGGCTGAAGGAGAAGTTCCCCACGGCCGGCCTGGCGCGGTTCCGCTTCGACGGGCCATGGGCCGCGCTTGTGCCTGCAGGGGCCCGGTTGCTGGAGTTCGTCAGGCCGCGGGACCTTTCGTGAGCCGGTCGACATCTGGGCTCACGTCGCGGCGGAGGGCCGATCCGCTGCGGATCGCTTGCTCGATCTCATCCGCCGCCGCATCCGCCAGCTGACGAGGTTGCCCGGTCGGGCCCTACATCGTTGTCTGCCGGCAGGCGCCGAGGGGACCATCGAAGCGGGGCGAGTCGTGCACGGCGCGCGTCATTTGTCGGCGCTGATCTGGACGGCGACGCTACGGCGCCTTCTTCAGCCACACACGGTTGTCGTGGAAGGCGGCGCCGCCATAGGGCGCCGGCGCGTCGGCGCCGGTCAGCACGTTGATGCCCTCGCCGCGCTCGTGCGCGTCGTTGGGCCAGATGCCTTCGGCCACCAGCACGCCGCGCCGCACCCCGTCGAAGAGCCGCGCATGGAGGACCACCTCGCCGCGGCGGTTGCCGATCTCGACGCGGTCGCCGGCAGCGATGCCGGCCGCCGCGGCGTCGTCAGGGTGCATCATCAGCTCGGGTCGCCCCTCGCGTCGGCGGCTGCCCGGCGTCTCCGTGAAGGTGGAGTTGAGGAAGGCGCGCGCCGGCGAGGTGGCGAGCCGGAACGGATGCTCGGCATCGGGCTTCTCGATCAATTCGACGTGGTCCGGAAAGGCAGGCAGCCTTTCATG
This sequence comes from Mesorhizobium sp., assembly GCA_040510195.1. Taxonomy (GTDB): domain Bacteria; phylum Pseudomonadota; class Alphaproteobacteria; order Rhizobiales; family Rhizobiaceae; genus JBEVJK01. The sequence goes on along the minus strand of JBEVJK010000012.1, from coordinate 32,609 downwards.
CGGGCCGAGGATGCCGATCGACTTTGGAGGCCGGCCCGGCGCAGGCGTGCCGGTCCAGTCGGGCCGGAAGCGGAACCTGCCGTCCCGGTGCGCGAAGCCGTTCAGGAAGTGCGACGTTTCGAAATCCGGCTGCAGGTCGACCCAGCGCTCCGCCGCGAAGGTCTCGAAGGTGCCGAGGCCCTTGCGCCCCAGCATGACGTCGATGTGCTCGCGTTCGGTGAGGCCGAAGCCCGGCAGATGGGCGACGCCGAGGCGCTTGCCCAGCTCCTCGATGACGAAATGGTTGGTCCGCGGGCCCTCCGGCGGCTCGACGAGCTTTGGCCCGAGCACGATGTGCTGATTGCCGCCGCCGCGATAGATGTCGTCATGCTCGAGGAACATGGTGGCCGGCAGGACGACGTCGGCCAGCTTCGCCGTGTCGGTCATGAACTGCTCGTGCACGCAGGTGAAGAGGTCTTGGCGGCGAAATCCCTCGACCACCAGCCGCTGCTCGGGTGCGACATTGGCGGGGTTGGTGTTCTGGACGAGCAGCGCGGTCACCGGCGGGCCGCCGCCGAGCGCCGCGGGATCGCCGGTGAGGACCGGACCGATGCGCGACTGGTCGAGGTGGCGGATGCGCGGATCGACGAGGCGGCTGCCTTCGAGCAGGCTCTTGTCGAGCTTGAGGATGCCCGAATTGGAGTGGAAGGCGCCACCGCCCTCATATCGCCAGGCCCCGGTGACGGCCGGGATGGAAAGTGCTGCATGCATGGCGACGGCGCCGTTGCGCTGCCGGGAGAAGCCGTAGCCGAGGCGGAAGAAGGTCCGCTTCGTCGTGCCCACCAGCCTGGCGAAGGCCTCGATCTCGTCGACGGCAAGGCCGGTGATGGCGGCCGCCCATTCAGGCGTCCGCGGGCGCAGATGCGCCTCCAGCCCGGCCGGATCGTCGGTGTACCGCTCCATATAGGCACGGTCGGCATGGCCGTCGCGAAACGCCACATGCATGACCGCACAGGCGAGCGCGGCGTCGGTGCCGGGCCTGAGGATCAGCTTGACGTCCGCCTGCTTCATCGTCGCGTTGTCGTAGACGTCGACCACGACGATCTTGGCGCCGCGCTCCTTGCGGGCCCGCACGGCATGGGTCATCACATTGACCTGGGTGACGGCGGCGTTGGTGCCCCAGATGACGACGCAGTCCGACTTGGCCATTTCGCGCGGATCGGCGCCGAGCAGCTGGCCGGTTCCCATCGTGAAGCCGGTCCAGGCGAGGCTGGTGCAGATGGTCTCGAAGAAGCCGGAATATTTCTTGGCGTGGCGCAGCCGGTGGATGCCGTCGCGCTGCACCAAGCCCATGGTTCCCGCATAGTAGTAGGGCCAGACCGTTTCGCTGCCATGGCGCGCCTCGGCCGCCTGGAACCGCTCGGCGACGAGGTCGAGCGCGGCCTCCCAGCTCGCTTCCTTCCACGTCCCCTCGCCCTTGCCGCCGGCTCGCACCAGCGGCTTCGTAAGCCGGTCGGGGTGGTGGAGGCGCTCGGCATAGCGGGCGACCTTGGCGCAGACGACGCCGGCGGTGTAGCTGTTCGCCTTGGCCCCGTGAACGCGGCCGATGCGGCCGTCGGGCAAAAGCTCGACGTCGAGCGCGCAGGTCGACGGGCAATCGTGCGGGCAGGCGGAGTGGCCGATTCGGGTCGGAACGTGCCGGTTCATGGCCCGAACCTAGCGGTTTTGCCGGGGCCGGTGTAGGCCCTCCAGATGAACTATCGCCATGCCTTCCATGCCGGAAACTTCGCGGATGTGGTCAAGCACGCCGTGCTGGCGCGCGTCATCGCCTATCTCAAGCGCAAGGACAAGGCGTTCCGCGTCATCGACACGCATGCCGGGGCCGGGCTCTACGATCTGGCGTCCGATGAGGCCGCAAGGACCGGCGAATGGCGCTCCGGCATCGGCCGGGTCATGACGGGCGCGCTTTCGGCGGACGCCGCATCGCTCCTGTCGCCCTATCTCGATGCCGTGCGTGCCGCCAACCCAGGCGGCGGCCCTTCCGCCTATCCCGGATCGCCGGCGATCGTGCGCCATCTCATGCGGCGGCAGGACCGTTTGACGGCGATCGAGAAGCAGCCGGACGAGGCGGCAGCTCTCAAGGCGCTGTTTGCCGGCGACGTCCAGACGCGGGTCATCGAGCTCGACGGTTGGCTGGCGCTCGGCGGCCACCTGCCGCCCAAGGAAAGGCGCGGGCTGGTGCTGGTGGACCCGCCCTTCGAGGCCGAGGGCGAGTTCGAGCGGCTGGTCGGCGGGCTGCTGAAAGCGCATCGGCGCTGGCCGGGCGGGCTCGCACTGCTCTGGTATCCGATCAAGGACCGCGCGGCCGTCGCGCAATTCCGCACGCGGCTGGCGGGAGCGGGCGTCCCGCGCGTGCTCGACATACGGTTCCCGCTGCGCACGCCATCCACCGAACCGCGGCTCGACGGCTCGGGGCTGATCGCGGTCAACCCGCCCTTCCTTCTCGAAGCGGAACTTGCGGTGATCCTGCCGGCGCTGGCGACCTTGCTTGCCGAGCCTGGAGCCCCGGCCCCGGAAGCAGTGTGGCTCGCGCGCGAAACGGCGCAAGGAGGGTGAGTTGTGATACCTGATATTTGCATATCCTGGGTTGAATTCGCTTGCGGAGAACCGGCCTTCATGCCATCGTCGTCCAATGATGACGCGTCGGCAATCATCTCGAAGAGTGAAAGTGTTCGGCCTGACCGGCGACGGCGTGCCATTGCTCGCGCCGGTCAGCAAGCCCACGCACTTTACCTGGAGCCAAATCCGCAAGACGATCCGTGACTTGCGGGCCCGGAAGCTCATTTCCGATTGGCACGGGCGGACCTTGCAGGCCCCGCCGAAACAGTGACGGCGCCCAGCCACCGCAACGTTTTCGTCAACTGTCCCTTCGATGCCGAGTTCCGGCCGATCTTCCTGGCCATCGTCTTTGCGATTCTTCGCTGTGGCTTTCGGCCGCGCTGCGCGCTCGAAACCGACGACGCGGCGACAAATCGCCTCCACAAGATCATGGCCATCATCGGAGAGTGCCGCTTCGGCATTCATGATCTATCCCGAACAGAAATCGATGGAGACCCGCCGCTGCCGCGGTTCAACATGCCGCTGGAGCTGGGGATCTTTCTCGGGGCGAAGCGCTTCGGCAAGGGCGAACAAAAATCCAAGCAGGCCCTGGTGCTGGATTGTTCGCCCTACCGCTACCAGAAGTTCATGTCCGACATCGCCGGCCAGGACATCCACTGCCATCGGGGAGACCCGGGCCATGCCGTGAGCGAGGTGGTCAACTGGCTGAGGCTATACTCGTCCGTGGCCAATGTGCCCGGGGGAGCCCGCGCGGCCGTAGAATTCGACCGGTTGACAGACGAATTGCCTTCAATCCTACGCGGTCAGGAGCTACTGGCCGAGGAGATGACGTTGAGCGACTACTCCGCGATCGTGCTTACCTACCTGGACTGGGCCGGCTCTTCGACCTCCTCCCATCGATAGCCGAGTGCCCGGCAGAACGCCGCGAGTTCCAGGCGCACCGCGTCGGCAGGCGTGCCACGGCGCGAAAAGCCCCACCACAGCAGGGCGCCCTGCCACACCGAAGCCATCAGCCGGCCCAGCTCCGGTCGCGACGGCGCCTCCCCGCCCAGCGCCCGGCTCAACGCTTCGGCCAGCTCGGCGCCCCAGCGGTCGCCGCGCGCCCTTAGCTCGCTGCTGCGCATGTCCTCGCGCAGCACGAGCAGGCCCTCCGAATAGTCCTGCAGCGAGTCGTAGTCTCCCGACAGAGCCACAAGCAGGGCTACGGCGCCGGCCGGCGTGCGAGGCATGCGGGCGATCTCCTGCTCGGTCTTGGCGTCGAGGAGGTCCCAGGCGCGCCGCAACACCGCCTTCAGCATCGCATCGCGCGTGCCGAACCGCTGCACGAGCGTGGGCCCGGAAAGCCCGGCGCCGGCCGCAGCGGCCGCAAAGCTCAGTCGGTCGGGTCCGGTGCGGCGCATGGTTGCCAGCAGGCGGTCGAGCAGGTCGTCATCCGAAAGCGATTTGGGCCTTGCCACCTTGCCCTTCCATTTATAAACGAGTATTCATTTATAAACATAGCTGCTGCGAAGCCGTCATGCAAGTCGGGTCTGCCTAGCCCGCAACGGCACCGCCGTGCCTAACAGGAGGAGAGTGACATGAGGACGAAGCCGCTTACCGGAAAGGTCGCCTTGGTGGCCGGGGCGACGCGCGGCGCCGGCCGCGGGATCGCCGTGGAGCTCGGAGCCGCCGGCGCCATGGTCTATTGCACAGGCCGCTCGACACGAGAGCGACGCTCGGAGGTGAACCGCCCGGAGACCATCGAGGAGACGGCCGAGCTGATCGTGGAAGCGGGCGGCGAGGCGGCGGCCGTGCCGACGGACCACCTCGAGCCTGACGCGGTGCAGGCCCTGGTCAGCCGCATCGAGCGCGAACGTGGCAGGCTCGACGTGCTGGTCAACGACATCTGGGGCGGCGAGCACCTGTTCGAGTGGAACAAGCCTGCATGGGACCACAATCTGGCCAATGGGCTCAGAATGCTCCGACTGGCCATCGACACCCATCTCATCACCGCCCATTTCGCGCTGCCGCTGCTGATCAGGCAGGCCGGCGGCCTCCATATCGAGGTGACGGACGGGACGCGGGAGTACAACGAGCGGACCTATCGCATCTCCCCCTTCTATGACCTCGCCAAGGTGGCGGCCGACCGCATGGCCTGGGCCCATGCCAAGGACCTTGCAAAGCATGGCGCCACCTCGGTGTCGATCACGCCCGGCTGGCTGCGCTCGGAAACGATGCTGGAGCACTACGGCGTCGCCGAGGAGAATTGGCGCGACGCGGTCGCCAAGCAGCCGGACTTCGCCATTTCCGAGACGCCGCACTTCGTCGGCAGGGCGGTCGCGGCGCTGGCCGGCGATGCCGACCGAGCGCGCTGGAACGGGAACTCGACCTCCAGCGGGCAGCTGGCCCAGGTCTACGGCTTCACGGATGTCGACGGATCGCAGCCGGATGCCTGGCGCTACATCACGGAGGTGCGCGAGGCCGGCAAGCCGTCGGACGTGACCGGCTATCGCTAAGGGACGGGAAAGCAACGTTTCGGTTGCCGCTTGACCCGCCGCGGGTTCGCAAGCAGAGTGTGGCCGCGGTGGCGCCCGGCGCCGCCGGAGGCGCCATTGGAGGGGATGCCATGGGACGTTTCGCTCAATTCACGCTGGCTGCGGCGCTCGCCGCGACGGGGCTGGCGCTGCCGGCCGGCACCGCTTCGGCCGCCGACATGGCAGTCGCCGTCTATGACGAGAGCCCTGAGGCTTGCGGCCAGGGCTGGGTGCTCAGCTCCATATCGTCGCGCTTCGACTGGCAGGTCACGCACGTGCCGCACCTGCCGCAGGTGCAGATCACCGATTTCCAGGGCATTCACCAGCGCCGCTACCTGCCGGCCAGCGAACAATGGCCGATCGGCCGCCGCTACTGCGCCGCCACCGTGGCGCTCTCCGACGGCATGCAGCGCGAGATCTGGTACCTGATCGAGGAAGGCCAGGGCTTCGCCTCGATGGGCAACAACGTCGAGTTCTGCGTGTCCGGCTTCGACCGTTGGATCGTCTATAACGGCCGCTGCCGCGTGCTTCGCTGACCGACATCGCCGGCGTCAGACGATGCGGGGCCGCATCGCCGCCGCCGGCGCGCTCCTGCTGACGGCGCTCACCGCCTGCGAGGCCGAGACGCCTGCCGGCGACCCGCCGGCTCCTCCGCCTGCAACCCAGCCCATTGCGGCCCGCCCTGCCCCGCCCACCGGCGGCGCAGCGGCGCCCGCTGGCACGCGCGGCTTCGACTTCTACGTCCTGTCGTTGTCCTGGTCGCCCAGCTATTGCGAGGCCGAAGGGAGCCATGCCAATCGCCAGCAATGCGCCAGCGGCCGCCCCTATGCCTTCGTGGTGCATGGGCTATGGCCGCAATTCGAGCGCGGCTTCCCGGCGGATTGCGCCACGGCGCAGCCTGACGTCGCCAAAGAGCGGCTGGCGGCGCTCTACGATCTGATGCCCTCCGCCGGGCTGATCCGCTATCAGTGGCGCAAGCATGGCAGCTGCAGCGGGCTCGGCCAGGCCGATTACTTCGCGGTGATGCGCAGGGCGCGGCAAAAGGTGCGGATCCCGGCGGAGTTCGGGCGGCTGGACGACCATCGCATGGTCGACCCGGCAGCCGCGGAGCACGCATTCCTCGCGGCCAATCCCGGTCTAGGCGCCGAGGCCATCGCCGTCACCTGCGACAAGCGCTACCTGCGCGAGGTTCGGATCTGCCTGACGAAGGACCTCACATTCCGGACCTGCCCGGAAATCGACCGCCGCAGCTGTCGGCTCTCCCGCGCGGTGATGCCGCCGGTCCGCGGCGGCTGACCTTTCCCGTCATCGAAGGATCGACGCCATGATCAAGCTCTTCTACGCGCCCGCCTCGCCCTACAGCGCCAAGGTGCTGATTGCCGCCCGCGCCGCGGGCGTTCCGGTCGAGACGGTCAAGGTCGACACCGCCGCCCAGCCGGCCGAGCTGCTCGCCGTCAACCCGCTCGGCCGCATCCCCGTCCTGCTCGCCGAAGACGGGCTGGCGATCCACGACAGCCGGTCGATCACGCACTATCTGGATCGCTTGTCCGGCAGGCGGCTCTACCCGCGCCAAGCAGAGAAGCGGACGCGCGCGGAGGTGCTGGAATCGATGGCGGACGGGATCTGCGACAGCCTGCTCGACCATGTCTACGAGCGGCGCTTCCGTCCGCAAGAGAAGGTGCACGCGCCGTGGCTCGACCGGCTGTGGGCGAAAGCGGTGCGGGCGCTGGACCTGCTGGAAGAGGCGCCGCCCCGGCTGGCCGGCCGTCTGGATGCCGGCCAGATCGCGCTCAGGTGCTGCCTCGGCTACATGGACCTGCGCTTCGACGGCGTCTGGCGCCAGGGCAGGCCGCAGCTGCAGCGCTGGGCGAAGGCCTTCGACCGGAGGCATCCGGACCTCGTGCCGCTGCTGCCCCACTGACAAGAGAAAGGGCCGGACGACATGGTCCGGCCCTCTCAACTGCGGTGTTGCCCGACGGTCCGGTCAGAACTTCATGCCGAGACCGAACATGACGCGGTTGTCGCTCACGTCGGCCTCGGTGTTGCCGCCATTGATGGCGTAATCCTCGGAGCCGAAATCGGTGTAGCGATACTCGACCCGACCGAACAAGTTCTGCGTGACCTTCACGTCGGCGCCGACGCCGGCGGTCCAGCCCAGATGCGTGTTGCGGTCGCTGCTGCCGGTGACCTGGTCGGTGAGCTTGACCGACTGGGCCGCGCCACCCGCCGTGGCGTAGAGCAGCACGTCGGGGGTGACGGCCACGCCCAGACGCGCCCTGAGCGACCCGTCGACGCCCGACTCGGACTCGAGGCCGGCATCGTTGCCCTGGTAGCCTCCATAGCCGACATCGCCCTCGATGCCGTAGACGATGCCGTTGTTCTCGAGCTGCCAGCCGGCGAAGCCGTTGCCCACGAAGCCGTCGGTGTCGATGTCGTTCTCGAAGCCCAGCGTGTTGGTGTCGGTGCGCCCGGCAAAGCCGTAGCCGAGGGCCACACCCGCATAGGGGCCGGACCAGGTGTTGAGCGGGGGAACCTCCATGGGCGCTGCCGGCGCAGGCGGCTCCTCCATCACGGCATCCGCCGCAAAGGCCGGCGCCATGCCGAGCGCGAGCAGCCCGAGAGCAGCCGCAGTCGACCGCGCAAATTCGATACTGGCTTTCATTCTTCAACTCCTTGGCCACGAAACATCAGGTGTGGCACAGTTTTTTTGGTTCCGACGCGATGTGTGCCGTTGCTTGGGAGGCAGGAACGACGTCGCGTCCGACAGGTTCCGAATGTCGTGCAGAAATGCGGCCGTAGCGCACCTGAACTAGGGAGATTCCCTGACCCCAATGGGACTGAACTGTGACGTTGCGCCTGGGCAACAGCGGTCTCCCGGCGACGTCTCGGGCACCCCGGGGAACCGTTGCGACGCAAGGGATCCTGGACTTGCAAGTTCGCCTGCGTCGAAGCGTCGGAAGGTTCAGGGAAACGGCGGCGGGCGCTGCGCGCCACAATCTCGCCAAAGCCCTGAACGGCGGCGCTGAATTTTCGCTCCCGATCCCCTATATGATCGGTGTCCGTGGGACGGCACCCTTGCCTGGGGCCCGCCGGATGTGACAGGCATGGCACCATGACGAACAGACGAGGCGGCGTCCCAGGCGCGGTCGCCGACGACGACATTGCCGGCTATGCGCCCGGCGACGAGTATGACGACGACGACACCGCGGCCGAGGAGATCGTTCCGGAGGTGGTGGCGACGGCCGGACCTGCCCTGCCCTTCACCAGCATCGAGTGGGACGCGCAGGCGGGAGACGCGGACGGCCAGCTCGGGGCGGAACTGATCCACACCTTGTCGAGGCGGCTGCCCAACTCGCCCGGCGTCTATCGGATGATCAACGCCGCCGGCGACGTGCTCTATGTCGGCAAGGCGCGCAACCTGAAGAAGCGCGTGACCAACTACGCGCAAGGCCGGTTCCACACCAGCCGCATCGGCCGCATGGTGCGGGAAACGGCGACGATGGAGTTTGTCGTCACCCGGACCGAGACCGAGGCGCTGCTGCTCGAAGCGAATCTCATCAAGCGCTTGCGGCCGCGATTTAACGTACTGCTTCGGGACGACAAGTCGTTTCCGTACATCCTGCTGACGGGCGACCACCCCTCGCCCGGCATCTTCAAGCATCGCGGTGCCCGCTCGCGCAAGGGCGACTATTTCGGCCCGTTCGCCTCGGCCGGCGCCGTCGGGCGGACGATCAACTCCTTGCAACGGGCCTTCCTGCTTCGCACCTGCACCGATTCCGTGTTCGAGAGCCGCACCCGGCCCTGCCTGCTCTATCAGATCAAGCGCTGCTCGGGGCCGTGCACCGGCGAGATCGGCGCCGAGGACTACGGGCGGCTGGTCGACGAGGCCAAGGACTTCCTGTCGGGCCGCAGCCAGCGCGTGAAGGGCGACATCTCGGCCGCCATGCAGGAGGCGTCCGAGGCGCTCGACTTCGAGCGGGCGGCGATCTACCGCGACCGGCTCGCCGCACTCTCCCACGTGCAGAGCTACCAAGGCATCAACCCGCAATCGATCGAGGAGGCCGACGTCTTCGCGATCAAACAGGAGGGCGGCCAGACCTGCATTCAGGTGTTCTTTTTCCGAACCGGCCAGAACTGGGGAAACCGCGCCTATTTTCCCAAGGCCGACCCGGCGCTCGAGCCGGCCGAGGTGCTGTCTTCCTTTCTCGCCCAGTTCTACGACGACAAGCCCTGCCCGCGCCTCGTCCTGCTGTCGAGCCCGGTCGCCGAGCAGGCGCTGCTCGCCGAGGCGCTGTCGACCAAGGCCGGCCACCGCGTGACCGTCACGATTCCGCAGCGCGGCGAGAAGAAGGACCTGACCGACCACGCACTGCAAAACGCTCGCGAGGCGCTCGGCCGCCGGTTGGCCGAAACCTCGACCCAGGCGCGGCTCTTCGCCGGCTTTGCCGAGACCTTCGGCCTCGTCCAGATGCCGCGACGGATCGAGGTTTACGACAACTCGCACATCATGGGCACCAACCCGGTGGGCGCGATGATCGTCGCCGGGCCGGAAGGCTTCGTGAAGAACCAGTACCGGAAGTTCAACATCCGCTCGACCGAGATCTCGCCGGGCGACGATTTCGGCATGATGCGGGAGGTAATGCAAAGGCGCTTCTCGCGGCTCGTCAAGGAGCACGGCGTGCCGGGCGTACCAGGCGTTACGCCCGACGCGGCGGAGGCCGAGCCAGACGCCGACCAGCAGGGCTTCCCTGCCTGGCCGGACGTGATCCTGATCGACGGCGGCCAGGGCCAGATGACGGCGGTGCGGGGGATCCTCGGCGAGCTCGGGCTGGCGGAGACCGTGACGGCGATCGGCGTCGCCAAGGGCGTCGACCGCGAAGCGGGGCGCGAACGCTTCTTCATGGAAGGGCGCCCGCCCTTCACGCTGCCGATGCGCGACCCGGTCCTCTATTTTTTGCAGCGGCTGCGCGACGAAGCGCATCGCTTCGCGATCGGCTCGCATCGGGCTCGGCGCAAGAAGGAGATGGTGAAGAACCCGCTCGACGAGATCGATGGGATCGGACCCGGCCGCAAGCGGGCGCTGCTCATGCATTTCGGGACCGCCAAGGCCGTCAGCAGAGCCGCGATGGAGGACCTGATGGCGGTCGACGGAATCTCCGAGTCGATCGCCCGGCAAGTCTACAATCACTTCCACGAGCACGGCTGAGCCGGGAAACCGCGATCAGCCGCCGCCAAAAAGACGCAGTTGACGTTTTCGCATGGTCCACCCCCCGACGGACGATTGACCGCCGGCCGACGCTTCTGATTTGACTATGCAACCACCAACCCAAGCACCTCTGATGGCAAGACGCGCGCTCAACCTTCCCAACATGCTCACCTATGGCCGCATCCTGGCGGTTCCTCTGGTGGTTCTGTGCTTCTTCCTGGAGGGGCGGCTGCAGTCCAGCGACTTCGCCCGCTGGTCGGCGCTGTTCATCTTCGTGGCGGCCAGCGTCACGGACTATTTCGACGGCTACCTGGCGCGGGCCTGGAAGCAGACTTCAAACATCGGCAGGATGCTGGACCCGATCGCCGACAAGCTGTTGGTGGCGACTTGCCTCCTGCTGCTCGCCGCCGACACCGACCGGACGATCGCCGGCTGGACGCTGTGGGCGGCGATCATCATCCTGTGCCGCGAGATCCTGGTCTCCGGGCTGCGCGAATATCTGGCCGGGCTGAAGGTGAGCGTGCCGGTCACCCAGCTCGCCAAATGGAAGACGGCCATCCAGATGATCGCCATTGCCGTGCTGCTTGCAGGGCCGGCGCTCGACAAGCTGATCTGGTATGCCACCGAGACGGGTATCGCGCTGCTGTGGGTGTCGGCGCTGGTCACGCTCTACACCGGCTATGACTACTTCCGGGCAGGCGTGAAGCACATCATGGATGAATGAGGATGAAGCTCGTCTATTTCGCCTGGGTCCGGGAGCGGATCGGCAAGTCCGAGGAAGAGATCGCGGTGCCCGCCGAGGTGGTCACCGTGTCGGACCTTCTGGCATGGCTCGGGCGGCAGGGCGAAGGATATCGCTACGCCCTGGAGCACGCCAATTTCATCCGGGTGGCGCTCGACCACGAGCATGTCGACCACGAGGCGCCGCTGGCTGGGGCCCGCGAGGTGGCCCTGTTTCCGCCGATGACGGGGGGCTGACGCGGTGAACGGGACCGCCGCCCGACCGACTGTTCGCGTGCAGCGCGAGGCCTTCGACACCGCCGCCGAGATCGACCGCCTGACGAAGGGCCGCACCGACGTCGGCGCGGTCGTCACCTTCGGCGGCTATTGCCGCGGCGAAGCGGGGCGGCTCGCGGCGTTGGAGCTCGAGCACTATCCGGGAATGGCGGAGGCCGAGATCGGCCGCATCGCCGGCGAGGCAGCCGAGCGCTGGGAGTTGCTCGGTCTTACCGTCGTCCACCGCTTCGGCCGCATCGAACCCGGCGACGCCATCGTGCTGGTGGCGGCCATATCGGAGCACCGGCTGGCGGCGTTCGAGGCCGCCGCCTTCCTCATGGACTACCTGAAATCCAGCGCGCCCTTCTGGAAGAAGGAGGAACTTGCCGAAGGCGGCGCCGGCGGCTGGGTCGACGCCAAAGACAGCGACGCGGCGGCCGCCAAGCGGTGGAAACTTCCTTGAAAGCGCCCGCGGCCGGCCACGGATTGACCGCAATCGGTTGATTCTCTTGCGGTCAGGCAACCACGCAAGGAGGATCGTGATGCTGAGACCGCTGGCCGAACTCCTGGTCTTTGGCGTTGCGCCGCTTCTGTTCGGACTCTTCGCCGTTCCGTCAGCCGCGCCGGCGGCCGACGCAGACGGCCCGGAGGGCCGCCCACCAAGCATGTGCGAGACGCTTCGCGAAATGGCCGATCGGATCGATCAACCAACGATCTCGGTGTCGGAGAACCAGTAGCGGATCTCCTGCGCGGCCGTCTCGGGCGCATCGGAGCCGTGCACCGAGTTCTCGCCGATCGACAGTGCGTGCACCTTGCGGATCGTGCCGGCCTCGGCATTGGCCGGGTTGGTGGCGCCCATCACCTCGCGGTTCCGGGCGATGGCGTTCTCGCCTTCCAGCACCTGGATGACCGTCGGCCCCGACGACATGAACTCGACGAGCTCGCCGAAGAACGGGCGGTCCTTGTGGACCGCGTAGAAGCCCTCCGCCTCGCGGCGGCTCATCCAGACGCGGCGGGAGGCGACGACGCGCAGCCCGGCCTCTTCCAGCAATTTGGTGATGGCGCCGGTCAGATTGCGGCGCGTGGCATCGGGCTTGATCATCGAGAAGGTGCGTTCGATCGCCATCTTTTCCTCATTTCGAATGAAACAGCTTGGGAGTGGCGCGCTCTTTAGAGGAATTTTGAGGCGAGCGAAACCCGTCGCGGACGCGCAGGCATTGACTTTGCCGTCGCGACGACCTCTGGCTTGAAGGCCTCGCAACCGCCGCCCCGAACGCCCGCGCCGATGAAAAAGCACTTCCAGATGTTCGCAGCCTACAACCGCTGGGCCAACAGCCGCGTCTACGAGGCGGCTTCGGAGCTCACGGACGAGGAATACCGCCGCGACATGGGTGCCTTCTTCCGCTCGCTGCACGGCACCCTCAACCACCTGCTCGCCACCGACCGCATCTGGATGAAGCGCTTCACCGGCGAAGGCGAGGCTCCCAACCGGCTCGATGCCATCGTGCACGAGGACTTCCCGACGCTGCGGGCAGCGCGCGAGGCCGAAGACCAGCGCATCGCCTCCTATGTCGGCGCGCTGACGGACAAGGCCCTGACGGGCCGCTTCACCTATATGACGGTGACCGACATGCGGACCGTGTCGCAACGGCTGGCGCCGGCGCTGTCGCATCTGTTCAACCATCAGACCCACCATCGCGGACAGGCGCACACGATCCTGACGGCGCTCGACCAGCCATCGCTGCAGCTCGACCTCATCTACTTCCAGCGCACCGAAGAGGGTCGCGAGTTCGCCTAGACCATGGTTGCGGACCGCCGAAGGCGGGCCGAATCCCTCTGTTGTCCCAATAAGATACAGTTCGATGCTCATTCGAGCGACGAAGGTCACATTTTCGTCACGATGTCGCAGCGGCCATGAAACCGGGACCCGGTTCTCCGCGTAATGGCGGTCACAGCCGCCTCAGACGGCTGGGATCGTCGTAACCCGCGGGAGACCATCATGGCAACATTCCTGAGCGAGAAGACTGCAATCTTGGCGAGCGGCGCGCTGCTCCTGGCATTGTGCGGCGAGGCGGCCGCCCAGGGCCTCAACGCGGGCGGCAGTCGTGGGATCAGCCTCGGGGGCTCCCGCAACGGGCCGGTCGGGGTCGGCGCCAGCATCGGCGGCAGCCGCGGCGTGAGCGCCGACGTAGGTGCCTCGGTGGGGCGGGGCAGCCTGGCGACGGCGGGCGCCGATGCCTCCGTGGGCGGCAGCCGGGGCATCAACGCACGCAGCGACAACACCGTGGCCGGGCGCAGCGGGCTGGTCGATTCCAACACGACCGCATCCGTCGGCGGCGCGCGGGGGCTCAACGCGACGAACGGCACCAATGTCGGCGGCCGCACGGTCGCCAGCGCGAGCACGCGGGTCACGCTCGGCACGATCCTCGGTCTCGGCGGAACGGGAACCGGCGGTACTGTGAGCCCCGGCGCTGCCGGGACGGGCAACCGCCTCGGCGGGGTCGGATCGGTCAACGGGCTGGGCAGCCCCGATTTCAATGGCGTTCAGGGGCTTTCCAACATGACGAACGCCAAAAAGACCGCGATCATGAAGAAGCGCTGCATCGACGTGCTCGCCAACTCAGAGGGTTATGACAGCGGGCTGGTCGCGCTCTGCGCGGCGTTGCGCGGCTGATCCCTTCCGGTGATTGGCGACGGACGGCCCGCCCCAGGCGGGCCGTTCGCCGTTCTCGCTCAGGCCACCGACCAGCCGCCATCGACCAGGATGTTGGCGCCGGTGATCAGCGCGGCAGCCGGCGATGCCAGGAAAACCACGCTGCCGGCGACGTCGAGCGGATCGCCGATGCGGCCAAGCGGAATATGGGCCAGCGTGGCAGCATGAAACGCCGGGTCCGACAGCGCCGGGCGCGTGCCGTCGGTCCAGATGAAGGTGGGGGCGACGCTGTTGACGGCGATTCCGTGGCGCGCCCATTCGGCGGCCAGGCAGCGCGTCAGATGGTTGATGGCTGCCTTGGTCATGCAGTAGATCGATTCGCCGCGCAGCGTCACGCTGCCGGCCTGCGAACTGATGTTGACGATGCGTCCGCCCTTCTGAGCAATCATCAGACGGCCGACCGCCTGGGTGGTGAAGAAGGTGCCCTTGAGGTTGACGTCGACGGTGAGGTCGAAGTCCTCCTCCGTCACGTCCTCGGCCAGGTTTTCGGGCCCGATGCCGACATTGTTGACCAGCACGTCGATGCGGCCGAAGGCTTCGTGCGCCTCGGCGAGGCCGGCGCGGACCGTCGGAAGGTCGGCGAGGTCCATCTTGACCGCCATGGCGCGGCGGCCTTTTTCTTGCAGCTCGCCGACCAGCTCCTGACCGCCGGCCGGATCGCGCAGGCCGACGATCACCTCGGCGCCAGCGCCGGCCGCTGCCAGCGCGCAGGCTCGGCCAATGCCGCGCGCCGCGCCGGTCACCAGCACGACCTTGCCGGCGAGGCTGAAATCGGGCGTCGTGATTGGCCTTGTCATCTCGCTCTCCCTCCCTGGGGCCCCTCCGGCCGCTTGGGCAGTGTAGCCAAAAGCCAGGCGGCTGACGACTGGCCGGCAGTCGGCGGGCGGAGGGGTTGCCATCGCGACCGGCCTCCGCCAAAACCGCGCTCGCCATGCTGATCCTCAACGACCTCTCGCTGCGCATCGCCGGACGGCTGCTGATCGACCACGCCTCGCTGACCTTGCCGGCGGGCTCGAAGGCGGGGCTCGTCGGCCGCAACGGAACCGGCAAGACGACGCTCTTCCGTGCCATTTCCGGCGATCTCTCGGCCGAGACGGGCACCATCTCGATGCCCAAGAGCACGCGGATCGGCCAGGTGGCCCAAGAAGCGCCGGGCACGGACGAGCCGCTGATCGAGATCGTGCTGAAGGCGGATGCCGAACGCGCCGCCCTTCTCGAGGAAGAACGGAGTGCGACCGACCCCCACCGGATCGCCGAGATTCACACGCGGCTCGCCGACATCGACGCCCATTCGGCTGAGGCGCGCGCCGCCACCATCCTGGCCGGGCTGGGCTTCGACGAGGCGGCGCAGAAGCGCCCCGCCGCCTCGTTTTCCGGCGGCTGGCGCATGCGCGTCGCACTCGCCTCGGTGCTGTTCGCGGAGCCCGACCTGCTGCTCCTCGACGAGCCCACCAACTATCTCGACCTCGAAGGCACTCTGTGGCTCGAGAACTACGTGGCGCGCTACCCGCACACCGTGCTGATCATCTCGCACGACCGCGACCTTTTGAACCGGGCGGTCACGTCGATCGTGCATCTGGACCAGCAGAAGCTCACCTTCTGGCGCGGCGGCTACGACCAGTTCGAGCGGCAGTTGGAGGAGAGCCAAACGCTGCAGGAGAAGTCGCGCGCCAAGCAGGAGGCCGCGCGCAAGCACATGGAAGCCTTCGTGGAGCGGTTCCGGGCGAAGGCGTCGAAGGCGCGACAGGCGCAATCGCGGCTGAAAGCGCTGGAGAAGATGAAGCCGATCGCGGCGATCATGCAGGACAGCGTCAAGCCGTTCAACTTCCCCGAACCGGCAAGGACGGTCGCTTCGCCGATCGTCGCCATGAGCGGCGTCGCCACCGGCTATGTGCCCGACAAGCCGGTGCTGAGGCAGCTTTCGCTCCGCATCGACGCCGACGATCGCATCGCGCTGCTGGGCGCCAACGGCAATGGCAAGTCAACCTTCGCCAAGCTGCTCGCCGGGCGGCTCAAGGCGCAAACCGGCACGATGACGCTCGCCCCCGGCCTCAAGGTGGCGATCTTCGCTCAGCACCAGCTCGACGATCTAAGACCCGCCGAGAACGCGATCGAGCATGTCAGGCCGCTGATGGCAGGCGCGCCGGAGTCGCGGGTGCGCTCGCGCGTCGCCCAGATGGGGCTCGCCACCGAAAAGATGAGCACCCCGGCCAGGGACCTGTCGGGCGGGGAGAAGGCGCGGCTTCTGATGGGGCTCGCCGCCTTCGAGGGACCCAATCTCCTGATCCTCGACGAACCGACCAACCACCTGGACATCGACAGCCGCGAGGCGCTGGTGCAGGCGCTGAACGACTATTCGGGCGCCGTCATCCTCATTTCGCACGACCCGCATCTGATCGAGGCGACGGCGGACAGGCTGTGGCTCGTCAAGGACGGGCACGTGGTGCCCTTCGACGGCGATCTCGCCGACTACCGGCGCGCGATCACCGGCGATGCGGGCGACCGCAAGCAGCGGCGCGAGGCGGAGAAGGCTTCGAAGGCCGACCGCCGGCGCGAGGCGGCACAGCGTCGGGCGGCGCTGGAGCCGGTGGCCCGCGAGATCCGGGCGACGGAGGCGCTGATGGACAGGCTGCGCAAGCGAATCGACGGCATCGAGGACGAACTCGCCAACCCTGCGCTCTACGAGAAGGACGCGTCGACCGCCACACGGCTTGCCAAGGAGCGCGCGGAGCTTTCCAATGCGCTCGCCGGGCACGAGGAGAAGTGGCTGACGCTCTCGGCCGAATACGAGGAAGGGATCGCCGAATGACCATCCGGGTGGACAGGGACGGGGACGTGACCGTCGTCACCATCGACCGGCCCGAGGCACGCAACGCGGTCGACCCCGCGATGGCGCTCGCCTTGTTCGACGCCTTCCTGTCGTTCGACCGCGACGACGCACAGAAGGTGGCCGTGCTTGCCGGGGTGCCTGGCGCCTTCAGCGCCGGTTTCGACCTCAAATGGGCGGCGGCGGGGGCCGGCGACACCTGGTTCGCCGAGCACGAGCTCGATGGCAGCTTCGACGATCCGATCGCCCATCCGAGAAAGGGACCGATGGGGCCGACCAGGCTGGTGCTCGCCAAGCCGGTCATCGCCGCCATCTCCGGCCCGGCGGTGGCCGGCGGCATGGAGCTCGCGCTGTGGTGCGACCTCAGAGTGATGGAGCGATCGGCCTATATGGGCGTCTACTGCCGGCGCTGGGGCGTGCCGCTGATCGACGGCGGCACGGTGCGCCTGCCGCGCATCGTCGGCCAGGGACGCGCGCTCGACCTCATTCTCACCGGACGCAAGGTGGAGGCCGACGAATGCCTGGCGATCGGGCTGGCAAACCGTATCTGCGGCGACGGCGACGCTCGCGACGTGGCGGTCGGGCTGGCGCAAGAGCTGGCGCGGTTCCCGCAGGCCTGCATGCGCGCCGACCGGCTGTCGGCGCTCGCCCAGTGGTCGCTCGACGATGCCGAGGCTCTGGTGCGCGAGTGGCAGAGCGCAGAAACGTTCCGCGCCGAAGGCATGGCCGGTGCCGCCCGCTTCGCGGCCGGCAAGGGCCGCGGCGGCAATTTCGAGGATATCTGAGGGACGTCATGGATTCGGCCCTGTTCGACCGCCGCCGCTACCCCGTCGTGGGAGCGGCCGAAGGCTATGGCGAATGGGCGCAGACCTACGACCGGACGGTGGCCGAAGGGCTGGACAGGCCGCTTCTCCAGCGCCTGACGGCGATCGACTGGGCTGGCGTCGAGCGTGCGGCCGACCTCGCCTGCGGGACAGGGCGCACCGGGGCCTTCCTCAAGGCGCGCGGCGTGGCGGCGGTCGACGGCGTCGACATCACGGCGGAGATGCTGGCGGTGGCCAGGCTGCGCGGCGCCCATGACAGCCTCCACCAGGCCGACGTGGCGGCCACGCCGCTTGCCTCGGACGCCTACGGGCTGGTCACGCTGGTGCTGGCCGACGAGCACCTTCCCAGCCTGATGCCCGTCTACCGCGAGGCGGCCCGCCTGCTCATGCCGGGCGGCAGCTTCCTGCTCGTGGGCTACCATTCGTTCTTCATCATGCAAGGCATGCCGACGCATTTCCATCGCGCCGACGGCGCCGCGCTGACGATCGAGAGCCATGTCCACCTGTTTGCCGACCACTTTGCAGCCGGACAGGCGAGCCGGCTGGTGCTGAAGGCGATGGACGAGTGCGTGATCGACGAGGCGTGGCTCGCCACCAAGCCCAAATGGCGCAAGTATCTCGGCTGGCCGGTGAGCTTTTCGCTGGTCCTGCGGAAGTCGGTCTAGGCAGAGTCGCCGCGGCCCCATCGCGGCGGATTCGGAGCCGAATTGGGATTGGCCGTCGTACGGGAGCGCCGAAGCGCCAGCACGAAGCCGACGAAACCCGTCGCCGCCAGCGCGAAACCGACCGGCTGCACGCGCGGGTCGAGCGCCAGGGTTCCGGCGCTCAGGCGCAAGTCGGCGGACTCCACGGTCACCCCCTCCGCGTCGCCCGGGCCGAGCGTGAAGCGGTAGGCCGCATCCTCGACGTCGGCTATGATGCCGGCCTGCTCGCGGTAGAGTCGCTCCGCCGTCTGCGGGTTCGCCTCGCGCGGCACGACACCCGAGAATTCGAGCGGCTCGGCGAGCACGGAGCGGCCGCCGCGGTCGACCACGAGGGTGAGCACCGCCCCCTGCCCGGACAAAGGCGGCTGGCCGACCGTGCGGACCTCGACCGAAACGCCGACCGGGCCATCGGAAGACTTGAGCGGCACCTCCACCGGCCGGTAGCCTGCGATGGTGTCGTAGAGGTGGAAGGTGCCAAGGTCCCTGGCGCCCAGCCTGTCGACCAGCACCGGGTACCCGAAGCCCATGGCCAGCCCCGCCAGCAGCAACAGGAAGAAGAAGGTTCGCATGAGAGTTCCGATCCTTGCGCGACCATCGCTGCCCGAGGAACATATGGCAAGATTGTCAGCCGATTGTCCAACGGGCGAGATGTCAGAATGCCTTGCAGAGCGGTCGAAGCGCCGGCGCGTGCACGGGTGACGGGACTTTGCGTGGGCGCGGTTTGCAAACTTGTGCTCGGAGCATTGTTCTGTTGCACTTTTGTCTGCGAGAGTATGGCCGACAGCAACTCTGTCAGGAATGAAGAGCTTAGGCCACTCAACAAGATCGAATTGACGTCGACCATGAAAGACTTTCTCATGGCGAACAATGGGTGTCTCGCGTTTACGGATGGATGTTCCTTCTGTTCTGTCAATGGTTCGCAGGAGGTGCTTTGTTCAACGCCCCAGATCGCATGCATTCGGCGCGAATACCAATGCACAGAGCCCAAGCCCAAATAGATGCGAGACGCAAATCCCTACGCCTTCCGCTCCCAGCGTCCGTCGCCCGCCTGCTGCCAGTAGGTGACGTCATGGCCGGCCTGGCGCAAGGCGGTCCAATGGAGGCGGGCGGCTTCGACCTGGGCCTCGTCGTGACCATCGAACAGAAATGCGACCCGTGCGTAGGAGGCGAGGTCCGGCGGCTCGGCGCCGTCGACCAGGAAGCGGATCTCGGCTCCGTTGGGATTTCCTGCGCCTATGGTGAGCACCACCGGCTGCTCCTCCAACCGCGCTTCGCGTTCGGTGGCGTGGGCCAGGAAGGAATCGTCCCTGTATGTCCAAAGATGCGCGTCGAGCCCGTCGCGGCGCTCCTCCGTGCCGGTCTGCACGACCGCCTTCCAGCCCCGGGCCAGGCTGCGCTCGAGCAGCCCCGGAAGCGTCTCTTCGAGCGTGGCGCCGGTGAGATGGTAGAAGAGCACCTCGGTCATCGGCGCATGGGCCCTCAGCGCTCGTAGTGGTCGCGGACGAAACGATCGAGCAGCCGGACGCCGAAGCCCGATCCCCAGGACTGGTTGATCTCGTTGGCCGGCGAGCCCATCGCCGTGCCGGCGATATCGAGATGTGCCCAGGGGGTCTCCTTGACGAAGCGCTGCAGGAACTGGGCGGCGGTGATCGAGCCGCCGTAGCGGCCGCCGATGTTCTTGACGTCGGCGATCTTGGAATCGATCAGCTTGTCGTAGTCGGCGCCGAGCGGCATGCGCCAGACGCGCTCCTGCGTGGTCAGGCCGGCGGCCGTCAGACGCCCCGAAAGCTCGTCGTCATTGGAGAAGAGGCCCGCCTGCTGTTGCCCCAGCGCCACCATGATGGCGCCGGTGAGCGTTGCCAGGTCGACCATGAAGACGGGCTGGAAGCGGTTGGCGCAGTACCAGAGCACGTCGGCGAGCACCAGCCGCCCTTCGGCGTCGGTGTTGAGCACCTCGATGGTCTGGCCGGACATCGAGGTGACGATGTCGCCCGGACGCTGAGCGTTGCCGTCGACGCTGTTCTCCACGCAGCCGAGCAGGCCGACGGCGTTGACCTTGGCCTTGCGCGCCGCCAGCGCATGCATGAGGCCGGTCACGGCAGCGGCGCCGCCCATGTCTCCCTTCATGTCCTCCATGCCAGCCGCCGGCTTGATGGAGTTGCCGCCGGTGTCGAACACGACCCCCTTGCCGACAAACGCGAGCGGCCGGTCCTTCGGCTTGCCGCCGTTCCAGCGCATGACCACCAGGCGCGGCGGGCGGGGGGAGCCCTGGGCGACGCCGAGCAGCGCTCCCATGCCGAGCTTCTTCATCTCCTTCTCGGTCAGGATCTCGACCTCGACGCCCAGCGCCTCCAGCGCCTTGGCGCGGGTGGCGAACTCGACCGGCCCCAGCACGTTGGCAGGCTCGTTGACGAGGTCGCGGGCGAGCGCCACGCCGGCGGCGGTGCCCTCGACCTCGGCAAAGGCCCTGCGGGCGCCGGACGGATCGGCGCCGAGCAGCACGATCTTCGGCGCCTTGGGCTCCGGCTTGTCGTCGCCGTTCTCCTTCTTGGTCTTGTATTTGTCGAACACATAGGCGCGAAGCAGGATGCCGGCGGCGAAGGCGGCGGCCTCGGTCGGGGAGACCGCATCTCCCGGCAGGTTGAGCAGGACCGCGACGTCGCCAGGCTTGCGCAGCTGGCCGAAGGTCGAGCCGCCGAGCTTCATCCAACCGAACTCGTCCAGGGCCCCGCGCTTGCCCGTGCCGATTACGAGGATGCGGTCGAGCCCCGATCCCTCGGGGGCCAGCAACTCGACCGAGGTGCCCGACTTGCCGGTGAAATCGGCCACCGCGAAGGCTTTCTCCAGCAGGCCCGCGGGCACGGCCGCCTTCGCAGCGTCGCCCAGGCCGTCTTCCTCCGCCGATAGCAGGACGAGGCTGCCTTTCTTTTGCGGGGCGATGCGGGCAAAGCTGATCGACGGTGTTTGAGCGGCCATATGCGCGGTCCTGTCGGAGGTCGTCGCCCGGGCGGGCTGGTGCGTTTAACAGACGCTATGACAAGGCTTGGCCCCGCCCGCAAGGCGATTCGAAAGGCTGGAAGTCCTGAATCGCCGGCGTCTCAGCCGGCGACGAGGCGCCCGAGGCTTCGAACCGCGATCACGCACAACTGCGGCACGGCGCCGCAACCCTTTGTTAACCTTGTCCGTTGGCCGAATCTTAGCCAATCTTTCCGAGAGTTTTAATTAAGCGGTACCTGCATGTACGGTTCTACCCGGTGCCGGTTGTGCGCCCACCCCCGGGCGGCTAGCTTGTCCCCTTGGGCCTTCGGGCGCCCGCCTAGTCGCGATCACGGAAACCCGCCAGCCGCATGAAGGTCATCGAACGCTATATTCTGAGACGCGCGTTCGTCGTCTTCGCGGCGGCGCTGTTCTGGACCCTGGCCATCGTCTGGACGACGCAAGTGCTGGCGCGGATCGATTTCGTGACCACCAGCGGCCAATCGGCGCTTGCCTTCTTCGAATTGGCGACGCTGATCCTGCCTTCGGTCATCCCGGTGGTCATCCCCTTCGCGGTGGCGATCGCCGTGGCCCAGACGCTGTCGCTGATGAACACGGATTCGGAGCTGGTGGTGATCAACGCGGCTGGGGCGTCGCGGCTGGTGACCATCCGGCCCATCATGATCCTGGCGGTGCTCGCCAGCATCCTCTCTTTCGCGGTCGACAACGGCGCCGACCCCTTTGCCCGGCAGCGGGCGCGCGAGCTGGTCTCCAACGCCCGCGCGGACCTGTTGTCCACGGTCGTCCAGGAGGGCAGTTTCCGCAAGGTGGATGACGGCCTGTTCGTGCAGATCAGCGAGCGGCTGCCGGACGGCCGGCTGGGCGGCATCTTCGTGGCGGATTCGCGTACGCCCGGGCTCGACCTCGTCTACTATGCCAAGCACGGGGTGGTGCTCGACCGCGACGGGGTGAACGTGCTCCTGATGAGCGACGGCGTGGTTCATCGCAAGGCCGTCGGCGCCGAGCTCTCGGTGATCCGCTTCAACTCCTATGCCTTCGACCTGTCTGCCTTCGGCTCGGCGTCTTCCGAGGTGCTGCTGTTCGCCAAGGACCGGAAGCTCGGCTTCCTGCTCAACCCGGATCCGGCCGACCCCATGTATGCCGAAGCGCCGCAGCAGTTCCGCGCCGAACTGCACCGACGGCTGACCGAATGGGTCTACCCGATCGTCTTTGCACTGATCGGGCTGGCGGTCGCCGGGGACGCCCGGTCGCACCGAGAGGCGCGCGTCCACCCGCTGGTCACCGCGCTGACGATCGCGCTGGTGGTGCGCTGGGCGGGATTCTTCGCCGCCAGCAAAGCCCAGTCCTCGCCCGCCTACGTGCCCCTCGTCTATGCGGTGCCGTTCGGCTTCGCCGCGCTGTCGGCGTGGTTCATCTATGCGCGGCGTTCGATGGAGCCGCCTGCCGCCTGGGCGGAGGGACTTGGCGGCTTCGTCCGGGGGCTTGGGGAGCGCGTGATCCTGGTGCGCCATCGCCTGCTCGGCCACCGGGCGCCGGCTAGGGGTCGCGCCTGATGGGCTGGACGCTGGGCCGCTACTTCTTCTTCCGCTACGCGACGATCACGCTGTGGTTCTTCCTCGGCATCTTCGCGCTCGTCTTCATCATCGACTTCACGGAGCTTTCGGGCAGCCTGGCGGGTCTGCCCGGCTTCACGGTGCGCAAGGCGCTCGGCGTCTCAGCGCTGCGGGTGCCAATGATCATGCAGCAGGTGGTGCCGTTCGTCGGGCTGTTCGCGGCGATGGCGACGCTGGTGTCGCTCAACCGGCGCTACGAGCTGGTGATCGCCCGTGCGGCCGGCATCTCGGCCTGGCAGTTCCTGCTGCCAGCCTGCCTTGGTGCGCTCGTCTTCGGGTTGCTGACGGTGGGCGTCCTCAACCCGATCGCCGCCTACGGCTTTTCGCGGGCGGAGATGATCGAAACATCGCTGCGCGCAGGCCACTCCAACACCGTGGCGGCGTTCGACGCGCCGTGGATCCGCCAGAACACCGACGAGGGCGACACCATCATCGGCGCCCGCGCGGTCCTCAACCAGGGGCTGGAGCTCGCCGATGCGATCTTCTTCCGCTTCGACGGCGACGGCGAGATCACCGAAAGGCTCGATGCCAAGCACGCTTTCCTGAGAGACGGTTACTGGGAGCTCACCGACGTCAAGCGGCTTGTCGGCAGCAGCCAGGAGAGCGTGCCGACGCTGAAGATCAAGACCAATCTGCGGCCCGAAATCGTCCAGGAAAGGCTGGCGAGACCCGAAACCATTCCCTTTTTCGAACTACCGGCTAAGATCGACGTCGCGCGATCGTTTGGATTGAGGGCAAATGCATTCGCCATGCAATTCCATTCACTTGTCGCGCTGCCGCCGCTGCTGGTCGCCATGACCCTGATCGCTGCGACGGTTTCGATGCGCTTTGCGCGGATGGGTCAGTCCGCTACCATGATACTGGGTGGTATCGTCGCCGGGTTTCTGCTTTATGTCGTGTCGGTTCTGGTGAAAGCGTTCGGGACAGCAGGGTTGGTTCCTCCAGTGGTCGCGGCCTGGTTTCCGGTTGTCGTCGCGCTCTTCTTCGGGGTGACCTTCCTGCTCCACAAGGAGGATGGTTAGTGGCGGCGGCTGAGGCCAACACACGCTGGTCGGTCCGGCTGGCGCGCCTCGCCGGTGCGACTGCGCTTGGCACGCTGCTTGCCGGCTTCGCCGGCCTCGTGCCAGCTCCGGCGCAGGATGTGCAGCTCGCCGCCCCCGAGGTGCCCGAGAATGCCCAGATGCTGCTCGAGGCCGACACGCTGGTCTACGACACCGATCAGAACACGGTGACCGCCGCCGGCAGCGTGCAGATCGACTATGGCGGCAACCACCTCGTGGCGCAGCGCGTCACCTACGATCGCAAGTCCGGCCGTCTAATCGCCAGCGGCGACGTCTCGATCGTCGACTCGACGGGCACGCGCATCTTCTCCGACGAGGTCGACATCACCGACGACTTCGCCAATGGCTTCGTGAACGCGCTGCGCGTGGAGACGGTCGACAAGACCTATTTCGCGGCGGAAAGCGCCGAGCGCGAAGGCGGTGTGCTCACCACCTTCAACAACGGCGTCTATACGGCGTGCGAGCCCTGCGAAGAGAAGCCGAACCGCGCGCCGATCTGGCGCATCAAGGCGCGCAAGATCATCTGGAACGGGCAGGCCAAGACGGTGCGGTTCGAGAACTCCCGCTTCGAGCTGTTCGGCCACCCGATCGCCTACGCGCCGGCATTCGAGATCGCCGACCCGACGGTGAAGCGCAAGACGGGCTTTCTTTTCCCTGGCATCGCCTACAAGAGCGAGCTCGGCGTCGGTTTCAACGTGCCGTTCTACATCGCGCTCTCACCGACCTACGACGCGACCCTCTATGGCCGCTACTATACCAAGCAGGGCTTCCTCGGCATGGCCGAATGGCGGCAGCGGTTCAACCACGGCCAGTACAATCTGCGCATCGCCGGCATCAACCAGGAGGATCCCGGGGCGTTTGGCTTCGGCACCACCGACGCCGGAACGCCGGAAGACCCCAACAAGCTGCGCGGCATGGTCGGATCCAAGGGCGACTTCGAGATCAACCCACGCTGGTCGTTCGGCTGGGACGTGCTCGTCCAGTCCGATAAGAATTTCTCCTACACGTATGGGATTCCTGGTTATTCCGACTATGTTCAGCAGTCGGAGCTGTATCTGACCGGGCTGGCCGGACGCAACTATTTCGACCTCAGGGCGATGCGCTTCCAGGTCCAGGAGGAGTTTGTCGACGAGAACCCGGCGGCGCGCAACGACGAGCAGCCTTGGGTGCTGCCCACTTTCGACTACTCCTACACCCCCGACGAGCCGGTCTACGGCGGCGAGCTCAATTTCGACCTCAATGCCCGGGTCATCAACCGCTCCGAGCTCGACGATTTCCTGGAGGTCCCGGTCATCCGTGGCCTCGAGGGCACCAACAGCCGGCTGACTGCCGAGGCGGAATGGAAGAAGTCGCTCATCACCGACGCCGGGCTGGTGATCACGCCGATGTTCGACATGCGCGGTGACGGGCTCGCTGCCAACCTGTCACCGGATTCGGTGGCCGCCATCAACAGCATGGCCAGCGATCTCAACGGCCTGGCCTACAGCCCCGAAGGCAATATTTACAACGGCGTGGTGGCCGACATCCGCTCCGCCTACACCCGCTTCATGGCGACCGCCGGACTGGAGCTGCGCTGGCCCGTGCTGTTCTCGATGACCGGCTCGAGCCACGTCCTGGAGCCCATGGCGCAGCTCTTCGCGCGGCCGGACGAGCGCTTCGCGGGCGAACTCGGCATCCCCAACGAGGACGCTCAGAGTTTCGTGTTCGACGCAACCACGCTCTTCGAGCGGGACAAGTTCTCGGGCTACGACCGCATCGAAGGGGGCACGCGTGCCAATCTCGGGCTGCGCTACTCGGGCAGCTTCGCCAATGGCTGGACCACCAACGCGCTGTTCGGCCAGTCCTATCATCTGGCAGGCGAGAACTCCTTCGCCTCCCCAGACCTGGTCAATGCGGGCGCTTTCTCGGGCCTCGAGACCGACACCTCCGACTATGTGGGGCTGGTGGGCTTCGCCACGCCGAACGGCATTTCGGCTTCGGCCAGCAGCCGGCTCGACGAGCAGACGCTGGAAATGAGGCGGACGGAGTTCAAGACGGGCTACACCACCGCGCTGTTCTCGGTGACGGCGCGCTACGCCTTCATCCAGGCCCAGCCGCTCTACGGCTTCCCGGAAAACCGGCAGGAGATGACGCTCGGCGCTTCGACAAGGGTGCACCCCAACTGGCTGGTCTTCGGCTCGGGCACCTACGACTTCGAGGCCGACACGCTGGTCCGCGACGCGGTCGGCTTCTCCTACGGCGACGAGTGCTTCACCTACACGATGACCTTCTCGGAGTCGCGCGACCGGATCACCCGCGATACCACGCAGAATGTCGGCTTCAACATATCCTTCCGCACGCTGGGCGACTTCGGGACCAATTCGAGCTCCTTCTCGACCCAGTAGAGCGGCCAAGGAAGCCATCGTTTCGCCGTATAGGCGGAGCAATGGACGAAATCGTCCGCGAATGACCCGAATCGGAATGGCACGAGGATGAAAGTGCTTCGCAACGCTTTGATTTCCGCAGGGCTGGCGCTCGTCGCGCTGGCCGCCAGCCCGATGCCGGGCCTTCTCGACGTTCGATCCGCCGAGGCCAGCGAGATCAAGTATATCGTCAACAATGTGCCGATCACCTCATACGACATCCAACGGCGCGCCGCCTTCATGAAACTGCAGCGGGCCAAGGGAAGCGCGTCGGACCAGATGATCGACCAGACGCTCCACCTCCTGGAGGCGACGCGGCTCAAGGTCCGCGTCACCGACGAGCAGGTGGACGAGGCATATGCGCGCTTCGCCAAGAACAACAAGATGCAGATCAAGCAGCTGGACGGCGTGCTGACTCAGACCGGCGTGACCACCCAGCACTTCAAGGATTTCATTCGCGCACAGATGGCCTGGAACCAGGCGATCGGCATCAAGGCCAAGGGCGGCAGCGGCAAGGGCGGCCGCATGACCGAGCAGGAAGCCGTGCGCAAGATGATGGAGAAGGGCGGAGCGAAGCCTTCCGCCACCGAATACATGCTTCAGCAGGTGATCTTCGTCGTGCCCGCCAACGAGCGCGGCACGATCGGCCGCCGCAAGGGCGAGGCCGAGGCGATGCGCCAGCGCTTCAACAGCTGCGAGACGACGCGGCAGTTCGCCAAGGGCCTGATCGACGTGACGGTGCGCGACCTCGGCCGCGTGCTGGCGCCCGAGCTGCCCGCCGAGTGGGCCGATTCGATCAAGAACGCACGCCCGGGCTCGGCCACCGCGGTCAAGCAGACCGACCGCGGCCTGGAGTTCATCGGCATCTGCAGCGCCCGCGAAGTGTCGGACGACCGCACGGCCCAGATGGTGCTGAACAACGAGCAGCAGGGCGCCGGCGGCCACGATGCCGACCAGCTGAGCAAACGCTATACCGAGGAACTCCGCAAGCAAGCCAGCATCGTCGAGCGCTAGGGCGCTCCTTGCATGGCCGCTGCTCTCGCGCTGACGTCCGGCGATCCCTCGGGGGTGGGCCCCGAGCTGGCGATCGAGGTCTGGAGACGTCGAGACCCAGCGGCCGTGCCCCCTTTCTACCTCCTGTCGGACCCCGACCTTCTGGTGCGTCGTGCGCGAGCGGCCGGGCTGCCCGCCCACGCCATCCGGCAGGTCGAGCCTGGCGAGGCGGACGCGGTGTTCGGCGAGGCGCTGCCGGTGGTGCCGCTCGACAGCCGGTTCTCCGACCGCCTGGGAGTGCCCGACCCGGCCAACGCCGCCGGCGTGATCGAGGCGATCGACCGCGCGGTGGCCGACGCCATCGCCGGACGGGCGACCGCCGTCGTTACCGCACCACTCGCCAAGAAGCCGCTCTACGAGGCCGGATTCCGCTTTCCCGGCCACACCGAGTATCTCGCGCACCTGGCGGCGGAAGCGGGACTCGGCGCGGCGACGCCGGTGATGATGTTGGCGGGGCCGAGCCTCAGGACGGTCCCGGTCACCATTCACATGGCGCTGGCCGACGTGCCGCGAGCGCTGACCGTCGAAGGCATCGTCGCCACGGCCCATGTCGTCGCCGGCGATCTCGTCCGCCGCTTCGGCATCGCCAGGCCGAGGTTGGCCGTGGCGGGGCTCAACCCGCATGCCGGCGAAGGCGGAAGCATGGGTCGCGAGGACGAGGAGATCGTGCGGCCGGCGGTCGAGACGCTGATGGCCGAGGGCATCGACGCCGTCGGTCCGCTGCCGGCCGACACGCTGTTCCATGCCGCGGCGCGGGCCCGCTACGACGCCGCGATCTGCATGTACCACGACCAGGCCCTCATTCCGGCCAAAGCGCTGGCGTTCGACGAGACGGTGAACGTAACGCTCGGCCTGCCCTTCGTTCGCACCTCGCCCGACCACGGCACTGCCTTCGACATCGCCGGGCGTGGCGTCGCGAGGCCCGACAGCCTGATCGCGGCGCTCCGCCTGGCGCAGCGCCTCGCCGAGCCGCCCAAGCCGCATGACCGCGCTTGACGACCTGCCACCGCTGCGCGCCGTGGTCGAGCGCCACGGCCTTTCGGCGCGCCGTTCGCTCGGCCAGAACTTCCTGTTCGACCTCAACCTGACCGGCAAGATCGCGCGCAGCGCAGGCGCGCTCGATACCGTCATCGAGATCGGGCCCGGGCCGGGCGGGCTGACACGCGCCTTGCTCGTCGCCGGCGCGACCAAGGTGATCGCCGTCGAGCGCGACGAGCGCTGCCTGGCGGCGCTGGCGGAGATCGCTGCGCACTATCCCGGTCGGCTTGAGGTGGTGCCCGGCGATGCCCTCCGGATCGACATTGCGACGCTTGCCGCGGGCGCACCGGTCAAGATCGTCGCCAACCTGCCCTACAACATCGGGACGGAGCTCTTGCTGCGCTGGCTCACGGTCGCCGACTGGCCTCCCTTCTGGCAGTCGATGACGCTGATGTTCCAACGCGAGGTCGCGCAGCGCATCGTCGCCCGCCCCGGGGACGAGGCCTATGGCCGGCTGGCCGTTCTCGCCGGCTGGCGAAGCAACAGCCGTATCCTCTTCGACGTGCCGCGCCAGGCGTTCAGCCCGCCGCCCAAGGTCACCTCGTCGGTGGTCCACGTGGAACCGAGGACGGCGCCCCTCCCCGTCGATCTCAGGCGGCTCGAAACCGTCACCGCGGCCGCGTTCGGCCAGCGCCGGAAGATGCTGCGGCAGAGCCTGAAGCGGCTCGGCGGCGATGCGCTGCTTGCCGCCGTCGGCATCGACGGCACGCGACGGGCCGAGACACTGAGCGTCGAGGAGTTCGTCGGCCTCGCCAACGCCCTCGGCTAGGCCACCTTTGCCGGGGCTTGCCGATCCTTGAGCATGCGTTCGACGTCGGCCAGCGGCATGGGATAGCCGAAATAATGGCCCTGGGCGTCTGTGCAGCCGCTGTCCGTGACCAGCGCCAGGTCCGCCTCGGTCTCCACGCCTTCGGCCGTGGTGCGGATGCCGAGCGATCGCGCCAGGTCGGCGATCGCCCTGACGATGGCGCGGCCCTGCGGGTTGTCGGCCATGCGGCTGACGAAGCTGCGGTCGATCTTGATGCGGTCGAACGGGAAAGAGCGAAGGTAGCGCAGGGCGGAGTAGCCGGTGCCGAAATCGTCCATGGCGATCCGGATGCCCATACGCCGCAAGCTGTGCAAGGTGCGCATATTCTCCTCGTTCTCGGCCAGCATGACCGATTCGGTGATCTCGAGTTCCAGCCGCGACGGCGGCAAGCCGGCATTGCCGAGCGCCGACACCACCTGCAAGGGCAACGCCTCCGACCCGAACTGCACCGGCGAGATGTTGACGGCGACCTTGAGGTCCGACGGCCATTCCGCCGCGTCGACGCAGGCCTGGTCGAGGATCCACGCGCCGAGATGGCGAATGAGCCCCGTCTCTTCCGCGACGCCTATGAAGCTGCCGGGCAGCAAGAGGCCTCGCTCGGGGTGGTTCCAGCGGACGAGCGCCTCGAAGCCCACCAGCTGGGCCGTCTTGGCGTCGTGCAGAGGCTGGTAGTGAAGCACGAACTGTTGGCGCTGAATGGCCTCGCGCAGCTCGACCTCCAGGGCGTGGGCCTCCTGCATCTCCTGGTACATCGCCGGCTCGAAGGCTCGGCAGACGCCGCGGCCCTCAGACTTCGCCCGATAGAGCGCCAGATCGGCATTGCGGATGAGTTCGTCCGACGTCCTTCCGTCCTCGGGATACATCGCCACGCCCACGCTGGCGCCGATCGACACGCGATGGCCATGGATGTGAAACTCCTCCGAAAGCTTCGCGATCATGCGCTCGGCAAGCTTCTCGGCGTCCTTGCGGCCGCGGGCATCGGTCTGCAGGACGATGAACTCGTCGCCGCCGAAGCGGGCGATCAGCACGCCCTGCTGCGAGCATCCCTCCAGCCGCTTGGCGACGCAGCAGAGCAGCTCGTCGCCGACGGGATGTCCGAGCGAGTCGTTGACGGGCTTGAAGCGGTCGAGATCGATGCAGTGAACGGCGAAGGGGCGCGCGCCACCCTCCTCGGAAAGCAGGGCGTCCATCTTGTCGGTCAGCAGCCGGCGGTTCGGCAGGCTGGTCAGCGTGTCGTGGGTGGCGATGTGCTGGATCTCCGCCGTGCGCTCTTCCACCCGCTGCTCCAGCAGGGCGGAGGCGCGCCGCTGGCTGGAGATGGTGCGCACCACGAACATCCAGCCGGCCATGGCGCAGAGCGTCAGTCCGAGGACGGAGGCTTCCGCCACATGCTCCATGGTGCGGATCGAGCTCACCTCGATGCTGTCGGTGAAATTGCTGTCGGGCAGACCGGCCCACAGGTGCCAGGCGCTGACGTCGTCGTCGACGTTGAGCGGAATGGTCTCTGAATAGATGAGGCTCTTGTCGGGCACGAGGTAGGGCGTGAGGCCCGAAGCCTTGCGTGGGAGGGTCTTGCTGGAGGAATAGCCGCGCGACGCATTGACGATCGTATAGCTGTCGCTGGGCAGCATCTTGCCCATCACGGAAGTCAGCACGATGGCCGAGATGGCGCCTTTCAGCGCGCCGTCCTCGTCATAGAAAGGCACGGAGAAGATCATGCCCAGACGGTCCGCGTCCTCACCCGTATGGATGTAGTTGGTGTTGTCGCAGGTGATCACCTCGCTGCTGCTGACCAGCGGAACCTTCATGCCGTCGATGCTGGCGACGGTCGGGTAGTTGATCTTCAGCCAGGCCAGCTGCTTCATCAGCTCGCGGTGCTCGTAGAGCTCGATCTCCTCGGCCGGACGCTCGAGCTCCTCCTCGTCGAGCTCTTCGCCCTTGCTCGCAGCGTTGCGGCGGGCGCGCGCGTTGACGACCAGCTCGTCGAACTCGATGATCGGCATCTCGCGAGCGCCGGTCACGGGGTCGATCCGGTCGGGATCGAGATCGACCGGGAGGATGTAGACCTCCGATATCGATACGTTGCTGGCGAGGTTGTTGTAGATGTGCTGGATCGTGGTGTGGGCTTCAGGCGTGAGGTTCTCGCCATGGCGGTCGATCGCCTTCACGCTCGGCAGGAAGCTGATCGTTCGCAGGTTCTCGTAGATGATCGGAAGGCCACCTCGACATGCCTTGCTGCCGCCTTGGTATCGGCGCGCGAATTGTCGATGTAGCGGGCGCGCGCCAGGCGGTAGTCGTTCTTGATGTCGAAGTGGATGCCGACGGCGACCGAGATGCCGACGAGGAGGATCAGCGCGTAGCCGATCGTGGGTTTCCAGAAGCCCATGCTGCGCTCGCCCATCCGCAATGATGCCGTCGCGGACGAGCCACCGCGTCAGCAAACCCCTATGAGCTCGCGCAAAAAACAGCGCGCGAGCGGCAATTCATTCTCAAATCGACGATCGCGTTTCGGTATGGACGCGATCACAGTAGAAAAACGTCAATCACAACTCTGCACGGCAACTGTTACAGGTGCCGAGTTGAGCATTTGTTAAATGATTTCGTCAAATTCGGGAGTGAGCGAACGCGCCCGCCTCCGCTGACGGAGGCGGGTCACGCATAGCGCCGTCCCGATCAGAAATCCATGCCGCCGCCGCCGGGCATTGCCGGCATCGGCGATTCCTTCCTGGGCTTTTCGGCCACCATCGCCTCGGTGGTGACCAGCAGGCCCGCGACGGACGCAGCACCTTCCAGGGCGTAGCGGATCACCTTTGCCGGATCGATCACGCCCTCCCGGTAGAGGTCGCCATAGCTGCCGGTCTGAGCGTTCCAGCCATAGCTGAAGTCGTTCTTCTCGCGCAGCTTGCCGACGATGATCGAGCCTTCGGCGCCGGCGTTCTGGGCGATCTGGCGCACCGGCCATTCGGTCGCGCGGCGGACGATCTCGACGCCGTGCCGCTGGTCGGCATTGTCGAGGTTCAGGCCGGTGAGCGCCGACGCGGCTCTGAGCAGCGCCACGCCGCCACCCGGCAGGACACCCTCTTCGACGGCAGCGCGCGTGGCATGGAGCGCGTCGTCGACGCGGTCCTTCTTCTCCTTGACCTCGATCTCGGTGGCGCCGCCGACGCGGATCACCGCGACGCCGCCGGCCAGCTTGGCCAGCCGCTCCTGCAGCTTCTCGCGGTCGTAGTCGGAGGTGGTCTCCTCGATCTGCTGC
>JBEVJK010000011.1:0-3083 GCA_040510195.1 Mesorhizobium sp. | reverse complement strand
TCGGCCTGCTTGGCGAAGATCCAGCCGAACATCCCGCTGGTCGGGGGCGGCGCGCTCTGCGGCCGCGGCCCGCCGAACGGGCTCCCTTGCGCCCATATCGCATCGACGGCGCCGGCCGCCAGCAGGATGACCGCCACCGCGAGGATCAGCTTCGCAAGCCGGGGCATACCCCCGGCCACGGCCTTCATGGGCATTTCACCGAGAGCTTGTTGGCGAATTCGGCGCCGATGGTCAGCGACGGATCTCTCTGGTCGGGGCCGAGTTGGCTCAGGCGCTGCGACAGCGCGGCGCCCATTTCCTGCGGCTTGCCGACCGTGAGCTTGCATTGCGCGGGCGCGCCGACGAGCTTCGCCGGATCCTTCTCCCTGAAGCTGAAGTCGACGAAGAATTCCCGGTCGTAGATTTCGAGGCTCAGGTCCTTGGCCTTCACCGGCGTCTTCAGCGGCAGCGTGAAGTGCAAGGTCAGCACCGTGTCCTTCTTGTTGAAGTCGAGATAGTAGCCGGCGGGCGGCTCGCTGAACTCGACCTTCTTGCCGTCGGCAGTGGCCTGGGTG
Organism: Mesorhizobium sp.; assembly: GCA_040510195.1. Taxonomy (GTDB): domain Bacteria; phylum Pseudomonadota; class Alphaproteobacteria; order Rhizobiales; family Rhizobiaceae; genus JBEVJK01. The sequence goes on along the minus strand of JBEVJK010000011.1, from coordinate 2,529 downwards.
AAGAAGTCGTATTCCTTGAGCGACGTGACGTTGACCTCGGCGAGCGGCGCCAACTCCTCGCGGGTGAACTCGCCCTTCTTCTTGGCGTCGATGCCTTGCGTCGCGAACGTCGAGAACATGTCGTCGAAGGTCCAGGCGTGGCGAACGCCGGTCACCGAACCGTCGGGCGCGTAGACCAGCTCGCTCTGCACCGTCACCCAGACGTGCGGGTGCGCCGACGCCGAGCCGCCGGCAAGGATGAGGCTCGCCAGCGCGGCAACGGAGAAGAGAACGAAGCGGTGCGTCATGGGTTTGCTCGCCAGGCTGCGGTCTCCGCACCATAGCATGGAGTGCGGCGGAATGGGGGCGTGGCCTGCGCGGCGCCGGCGCTACAAAATAACGTGAACTTTATGTTCCCGCCGCCCCGCCGTCGGCGCGCGGATCGTGGGCGCCTTCGAGCGTGCCGTCGGGATGGCGCACCACCGCCCCGGCATGGCCCATGACGTCGGAATAGGGCTCCGCCAGCAGCTCGACGTCGTGGCCGGCGGAAAGGAGCCGCTCGACCAGGTTGCCGTCGAAGCGAGCTTCCATGCGCACGTTGGTGTGAGTGGAGGCCCAGGTGCGGCCGAGCACCCAGCGCGGCGCGTCGATCGCGCGGTCGAGCGGCTGGCGAAAGGTGACGTGGCGGGTGAACAGCGCCGCCTGCGTCTGCGGCTGGCCGTCGCCGCCCATGGTGCCGTAGCCGATGACCCGGCCGTCGGCGAGCACCGCGAGCGCCGGGTTGAGGGTGTGGAGCGGCAGCCGTCCGGGCGCGAGCGCGTTCAAGGCGCCGCGATCGAGCGAGAAGCTGGCGCCGCGGTTCTGCATCAGCACGCCGGTGCGCGGCAGCACCAGGCCCGAGCCGAACTCCCAATAGAGCGACTGGATGTAGGAGACGACGAGCCCGGAGGCGTCGGCGGCTCCCATCCAGATGGTGTCGCCGTCGCCCGCCGGCGCCGGCCACGGCGCCGCCTTGCGGCGATCGATCTTGCGCGCCTCGGCATCGAGGAATTTCGCGTCGAGATAGCGTTCCGGCGGATGGGCGATCCGCTCGGGATCGGTGATCACCCGGTCGCGCACCCGGAACGCCCGCTTGGTCGCCTCGACGAGACCGTGGACGTGATCGAAGCCTTCGGCCTCGCGGACGCGCAGGCGCTCGAACAAGGCGATGATCATCAGCGAGGCGAGGCCCTGGGTCGGCGGCGGCGTGTTGAACAGCACGCCGATGTCGAGCTTCACCGACAGCGGCTCGGCCAGGGTGGCGCGGCAGCGCTCGAGGTCGGCGCGGGTCACCGGGCTGCCGAGCCGTTCGAGATCGGCGGCGACCTCGCGCCCGACGTCGCCACGATAGAAATCGTTGAGCCCGGCATGGGCGAGCTGGTCGAGGGTGGCGGCGAGCGCCGGCTGCTTGAGCACCTTGCCGGCGTCCGGCGGCTTGCCGTCGATCAGGAAGGCCGGCGCGAAGCCGGGCACGTCCTTGAGCTCGGCGAGCTTCTCGGTGGTGAGCCGCGCCTGGCTGCGGGTGACCACATAGCCTTCGCGGGCGTGGCGGATCGCCGGCGCCAAGAGCTCGCCCGGCGGCAGGCGCCCGCCATGCGCGCGGGCGGCTTCGAGCGCCAGCGACCAGCCGGCGATGGCGCCCGGCACGGTGAGCGCCGCCAGCGGACCGCGCGGCGGAATGGTCTCGTAGTCGCGATAGAGCTCCGGCCGGGCGTTGGCGCCCGCACGCCCCGCCGCCATCAGCGCGCGGACGCGGCCCGACGGCTCGCGCACGAGCCAGAAGCCATCGCCGCCGATATGGTTCATGTGCGGATAGACGGCGGCGATCGTGGCCGCCATCGCGACCATGGCCTCGAGCGCGTTGCCGCCGTCGGCGATGATCGCGCGTCCCGCCTCGGCGGCGGCGTGATGGGGCGCGCAGACGACGCCCTGGCGATGCCCGGCGGTGTGGAGGTCCATGGCGCTTATGCAGACGCCTCGCTGAAGCCACGCTTGCGCAGCAGCGCGTCGGCGGTCGGCAGCCGGCCGCGGAAGGCGGTGTAGAGCTCGGCCGGATCGCGCAAGCCCCCGGTCGAATAGACGTGGTCGTGCAGGCTTTTTGCGGTGGCCGGATCGAACACGTCGCCGGCTTCCTCGAACGCCGCGAAGGCGTCGGCGTCCATCACCTCCGACCACATGTAGCTGTAATAGGCGGCCGCGTAGCCGCCCGCGAAGATATGGCCGAAATGGGTCGGCCGGTGGCGCATGACGATCTCGGCCGGCATGCCGATGCGGGACAGCGACGCCTGCTCGAAGCGCGTGATGTCGAAGCCCTCGGCCGAGGTCTGCAGATGGAGGTCGAGATCGACCAGCGCCGAGGCCGTGTATTCCACCGTCATGAAGCCCTGATTGAAGGTGCGCGCGTCGAGCAGCCGCCGCAACAGGTCCTCGGAGATCGGCGCGCCGGTGTCGCAATGCACCGCAAAGCGGCGCAGGATCTCCGGGCGCAGCAGCCAATGCTCGTAGAGCTGC
>JBEVJK010000010.1:0-5888 GCA_040510195.1 Mesorhizobium sp. | reverse complement strand
TTCGGCGACGTCCCCGGAGACGCCGGATGACGCCGCCCGTCGCCAGGAGCGTCGCCCACCTCCGACAGGCGGTGGCCGGATGGCGCGTATCCAAGCCGGGCGCGATCGTCGCCGTGGTGCCGACCATGGGCGCTCTGCACGACGGCCATCTCAGCTTGGTCCGCGCCGCGCTCGACAGTGCGGACCGGGTCGTCGTGACGCTTTTCGTCAATCCGCGGCAGTTCGACCGAACAGCCGACCTCGCCGCCTATCCGAGGGACGAGACGGCGGATCGCGCAAAGCTCGCGCCGCTCGGCGTGTACCTGCTCTATGCGCCCGACGCCGGCGCGATGTACCCCGCCGACTTCGCCACCACGGTGGCGGTCGGCGGCGTCGGGAAGGGGCTCTGCGGCGCGTCACGGCCGGGCCATTTCGACGCTGTCGCCACCGTCGTCGCCAAGCTCTTCCTGCAGGCGGGCGCCGATCTCGCCTTCTTCGGCGAAAAGGATTTCCAGCAGCTCCACGTGGTGCGACGCATGGCAAGCGACCTCGACGTTCCGACCCGCATCGTCGCATGCCCGACGGTGCGCGAGCCCGACGGGCTGGCGCTTTCCTCGCGCAATGTCCGCCTGTCGCCGACAGAGCGGCAGGTGGCGCCGCGCCTGGCGGCGGCGCTTTTCGATGCGGCGGATGAGATGACCGGCGGCGCGTGCGTCGCCCCGACGCTGGCGAACGCCCACGCCGCCATCATTGAGGCCGGGTTCGCGCGGCTGGACTATGTCGAGCTGCGCGCCGAAGCAGACCTTCGGCCGATGGCCAGCCTCGACAGGCCGGCACGGCTGCTTGCGGCTGCGTGGCTGGGCGACACCCGCCTGATCGACAATGTCGCCGTCTTCCCCCGCTACATGGATCGGGCAAGCCGCGCGAAAACGTAGTCCTTGGCCTTTCGCACGCTGGCCTCGAGCGGCATGCCTCGGGCAAGATGCACGGCGATGGCGCTGGCGAGCATGCAGCCGGTGCCCCGCAAGGTGCCAGCCAGCCGCAGGCTGCAGAGGCGACGGGGAGGGTGGTTCGGTTCGACGAGCAGGTCGGCGGCCTCGATGCCCGAGGCGTGGCCGCCCTTGACCAGCACTGCCGTCCGAGTCAGGCGCGACAGCGCCTCGCCTTGCTGGCGCGCCGCGCCTTCGTCGCTGGCGGGCTGCGACCCGGTCAGCGCCGCCAGCTCGGACAGGTTCGGCGTGACGAGCCGGCACAACGGCATCAGCTCCGCGGCCAGGCGCCCGATCGCGTCCTCGGCCAGGAGCGGCGGCCCGGAGGACGCCGCAAGAACCGGGTCCAGCACTGCCGGAACATGCGCGACATCGCGCAGCACCGACACCACCTCGTCGACCGCGGTGCGGGTGCCGAGCATGCCGATCTTCACCGCCCTCACCGCGTTGCCGTCCAGTGCCGCGCGCATCTGCTCCGCAACCAGGCCGGGCGCCACGGGCGCGATGCGGCCGAACCAAGCGTGCGTCTGCACGGTCACGGCCGTCACGGCGACGCAGGCGCGCAGACCGAGCGAAGCGATCGTCTCGACGTCGCGCGTGACGCCGGCACCGCCGCTGGAATCGACGCCCCCGACGACCAGCACATGCGGATCCGGCCTCATCGCCGCCAAGCGGTAGCCTGAAGCCAGGCGCGGGTGCGCGCTTCGGGGTTGTCGCTGCCGACGATGTCGGTTGCCGCGGCGGCACTGTCGGCGCCATGGGCGAACACGCCTGCGAGCCGCCCGGGATCGAGGCCGCCGATCGCCACCAGCGGCAGCGACCCGACCAGGCTCTTCCACTCGGCCAGGCGCTCCAGCCCCTGCGGCCCGCATCGCATCGGCTTGAGCGCCGTCGGATAGATCGGGCCCAGCGCCACATAGTCCGGCGCGACGGCCAGCGCCGCCGCCAGTTCCGCCCGGTCATGGCTGCTGATTCCGAACCGGAGGCCGGCTCGCTTTATCGCGGCGAGGTCGGCCAGCGCGAGATCCTCCTGCCCGAGATGGACCACGGCGCATCCTTCCTCGATGGCGAGCCGCCAATGGTCGTTGACGACCAGCGTCGAGTGGTAGCAGTCGCAGACCGCCTTCGCCTTGCGGATCTCGGCGCGCAGCCCGGCCTCCGCCGCGCCCTTGATGCGCAGCTGCACCAGCCTCACTCCGAGCGGCACCAGGCGTGCGACCAGTGCCGCGCTGTCGACGATCGGATAGAAGGGATCGAGCCTCACGTGAACACGGCCCTGCCGATCAGCGGCGTCGAGGGCACCGCCATGTCGCGCGGCTCCAGCAGCCCCGCCCCGAAGCCCTGCCGGCCCGCCTCGACCGCTTGCGCGAAGCCAACGGCCATGGCCACCGGATCCTTCGCCTGGGCGACGGCGGTGTTGAGGAGCACGGCGTCGTAGCCGAGCTCCATCACGGCGGCGGCGTGTGACGGACGGCCAATGCCGGCATCGACGATCAGCGGAACGCCCGGCAGATGGCTGCGCAGCGTGCGCAGGGCCGCCATGTCGCGCGGTCCCTGGGCCGAGCCGATCGGCGCGCACCAGGGCATGAGCACCTGGCAGCCGGCGTCCAGCAGCCGTTCGGCGACGACCAGGTCGTCGGTCGTATAGGGGAAGACCGAGAAACCGTCGCCGCTCAGAATGCGTGCCGCCTCGACCAGCTCGAACACATGCAGCTGCAGCGTGTCGTGGTTGCCGATCACCTCGAGCTTGATCCAGTCGGTGCCGAACACTTCGCGCGCCAATTGCGCCGTGGTCACCGCATCCCTGGCCGTGTGACACCCGGCGGTGTTGGGCAGCACCGCCGTGCCGAGCCCCTGGACGAGCGACCAGAACTGCCCGCCGGCGCGGCCGCCGGGGCTCTCCCGGCGCAGCGACACCGTGACGACCGAGGCCTTCGAGGCGCCCAACCGCTTCCGCGAGGATCGCCGGCGACGGAAAATGCGCGGTTCCGAGCATCAGCCTGGACGGCAGCGCCTTGCCATAGAGCGTCAGCATCCCTATCCGCCTTTCATCGGCGACAGGATCTCGACGCGGTCGCCCTCCGCCATCCGGCAGTGGGCGCGCTCCCCCGCCGGCACCACCTGGCCGTTGTGCGCCGTCGCCAGCCAGTCGCCTCGCCAGTCGAGCTCCGTCAGCAGCTCGGCGAGCGACGCCGCCGCGACCTCCCACGCCTCGCCGTTGACGATGACCTTCATCGATCGCCCCTTGCTGCCGGTTGCCCGCCGAGGATCATGTCGGCCGCCCGCTGCGCCATGGCGGGCGCCAGCAGGAAGCCGTGGCGGTAGAGGCCGTTGATGCTGATCGTCGCGTCGCGCCTCTCCACGCGCGGCAGGTTGTCGGGGTAGGCCGGCCGGATGCCGACGCCGGTCTCGACGATCTCGGCCTCGCCGAAGGCCGGATCGAGCGCATAGGCTGCGTTGAGCAATTCCATGGTCGAGCGGGCAGTGATCGGGCCGGCCCTGCCGGTCTCGATCATTGTCGCGCCGATCAGGAAGCAGCCGCCGCCGCGCGGCACCACGTAGACCGGGAACCGCGGGTGCAGGAGCCGCACCGGCCGCGACAGCCGGATCTCGGATGAGCGAAGGAGCAGCACCTCGCCGCGCACGCCGCGCAGCGCCGGATCGCAGCCGATGCGCGCCGAGCCGGTGCAGTCGACGACGACGTCGTACCGCGCCCCGACCGCCTCCGCCGGCCGCCGAAACGCCACCCCCATGCGCGACAGCGCGCGTTCCAGCCGCGGCAGCAGCCGCCGCGGGTCGAGATGCGCCTCGCTCTCGAAGAACAGTGCGCGGGGAAAGCGGCTTGCCAGGTCCGGCTCGAGCGCGGCGAGCGCCTCCTTCCCGAGGCGGCCGGCGCCGCGGGCGCGGCCCGCGAAGCGGTCGAGCTCGCAGCTGTCGCGCCCCGGGCTGACGACCAGCGTCCCCTTGCGTGCGACGCTTCCGGGCAGCGTTCTCTCCCACCAGTCGGCGGCGCCTCGCCCGAGGTCCAGGACGGCCTCGCCGGCGGTTTCGCTCTCGCAGCACGGCGCCAGCATGCCGCCCGCCACCCACGAGGCGGTCTCGTCCATGCGGCGCCTCGTATCCACCACCGCCACCGCCGCGGCGCGCCGGGCGAGCTCGTGGGCGACCGCAAGCCCCGCCACGCCGGCTCCCTTGACCAGCACCTTCATGGCAGAGCCGGCTCGGCGGCAGCCGCGCGAATGTCCTGGGAGATCTTCATCGAGCAGAATTTCGGGCCGCACATCGAGCAGAAATGCGCCCGCTTGTGCGCTTCCTTCGGCAGCGTCTCGTCGTGGAAGGCGCGCGCCGTGTCGGGGTCGAGCGACAGGTTGAACTGGTCCTCCCAGCGAAACGCGAAGCGCGCCCGCGACAGCGCATCGTCGCGCGCCCTCGCGGCCGGGTGACCTTTCGCAAGGTCGGCGGCGTGGGCGGCGATCTTGTAGGCGACGACCCCGGTCTTGACGTCGTCGCGGTTGGGCAGGCCGAGATGCTCCTTGGGCGTGACGTAGCAGAGCATGGCGGTGCCGAACCAGCCGATCATGGCGGCGCCGATGCCGCTGGTGATGTGGTCGTAGCCCGGCGCGATGTCGGTGGTCAGCGGTCCGAGCGTGTAGAACGGCGCCTCGCCGCAGGTTTCGAGCTGCCGCTCCATGTTGTCTTTGATCTTGTGCATGGGCACGTGGCCAGGCCCCTCGACCATCACCTGGCAGTCCTTTGCCCAGGCGACCTGCGTCAGCTCGCCGAGCGTCGCGAGCTCCGCGAACTGCGCCGCATCGTTGGCGTCGGCGATGGAGCCGGGGCGCAGCCCGTCGCCGAGCGACAGCGCGACGTCGTAGGCGCGTGCGATGTCGCAGATCTCCGCAAAGCGTTCGAACACGAAGCTCTCGCGGCGGTGGGCGAGGCACCAGGCGGCGACGATCGCACCGCCGCGGCTGACGATGCCCGTCACGCGCTCCGCGGCGAGCGGGATGTGGGCGAGCCGCACGCCGGCATGGATGGTGAAATAGTCGACGCCCTGCTCGGCCTGCTCGATCAGCGTGTCGCGGAAGGTCTCCCAGGTGAGCTCCTCGGCCGCCCCGCCGACCTTCTCCAGCGCTTCGTAGATCGGCACCGTGCCGATCGGCACCGGAGCGTTGCGGACGATCCACTCGCGGGTCTCGCGGATGTTGCGGCCCGTGGACAGGTCCATCACGGTATCGGCGCCCCAGCGGATCGCCCACACCAACTTGTCGACCTCCTCGGCCATCGACGAGGTCACGGCCGAATTGCCGATATTGGCGTTGACCTTCACCAGGAAGTTGCGGCCGATGATCATCGGCTCGAGCTCCGGATGGTTGACGTTGCAGGGGATGATCGCCCGGCCGCGCGCCACCTCGGCGCGCACGAAGTCGGGCGTGACGATGTCGGGGATGGCGGCGCCGAAGCTTTCCCCGTCGCGCCTTTCGGCGGCGAGGAGCCGTTCGCGCCCCAGATTCTCGCGGATAGCGACGAACTCCATCTCGGGCGTGACGATGCCCCTTCTGGCATAGGCGATCTGGGTGACCGCCGCGTCGGTCCGCGCCCTGAGCGGCCGCGGCCTGTCGCCGCGCTCCGCCGTCGCCCGGTCGGAGAATGAAACGTCGCCGCGGGCCAGGATCGCCCGCGCGCGAGGGCGCGGAAGCCCCTTGTCGATGTCGATGGCGACTTCGGGGTCGGTGTACGGCCCCGAACTGTCGTAGAGCGTGACCGGCGGCTCCAATGCACTGGGATGAAGCTCGACCTCTCGCATCGGGACGCGGATGTCGGGATGCAGGCGCCCCTGCCGATGCACCTTGCGGGAGGCCGGGAACGCGGCGGTAGCGATCGCGACGGGCTTCATGAAGAGCTCCCTGGCTCGACGTC
>JBEVJK010000009.1:0-58193 GCA_040510195.1 Mesorhizobium sp. | reverse complement strand
CGGTCATAGGCCCAGTCCTGTTCGTGCACTCCCGCGAACACGCCCGACGCCAGCATGGCCGGCGCGAAGCGGGTGCCTTCCTCGTTGGTCCAGTTGGTGACGACGATCGGATGCCGGGTCTTGATGCCGAGATCGTTGAGCGAGCGGATCACCTCCAGCCCGCCCAGCACCCCGAGCACCCCGTCATATTTGCCGCCGGTCGGCTGCGTGTCGAGGTGGCTGCCGACATAGACCGGCAGCGCTTGCGGGTCGGTCCCCTCGCGCCGGGCGAACATGGTGCCCATCTGGTCGACGCCCATTTCGAGGCCCGCCGCGTCGCACCAGCGCTTGAAGAGATGGCGCCCCTCGCCGTCGGAATCGGTGAGCGTCTGGCGATTGTTGCCGCCCGCCACGCCCGGACCGATCTTCGCCATCTCCATGATGGAATCCCACAAACGGTCTGAATTGATTCGCAGATTCTCGCCGGGGGCCGCCATGTGTTTCGCTCCTCAGCCCTTCAGTTTCACCTGGCCTGCGGCCGCGCCATGGCCTCAGTCCACCATCCTCAGCACCTCGCGGACATGGTCGATCAGCTCGTCGATCTGCCCTTTGGTGATGATCAGCGGCGGCGACAGCGCGATGATGTCGCCGGTGGTGCGGATCAGCGCGCCGCGCTCGAATGCCTTGACGAAGGCCGAGAACGCCCGTTTCGACGGCTGTCCGGGGATCGGCTCAAGCTCGATCGCGCCGACCAGCCCGATGTTGCGGATGTCGATGACGTGCGGCTCGCCCTTCAGCGAGTGCAGCGCCTCCTCGAAATGCCCGGCGAGCTCCGCCCCGCGGGTCAACAGCCCCTCCTCCCGGTAGGTGTCGAGCGTCCCCATGCCGGCGGCGCAGGCGATCGGATTGCCGGAATAGGTGTAGCCGTGGAAGAACTCGATCAGATGCTCGGGTCCGTTCATGAAGGCGTCGTGGATCTCCTTCTTCACGAACACCGCACCCATCGGGATCACCCCGTTGGTGACGCCCTTGGCGGTCGTCATGATGTCGGGCAGCACATCGAAATAGTCGGCCGCAAACGGCGTTCCGAGGCGTCCGAAGCCGGTGATCACCTCGTCGAAGATGAGCAGGATGCCGTGCTTGTCGCAAATCTCCCTGAGCTTCTTCAGATAGCCCTTGGGCGGGACCAGCACGCCGGTCGAGCCCGCCACCGGCTCGACGATGACCGCCGCGATGGTCGAGGCATCGTGCAGCGTCACGATCCGCTCGAGCTCCGACGCCAGCTCCGCGCCATGCTCGGGCTCGCCCCGGCTGAAGGCGTTCTTGGCCGGCAGGTGCGTGTGCGGCATGTGATCGACGCCGGTCAGCAGCGTGCCGAACATCTTGCGGTTAGCGACGATGCCGCCCACCGAGATGCCGCCGAAATTGACCCCATGATAGCCGCGCTCGCGTCCGATCAGCCGGAACCGGCTGCCTTCGCCGCGCGCCCGCTGGTAGGCGAGCGCGATCTTGAGCGCCGTCTCGACCGATTCGGAGCCGGAATTGGTGAAGAAGACGTGGTCGAGCCCCTTGGGGGCGATGTCGACCAGCCGGTTGGCGAACTCGAACACCAGGGGGTGGCCCATCTGGAATGCCGGCGCATAGTCGAGCTCGGCCGCCTGGTGCTGGATCGCCTCCGTGATTTTGGGTCGGCAATGCCCGGCATTGACGCACCACAGCCCCGCCGTGCCGTCGAGCACCTTGCGGCCGTCGGTCGTCGTGTAGTGCATGTCCTTGGCCGAGGCGAACATGCGCGGCGCCTGCTTGAACTGCCGGTTCGCCGTGAACGGCATCCAGAACGCGCTGAGATCGTTGGGCGTGACTTTGAGACGGTTCGACATGACCAAGCTTCCTCATCAACCTTTGTCGTGCGGCCAACGCTTGGTCTTAGTAACGTATCGTGCTACGCAAATTTTGACCGGTTGGCAAAAATTAGCACCGCCACCATGGCGGTCAAGGAAATAGTAGGCAAATGAAGGTGTTCGCGGGCGCGCCACAGCGGCGGAAGGGCTGGTCCAGACGATTGGTCCAGATGCCTTCGCCAACCCGTTCTCGCTTTGCCTGACATGACCGTCGAGACCGCCCGACCCCGACGCACGCGCATCCAGACGGAGAAGCGCGAGCTCATCCTGGAGGCGGCGCTGGAGGTGTTCTCCGCGCATGGCTTCCGCGGCTCGACGATCGACCAGATCGCCGAGGCGGCGGGCATGTCGAAGCCGAACCTGCTCTACTATTTTCGCCGCAAGGAGGACATCCACGCGACGCTCATCAAGCGCCTGCTGGAGACTTGGCTGGCGCCGCTGCGCGAGCTCGACGACATTGGCGACCCGATGACCGAGCTGCGCGGCTACATCCGCCGCAAGCTGGAGATGGCCCGCGACTACCCGCGCGAGAGCCGGCTGTTCGCCAACGAGATCCTGCAGGGCGCGCCGCGCATCATGCCCATGCTGGAGGGCGAGCTGAGAGCCCTGGTGGACGAGAAGGTCGACGTGATCCGCGGCTGGATGCGCGCCGGCGGGATCGCCCGCACCGATCCGTTCCACCTGATCTTCTCGATCTGGGCGACCACCCAGCATTATGCGGATTTCGACGTCCAGGTGCGGGCCGTGCTGGGCCCCGACCGTGGCGGCGAAGGGCGGTTCGAGGACGCTGCCCGCTTCCTGGAGAGCCTGTTCGTCAAAGGCCTCTCGCCGCGCCCGGACTGACGGGCGAGCGCAAGCCGACTTTCGTCCGGGTTCAAGCCAGCTTCCGGATCGGCCATGGTGCGCTGGGCACTCATGGAGGGAGGACCGGATGGCCATCTTGCTTGCGCTCTACAGGACACCCAAGGACAAGGCGGCCTTCGACCGCTACTACCGCGAGACCCATGTGCCTCTCGCCAAGAAGATTCCGGGCCTCAGGCGCTACGAGATCAGCGACGGCACCGTGGCCGGTCCCGAGGGCCCGTCCAACATCCACCTCGTGGCGCTGCTGCATTTCGATTCCGTCGACGCCATCAAGGCGGCGATCGGCACGCCCGACGGCCAGGCGGCCGCCGGCGACCTCTCCAACTTCGCCGATGGCGGCGTCGACCTGATGTTCATCGACACCAAGCCCGCCTGAGGGCAGGCGGCGGCTACTCAGCCGCCACCTTGGCCATCGGGTTGTTCGGGTGCGTGGTCCAGTTGGCGTAGACCGGCGACACCGGCTTGCCGGTGCGCTCGTCGATCACCCCGGCCGCCAGCGGCACCATGGTGATGCAGCTGTCGACCGGGCAGACGTTGACGCACAGATTGCAGCCCACGCACTCCTCGTCGATCACCTCGAAATGGCGCATCCCGTCGACCAGGTTGGTGATCGCCTGGTGCGAGGTGTCCTCGCAGGCGATGTGGCAGCGGCCGCATTTGATGCAGAGCTCCTGATCGATCCGCGCCTTGGCGACGTAGTTGAGGTTGAGGTACTGCCAGTCGGTCACGTTGGGCGTCGCCCGCCCGACGATGTCGGACAGCGATGCGTGGCCTTTGGCGTCCATCCAGCTCTTCAGCCCCTCGATCATCTCCTGCACGATCTTGAAGCCATAGGTCATCGCCGCCGTGCAGACCTGCACGTTGCCGGCGCCGAGCGCCAGGAACTCAGCCGCGTCGCGCCAGGTGGTGATGCCGCCGATGCCGGAGATCGGCAGGCCGCGCGTTTCCGGATCGCGGGCGATCTCGGCCACCATGTTCATGGCGATCGGCTTGACCGCCGGGCCGCAATAGCCGCCATGCGAGCCCTTGCCGTCGATCGAAGGCTCCGGCGAGAAGGTGTCGAGATTGACCGCGGTGATCGAGCTGATCGTGTTGATCAGGCTCACCGCGTCCGTGCCGCCGGCATGCGCCGCCCGCGCCGGGCGGCGAATGTCTGTGATGTTGGGCGTCAGCTTGGTGATCACCGGCATGCGCGTGTTCTGCTTGCACCAGCGCACCACCATCTCGATATATTCCGGCACCTGGCCGACCGCCGAGCCCATGCCGCGTTCCGACATGCCGTGCGGGCAGCCGAAATTGAGCTCGATGCCGTCCGCCCCGGTGTCCTCGACCACCGGCAGGATCGCCTTCCAGGCTTCCTCCTCGCAGGGCACCATCAGCGACACCACCAGCGCCCGGTCGGGCCAGTCTCGCTTGACCTGCTTGATTTCCTGCAGGTTGATCTGCAGTTCGCGATCGGTGATCAGCTCGATGTTGTTGAGGCCGAGAAGCCGGCGGTCTGCGCCCCAGATGGCCCCGTAGCGCGGCCCGTTCACGTTGACGATGGGCGGCCCCTCCTCGCCGAGCGTCTTCCAGACGACGCCGCCCCAGCCTGCCCTGAACGCCCGTATGACGTTGTAGGCCTTGTCGGTCGGCGGCGCCGAGGCCAGCCAGAAGGGGTTGGGCGATTTGATGCCGACGAAGTCGTTGCGGATGTCTGCCATGCTCATGCCCTCCCGTCGAGCGTGAGTGCCCGGTGGATGCTCTCGGCGGCGTCGCGCCCCTGGGCGACCCCCGCCACCGTCAGGTCTTCGCCGCCGAAGACGCAGTCGCCGCCGGCCCAGACCCTGGGATGCGAGGTGCGCCCCTCGTCGTCGACCTTGATGCGCCCGCCCTCCAAGGCCAGCGCCGGCCCGCCGCCGTTGAGCACGCCCGGCTCGAATGCCTGGCCGACGGCCCTGAACACCTGATCGCAGGCAATCGTCAGCGTCTCCCCCGTCGTCGTCAGGCGTCCGTCCTCCTGCCGCGTGTAGTCGAGCGCGATGCCCACCACGCTGCCCTCCTCGGCCAGCACTTTCTGCGGCGCCAGCCAGTGGCGGATTGTCACCCCCTTGGAGGTGGCCAGGTCCTGCTCGAACTCCGAGGCGTTCATTTGCTCCTTGCCTCGCCGGTAGCAGATCGTCACCTCCTCGGCCCCGAGAAGCTTGGCCTGCACGCCGGCGTCGATCGCCGTCATGCCGCCGCCGATGACCACCACCCGCCGGCCGATCTCGAGCGCCGACAGGTCGGGCGCCTGCCTCAGCGCGGCAATGAAGTCCACCGCGTTCTCCACGCCGTAGGTCGCTAGCTCGCCCTCGGCTCGCATCGCGTTGACCCCAGCGAGCCCGAGGCCAAGGAACACCGCATCGTAATCGGCGATGAGGTCGGCGAGATGGACGTCGGCGCCGAGCGCCTTGCCGTTGACGATCGAGATCCCGCCGATCGCCGTCACGTAGTCGACCTCCGCAGCGGCAAAGTCGTCCGTGGTCTTGTAGGCGGCGATGCCGTATTCGTTGAGCCCGCCGGGCTTTTCGCGCGCCTCGAACACCACCACCTCGTGCCCATGGCGCGCCAGCCGATGCGCCGCCGCAAGCCCGGCCGGGCCGGCGCCCGCCACCGCGACGCGCTTGCCGGTCGACGGGGCGCGCTCGTAGAACTGCTTGCCCTGGCTCATCGCCGTATCGGTGGCGAAGCGCTGCAGCCGGCCGATCTGCACCGGCTTGCCCTCGGCCGTCTCGCGCACGCAGACCTCCTCGCACAGCGTCTCGGTCGGGCAGACGCGCGCGCACATGCCGCCGAGGATGTTCTGGTCGAAGATCGTCTTCGCCGAACCGATCGGGTTGCCGGTGGCGATCTGGCGGATGAACAGCGGGATGTCGATCGAGGTCGGGCACGCCTGCATGCAGGGCGCGTCATAACAGAAATAACAGCGGTCGGCCTCGACCAGCGCCTCGTGATGATCGAGAGGCGGGTGCAGATCGGAAAAGTTCTCCCCGTATTGGGCCGGCGAAAGCCGCGCCCCAGCAATGCCTTGCTTGAACTGACCTTCGGCCATCGGACCCGGTTCCCCAATGTTCTGTTTTGGGGAAGGCTAGCACAGTTTGTTTTTTTATCAATCGGTCAAATTCTGACTAAGCCATTGATAAGCCTTGTCAATAAGTGGACTATCATACTCAAGTTATGCTTCAGCCGCGCAGCCTTTGCTGGTTGGCGTCGAACAGCGGCGCGGCCTGCACCCGTGCCCTGACGCGACGCCCCAGGATCTCGATCTCGAACCCCTCGTCGCTGTCGGCGATTTCCTTCGGCACATAGCCCATCGCCATCGACAGCCCGGCATGGTGGGCGAAGCCTCCGGACGTCACCCAGCCGCGCACTTCGCCCGCGTGCCAGATCGGCTCGTCGCCGATGACGTCGGCATCCTCGGCCTCCACCACGAAGGCGCGGAGCCTGAGCGCCCCGCCCGCCTCCCGCTCGGCCAGCGCCGCTGCCTTGCCGATGAAGTCGGCCGCCTTGCCATGGGCGACGAAGCGGTCGAGCCCGGCCTCGACGGGCCCGTAGATCGGTCGGTACTCGCGCGCCCACGACCCGTAGTTCTTCTCCAGCCGAAGAGCGTTCATCGCGCGGCCGCCGAAGAGGCCGAGGCCGAGCGGCTCGCCGGCAGCCGTCAAGGCCTCGTAGACATGGCGCTGAACCTCGGGCGTCATCCAGATCTCGTAGCCCAGGTCGCCCGTGTAGCTGACGCGGCCGACCAGGCAGGGCGCCATGCCGATATCCATGCGCTTGATGTCCATGAAGGGGAACGCCGCGTTCGACACGTCGTCGAGGGTGACGGCGGCGAGCAGCTCCCTGGCCCGTGGCCCCGCGATGCCGAGGCCGCAAAGCCGCAGGCCGAGCGCCTCGACGGCGACCGTGCCGTCGGTCGGCAAATGCGCCTCGAACCAACGCATGTGAAACTGCTCCGCCACGCCCGACCCGGCGATGAAGAAGCTGCCGTCGCCGGGGTTGGCGAGCGTGAAGTCGCCGATCAGCCGCCCGTCCTCTTTGAGCATGGGGGCGAGCGTCATGCGCCCAGGCGCCGGCAGGCGGCAGGCGAGGATGCGGTCGAGCCAGGCGGCGGCCCCCTCGCCGCTGACACGGTACTTGGCGAAGCTGGAGATCTCGGCGAGCCCGACCCGCTCGCGCACCGCGCGCACCTCCTCCGCGATATGGGCGAAGTCGGTCGAGCGGCGCCAGGAGAAGGCGTCCTTCACCCCCTGCGGCGCGAACCACAGCGGCACCTCGAGCCCGAAGGCAACGCCCCATTGCGCGCCTCGGCTGCTGAGCAGGTCGTAGATCGGCGTCGTCTTGAACGGCCGCCCGGCCGGCAGCTCCTCGTTCGGGAAGCGGATCGAGAAGCGCCGCGAATAGTTCTCGCGCACCTTGGCGTTGGTGTAGGCCATGGACGCCCAGTCGCCGTAGCGGGCGATGTCCATGGCGAAGATGTCGGCCCCGGGATCGCCGTCCATCATCCAGTTGGCGATAGACAGCCCCACCCCGCCGCCTTGCGAGAAGCCGGCCATCACGCCGCAAGCGACCCAGAAGCCGGGCAGGCCGCGCACTGGGCCGACCAGCGGGTTGCCGTCGGGCGCGAAGGTGAAGGGGCCGTTGATGATCTGCCGGATCCCGGTGTTCTGGAAGGCCGGAAAATGTCGGAAGCCGACCTCCAGCGAAGGCGCGATGCGGTCGAGGTCGGGTTCCAGAAGCTCGTGGCCGAAATCCCAGGGCGTGGCTCGCTCGGACCACGCCTTGCCGGCCTTCTCGTAGGTGCCCATCAGCATGCCGCCGCGCTCCTGGCGCAAATAGAGCTCGCCGTCGAAGTCGATGGCATGGATGACCTCGGTGCCGGTCCTGGCGTTCCACTCCGCCACCTCGGGCATGTCCTCGGTGATCAGGTACATGTGCTCCATGGCGAGCACCGGCAGCTCCAGCCCGACCATGCGGCCGACCTCGCGCGCCCATAACCCGGCGGCGTTGACCACATGCTCGGCGACGATGTCGCCCTTGGCGGTCGACACCCGCCACAGCCCGTCTGGTCGCCGCTCGATCGCCTCGACCTTGGTGAAGCGCTCGACCTCGGCGCCCAGCTTGCGCGCCGCCTTGGCATAGGCGTGGGTGACGCCGGACGGGTCGAGATGCCCGTCGACTTCGGTTCGCACCGCTCCGACGAACTGCGATGGGTCGAGCAGCGGCATGATCTGCCCCGCCTCCTTGGCGGAGATTTCTTCCAGCTCGATGCCGAGGTAGCGGCCTTTGGCGGCCATGCTGTGCAGCCAGTCGAGCCGCGCCCGGGTGGCTGCCAGCATGACGCCGCCGGTCAGGTGCACGCCCGTCGCCTGTCCGGACAGCGCCTCGATCTCCTTGTAGAGGCCGATCGTGTATTTCTGCAGCTTGGCGACGTTGGGGTCGCCGTTCACCGTGTGCATGCCGCCTGCTGCGTGCCAGGTCGAACCGGAGGTGAGCTCGCTGCGCTCCAGGAGGATCGCATCCGTCCAGCCGGCGCGCGCCAGATGATAAAGCACCGAGCAGCCGACCACACCGCCGCCGATCACCACCACACGCGCATGCGTCTTCATGGTTTGTCTCGTTCCGTCAATGGGTTGCAGCCGCCCGGAGAATCGCTTCGCGAGGCGCTTGATTCAAGACGTGATGATCGGGCTCGGCCGCGCTCAAGGCTCGTCCGCTCCGATCTCCTCCTTGCGCCTGGCCACATAGGCTTCCAGCGCCTCCCGCACGTCCGGCTCCAGCTGCGGCTCGACATAGTCCTCGAGCGCCTTCTTCCAGACGGCCGTGGCGCGCCGCGTGGCGTCGAGCCCTCCCGCCTCGTCCCAGCTCTCGTAGTTCTGCCAGTTGGAGACGAGCGGCTGGTAGAAGGCGGTGGCGTAGCGCGCCAGCGTGTGGGGGTCGCCGAAGAAATGGCCCCCCGTCGGCACCCGCCCCAGCGCATCCAGCGCCAGCTCGCCTTCGTCGACCTTGATCGGCTCGAGGAACGCCATCATGTGCTGCAGCATCTCGACGTCGAGGATCAGCTTCTCGAACGACGCCGTCAGCCCGCCCTCCTGCCAGCCGGCGGCATGATAGACGAGGTTGCCGTGGCCGAGCACGGCGCCCCACAGCGCCATCATCGTCTCCCAGGCGCCTTGCGCGTCGGCCGCGTTCGAGGCCGATCCCGGCGTCGTCCTGTACGGCAGGTCATAGCGGCGCGCGAGCTGCCCCGAGGCGACGTTGGCCTTGGTGTTCTCCGGGGTGCCGAAGGCGGGCGCGCCCGAGCGCATGTCGACGTTGGAGGTGAAGGCGCCGTACATCACCGGCGCCCCCGGCCGCACCAGCTGCGTCAGCACGATGCCGGCGAGCGCTTCGGCGTTCTGCTGCGCCAGCGCGCCGGCCAGCGTCACCGGGCTCATCGCGCCCATCAGGGTGAACGGCGTCACTGCCACCGACTGGCCGTGCTCGGCCATGGTCATCAGCCCTTCGGCCATCATGTCGTCGAAACGGCGCGGCGAGTTGACCGAGATGATCGTGGTGACGCCTGGATCGCCCGCCATCTCCTCCAGGCTCATGCCGCGGGCGATCGCCATCATGCGGATGCCGTCGAGCGCCCGGCCGCGGCCGATCGCCGAAACGTGGAAGCTCTTGTCGGTCAGCGTCAGGTTGGCCAGATAGGTGTCGAGATGGCGCGAATTGGCCGGCAGCTCGATCGGCGCGCACACCTGGTTGCCGAGCATGTGGATGGCATTGAAATGCTGCGCCAGCCGCACCAGGTCGCGATAGTCGGCGAGATTCCCCGCCCGCCTGCCGCGCTCGCGGTCATGCACGTTGGGCGGCCCCGCGACGAGCGTGAAGTTGATCGTGTCGCCGCCGAGATGGACGGTCCGCTGCGGATTGCGCGGCGTGAGCGTGTAGGCGGCGGGTGCCGTCTTCAACGCCTCCGCCACCAGCCCGCGGTCGAGCCGCACGGTCTGCGCGGCCTCGTCGATGGTGGCACCGGCCCGCTTGAAGAGCGTCAGCGCCCGCGCGCTCATGACCTCGATGCCGAGATTTTCCAGGATGTGGAGCGAGGCCTCGTGGATCGCCTCGACCTGGTCGGCCGACAGCATCTGCATCGGCGGATAGGGGTTGCGAACCCGTCTGAGCGGCAGCTGCGGCAGGGCTCCCCCGCCCCTCGCTCTATCCCTCTCGGCGCTGCGTCGTCTGCGATCGCTATTCATCCGGCAAGAGTGACGCCGACCGCCGGCAGGCTCTGTCGGGAAATCGTCACGTGCGGACGTGATTTTAGCCCTGGCGTCACATTTCGCAGACGCGCGTCAGGATAACGGCATCCTATGCCGCAATTCTGATAACGCTTCCTCGCCTCAACGCGGCGACCTGCCGAACACGCGGATGTATTCGGCCTTGCCGCCTCTCGCCAGCGCCTCGGCCTGCCGCACCCATTCCTCGCGCGCGATGCGGCCCCTGAAACGCAGATGGTTGTCGACCCAGGCGCGCTCGGCGTCGGTCCAGCCGGCGATCTGCGCGAAGGTGTGGATGCCGAGCGCGTTGAGCTGCCCCTCGATCCGCGGGCCGATGCCGGAGATCAGCTGCAGTTCGTCCGGCCGCTCCGGCCGCGGCAGGCCGGTCGGGCGGTCCATGGCCGGTGTCTCGCCGACCGGCACCCGCGCCGCCGGGCGGGCGGCGCGCGGGCGTCCGACGGCCGGCTCGACCTCGGCGCTCGCTGCTTGCCGTCCATCGCCCACCGGCGTCAGCGGCTCGATCGGCAGCGCGGCACTTGCAGGCGTGGCGGCCCCTGGCTGAGCGATGCCCGGTGCCTCGGCGCGCCGCGTGGCGGCGTCCTGGGCGGCCTCCTCGGCGCGGCCGGCGGCCTCGCCGGCGGCTCGCGACGCGACTTTGCGCTTGGGCGGCGCGGTCGGCCGCGGCTGCGTGCCGAAAGGCAGCGGTGCACCGGCATCCTCCGGCACGATGTCGTGCGGCGGCTCGGTCGCGCCACCCGCGAAGCTGATCACCGGCTCCATGGTGGCGAGCACTTCGTCGGGGAGCCAGCACAGGCTCTTATGGCCGTGGCCGAGCTCGCGGAGCGGCGGCACTTCCTTTTCGCACAGCCCCTCCGGCACCAGGTGCTTGTAGCGGCAACGCGTCTGGAACGGGCAGCCGGTCGGCGGGTTCATCGCCGACGGGATGTCGCCTTCCAGCACGATGTGCTTCTTGACCACGCTGGTGTCGGCGATCGGGATCGCCGACAAGAGCGCCTCCGTATAGGGATGGTAGGGCGGCGAGAAGATCTGATCGGTTGTCCCCTGCTCGACGATGTAGCCGAGATACATGACCACCACGCGGTCGGCGATGTAGCGCACCACCGACAAATCGTGGCTGATGAACAGCATGGTCATCTTCGACTGCCGCTGGATGTCCATCAAAAGCTCGGTGACGGCGGCCTGGACGGACACGTCCAGCGCCGAGACCGGCTCGTCGGCGACCACCACCTTGGCATGGCCGGCGAACGCCCGGGCCACGCCGATGCGCTGCTTCTGCCCGCCCGACAGCTGGCGCGGCATGCGCTGCGCGAAGGCGCGCGGCAGCTTGACCAGGTCGAGCAGCTCGAACATCCGCTGCTTGCGCTCGGCCACCGTGTTGCCGACCTTGAACTTCTCCAGCGTGCGGACGATCTGCGATCCGACGGTATGGCTCGGGTTGAGCGTGTCGAACGGGTTCTGGAACACCATCTGGATCGACGAGATGGTCTCGACGTCGCGTTTCTCGATCGGCGTCGACTGGATGTCCGTGTTGCCCAGCGTGACCTCGCCGGACGACGCCGTCTCCAGCCCGAGCAGCACCTTGGCGAGCGTCGACTTGCCGCAGCCGGATTCGCCGACGATCGCCACTGTCTCGGCCTCGCGTGCCTCGAAGCTGATCGTCTCGTTGGCCTTGACGACGCGGCCCTCGCCGCCGCCGAAGATCTCGTTGGCGGCAACCTTGTAGTATTTCCTGAGGTCGTTGATCTTGAGCACCGGCGCGCCGGGCTTGACCGGCTCCTTGACCCGGTCGGCACCTGGCGGCAGCGCCGTCCAGTCGATCTCCTCGAAGCGCACGCACCGGCTGTGATGATGGTCGTGGCCGGGCACCGCGATCATCGGGATCTCCGCCGCGTCGCAGACGCCCTTGACGAAATGCTGGCAGCGCGGCCCGAAATTGCAGCCCTTGGGTCGCTCGTGGGGCAGCGGCAGCTGGCCGGGGATGGCGATCAGCGGCCGCGAATTCTTGTCGGCGCCGGGCAGCGGGATGGAGCGGAACAGCCCTTGCGTATAGGGGTGGCGCATCCGGTCGAAGACGTCCTTGACCGTGCCCGTCTCCACCGCCTCGCCCGAATACATCACCGTGATGCGGTCGCAGGTCTCCAGGATCAGCCCGAGATTGTGCGAGACGAACACCATCGAGGTGCCGAACCGCTTGCCGAGGTCCTTGACCAGCTGCACGATGCCGGCCTCCACGGTCACGTCCAGCGCCGTGGTCGGCTCGTCGAGGAGGAGCAGCGCTGGCTTGGAGAGCAGCGCCATGGCAATCACGATGCGCTGCTGCTGGCCGCCGGACAGCTGGTGGGGATAGGAGCGCATCATCCGCTCCGGATCGGGCAGCCGCACCGCGGTCACCAGTTCCAGCGAGCGCTTGTAGGCCTCCTCGCGCGACACCTTCTCATGGATCAGCGGCACTTCCATCAGCTGCTGGCCGATCTTCATCGCCGGGTTCAGGCTGGCCATCGGCTCCTGGTAGATCATGGCGATCTTGTTGCCGCGGATCTGCCGGAGCTCCTCGTCCGACATCTCGCCCATGTCGCGGCCCTGGAACTTGATGCGGCCGCCGACGATCTTCCCGACGTTGGAGAGGTCGCGCATGATGCCGAGCGACACCGTCGACTTGCCGCAGCCGGATTCGCCGACGATGCCCATCGCCTCGCCCGGCATCACCGAGCAGGAGAAGTCCATCACGGCCGGGATCTCGCCGCGCCGCGTGAAGAAGGAGATCGACAGGTTCTCGATTTCGAGAATCGGCTGGCCGGGGGTCCTGACCGCTTCGTTCATGGGAGAAACCTCCTCAGTCTTTCATCGACTGCTCGCGCAGCGCATCGGCCAAAAGATTGAGCCCGAGCACGAAGCTCATCAGCGCAATCGTCGGCGGCAGGGCCGGATGGATGAACGAGCGCAGCAACCGGCTGGCATCCTTGATCGCCGTGCCCCAGTCCGGGCTCTCCGGCGCCAGGCCGAGCCCGAAATAGCCGAGCGTGCCGAGCAGGATCGTCGTGTAGCCGATGCGCAGGCAGGCATCGACGATCAGCGGACCTCGCGCATTGGGCAGGATCTCCCACAGCATGATGTACCATGGGCTCTCACCGCGCGTCTGCGCCGCCGCCACATAGTCGCGCGTCTTGATGTCCATGGTCAGCCCGCGCACGATCCGGAACACGCCGGGGCTCGACGCGAACACCACGGCGACGAAGATGTTCAGCTGGTTGGGGTCGATCGAGATGATGCCCAGCGGATCGGCGTCGAACACCAGGCCGGCATAGATCCAGCCGCCGATGACAAAGGTCAGGATAAGCTGCACGGCCAGCATCTGCGGCCGGTTCCGGAACCGCGTCGTGAAAAGCGTCGCGAAGAAGATGATCGGGAACACGAAGAACAGCCCCGCCAGCCCGTAGGGGATCGGCGTGTCCATGATGCCGGGCGTCACCAGCAGGTAGAACAGGAGGATGACGGGGAAGGCGAGCACCAGATTGGCGAGGAACGACAGCACCGTGTCCACCCGGCCGCCATAATAGCCGGCCGGCAGACCGAGCGTGGTGCCGACCATGATGGCGAAGGCGGTCGCCGCCGGGGCGATGATCAGCACGGTCTGGCTGCCGTAGACCATGCGGCTGAAGACGTCGCGCGCCAGCTTGTCGCCACCGAACAGGTAGACGCTGCCGGAACCCGGTTCGATGGCGCCGGGCAGCGCGTCCTTCATGATCGGCACCTGCGCCAGCGGGTCGAACGGCGCGATGGTCGAGGCGAAGATCGCCGTGAACAGCCAGAACAGGCAGATGGCGACGCCGGCGATGCCGACCGCCGTATCGAAGAGATGTCCGTAGAGCCCCAGACGCTTGCGATAGCCGTAGCTGGCGCCGAGCACGACGATCAGCGACACCCACACCGGCCAGAAACGTGCCAGCACGCCGAGAATGATCTGGAAGGCGCCGATAGACTCGATTGGCATCCGCCCGCGCTCCTATTGAACTCTGATGCGGGGATTGAGGTAGGCGTAGCCGACGTCGGAGATCAGCTGCGTGGTCAGCACCACCGCCACCGAGATCAGCGAGCAGCCGAGCAGAAGGTCGATGTCGTTGTTGCCGGCCGCCTCCACCAGCGTGAAGCCGAAGCCCTGGTAGCGGAACATCGTCTCGACGATGACCACGCCGGTGAGCAGCCAGGGAAACTGCAGCATGATCACCGTGAACGGCGCGATCAGCGCGTTGCGCAGCGCATGCTTGACGACCACGTTGCCGAACGACAGGCCCTTCAGCCGCGCCGTGCGGATGTATTGCTGGGTCATCACCTCCACCATGGAGGCGCGCGTCATGCGGGCGATGTAGCCGATGCCGTAGATGGCCATCGTCATCACCGGCAGCGTGAAATTGTAGAAGGTGATGCCCTGCCCGGTGGCGCTCGCGGCCGAGCCGTTGAGCCAGCCCAGCCAGGAGGCGAACACCACCGTGAAGATCACTCCCGACACGTATTCGGGCGTCGCCGTGGTGGTGATCGAGGCGACCGACAGCGTGCGGTCGGTGCGCGAGCCCTCCCGCATGCCGGCCAGGATGCCGATGAGCAGCGAGATCGGCACCATGGTGACCATCACCCAGAACATCAGCTTGCCGGTGGCGCCGAGCGCCGGGAACAGCTTGTTGGACACCTTGGTCTTGAACTTGGTCGAGCAGCCGAAATCGCCTTGCAGGATGCCGCCGTAATAGGGCTCCGAAGGCTCCTGGCAGAAGCTGAAGCGCGGCACCGACTTGCCGGTCTCGGGGTCGACGACGGGCTGCTTCTTGACCACCCCCAGCCACTGCCCGTAGCGGACGAAGAAGTTCTGCCGGTAGCCGTTCTTGACCAGCCAGCTCTCCAGCTGGTCCGCCGGCGTGCGCATGTCGAGCTGGCTGATCGCCAGCTTCTTCAGGTTCGGCTCGAGGTTGATCATGAAGAACACGACCATGGTGAGGACCAGCATGGTCAGCACCATCGTGCCCAGGCGTCTCAGAATGAAAGCAAACATGCTCGTCCCCTGCCGGCCGGGTTGGGGTCAGCTGTCGAATACCCTCTTCGAAGAAGAAGGAGAGAGGGGCCGCGGCCCCTCTCTCGATCGCGTCGGCATCAGGCGCTTTCGTCGAGCCAGACCTTGCCGAAGTCGTGCTCGAAGGTCGGGTGCATGCCGTGGTTCTTCACCGACGGCGCCGAATGGTTGTAGAGCTTGCGCCAGTAGGGCTGCACGATGATCCCGGATTCCTGCAGGATCTGCTCGATGTCCTTCATCAGGCCCTTGCGCTTCTCGGCGTCGGCGATCGACAGCGCCTCGCCGATCTTGGCGTCGAGGTCCTTGTTCGAATAGGCGGCCTCGTTCCACGCCTCGCCGGTCCGGTAGGCGATCGACACGACCTGGATGCCGAGCGGCCGCATGTTCCAGTTGGTCATGGAGTACGGATACTTGGTCCAGTCGTTCCAGAAGGTCGACCCTGGGATGACAGTGCGCTTCACCTTGATGCCGGCGTCGCGCAGCTGGGCGGCGATGGCGTCGCCGGTGTTCTTGTGCCAGTCCTCGTCGACGGTGATCAGCTCGTGCTCGAAATCGGCCTGGCCGGCCTCCGCCATCAGCGCCTTTGCCTTGGCCGGATCGCGCGCCACCTTGGGCAGCTCGGCATATTCCGGATGGATCGGGCAGACATGGTGGTTCTCGGCCGGCGTCCCGGCATTGCCGTAGCCCAGCTGGAGGACGACGGCGTTGTCGACGCCGAGCTGCAGCGCCTGGCGAACCTTCTGGTCTTCATAGGGCTTGTTGTTGAGGTTGGTGCGCGCCACGATGGTCGAGGCGGTCACCACTTCCGACTTGTTGAGGCCGAGACCGTCGAGGATCGCGACATAGTCGGCCGTGGTCTCGTGGTTGGTCTGCACCTCGCCGGCCTCGAAGGCCGAAACCATCGCCGTCGGATCGGTGCCGTAGTCGATGAACTCGACGCCGTCGAGATAGGCCTCGCCATTCCACCATTTGCCGTTCTCGCGCCGCTTGACGACCACCTTCTGGCCGACGTCGTAGGAGACCAGTTCGAACGGCCCGGTGCCGATCGGGTTCTGCACGAAGTTGGCGCCCGTCTCGTCGAAGCTGCGATGGACGACCAGCGCCGGATAGTCGCACAGATTGGGAACCAGCGCGATGTCGGACTTGGTCAGGCTGAGCTTGACCGTGTTGTCGTCGACCTTGGTGATCGCGCCCTCGCGCAGCTTGCCCGTCTTCTCGTCGACCAGCGTGCCCATGCGGCCCGGCATCGAGTTACCTTCCGAGCTCTTGTCGCACCAACGCGTAAAGTTGAAGATCACGTCGTCGGCTGTGAAGGCGTCGCCATTGTTCCAGGTCACGCCCGGACGGATATGGAGAGTATACTCTGTCGCGTCGTCGTTGACGTCCCAGCTTTCGATCAGGTAGGGCTCGAAGGTGTATTCGCGCGTGTACTTGACCAGGGGCTCGAGCATCTGCCGCTCGGCATTTGCGATCTCCGACCAGTCGGCCGTGCGGGGATCCTTGGGATCCTTGACCGACATGGCGACCTTCAGCACGCCGCCCTTCTTGGGCTCTTCCTGCGCCAGCGCCTTGGTCGGCGCCGCCAGGCCCAGCATTCCGTAGGCCATCGCGGTCGAGGCGCCGAAGACGCTCGCCAGGGCCAGGAACTCGCGCCGATCCACCTTGCCGGCCTTGGCGCTTTCGGCCATGGCCTTGATGTGATCAGGCACCCGATCCCCGTTACTCTTGTAAAAAGTCATCACCAACTCCCATTTTATGGCTTTCTGCCTTTTAACATTTCGCATCCGCTCCGCATTGTCAAAGCGGGGCTGGAAACGCCATGCTTGGGAGGAATGTGCAACTTTGCCCAGTGGGCAGTTCGCGCGAATGCGACAACCTTGACGCAAATTTGTTACTGCGTCAGAGATTCTTTAATGAAAACTTCTGCGCCGATTGGAATGAGACATTAGCCACGTCTTGGCCAGCGCCAGCTGCCCGGCCGCCGCTGGGCCAGGCCAGCGCCGCCCCGCTTGTTGACAAGCCTTCCTGAAACGAGCTTCCCTCAAGCTCCCGGATGAGCGGCTCTGGAGGGAACCCCATGACATGGCGCGCGGCTCGAGCTCTCTCGCTGCTCTTCTTGTCGTTTCTCGCTGTCGCCGCAGCGGCCGCGGCCGCCGGGCCGGCGCGCAGCATCGTCACCACCGACAATGCCGACTATTTCGGCTTCGACCTCAGGGCCGAGCAGAACATGTCGCTGGAGGACTGCCGCGCGACCTGCCTCGCCGATGGCGGCTGCCGCGCCTTCACCTACAACACCAAGGCCCGCTGGTGCTTCTTGAAGTCGGACTATAACCAGCTGAAGCCCTTCCCCGGCGCCGTCGCCGGCAAGGTCGTGCCGGTCGACGGCGACCCGGACATCGGCGCGCCGGCCGAGCTCACCTTCCTGCCCGCCGCTGCCGCCGAGGAGCTGAACCGGCTGCGCGCCGCGG
The DNA here is from genome assembly GCA_040510195.1 of Mesorhizobium sp. GTDB lineage: Bacteria > Pseudomonadota > Alphaproteobacteria > Rhizobiales > Rhizobiaceae > JBEVJK01. The sequence goes on along the minus strand of JBEVJK010000009.1, from coordinate 40,618 downwards.
TGACCTCGGCGACGCCCTCGGAAAGCGGCCTTGCAGCGCTCGTCGAGGCCGGTGACCAGGCGCTTCGCACACGCGACGGCCGTAGCGCCCGCGACAGCTACCGGGCCGCCCTCGCCATCTCGCGCGACGATCAGAACCTGTGGATCGGCCTTGCCCAGGCCGCGCTGGCCATCGAGCCGTCGTCCGACGCCGAGCGCGCCGCCTTCGCCGAGGAGGCGGCCGCCGCAGCCCTGCAGGCCTACCGGCTGACGCGCACCGCGCCGTCGCGTGCCGAGGCGCTAGCGGTGCTGGCCGCGGCGCTCGACCGCCGCGACCTCTACCGCCCCGCTTTGTCGGCCTACGAGGCCAGCCTGGCGCTGGTGAGCGCGCCCGCGGTCGCCGCCGATTTCCGCGACCTCAAGGCCCGCAAGGGTTTCCGTGTCGTCGAGCACACGGTCGACGCCGACAGCGCGGCGCCGCGCATCTGCGCCCAGTTCTCCGAGCCGCTCGTCAAGTCCGGCCTCGACTACGCGCCCTTCGTCACCGTCGACGGCCAGGCGCCCAAGGCCGTGGAGGCGAAGGACAAGGAGATTTGCGTCGAGGGCCTCGCCCATGGCGCGCGCTACCGCATCGCCTTCCGCACCGGCCTGCCGGCGGCAATCGGCGAGGTGCTGGAGACGCCGGTTGAGCTCGACGTCTATGTGCGCGACCGGACGCCGTCCGTCCGCTTCACGGGCGACAGCTTCGTGCTCCCGGCCACCGCCCGCCGCGGCATTCCGCTGGTCAGCGTTAACATGGACGAGGCGGCGGTCAGGCTCTACCGGGTCGGCGACCGCTCGCTCGCCCAGCTGCTCTCCGGCTACCAGTTCCTGCGCCAGCTCGACAGCTATGAGATCGGCAACGTCGCCGACCAGCTCGGCGAGCCCGTCTGGGAGGGCCGGCTGTCGATCGCCGGCACCCTCAACCAGGAGGTCACCACCTCCTTCCCCGTCGACGAGGCACTGCCAGAGCGCAAGCCCGGCGTCTACCTGCTCACCGCAGCTCCCGTCGACGACCGCCGCGAGGAGTGGGAGACGCGCGCCACGCAGTGGTTCGTGGTCTCCGACGTCGGCCTCTCGACCTATGCCGGCGAGGACGGGCTCAGCGTCTTCGCCCGCGCGCTGTCCTCGGCCAGGCCGCTGCCCGGCGTGGCGCTCTCCCTGGTCGCCAGGAACAACGAGGTGCTGGGCACCGCCACCACCGACGCCGATGGCCGCGCCACCTTCACGGCCGGCCTGACGCGCGGCAATGGCGGTCTGGCGCCGGCGGCCATCATGGCACGCGGCGCCGGCGACGACTTCGTCTTCCTCGACATGACGCGCGCCGGCTTCGATCTCACCGATCGCGGCGTCGAAGGGCGCGCCGCGCCAGGCGCGCTCGACGTCTTCGCCTACACGGAGCGTGGCATCTACCGCGCCGGAGAGACCGTGCACGTCGCCGCCCTGGCGCGCGATCAGGCCGCACGGGCCGTCGAACGGCTGCCGCTCACCTTCGTCTTCACCCGCCCCGACGGCGTCGAGGACCGCCGCATCGTCGGCGACGGCGCCGCCCTCGGCGGCCATGGCGTCGAGCTGCCGCTCGAGGCCAACGCCATGCGCGGCACCTGGCAGGTGGCGATCCACACCGATCCCAAGCAGCCGGCGGTGGCTGAGGCGAAGTTCCTGGTCGAGGACTTCGTGCCCGACCGCATCGAGTTCGACCTCGCCAGCGACCGCCAGGAGATCGCCCGCAGCGAGGCGGCCGATATCACCGTCGACGGTCGCTTCCTCTATGGCGCGCCGGCCGCCGGCCTGGCGCTGGAGGGCGAGGTGTCGCTCGCCACGACGACCGAATGGGAGCGCTTCCCCGGCTACCGCTTCGGCCTTGCCGACGAGGAGGAGGGCGAGGCGACCCGGCAGCCGCTCGAGGACCTGCCGCCGGTCGGCGCGGACGGCAAGGCCACCTTCCCGGTCCGCCTCGACCAGCTGCCCTCCACCACCCGCATGCTCAACGCCGAGGTCGCGGTGCGCATGCGCGAGGGCGCTGGCCGTGCCGTCGAGCGCACGCTGGACATCGAGGTTCGGCCCGAGGGGCTGCTGATCGGCGTCAAGCCTGAATTCGCCGGCGACGAGGTCCCCCAGGGCGGCCGCGCCGCCTTCAAGGTCATCGCCGTCGACCCCGACGGCAACCGCCAGGCGCTTGCCGGGCTCGCCTGGAGCCTGGTCAAGGTCGAGCGCAATTACCAATGGTATCGAAGCGGCAACGCCTGGGCCTACGAGCCGGTGACCAGCACCAGCACCGTCGCCAGCGGTCGTGTCGACGCCGACCCCGCGCGTGAAGCCGACATCGCCGTGCCGGTCGACTGGGGCCGCTACCGCCTGGAGGTCTCCACCGACGATCCCGCCGGCCCGGCGACCAGCGTCGAGTTCGACGCCGGCTGGTTCGTCGAGGCGACGTCGACCGAGACGCCGGATGGGCTGGAGATCGCGCTCGACAAGGAGAGCTATGCCGCCGGCGAGACCGCCCGCTTGAAGGTCTCGCCGCGCTTCGCCGGCGAGCTTTTGATCGCCGTCGGTTCCGAAACGCTGCGCGCCGTGCACACGGCCTCGATTCCCGCCGAGGGGGCGACGATCGACATTCCCGTCGGCGCCGACTGGGGCGCCGGCGCCTATGTCACCGCCACGCTCTTCCGTCCTGGCGACGCCGGCGAGACCCGCATGCCCGCCCGCGCCATCGGTGTCAAATGGCTGAAGGTCGACCCGGGCGCGAAAAAGCTCGACGTTAGCCTTTCGCCGCCCGGCAAGATGGAGCCGCGGCAGGCGCTCTCGATCCCGGTCGCGGTCGCCGGCCTGCCGGCCGGCACCGAGGCCTACGCGATGGTCGCCGCGGTCGATGTCGGCATCCTCAACCTGACCTCCTACGCCGCTCCCGATCCGGAGGCCTGGTTTTTCGGCCAGCGTCAGCTCGGACTGGAGCTGCGCGACCTTTACGGCCGGCTGATCGACGGCTCGCTCGGCGCCATGGGCAGGCTCAGGACCGGCGGCGACGGCGGCGGCATGGCTGCCGAGGGCAGCCCGCCGACCGAGAAGCTCGTCGCCTTCTTTGCCGGGCCGGTCAGGCTGGACGGCGACGGCAAGGCGACGATCGACTTCGACGTCCCGCAGTTCAACGGCACCGTCCGCGTCATGGCGGTCGCCTGGACCCGGGAAGCGGTCGGCCATGCCGAGGCCGACGTGATCGTCCGCGATCCGGTCGTCGTGACCGCCGGCCTGCCCCGCTTCATGGCCCCCGGCGACCGCGCGACGTTGCATCTCGACATCGCCAACACGGACGGGCCGGCCGGCGAATACGCCCTGTCGGTCGAAGGCAGCGGCGGTGTCGAGATCGGCAGCGGCCTGCCCGCTGCGGTGACGCTCGCGCCTGGCCAGCGCACTGCCGTCTCCGTCCCGCTGCTGGCCGGCGAGGCCGGCGATGCCGACGTCAGGGTCTCGCTCGTCCATTCGGCAGGGCTCGCGGTGGCGCAGGATCTCTCGCTGCCGATCAGGCCGGCCGCCATGCCGGTCACCACCCGCACCGTGGTGAGCCTAGCGCCGGGCGGCGGCAGCCTGAAGGTCGATGGCGGGTTGCTCGCCGCGAGCCTCCTCGACGGCGCCACCGTCAGCGTCGGCGTCTCGCCGTCTGCCGCGCTCGACGTGCCCTCGCTCCTCCTGGCGCTCGATCGCTATCCCTATGGCTGCGCCGAGCAGACCACCAGCCGCGCGCTGCCGCTTCTCTACGTCGCCGAGCTTGCCAAGTCGGCCGGCATGGCCGACGACCCGGCGCTGCGCGAGCGCATCCAGCAGGCCATCGACACCGTGCTCAACTACCAGTCCTCGTCGGGCAGCTTCGGTCTCTGGTCCCCCGGCTCGGGCGACCTGTGGCTCGACGCCTATGTCAGCGATTTCCTGACCCGCGCCCGCGAGCAGGGCCTCGACGTGCCGGACGCCGCCATGCGCCAGGCGCTCGACAATTTGCAGAACGGGCTGGCCTACGACATCGACGTCGAGGACCGCGGCAGCGAGATCGCCTATGCGCTCTACGTGCTGGCCCGCAACAAGAAGGCCTCGGTGGGCGACCTGCGCTACTATGCCGACACAAAGCTCGAAGCCTTCCGCAGCCCGATGGCGGTGGCGCAGCTGGCGGCGGCCCTTGCCCTCTACGGCGATGCCCAGCGGGCCCAGGCGACCTTCGGCGTCGCGCTGACGCTCGCCAACGCCAGCAGCGGCTACGATCACTCCCGCTCCGACTACGGCTCGGCGCTGCGCGACGGCGCCGCCATGCTGGCGCTTGCCGCCGAGACCCGCCCGCTGCCGCAGGCGGTGCCGGCGATGGTCGGCTACGTCACCGAAGCGCGCCGCCGGCAGCCCTGGACGTCGACCCAGGACGAGGCCTGGATGCTGCTCGCCGCCCGTGCCATCGGCCAGGGCGATTCCGGCCTCGAGCTCGCGGTCGACGGCACGCCGCATGCCGGCAATTTCGCCACCCGCGTCAGCGGCGAAGAGCTTCAGGCACGGCCGATCACCATCGTCAACCGGGGCCAGTCCACCGTCGACGCGGTGGTCACCGCGGTCGCCGCTCCGGCCCAGCCGCTGCCGGCCGGCGGCGACGGCTTCACCATCGAGCGCACCTATTACGCCATGGACGGCAGCGAGGCCAACGTCACCGAGGCCAGGCAGAACGACCGTTACGTGGTGGTGATCCGCATCGAGGAGCTCAACGAATGGCCGTCGCGGATCGTCGTCAGCGATCTCTTGCCGGCCGGCTTCGAGATCGACAATCCTGGCCTCGTCTCCAGCGCCGAGCTCAGCAATTTCAGCTGGCTGGAGAAGACCGAGGCGGCGCATCTGGAGTTCCGCGACGACCGCTTCGTGGCCGCCTTCGACCACAGCCAGGGCGACGCCCGCCAGGCCACCATGGCCTATGTGGTGCGCGCCGTGACGCCGGGCGTCTACGCCCATCCGGCCGCCACCGTGGAGGACATGTACCGGCCGCAGTTCTCCGCCCGCACCGCGACCGGAATGATGGAGGTGAAGCCCGCACGTTGACGGGCCCGAGCGCACCGTGAAGACCTGGCTCCGCCGCACTCTCTTCACCGCTGCCGCCAGCCTTGGGCTGGTGGCGACGGCCGTCGGCGCCTTCTTCGCCGCCGATGCCGCCTACCCGCCGCCGCTCATCGCCCCCGCCGCCTCGCCGGAGGTGCTCGACCGCGACGGCGTGCTGCTGCGCGCTTTCGCCGCTCCCGACGGGCGCTGGCGCCTGGCGGTGCATCTGGACGAGGTGGATCCCGCCTTCATCGACATGCTGGTCGCCTACGAGGACAAGCGCTTCCGGTCCCACCCCGGCGTCGACCCGCTGGCCGCGCTGCGCGCCGCCGGACAGCTCGTCGCGCACGGCCGCATCGTGTCGGGCGGCTCCACCCTCACCATGCAGCTCGCCCGCCTCCTCGAACCCCGCGCGGGCCGCTCGCTCGGCGCCAAGCTCCGCCAGGCTTTCCGGGCGCTGCAGATCGAGCGCCGGCTGTCGAAGCGCGACATCCTGGAGCGCTATCTGACTCTCGCCCCCTATGGCGGCAACCTCGAAGGCGTGCGGGCCGCCTCGCTCGCCTATTTCGGCAAGGAGCCGCGCCGGCTGACGGTCTCCGAGGCGGCGCTGCTCGTCGCCTTGCCGCAGCTGCCCGAGCGCCGCCGCCCCGACCGTAACGCCGGGTACGCTCTCGCCGCGCGCGACCGCGTGCTCGCCCGCATGGTGGATCAGGGCCTGCTCGGCGCGCCCGAGGCAGCCCGCGCCGCCGCCGAGGCGATGCCGGAGTCGCGCCGTCCCCTGCCGGCGCTCGCCGCCCATCTCACGGAGGCGGCGCTTGGCGCCGCGCCCGCCGGCGCCCCGCCCCGGCTCACCCTCTCCGCCGGCGTGCAGCGCGGCCTAGAAACGGTGGCTCGCGAGGCGGCGGCACGGCTCGGCGGCCGGCTGTCGGTCGCCATGGTGCTCGCCGACGCCCGCACCGGCGACATCCTCGCCTCCGTCGGCTCGGCCGATTTCTTCGACGCCGGCCGCGCCGGCTTCATCGACATGACGCGCACCGTCCGCTCGCCGGGCTCGACGCTCAAGCCCTTCATCTACGGGCTCGCCTTCGAGCAGGGCCTGGTCGCCCAGGAGACGCTGATCGAGGACCGCCCGGCCGACTTCGCCGGCTACCGGCCGAAGAATTTCGACATGACCTACCAGGGCGACGTCAGCGTCCGCCAGGCGCTGCAGCTTTCCCTCAACGTGCCGGCCATCCGCCTTCTCGACGCGGTCGGCCCGGCAAGGCTGGCGGCGCGCTTCCGCCGCGCCGGGGTGACGCTGCGCCTGCCCAAGGGCGAGGCGCCGGGCCTGGCGATCGGCCTCGGCGGCGCCGGCATCACGCTGCGCGACCTCGTCCAGCTCTACACCGCCTTTCCCAATGGCGGCGGCGTGCGCCCCTTGCACGACGGAACCGTACCGTACGGTACGCCCGACACGCCGCCGGCCGCGCTGCTGGAGGGCCCCGCCGCCTGGCAGGTGGCCGACATGCTCGCCGGAGTGAAGCCGCCTCAGGGCGCGCCGCCGCGCGGCCTCGCCTACAAGACCGGCACCAGCTACGGCTACCGCGACGCATGGTCGGTCGGCTTCGACGGCCGCCATGTGCTGGGCGTTTGGGTCGGCCGTGCCGATTCCGGCGCCGTGGCGGGCCTGGCCGGTTATGTCTCCGCAGCGCCCATCCTGTTCGAGGCCTTCACCCGCTCGGGCCTTGCCGCCGTCACCCTGCCGCGCCCGCCGGCCGGCGCGCTCAGGCAGAAGCGCGACGACCTGCCGGTGACGCTGGCGCGGTTTGCGCCCGGCGCCGACGGCCTTGCCGTACCCGCCGTTACGGCACCCCCGGAGCCGCCGCCGCTGATCGTCTTTCCTCCGCAGGGCGCGCGGGTCGACCTCGCCGGCTCGGGGGGCGCGCCGCTGGCGCTGAAGCTGCAAGGCGGCCGGCCGCCGTTCCGCTGGCTCGCCAATGGCCGGCCGCTGGCCGCCGCTGCACGCCGCCGCCTCGCCGACTGGCGCCCGGACGGCCCCGGCACCTCGACGCTGACGGTGATCGACGCGGCCGGCCGCGCAGCAAGCGTGACCGTCACCATCGAGTAAAATGGAAATTCCATCTCTGGCATAACCGGGCCGGCTGTTCATAATCGCCGGCCGGGCGCATGATCGCCGCCCCAACGGAGGTCCGCCATGAAGCGTCAAATCATCTCGCGCCGCGGCGTGCTTCTCGCCTCGGGCGCGCTTGTCGCATCCGGCGCGCTGCTCCGCATCGCGCGTGCCCAGGCACCCCGCGCCGGCGGCCGCTTGACGGTCGCCGCCGATTCGGAGCCGCGCAACCTCAACCCCGCCATCGTCGCCTCCAACGGCGTCTTCTTCGTCGCCTCCAAGGTGGTCGAGCCGCTGGCGGAGGCGTCCTTCGACGGACCGGATGGGCTGGCCCCCCGGCTGGCCACCGCGTGGAAAGGTTCCGAGGACGGGCTGTCGGTAACGTTTGCGCTGCGCCAGGGGGTCAAGTGGCACGACGGCAAGCCGTTCACCGCCGCCGACGTCGCCTTCTCCGCCCTGAAGGTATGGAAGCCGCTGCAGAATCTCGGCCGCGTCGTGTTCAAGGACCTGGAGGCGGTCGACACGCCGGACGACCACACCGCGATCTTCCGCTTCGCCCGGCCGACGCCGTTCCAGCTGATCCGCAACGCCTTGCCGGCGCTGACCAGCGTCGTGCCCGAGCATGTCTTCGGCTCGGGCGACATCGCCGAGAACCCGGCCAACAACAAGCCGGTCGGCACCGGGCCGTTCCGCTTCGCCGAGCATCGTCCCGGCGAGTTCTACCGCCTGGAGAAGAACCCCGACTACTGGGAAAAGGGCCAGCCCTATCTCGACGAGATCGTCTACCGCGTCATGCCCGACCGCTCGGCCGCCGCCGGCGCGCTGGAGGCCGGCGAGATCGAGCTCGCCGCCTTCTCCATGGTTCCGCTTGCCGACCTCGCCCGCCTGGCCAAGGTGCCGGGCCTCAAGGTCGTGCCGGAGGGATACGAGGCGCTCACCTACCAGCTTGTGGTGGAGATCAACCATCGCCGCAAGGAGCTCGCCGACCGCAAGGTCAGGCAGGCGATCGCCCATGCGATCGACAAGGATTTTGTCGTCAAGACGATCTTCCTCGGCTACGCCACCCCGGCCACCGGCCCGGTGCCGAAATCGAGCAAGGAGTTCTACACGGCCGATGTCCCGGCGACGGCCTTCGACGTCGACAAGGCCAACCAGCTGCTCGACGAGGCCGGCTACCCGAGGGGCGGCGACGGGACGCGCTTCCGCCTGAAGCTCCTGCCGGCGCCTTATTTCAACGAGACCAGGCAGTTCGGAGACTATCTCAAGCAGGCCCTGGCCAAGATCGGCATCGACGCCGAGCTGGTCAACAACGATGCCGCCGCCCACCAGAAAGCCGTTTATACGGACCATGCCTTCGACCTCGCGGTGGGCCCGCCGGTGTTCCGCGGCGACCCGGCCATCTCCACCACCATCCTGGTCGAGAGCGGCATCCCCGACGGCGTGCCCTTCTCCAACCAGGGTGGCTATGCCAATCCCGAGCTCGACGCGCTGATCGCCAAGGCCGCGGGCACGCTCGACCCGGCCGCCCGCGTCGAGCTCTACCGGCAGTTCCAGCGGCTGGTGGCCGAGGACCTGCCGCTGATCAACGTCGTCGACTGGGGCTTCATCACCGTCGCCAGCGACAAGGTGATGAACGTCGCCGACAATCCGCGCTGGGCCGTCTCCAACTGGGCGGACACCTGGCTGGCCACGTGAGCCGGGCCTTCGCGCTCCTCCGCCGGCGCCTGCTCGGCAGCATACCGGTGCTGCTCCTGGTCGTCGTCGGCACCTTCCTGATGCTGGAAGCCGCCCCGGGCGACGCCGTCGATGCCTATCTTGCGACGAGCGGCGGCGGCGACGCGGCGCTCATCGCCGCCCTTCGCGAGGCCTGGGGGCTCGACCGCTCGCTTTTGGCGCGCCTCGCCGCCTATTTGTGGTCGCTCGCCCATCTCGACCTCGGCTGGTCGGTCACCTTCTCCAGGCCGGTGCTGGAGATCATCCTGGAACGGCTGCCCACCACGCTTCTCTTGATGGGGAGTGCGACGGCGCTGTCCTTCGGCCTCGGCGCCGCGCTCGGCATCGTCGCCGGAGCGCGGCCGGGCAGCGCGGCCGACCGCCTGCTGTCGGCCGGCTCGCTGGCGCTCTATGCCGTCCCCGGCTTCTGGCTCGGCCTGGTGCTCCTCGTGCTGTTCTCGGTCGAGCTGCGCTGGCTGCCTTCGGGCGGCATCGAGAGCATCGCGTCCGGCCTTTCCGGCTTCGCGAGGGCGGCCGACGTCGCCCGGCATCTGGTGCTGCCCGTCACGGCGCTTGGCCTCATCTACATGGCGCTCTATCTCAGGGTGATGCGCGCCGGCATGGCCGAGGCATGGCGGATGGAGTTCGCGCTGGCGGCCCGCGCACGCGGCATCCCGCGGCGGCGGATCGTGCTCCGCCACATCGCCCGCAACGCACTTCTGCCCCTCGTCACCATGCTCGGCCTGCAGTCGGCGCAGATGCTGGGCGGCAGCGTCGTCATCGAGACGGTGTTCTCCGTTCCCGGCCTCGGCCGGCTGGCCGGCGAGGCGGTGTCGTCCCGGGACACGCCGCTCTTGATCGGCATCATCCTGATGAGCGCCGTGCTGGTGATCGTCGTCAACCTCGCCGTCGACTGGCTCTACGGGCTGCTCGACCCGCGCGTGCTGGCGCCCGGTCCGGCATGAGCGGGCTCCGCCGTCTGCTCGGCGCTCCCGGCGGCCTGCTGGGCGTCGCCCTGCTGGCCGCCTTCCTGCTCGCTGCGCTGCTCGCCCCCCTCGCCTTCCCGGGCGATCCCCAGGCGATCGCCGGTCCGCCGCTCCTGCGCCCCTTCGCCGACGCTGCATGGCCGCTCGGCACCGACAGGCTCGGCCGCGACGTCGCCGCCGAACTCGCCCACGGCGCCCGCACCTCGCTTGCCGTCGGCCTTGTCGCCGCGGCCGCCGCACTGGCGCTGGGCAGCCTGGTCGGCACGCTGTCGGGCTTTGCCGGCGGCGTGCTGGACGAGATGCTGATGCGGATCACCGAAGCCTTTCAGACGGTGCCGGGCTTCCTGCTGGCGCTCGCCTTCGTCAGCAGCGTCGGCCCCTCGCTGGCAGTGCTTTCGGCAGCCATCGCCTTGGCCGCCTGGACCGGCCCGGCGCGGCTGGCTCGCGCCGAGGTTTTGTCGATCCGTGCGCGCGACTATGTCGCGGCGGCGCGCGTCGCCGGCATGCATCCTGTGGAGATCGCGCTGCGCGAGGTGCTGCCCAACGCGCTGCCGCCGGTTTTGGCGCTCGCCTCGGTTATCGTCGCCCAGGCGATCCTGGCCGAGGCCGCGCTGTCCTTCCTCGGGCTCGGCGACCCCAACCGCGTCACCTGGGGCGGCATGATCGCCGAGGGCCGCACGGTGCTGCGCTCCGCGCCCTTCCTGTCGATCGTTCCGGGGCTGGCGCTGGTCGCGGCGGTGCTCGGCGTCCACCTGACCGGCGAGGCGGCGGTGGAGGCGCAGGCTGCCCGTCGGAGCCTGGCATGAGCCCGCTGCTCGCCGTCCGCGGCCTCTCCGTCGCCTTTCCGGCGCGCGAGGGTCGGGTGGAGGCGCTGCGCGATGTCTCGTTCGATCTCGCCGCGGGCGAGCGGCTGGCGGTGATCGGCGAGAGCGGGTCCGGCAAGACCACGCTGGGGCTGGCGCTGGCGGGCCTGCTGCCCACCTCCGCCATCGTCGCCGGCATCGTCGACTGGCCGGGGCTCGGCCGCGCCCCGTCGGCCGGGCGCGACATCGGCTTCGTCTTTCAAGATCCCGGCGCCAGCCTCGACCCGCTGATGACCGTCGGCGAGCAGGTGGCGGAGGTGGCCGAGGCGCATCTTGGCCTGAGCCGCCGGCAGGCCAGGGCGGCGGCCGTCGACCGCCTGTCCGAGGTCGGCCTGCCCGAGCCTGCGGAGCTTGCGCATGCCTGGCCGCACCAGCTCTCCGGCGGCCAGCGCCAGCGCGTCGCCATTGCCGCAGCACTGGCCGGCGAGCCGCGGCTGCTGATCGCCGACGAGCCGACCAGCGCCCTCGACACCATCGTCCAGGCGAGGATCGTGGCCCTCTTGGCCCGCCTTTCCGCCGAGCGCCGCCTGGCCCTTGTCTTCATCAGCCACGACATCGCGCTGGCCGCCGGACTGGCCGAGCGCATCGCCGTCTTCCGGCACGGCGGCCTGGTCGAGATCGGCCCCGCCGCCGAGACGGTCCGTGCGCCGCGCCAGCTCTACACCCGCATGCTGCTCGACGCGCATCTGGGCCTCGAGGCCGATGCATGAGCCCGTTGCTCGCCGTCAGCGACCTGAGCAAGCGCTTTAGGCGCGGCGACCGCGCGATCGCCGCTGTCGACGCGGTCGACCTCACGCTGGAGCGCGGCGAGACGCTGGCGCTGGTCGGGCCCTCGGGCAGCGGCAAGTCGACGCTGGCGCGCCTGGTGCTGCGCCTTGTCGAGCCCGACCGCGGCACGGTGCATTTTGCCGGCGTCGACTTCCTGGCGCTCGCCGGCGCACGGCTGCGGGCGGCCCGTGCCGGGCTGCAGATGGTGTTCCAGGACCCGCTCTCGGCGTTCAACCCGCGGGCCACCGTCGGCAGCGCCATCGCCGACCCGCTGCGCATCCACGGCCTGGTCGGGCGCCGCGACCGGCCGCGCGCCGTCGCCGCCCTCCTGGAGAGGGTCGGCCTGCCGAGCACGCTCGCCGCCCGGTCGATCCACGAGATTTCCGGTGGCCAGCGCCAGCGCGTGGCGATCGCCCGCGCGCTGGCGCCGCGGCCGAGCCTGATCGTGCTCGACGAGGCACTCTCGGCGCTCGACGTCTCGGTCCGTGGCGACGTGCTCTCTTTATTGTCGGAGCTGCAGCGCGACGCCGATCTCGGCTATCTCTTCATCAGCCACGACCTCGGCGTGGTGAACGCCTTCGCCGACCGCGTGGCGGTGATGGACGCCGGCCGCATCGTCGAGACCGGGCCGGCCCGTGAGGTGATCCGCCACCCGCGCTCCGCCACCGCGCGGGCGCTCAAGGCGGCGGTGCCTGGCCTCTTGCCCGCCGCCCCTGAAGGAACCCAGCCATGACCGACGACGACGCGTCCGCCCGCGCAGAACGCCTGGCCGCCGAGCTCGAAGCGGCATTCGCCAACCGCGCCGACCTCTACCGCCTCCTCTACGACAGGCTGTCGGCCGAGCTCGGCGCCGCGCGCGCCGAGGCGCTGCTTGCCGACGTCGTCGAGGCCAGGGGACGCGAAGTGGCGGCCGCCGCCTTCGCCGGCTTTGGTCCCAACGACGCCCGGGCGCTGGGCGCGGCCTTCCTGGCCGCCAGCCCCGACGGCGGTCGGCTCTACCCGACGGAGGTCGCCTCGGACAATATGTCTATACATATTCGCGTGCGTCGCTGTCCACTGAAGGATGCCTGGCTGGCCGCCGGCGTCGCCGACGAAGAGCTCGCCACGCTCTGCCGCATCGCCGGTGCCTTCGATCGCGGCCTGTTCGAGGCGACGGGCGTCCGCTTCGCCAACGTCACCTGGACGCCCGGCCATGGCACCGACTGCTGCCACATCACGCTCACCGACCGCGACGCCGAGGGTTGAGGCGTCAGAGCTTCGAGCACTTGCAGCCGATGGACCTCGGCGCGGGCCCCTGGCCGACGCCGGCTTGTAAAACGCCACGCCCCATGCTTAGAGCCGGCCGGGGGAAACGAGCCGCGATGCCGAACATCATCGACGTCCGCGAGGTGAGCAAGCGCTTCGGCAGCCTGCTGGCAGTGGACAATTGCTCGCTGTCGGTCGCCGAAGGCTCGATCACCGGCCTGATCGGGCCGAACGGCGCCGGCAAGACCACCATGTTCAACATGGTGGCGGGCGCGTTCGCGCCGTCAGCCGGAACGATTCATCTCGGCGGCGAAGATGTCACCGGCCTGCCGGCACACCGTCTGTTCGACCGCGGGCTGCTGCGCACCTTCCAGATCGCCCAGGAATTCTCCCACATGACGGCGCTGGAGAACCTGATGATGGTGCCGGCCGCCCAGGCCGGAGAGAACGTCTTCAACGCCTTCTTCCGCCGCGGCCTGGTGGAGAGCCAGGAGGCCGGCACTCGCGCCCGCGCCGGCGAGGTGCTGTCGCTGCTCAGCCTCTCGCATGTCAGGAACGAGCTCGCCGGCAACCTCTCCGGCGGCCAGAAGAAGCTCCTGGAGCTCGGCCGCGTCATGATGACCAGCCCCCGGGTGGTGCTGCTCGACGAGATCGCCGCCGGCGTCAACCGCACGCTGCTCAACGACCTGGCGACCGCCGTCGAGCGGCTGAACCGCGAGGAGGGGCTGACCTTCTTCGTCATCGAGCACGACATGGATCTGATCGCCCGGCTCTGCGACCCGGTCATCGTGATGGCGGCGGGAAGCGTCATGATGCAGGGGCCGATGGAGGAGATCCGCCGGCACGAAGGCGTCATCGAGGCCTATTTCGGCGGCGGCCGCAAGGCGGGCCCCGCGCGATGAGCCTGCTCGAGATGCATGCCATCCATGGCGGCTATGGCGGCGCCAACATCCTCAACGGCGTGTCGATCGACATCGACGCCCATGAGATCGGCGTCATCGTCGGCCCCAACGGCGCCGGCAAGTCCACAACGCTGAAGGCGCTGTTCGGCCTGCTCGCCGTTTCGGAAGGCGACATCCGCTTCGACGGCCGCGCCATCGCCAACCTGCCGCCCGAGCGGCTGGTGCGCGAGGGCCTCTCCTTCGTGCCGCAGGAGTTCAACGTCTTCCCGACCATGTCGGTCGAAGAGAATCTGGAGATGGGCGCCTACATCCGCCGCGACGACTTCCGCCACCTGATCGAGGAGGTCTACGGCTTCTTCCCGCCGCTGCGCGACAAGCGCCGCCAGGCGGCCGGCGAGCTCTCCGGCGGCCAGCGGCAGATGGTGGCCATCGGCCGCGCTTTGATGACCGAGCCACGGCTGCTGCTGCTCGACGAGCCGACGGCCGGCCTGTCGCCGCTCTACATGGACGAGATCTTCCAGCGCATCATCGCCATCAACGAATCAGGCGTCGGCATCCTGATGGTGGAGCAGAATGCCCGCCAGGCGCTGGCCATCGCCCACAAGGGCTTCGTGCTGGCGACCGGCCGCAACCGCTTCACCGGCACCGGGGCGGAGCTGCTGGCCGACCCCGAAGTCGCCCGCAGCTTCCTCGGCGGAGGCGAATGATGGGCGAGACCGGGATGCTGACGGCGCTGCCGATGAACGAGCTGGTTTTCTTCGTCAACAAGGGCCTGCTCGCCGGGCTGATCATCGGCTCGATCTATGCGCTCGGCGCCGTCGGCGTGACGCTGATCGCCGGCATCCTGCGCTTCTCGCATTTCCCGCATGGCGACATGATGACGGCCGGCGCCTTCTTCACGCTCATCCTGGCCTCGCTCTTCCCTTGGGCCGGCGGCCTCGTCGGCCTGCCCACCGCCTTCGTGCTGATGCCGCTCGCCATGCTCGCCACCGCCGCCATGGCGATCGGCCTCGACCGCGTGTTCTACCGGCCGCTGCGCGCCTCCGGCGTCAAGCCGATCGTCATCGTCATGGCCTCGATCGGCGTCATGCTGATGATGCAGGGACTGATCCGCCTGTTCGCCGGCACCGAGGCGCGCCAGATCGAGGCCGGCGCCAAGGACATCTACAAGCTCCCGGTCGGCGGCCGCGACATCGTGCTGACCGAGCCGCAGCTGCTGCTCATCCTGTTCACCGTCGCTGCCGTCGTGGCGCTGCATCTCTTCCTCACCCGCTCCAGGATGGGCAAGGCGATGCGCGCCATGGCCGACAATGCCGACCTGGCGCGCGTGTCCGGCATCGGCACCGAGACGGTGGTGCGCACCACCTGGATCATTGCCGGCGGGCTCGCCGCCGCTGGCGGCACGCTGCTGTCGCTCGACGTGTCGCTCAAGCCGGACCTGTCGTTCAACCTTTTGCTGCCGATCTTCGCCGCCGCCATCGTCGGCGGCATCGGCCAGCCCTACGGCGCCATCGCCGGCGGCCTGCTGGTCGGCTTCACGGAGACGCTGGCGGTGTTCAACTGGGCCGTGCTGCTCAGGCCGCTCGGGCCGCATCTGCCCGAATGGGTCGCCTTGCCGGCCAAGCTGACCTTCGTGCCGACCGAGTACAAGATCGTCGTGCCCTTCTTCATCCTGATCGCGGTGCTGATCTGGCGCCCGACCGGCATCTTCAAGGGGAGGCTGTTCAAGTGACCGCCTATCGCCGGCGTGCCCTCTCGCTGACTGCCGCGGCCCTCCTTTTGGTCGCGCTGGTCTTTGTCTGGCAGGGTGCGGCCTACGGCATGCGCATGCTGGTCGAGGCGAGCTGCCTGGCGCTGATCGCGCTCGGCCTGACCATCCAGTGGGGCTATGCCGGCCTCTTCAACGCCGGGATCATGGGCTTCGTCGCCACCGCCGCCTTCGTCTCCATGCTGGTCTCCTACCCGGTGAACGGCGCCTTCTGGAGCTCGGCCGGCCCGGCCATGCTCGGCAAAGCGGGCGTCTATCTGCTGATCGGCCTCGCGCTCACCGTCGCCGCCAGCCAGACTCACCGGCTCGGCCTGCCGGCCAGGTTCCGTACGCTGCTCACCCTCGTCGTCGGCGCCGTCGCCTACCTGGCGGTGCAGAGCGCGCTCGACCCGGCGGCCGCGCTGATCGAGAGCGAGGCGCGCTTCGTCGGCGGCCTCGGCCTTCCCGTCTGGCTGGGCTGGCTGCTCGGCGGTCTTGCCGCCGGCGTGCTGGGCTGGGCCGTTGGCCGCATCACGCTTGGCCTGCGCGCCGACTACATGGCGATCGCCACGCTCGGCATTGCCGAGATCGTCAAGGCCTTCCTGAAGAACGCCGACTGGCTGACCAAGGGCACGCTGACGGTCTCGCCCCTGCCATGGCCGGTGCCGACCCCCAACGAGCTCGGCTTCGTGGCCTCGCGTGGCGCCTATCTGGCGGTCACCGCGACGCTGATCGTGATCTTCTACATCCTGCTCGAGCGGGCCTGGGACGCCCCGTGGGGTCGCATGATGCGGGCGATCCGCGACAACGAGCTCGCCGCCGCCGCCATGGGCAAGGACGTCAACCGGCGGCGCCTGGAGATGCTGGTGCTGGGCAATGTCATCATCGGCATCGGCGGCGCCGCGCTGGTGACCTTCTCCAACATCTTCGATCCCGGCTCCTTCCAGCCGCTCAACCACACCTTCCTGATCTGGGTGATGGTGATCCTCGGCGGCGCCGGCAACAATTACGGCACCATACTCGGCGCGCTGATCGTCTATATCGTTTGGGTGATGTCGGAGCCGGCGGCGCTGTTCCTCTTCCAGCAGGGCGCCGAATTGGGCAACCGCGCGTTCGGCTGGGAAGCGCCGGGCGACCTGGCGACCCGGGCGCTGCAGATGCGCGTCTTCGTCATCGGCCTGGCGATCACCCTGGTGCTTCGCTTCGCCCCACGCGGCCTGCTGCCGGAGAAGGCGGTGCACCACGATTGATCGCGGGCAGGAGCAGGCTCCGGGAGCAGGCTGCGGCCGGCTACCGGCCGGAAGGCGAATGCGCGTTCCCGCCGGAATAGCCGCCATAGTCGCCCATGGCATTGTAGTTGTCATAGTCCGGCGCGCCGCCGTCGCCATAGGCTGCGGAACCGAGTTCATATCCGACAAACCCGCCAACAACGGACCCGATAGGCGCTCAGGTGCTGCCGACAACGATGCCGACCGCGCTGCCGACGCGTGCCGCTCTGTTTTGAGTGCTGGATCCACCGCCAGAAGAACCACTGCCGCTTCCCATGTCCAGAATTCCTTTCCCGAAGTGAGTTTAGTGTGAACAGTCTAGAAGATCCCGAATATACAATAGCCCAGGACTGCAATGACCAGGGCATACAGGACAGGATGAAGGCGGATGGAACGCAACTTTAGCAAGTAGTCCATGAAAGAAAGTACTAGGAATAGGGCTATCATCGCATCCGCTTTGTCCAAAAAGCGATCGATCCAATAAGTCATAAGACTTTTTAACCCGCAGTCACAAAAACCGTTTGCTAGAAAACTCTGCGCACAATAGCATGCTCGTATAACTTGTTAATAGTTGAAGACACACGGTTAGAGAGAAATGTATGATCCGATCCGAAGCCGCGGCGACATCTCCGGGCGCACGCGATGGCGCGATGGTCCGCAGGCTAGATGGATTTCAGGCGCTGGGCATGATGGCCGCCCTCGCGATGAAATGCCGCTACCGCGAATGGTCGGTCGCCGATCTGGAAATTAACGTTCTCCCCGCCTTGCGATGCGGCCAATCCAAGATCTACCTGGACCCTGAGCAACGTCCCATGGGCTTCCTGACCTGGGCGCTCGTCGACGACGAATGTCATCACGCCCTTATGATGGAGGGGCGAAACCCGCCGGATGACCGCTGGTGTTCCGGTCCCTACCTTTGGTTCGTCGACATCGTCTCGCCTTTCGGCAGCCTCTATCCGATCGTGAGGGACATGCAGCGCAACGGGTTTCCGGGTTTCGCCCGCGCCTACTCGATCAAACGCAACGCGGCGGGCGAGATCGTGCGGGTGAACGTCTGGCGCAATTTGGGCGCCGCGCGGGAAGACTAGGTGCCTGACAAGAGCAGCGAAAGACGCTCTCTTCTTACGACGATGAGGAATGAAGTCGCGAACACCGCCACGTATACCGTCGGGATCACCAGATAGACGACGTCAATCTCGGCCGTATGCGCCGGCAGGAACTTGAGCGAGTTGAGCGCCGTGTGGATCACCGTTCCGCTGGCGATCGCAAAAGCCAGCCTCGCCGGCGTGCAAGCGTTCCGATAGTTCAGCGCGGTGATGAAGATGTGAAAGAGGATCACCTCCGCCGAGCCAGTTCCGATCAGCGGAATTCCGTCCGCGCATGACAGCGGCCGAACCATCTCGGCACAGGTTCCGGACTTGGCGATGGCGTAGCTTCGCAGCAGGAACTCGCCCCAGCCGAATGCACAGCCGAACAGCATGGATCGTTGGAAGAGCGCGTCCGGCGACCCACCTCTCTTGAAGACGACGACATAGAGCAGAAAGCCCCGGGCCAGTTCCTCCACCAGAGCCTGCAGGCCGAAATTCGCCACGGAGTTCGGTGCGAACGAGACCTCCAGCTGGCGTGCGAACCAGACGAAGCCGAACAGCCACACCAGCACCACCGCCAGGACCCCGCCGGCGGCAGCGTCCTTGCCCGTTCCTATGTATCGGAAGGGATAGGCCGACGCCGCAAACAGCAGGCACGCATAGGCGGCCGCTGCGATCCACGGGATCGTGATGGCGTCGAGCAAGGCGGCCCTCGCTTCAGCGACACATGCGCGAGGCTGCCGCGACCCCAGCAGCGGCGATCCCGGTCGCAACCCCTCTGGCCACCCCGGTCGTTGCGGCAGAGACCCCGCTCCCAATCACGCCGACCGCGGTAGCGACCTCGCAGGCGCCGATCGACACCGCGCTCATCGAGGTCGGTGGATTGGGGCCGCCCTTGATAAACCCGCGCGAAGCGGAACCTCCACCGCCGGAGGCGCTTCCGAAGGCCACACGGATTCCGAGTTTCTCTTCCAATGATCCATCCATGGTCATCTTAAAATGCTGAAATTCGGGGGACACCCAAGCGCAACCCCAGAGATACAAATCATTGCCACAAAATCACTGGTTGTCAACGCGCATTCACCATTGCGACGAGCGGACGAAGCGCAGTCGGCCGACAAAAAAGCCGGCCCGGGGCGGCTGGCGCCCCCGGGCCGATTTGGCACTTGGAGACCCGTGCCGGCTCAGTTGACCTGGCCGACCTCCTTGAAGCCCGGACCTTCGACGACCATCTCGATGATCACGCCGGGCACGTCGCCGGCCTCGTCGAACTCCTGCGACCCCGAAGCGCCTTCGTAGTTGATGTCCTTGCCTTCCTTGATCAGCTTGACGGCCTTCTCCCATTCGCCGGGATAGATCGGCTCGCCGGGGTCGCTCGACACCTCGCGCAGCGCCTTGTTGACCCCTTCGCGGCTGTCGGAACCGTTCTTCTCGATGGCAAGCGCGATGAGGAATGCCGCGTCGTAGGCCTGCGGGCCGAACGACGCTGCCGGGTCGAGTCCCGCCGCCTTGGCGAGCTCGGCATATTTCGCCGTGCCGGGTGTCTCGGAGCGGCCGATCTTGGTGGCGATGAAGCCGTCGAGCTTGCCTTCGCCGATCGCCTTGACGATCGAATCGCCGACCATGCCGTCGCCGCCCGCGAACTTCGAGAAGTCGCCGCCTTCCAGCGCCTGCCTGATGATCGTCTGGCCGGAGCCGTCGACATAGGCCAAAACGACGAGCATGTCGGCGCCGGACGAGGCGAGCGAACCGAGCTCGGCGCGGTAGTCGGCCTTGTTGTCTTCGTGCGCCTCCTTGGCCGCCACCGTGCCGCCTTCCTTCTTGAAGGCCGCTTCGAGCGCGTCGGCGAAGCCTTTGCCGTAGTCGTTGTTGACATAGGTGATGGCGACCGAATCGACGCCCTTGCGCTTGAGCACCTTGGCCAGCATCTCGCCGCTATAGGCATCCGACGGCGTCGTGCGGAACAGGAGGTCCTTGTCCTCGATCTCGGACAGCGCCGGCGAGGTCGCCGCCGGCGACACGATGACCACGCCGCCGGGGATTGCCGCGCTGTTGGCCGCCGCGATGGTCTCGCCGGAGCACAGCGGCCCGACCAGCGCCACCACTTTCTCGGCGTTGACCATGCGGTCGGCGGCATTGGAGGCTGCCGTAGCGTCGGCGCAGGTGGAATCGCCCTGCACCATGACGAGCTTGCCGCCGCCCAGGATGCCGCCCTGTTCGTTGACCTGCTTCACCGCCAGCTCGGCGCCGGCATGGATCGGCGGAACCAAGCTCTCGATCGGCCCCGTGAAGCCGCCGAGGAAGCCGATCTTGACGTCGGTCGCCGAAGCCGCCGTGGCGGCCACGAGCACCGAAAGCCCGGCCGCTGACGCGACGAGCAGTCCAGTGATGGAATTGCGCATTTGGAACCCTCCTAACCCTTGGAAACGATGATGCGATTGGGATCCCGGCGCAGCGCCGGGAGAAGCCCGGATAGTCCGATTCTGCCGCGCGTTTGTAAAGCCGCCGCCGGCAGGCTCTAGCCGGCCTGCGGCAGCGCCCGCCGTCCCGTGGCGTGGCGCGAGCGCCACAAGAGGAAGCCGATCGCCGTCAGATTGACGAGGTTGAAGGCGATGCCGTTGAGGAAGGCCCTCTGGTAGGAGCCGGTGAGGTCGTAGATCGCCCCCGACATCCAGCCGCCGAGCGCCATGCCGACCACCGTCGCCATGACGACCAGCCCGACCCGCCGGCCGGCCTCCTCGGCGGGCATCGTCTCGCGAACGATGATGGCGTAGCAGGGCACGATGCCGCCCTGCGACAGCCCGAACACGAACGACACCACATAGAGCGAGGCCAGCCCGTCGAACGGCAAATAGAGCAGCAGCGACAGCCCCTGCCCGATCGAGCCGATCAAAAGCGTCGGGATGCCGCCGATACGGTCGGCGAGCCAGCCGGAGCCCAGCCGGCTGACCACGCCGGCGGCGAGCATCAGCGACAGCATCTCGGCGCCGCGTGCGACGCCGTAGCCGAGGTCCATGCAATAGGCGACGATGTGCACCTGCGGCATCGACATGGCCACGCAGCACGAGATGCCGGCGACCACCAGGATCGCCTGCAGCAGGCCGGGCGTCATGCCGGTCGGCATGACGGGGCGTGCCGGACCGCCGGCGCCTCCGCCTGCCCGGCCGTCCCCGCGGGGGCGCTGCCGCCTGAGCATGAGCGTCAGCGGCAGCATGGTGACCAGGCAGACGATGCCGATGCCGGAATAGGTGGCGCGCCAGCCGTCCGACAGGATGAAATGCGGCATGATCGCCGGCCAGATGGCGCCGGCGAAGTAGTTGCCCGACGCCGCCGTGGCCACCGCGATGCCGCGCCGCTTGACGAACCAGTGCGAGATGTCGGCGATCAGCGGCCCGAAGGTGGCGGCCGAGCCGGTGCCGATCAGCAGCCCCTGGACCAGCCCGAAGGTCGCCATCGAGGGCGCCCTGGCCGCCACCAGAAAGCCGATGCCGAGCACCACCGCCGCGACGAGCCCCGGCCTTGTGAAGCCCCAGCGGTCGATCGCCCGCCCGATGAGGGCATTGCCGAGCGCGAAGCCCGCCATGGTGAGCGTGTAGGCGAAGGCCGCTTCTCCGCGGTCGACGCCGAACTCCGCCTGCACTGCCGGCAGCACCACCACCACCGCCCACATGCCGACCCCGCCGACGGCGGAAAGCACCACGGAGACGAACAGCCTCAGCCAGGCGTTGCGGCCGTCTATGTCGGACATGTCCTGCACGCCGCGATCCTGCCCTGTCGAAGCGGGCGCGGGCAGCGCCAGCAGCGCCGTTCCGGCAGTCCAGCCTGCAACCGGCGGCCGCTAGCCGCCGCGCATCCTTCTCACGCCGCGGCGTGCACGGCTCAGGCGCGGCCGCGCATGCTTCGGTCGACGCTCCAGGCGCCGCCGCCGGCGAACACGAGATAGAGGAAGATGAAGCAGAACAGGATTGCCACCTCGCCCTGGTTGACGATCGGATAGATGCTCTGCGGCGCATGCGCCATGAAGTAGGCGACCGCCATCTCGCCCGACAGCAGGAACGCCACCGGCCGCGTGAACAGGCCGACGATGAGCAGGACCGAGCCGATCACCTCCATCCACGAGGCAATCAGGATGAGCGGCGGCAAGCCGCCCTCGCCGCCGCCCGGCATCTCCATCGGAAAACCGGTCAGCTTCATCAGGCCGTGCTGCAGGAAGAGCAGCGCGGTGACGATGCGAAGGACGGCGCGCGCCTGCGGCGCCCAGGCGTTCAATGCGTCTGCGTTCATCATGGGATCCCCAAATCGTTGTCGACCCGACCCTTGTAGCCCGCCCCCATCCGCGGCGGGTAGCGGCGCCAAGCGTCTGGGCGATCACAACCTCGTGGGGTGTTTCCGGCTCCGCTAGATGTGGATGGCGCGGCCGAGCGCCTTCAGTGCCGCCTCCTGGAAGGCCTCGCCCTGGGTCGGGTGCGTGTGGATGGTGCCGGCGACATCCTCCAGCCGGGCGCCCATCTCGAGCGCCAGGCCGAACGCCGCCGACAGCTCCGACACGCCCTGCCCGACCGCCTGGATGCCGAGCACCAGGTGGTTGTCGGCCCGCGCGACCACGCGCACGAAGCCTGCGTCGCTCTCCATCGTCATGGCGCGGCCGTTGGCCGACAGCGGAAACAGCCCGCTGCGGATCTCCCGCCCGCCTGCCCGCGCCTCGTCGGGCGACAGGCCGACGGTGACGATCTCGGGGTCGGTGAAGCAGACCGCCGGCACGGCGCGCTTGTCCCAGGCCGCCTTGTGGCCGGCGGCGATCTCGGCCACCATCTCGCCCTGCGCCATCGCCCGGTGCGCCAGCATGGGCTCGCCTGTCACGTCGCCGATGGCGAAGATGCCGCGCATGCTGGTCCGGCACTGCTCGTCGATCTTGATGAAGGGTCCGGCCATGTCGAGCGCCAGCTCCTCGCGGCCGAAGCCCTCGGTGACCGGCCGCCGGCCGACGGTGACCAGCACGCTGGCCGCCGCGATGCGGCTTTCCTTGCCGCCCGTCTCGACCAGCAGCCCCTTGCCGCCGCCGACAATGCCCTTGGCCCTGGCCTCGGTGAGCACCTCGACGCCGAGCGCGGCCAGCCGGCGGGCCACCGGGCGCGTCAGCTCGGCATCGTATTGCGGCAGGATGCGCGCCTCGGCCTCCACCACGGTCACCTTGGCGCCGAGCTTGGCGAAGGCGGTGCCGAGCTCCAGCCCGATATAGCCGCCGCCGACCACCGCGAGCGATTTCGGCACCTCCTCCAGCGCCAGCGCCTCGGTCGACGAGATCACCGCCCCGCCGAACGGCAGTGACGGCAGCGCGACCGGCTCGGAGCCGGTGGCGATGACGATCTGCTCGGCGCGCACCACCTGCAGGCCCGTCTCGGTCTCGACCTCGACGGTGCGCCCGTCGCGGAAGCGGGCGTTGCCGGCGACCAGCTTGACGCCGGCCCGCTTCAGGAGCCCGGAGACGCCGCTGGTCAGCCGCCCGACGATGTCGTCCTTCCAGACCATCGTGCGGGAGAGCTCGATCGCCGGCCGCGCGGCGGTAATGCCGAGCGGGCTCGCCCCCGTCGCCATCACGGTCAGGCGATGGAACTCGTCGGCCGCGTGGATGAGCGCCTTGGACGGGATGCAGCCTATGGTCAGGCAGGTGCCGCCGGGGCGTGCCCGCTCGACCACCACCGTGTCGAGGCCGAGCTGGCCGGCCCTTATGGCCGCCACATAGCCGCCGGGACCGGCGCCGATAACGAGCAGCTGGCAGCCGATCTCCTTCATCTTCCGCCTTCCTCGATGAAAATCAAAGCAGGGGCTTCTAGCAAAGTCTTAACCCTCTGCACGAAGAGCGCGGCGTCCCAGCCGTCGACGATGCGGTGGTCGAAGGCCGAAGACAGGTTCATCATCTTGCGCGGCACGAACTTGCTGCCGTCCCAGATCGGCCGCACCGCGATCTTGTTCACCCCGACGATCGCCACCTCGGGATGGTTGATCACCGGCGTGGTCACGATGCCGCCCAGCGCGCCGAGCGAGGTGAGGGTGATGGTGGAGCCGCTGAGCTCCTCGCGGCTGGCGCTGCCGGAGCGCGCCGCCTCGGCGAGCCGCGCGACCTCCGCGGCGCAGTCGAAGAGGTCGCGCGCCTCGGCATGGCGCACCACTGGAACCATCAGTCCTGCCGGGGTCTGCGTGGCGACCCCGATATGCACGCCCCCATGCTGGTGGACGATGCCGGCCTCGGCGTCATAGAGCGCGTTGACCTTCGGATGCTCGGCGATCGCCTTGACCATGGCCCGCATCAGGAATGGCAGCAAAGTGAGCTTGGGGCGGTCGCGCTTCTCCCTGTTGAGCGCCGTCCTCAGCTCCTCAAGCGACGTGACGTCGACCTCCTCGACATAGGTGATGTGGGGGATGCTCGCTTTGGCCAGCGCCATCTTCTCGGCGATGCGGCGCCTGAGCCCCACCACCTTGATCTCTTCGACCGCCTCGTTGACCGCCAGCCCCCTGCCGGTGGCCGGTTGCGGCCCGCGTGCGATGAAGCTTTCCAGATCCTCGTGGCGGATGCGCCCCGTCGGTCCGCTGCCGCCGACCTGGCGCAGGTCGATGCCGGCCTCGCGTGCCCGCAGCCTGACGGCCGGCGAGGCAAGCGGCCGCTCCCCTTCGGCGCGCGGCGCGCGGCCCAGCCGCCCCAGCGCGCCCGCAGGCAGCGGCGCCTTGGGCTTACGGGCCGCCGGTGCCTCTGCCGGCTTCGGCGCCGCCGGTGCCGCTGCCGGCTTCGGCGCCGCCGGCGCCGGCGTCTCGGCCTCGACGGGCGGCGCGGCGGCGGGCGCGGCCGGCTCTGCCGCGGCCTCGTCTCCGCCGGCCACCTTGAGCCTGATCAGCGGCGCCCCGACGGCCACGGTGTCGCCGATCGCCGCGCCCAGCCAGGCGACCTCGCCGTCGACCGGCGACGGGATCTCGACGGTCGCCTTGTCGGTCATCACGGCGGCCAGCACCGTATCCTCCCGCACCAGGTCGCCCACTTGGACGTGCCATTCGACGAGCTCGGCCTCGGCGACGCCTTCGCCCACATCCGGCAGCTTGATGACGTGCTCGGCCATCGCTCAGGCCTCCATGGTGGCGATCATTGCCCGTCCGAGCCGCGCCGGACCGGGGAAATAGTCCCATTCCTGGGCGTGCGGATAGGGCGTGTCCCAGCCGGTGACGCGCGCCACCGGCGCCTCCAGGTGGAAGAAGCAGTGCTCCTGGACGAGCGCCACGAGCTCGGCGCCGAAGCCGGAGGTCAGCGTCGCCTCGTGCACGACCACGCACCGCCCGGTCTTCTTGACCGAGGCGACGATCGCCTCGAGGTCGAGCGGCAGCAGGCTTCGGAGATCGATCACCTCGGCGTCGATCCCGGTCTCGGCCGCCGCCGCCTCGGCCACGTAGACCATCGTCCCATAGGCGAGCACGGTCAGCGCCCGCCCTTCCCGGCGCACCGCCGCCTGGCCGAGCGGCACGGTGTAGTGGCCGTCGGGCACCTCGCCGAGCTTATGCTTCGACCACGGTGTCACCGGCCGCTCGTGATGGCCGTCGAACGGGCCGTTGTAGAGGCGCTTGGGCTCCAGGAAGATCACCGGGTCGGGGTCCTCCATGGAGGCGATCAGCAGGCCTTTGGCGTCGTGCGGGTTGGCCGGCACGGCCACCTTCAGCCCCGACACGTGGGTGAACAGCGCTTCCGGGCTCTGGCTGTGCGTCTGGCCGCCGAAGATGCCGCCGCCGGTCGGCATGCGCACCACGATCGGGCAGGTGAAGCCGCCATTGGAGCGGTAACGCAGCCGCGCCGCCTCCGACACGATCTGGTCGTAGGCCGGGTAGACATAGTCGGCGAACTGCACCTCCACGCAGGGCCTGAGCCCGTAGGCGGCCATGCCGATCGCCGTGCCGACGATGCCGAGCTCGCTGATCGGCGCGTCGAAGCAGCGGTTCTTGCCGTATTTCTGCTGCAGCCCCTGGGTAGCGCGGAAGACGCCGCCGAAATAGCCGACGTCCTCGCCGTAGACGACCACGTTGTCGTCGCGCTCCATGGCCACGTCCATGGCGCTGCGGATCGCCTCGATCATGGTCATGCGCGGCATGGCGACGTCCCCCCGCGGAAATGCCGGGCGCGGCTGGCCATCGCTACACCCCCGCATCCTGGCGCTGGCGCCTGAGATGCGGCGGCATCTCGGCATAGACGCCCTCGAACATGTCGCGTGCCGACGGCTTGCCCCCGGCATGCAGCGTGCCGTGCCGCTCCGCTGCTTTCTGGGCGGCGATGACCGTGTCGAGGATCTCGGCCTCCGCCTGGGCGTGGCGCTCCTCGGACCAGACGCCCTTGGCGATCAGATGGTTCTTCAGCCTGATCACCGGGTCGCCGAGCGGCCAGGCTTCCGATTCCGTCTTCGGCCGGTAGGCCGACGGGTCGTCCGAAGTCGAATGCGCGCCCACCCGATAGGTGACGTATTCGATCAGCGTCGGACCGAGATTGCTGCGCGCCCGGTCGACGGCCCACTTCGCTACCGCATGCACGGCCAGGTAGTCGTTGCCGTCCACCCTGAGCGACGGGATCCCGAACCCGTGCCCGCGCGCCGCAAAGGTGCCCGACCCGCCGCGCGCAATGCCCTGGAAGGTCGAGATGGCCCATTGATTGTTGACGATGTTGAGCACCACCGGCGCCCGATAGGTCGAGGCGAACACCAGCGCCGCGTGGAAGTCGGATTCCGCCGTCGAGCCGTCGCCGATCCAGCCGGCGGCGATGCGGGTGTCGCTCTTGATCGCCGAGGCCATCGCCCAGCCGACCGCCTGCACGAACTGCGTGCCGAGATTGCCGGACACCGAGAAGAAGCCATGCTCCTTTGAAGAGTAGAGCACGGGCAGCTGGCGGCCCTTCAGGGGGTCGCTCTCGTTGGAATAGATCTGGTTCATCATCTCGACCAGCGGGTAGCCGCCGGCGATCAGCAGGCCCGCCTGCCGGTAGGTGGGGAAGTTCATGTCGCCGGGCGACAGCGCGCGACGGAACGCGCAGCTCACCGCCTCCTCTCCCATATGCTGCATGTAGAACGAAGTCTTGCCCTGCCGCTGCGCCGTCACCATGCGGGCGTCGAAGGCGCGCAGCGTCATCATGTGGGCCAGCCCATCGCGCAGCTCCTCGTCGGTGAGCGACCCGGCCCACGGGCCGACCGCCTCGCCTTCTCGGTTGAGCACCCGGATGATCGAATAGGCGAGGTCGCGGATCGATTCGGGATCGGCATCGATCGGTGGGCGCCGCACCGAGCCGGCATGGGGGATCGGCACCGTCGAGAAATCGGGCGTCCCGCCGGGCCGCACCGCCGGCTCGGGCACGTGGAACAGAAGCGGCTCGGTTCCGCTCATCAGCTTTTCTCCCAGCCGTGGCGCATCGGCGCGGTGAGAGCGAAACCCATTCCCTCCGCCCGGTCAAGCATCGTCGACGTGCCGAATTCGGGCTGGACTTCGGGGGCAAACCCACGTTTGATCGACCAAACGACAGACCGCCGCACGGGAGGAGCGACAGATGCTGACGAGACGCGCACTATTGATGGCCACCGCTGCCGCCGGCGGCGCGGCGGTGACGGGGCTCTCGGCAGGGCGTGCGACGGCGCAGGAGCAGCTGCAGATCTTCGTGCCGGCCGCCCCTGGCGGCGGCTGGGACCAGACGGCGCGGACCATGGATCAGGTGCTGCGTGCCGAGAACCTGATCAGCGGCGCCCAGATCACCAATGTCGGCGGCGCCGGCGGCACGGTGGGCCTGCCGCAATTCGTCAACCAGTGGAAGGGCCGCCCCAACGCGCTGATGGTGGGCGGCATGGTGATGACGGGCGCCATCATCGCCAACAAGAGCCCGGTGACCCTCGAAAACGTCACCCCGATCGCCCGCCTGACCGGCGAGTTCGAGGCCGTCGTGGTACCCGCCGCATCGCCCTTCCAGAGCATGGCCGACTTCGTCGCCGCCCTGAAGGCGGATCCCGGCAAGGTGCCGGTGGCCGGCGGCTCGGCGGGCGGCACCGACCACATCCTGTTCGGCCTCATCGCCAAGTCGGCCGGCGTCGACCCCACCACCATCTCCTACGTGCCCTTCGCCGGCGGCGGCGAGGCGCTCGGCGCGCTGCTCGGCAACCAGGTGGCGGCCGGCATCTCGGGCTATGGCGAGTTCTCCGAGCAGGTCAAGGCGGGCGCGCTGCGCATCCTGGCCGTCTCGGCCGACAAGCGCCAGGAGGGCATCGACGCCCCGACGCTCAAGGAGCAGGGCATCGACCTCGAGCTCTTCAACTGGCGCGGCGTCTTCGCACCGCCTGAAGTGTCCGATGCGGACCGCGACGCCATGGTCAAGCTGATGGAGACGATGGCCAACAGCCCGGCCTGGGCGGAAGAGGTGAAGAAGCGCAACTGGACGCCCATCCTGCTCACCGGCGACGAATACGCGACCTTCCTCAAGGAGGACACGGCGCGCATCCAGGCCATCCTCAAGGAGCTCGGCCTGGCCTGACGATCCGGCGCCGGCCGGCCATGGGAGGAGGATGAGGTCGTGACGAGCACCGACACCGAGCCGCGCCCCCGAAGCTTCGCCCTGCCGGAGGCTTCGATCGCCGTCGGCCTCCTGGCGGTGGCGCTGCTGGTGTTCTGGGAAACCGCGCGGATGCCGGTCTCGCCGATGTACTCCAAGGTTGGCCCGACCGTCTTTCCCTACCTGACCGCCGGCGGCCTGGCGCTGCTCGCCGTGCTGCTCTTCGTCGAAGCGCTTCGCGGCGGCTGGCAGCCGGAGGACGAGAAGGAGGTGGCGGTCGACTGGCGTTCCGTGGCGTTCGTCGCGGCGGGGCTGGTCGCCAACGTCGCGCTGATCAAGCCGCTCGGCTTCACCGCCGCCTCGACGGTGCTCTTCGTGCTGGTGGCGCACGGCTTCGGCAGCCGGCAGCCGCTGCGCAACGCGCTGATCGGTCTCGTCCTGTCGCTCGCCGCCTATTTCGGCTTCGCCAAGGCGCTCGGCGTCAACATCGGCGCCGGCGTCATCGAGAAGCTCCTGGGAGGCTGAGCGGCCATGGATACGCTTGCCCAGCTCGCCCACGGCTTCGCCGTCGCGCTGACCCCCATCAACCTCATGTGGTGCCTGGTCGGCACGACGCTCGGAACCGCGATCGGCGTGCTGCCCGGGCTCGGGCCGGCGCTGACCATCGCGCTCCTCTTGCCGATCACCTTCCAGGTGCCGGTGGAGGCGTCGTTCATCCTCTTCGCGGGCATCTATTACGGCGCCATGTATGGCGGCTCGACCACCTCCATCCTGCTCAACACCCCGGGTGAGACGGCCACCATCGTCACCGCGCTGGAGGGCAACCGCATGGCGCGCAACGGCCGCGCCGGCGCGGCGCTGGCCACCTCGGCGCTCGGCTCGTTCGTGGCCGGCACCATCGGCACGCTCGGGGTGGCCTTCCTGGCCCCGGTCGTGGTGCGCTTCGCGCTGGCTTTCGGGCCGGCCGAGTATTTTTCACTGATGGTGCTGTCCTTCGTCATGGTGTCGGCCGTGCTCGGCTCCTCGGCCGTGCGTGGGCTGACCAGCCTGTTCGTCGGCTTCCTGCTCGGAATGGTGGGCGTCGACCTGCAGACCGGCCAGCCGCGCTTCACCTTCGGCGTCAACGAGCTGCTCGACGGCACCTCGATGATCGTCGTCGCCGTCGGGCTGTTCGCCGTCGGCGAGACGCTCTACGTCGCCGCCCGCCGCCATGCCGGGCGCGACGAGATCATCCCGCTCTCGGGCTCCCTCTACATGACGGCGCTGGAATGGTCGCGCTCCTGGAAGCCCTGGCTGCGCGGCGCCGCCATCGGCTTCCCGATCGGCGCCATGCCGGCCGGCGGCGCCGAGATCCCGACCTTCCTCTCCTATGCGCTGGAGAAACGGCTCTCCAACCACAAGGAGGAGTTCGGCACCACCGGCGCCATCGAGGGCGTCGCCGGGCCGGAAGCCGCCAACAACGCCTCGGCGGCGGGCGTGCTGGTGCCCATGCTGACGCTTGGCCTGCCCACCTCGGCCACCGCGGCGATCATGCTGTCGGCCTTTCAGAGCTATGGCATCAACCCCGGCCCGCTCCTCCTGCAGACCCAGCCGGCGCTGGTCTGGGGCCTGGTGGCGAGTCTGTTCGTCGCCAACGTCATCCTGGTCATCCTCAACCTGCCGCTGATCGGGCTCTGGGTGCGTCTGCTGAAGATCCCCGCCCCGCAGCTCTATGCCGGCATCCTGGTCTTCGCGACCGTCGGCACCTACGGCATCTCGCAATCGCCGATCGACCTCGTGCTGCTCTACGTGCTGGGCGCCATGGGCTTCCTGATGCGCCGCTTCGACTTCCCGACCGCCCCGGTGATCATCGGCATGATCCTCGGACCGATGGCCGAGACGCAGTTCCGCCGCGCCATGACGATCTCCAACGGCGACTGGACCGTGTTCTTCACCCATCCTTTGTCGCTGACGCTGCTCGTGCTGGCCGCGCTGGCACTGCTCGGGCCTCGCATCTACGCGCTGATCACCCATCGGCGCGCCCAGGGCCCGGAGCACGTGCCCGGCGATGCGTGAGCGGTAGGGCGGCGATGTCCACCGACCTGCTCGCCGGGGTCCGCGTGCTCGACCTCACCAACGTGCTCGCCGGTCCCTATTGCTGCTACCAGCTGGCGCTGCTCGGCGCCGACGTCGTCAAGGTCGAGCAGCCGGGCGGCGGCGACCTCGCTCGTCAGCTCGGCGCCTCGGCCGAGCTCAACCGGGCCCATATGGGCGCCTCTTTCCTCGCCCAGAACGCCGGCAAGCGCTCGGTCGCGCTCGACTTGAAGGACGAGGACGGACGCGCGCGGCTCTTCGAGCTCGTCGCCACAGCAGACGCGCTGGTGGAGAATTTCCGCCCCGGCGTGATGGACCGCCTCGGCCGCGGCGACCAACGGCTGAAGGCCCAACGCCCGCCGCTCGTCTACTGCGCCATCTCCGGCTTCGGCCAGACCGGGCCGCTGAAGGACAATCCGGCCTACGACCAGATCATCCAGGGCCTGTCCGGCATCATGAGCATCACCGGCACCCCGTCGACGGCCCCGCTCAGGGTCGGCTACCCGGTGGCCGACACGCTGGGCGGCCTGTTCGGGGCTTTCGCCGTATCGGCCGCGCTGCTCAGGGCCCGCACCACCGGCGAAGGCGCCTTCCTCGACGTCTCCATGCTGGAATGCACGTTGAGCGCGCTTGGCTGGCCGGTCTCGAACTACCTGACCGCCGGCGTCGAGCCGCGGCCGATGGGCAACGACAACATGACCGCAGCTCCCTCGGGCGCCTTTCGGACCGGCGACGGGCTGATCAACATCGCCGCCAACAAGCAGCAGCAGTTCGAGGCGCTCTGCCGACTGATCGGCCGCCCAGAGCTCGCCGACGACCCGCGTTTCGCCGAGCGCGAGGCGCGCCGCGACAACCGCGCCGCCCTCACCGAGGCAATCGAGGCAGAGCTCGCCGCCGCGCCCGCCGCCTTGTGGGAGGAGCGCATGAACCGCGCCGGCATCCCCGCCGGACGCGTGCTCACCATTCCCGAGGTGCTCGACGAGCCGCAGGTGCGCGATCGCGCCATGACCGCCGCCTTCCCCGGCGTCGCCGGCCGCGACCGCCCGTTGACCGTGGTGCGCGGCGGCTTCCTGGTCGATGGCTGCCCGCCGCTGCCGAAACGACCGCCGCCGCGGCTCGGCGAGCATCAGGACGAGGTGCTGGGCTGAATGACCGCTTCCGACGACGAGGGCCGCAGGCGCGGCGAGGAATGGTGGTCGACCAGCATCATCGAGATGCGACCCGGCGTGATCCGGCTGCGCGGCTATCCGATCGAGGAACTCATCGGCCGCGTCTCCTTCCCGGCGATGATCTGGCT
Organism: Mesorhizobium sp.; assembly: GCA_040510195.1. Classification (GTDB taxonomy): domain Bacteria; phylum Pseudomonadota; class Alphaproteobacteria; order Rhizobiales; family Rhizobiaceae; genus JBEVJK01. Next base: position 8,928 of record JBEVJK010000009.1, on the reverse strand, counting down.
GATGCTGCGCGGCGAGCTGCCGGCCGAGGCTGAGGCGGAGCTGCTCGGCATCGCGCTCTCCTCCGCCGTCGACCACGGCCCACAGGCGCCGTCGATCGCCATCGCCCGCATGGCCGCCACCTGCGGGGTCGGCATCAACAATGCCATGGCGTCGGCGATCAACGTGCTGGGCGACGTCCATGGCGGGGCCGGCGAGCAGGCGCTGGCCTTCTTCGGCGACATCGCGGCCTCGATCGACGGCGGCGCCCTTCTGGGCGAGGCCGTGGCGGCCCGGCTCGACCGCTTCCTTGCCGAGGAGAAGGGCTATGTCCCCGGGCTCGGCCACCGCTTCCACCCGGTCGATCCGCGCGCCCCGCGGCTCATGGAAATCACCCGCGACTTTGCCGCGCGCGGCGTCGTCGGGGGACGCTTCGTCGACATCGCCGAGGCCGTCGAGGCCGAGGTCGCGACGCGCAAGGGCAAGTTGATCCCGCTCAACATCGACGGCGCAACGGCGGTGATCTACGGCGAGCTCGGCTTTCCGCCGCCGCTCACCCGCGGGCTGTTCGTGCTGTCGCGTTCGGTCGGCATCCTCGCCCATGCCTGGGAGCAGGCGTCGCGCGGCGAGCGCAACAAGGGGCCGCTGCCGCGCGAATGGCTCTGGGCCTATGAGGGCCCGCCGCAGCGGACGATGGACGACGACAAGCCGGCGTGAAGCCGCGCCGCCCCGCTCACGGCCCCGGGCCGAAGAAGGTCAGCCGCATCCACAGCGTATAGTCCGATTCCAGCACCATCAGCACCACGAACACCAGCACGAACACCGGCGGGATGATGATGGCATAGGCGAGCGCCAGCCTCTCCCAGGCCATGTGCATGAAATAGGCGACGATCAGCCCTGCCTTGAGCACCATGAAGGTCAGGATCAGCGTCCAGCGCAGCCAGCCGTGGATGCCGATATAGTCGACCATGTAGGAGCAGGCCGACAGGATGAAGAGCCACCCCCAGACAATGAGGTAGAGCCGGATCGGATGCTGCTGGTGCTGGTCGTGGGCGACGGGCGCCGCCGGATGGGCGTGGTCGTGAACGGTGGCTTCGGCCATGATCGCAGTCCCTCACCAGAGATAGAAGAAGGCGAAGATGAAGACCCAGACGAGGTCGACGAAGTGCCAGTAGAGACCCATGATCTCGACGCACTCGTAATTGCCCCGGCGGCTGGTGAAAAAGCCGCGCTCGCCACGGTCGTAGTCGCCGCGCAGCACCTTGCGGGCGACGATGATCAGGAAGATCACGCCGATCGTCACGTGGGTTCCATGGAAGCCGGTGATCATGAAGAAGGTCGACCCGAACTGCGCCGCACCCCAAGGATTGCCCCACGGCCGCACGCCCTCGGTGATGAGCTTGGTCCATTCGAAGGCCTGCATGCCGACGAAGGTGGCGCCGAGCGCCGCGGTGACCAGCATCAGCACCGCCGTCTTCACCCGGTCGCGCCGGTAGCCGAAATTCACCGCCATCGCCATGGTGCCGCTCGACGAGATCAAAACGAAGGTCATGATCGCGATCAGGATCAGCGGCACCTCGGTGCCGCCGATATGCAGCGCGAACACCTTGCTGGGGTTGGGCCACGGCACCCGCGTCGACATGCGCGCCGTCATGTAGGAGAGCAGGAAGCAGCCGAAGATGAAGGTGTCGGACAACAGGAAGATCCACATCATGGCCTTCCCCCAGGACACGTTCTTGAACGCCCGCTGGTCGGACGCCCAATCGGCGGCGATGCCGCGCAGGCCGTCGGGCCGGGCCGGCTGCCCCTGGTGCGGGGAGATCGTGGCTTCGCTCATGCGGCTCTCCTCAGCTCAGCCATTGGCGGCAGATGTCGATGAAATCGCCGGCCCAGCCCGCAAACAGCACGAAGAGGCCGAACCAGACGACAAGCAGGAAATTGAAATACATGGCCACGAGGTCGATGCTGCGCGCCAGGGCGACGGTGTCGGTGCCGTCGCGCGCCTTGCCGATCGTCCGCGCCAGCCCGAACAGCCCGCCCAGGATGTGCAGGCCATGCAGCCCGGTGATCAGGTAGAAGAAGCTGTTGGCCGGGTTGCCGGCAACTAGGTAGCCGTCGACCACCAGCGTCCGCCACGCCTCCAGCTGTCCGGCCAGGAAGCCGAGTGCGGTCACCCCGCCGGTGATGAGGCCGAGCCGTGCCGTCCTGACATCGCCCTGCCGCGCCGCCCTGAGCGCCAGCGACAGCGCCACGCTGGACAGCACGAGCACCAGCGTGTTGAACCACAAGAGGCCCGGCATCGGCAGCGGCCGCCAGTCGGAAAGCTCCATGCGCATGAAGTAGGCGCTGGTGAACAGCGCGAAGAGGCAACCCACCACCGCCAGGAAGACGCCGAGGAAGATCTTGGCGGTCGGCATCGCCGACTGCTCGGAGGGAATGAAGTCCCCCGCCTGATTGGTCTCCAGCCAGGGCTGCGACATCAGCCGCTGGTGGGAGAGCCACCAGACCGCGATGCCCGCCACCGCCAGCAGGAAGACCAGGATGACGCTCATGCGTGCCGCCCGGCCGTCCCGAGATCGCCCGGCATGTTCTGCGGCAGGAAGTCCTGCTTGGCCCCCGGCACGCTGTAGTCATAGGCCCAGCGATAGACCACCGGCAGCGTCTTGCCGAAGTTGCCGTGCGGCGGCGGCGTGGTCGGCGTCTGCCATTCGAGCGTCGTGGCCCGCCACGGATTGCCGCCCGCGTCGCGGCCGTGCCTGATGCTCCACAACAGATTGAACACGAACACCAGCTGCGCGAAGCCGACGATCAGCGCCATGACGGAGATGAAGGCGTTGAGCTGGTGCGCCGATTCGGCGATCAGCCCCATCTCGCCGAGCTCGTTGTAGCGCCGCGGCACGCCCATCAGCCCGAGATAGTGCATCGGGAAGAAGATCAGGTAGGCGCCGAGGAACGTGACCCAGAAATGGAACTGGCCGAGCCGCTCGTCCAGCATCCGCCCGGTGATCTTGGGGTACCAGTGGTAGATCGCGCCGAAGATGACCAGGATCGGCGCCACGCCCATCACCATGTGGAAATGCGCCACCACGAACATGGTGTCCGACAGCGGCACGTCGACCACCACATTGCCGAGGAACAGGCCGGTCAGCCCGCCATTGAGGAAAGTGACGATGAAGGCGAGCGCGAACAGCATCGGCAGTGTCAGGTGGATGTCGCCCCGCCACAGGGTCAGCACCCAGTTGTAGACCTTGATCGCCGTCGGCACGGCGATGATCAGCGTCGTCGTGGCGAAGAAGAAGCCGAAATACGGATTCATCCCCGACACGTACATATGGTGAGCCCAGACGATGAAGGACAGCGCGCCGATGCCGACGATCGCCCACACCATCATTCGGTAGCCGAAGATGTTCTTCCGCGCATGCGTGGCGATGAGGTCGGAGACGATGCCGAAGGCCGGCAGCGCCACGATGTAGACCTCCGGATGGCCGAAGAACCAGAACAGATGCTGGAACAGGATCGGGCTGCCGCCGACATGCTGCAGCTGCTCCCCCATCTCGACGATCGCCGGCATGAAGAAGGAGGTACCGAGCAGGCGGTCGAACAACATCATCACGCAGGCGACGAACAGCGCCGGGAAGGCGAGCAACGCCATCACAGTTGCCGTGAAGATGCCCCAGACCGTCAGCGGCATGCGCATGAGCGTCATGCCGCGTGTGCGTCCCTGCAGAACCGTCACCACGTAGTTCAGCCCGCCCATCGTGAAGCCGATGATGAACAGGATGAGCGAGCTGAGCATCAGGATGATGCCCCAGTCGCCGCCGCCCGGCGTGCCGTTCATGATAGCCTGCGGCGGATAGAGCGTCCAGCCGGCGCCTGTCGGTCCGCCCGGCGCGAAGAAGCTCGTCACCAGCACCAGCACCGCGACCAGGTAGATCCAGTAGCTCAGCATGTTGACATAGGGGAACACCATGTCCCGCGCGCCGACCATCAGCGGGATCAGGTAGTTGCCGAACCCGCCGAGGAAGAGCGCGGTCAGAAGGTAGATCACCATGATCATGCCGTGCATGGTGATGAACTGATAATAGGCTTCAGGCGTGATGAAATCGAAGGTGCCGGGGAAGCCGAGCTGCAGCCGCATCAGCCAGGACAGCACCAGGGCGACCAGGCCGATCGCCATCGCCGTCCCCGAGTACTGGATGGCGATGACCTTGGCGTCCTGCGAGAACACATAGGTCGTCCACCAGCTGTGCGGGTGATAGAGCTCGACATCCGGCACTTCGGCGGGCGGCACCGCCTCGACCTGACCGGGCGTGACATCGACCATCGGCACGTCTCCTTCGGGCTGCCCGTCCGGACCGGCGGCGCCGGCCCGCTGGCGCCTCCCCTATTGGCGCGCGGATTCCTCCGCCGCATTGGCTTCCTGCGGCACCGCCTGTTCGACGGCCCCGGTCTCCTCCGGCGCGCTGAGCTGGGCGAAGGTCTGCTGTTCGCCGAGCCAGCTTGCATAGTCTTCCTCGGTATCGACCATGACCACGCCGCGCATCATCGCATGGCCCTGCCCGCAGAGCTCGGCGCACAGCACCTCGAAGGTGCCGGTGCGCGTCGGCGTGAACCAGAAATAGGTCACCGAACCGGGCACCATGTCCATCTTGGCGCGGAACTCGGGCACGTAGAAATCGTGGAGCACGTCGATCGACCTGAGCAGCACCTTCACCGGCTTGCCGACCGGCAGGTGCAGGTCGGCCGCCTCGACGATGACGTCGTCCAGGCTGTTGGGGTCGTCTGGGTCCAGGCCGAGCGGGTTCTCGGCCGTCACGTCCCTGGTGTCGGATAAGCCGAGCTTGCCGTCGGCGCCCGGCAGCCGGAAGCTCCATTGCCATTGCTGGCCGACGACCTCCATATCGGTCGCGTCGGCGGGCACGGTGACGAACTGGTGCCAGACGAACAGGCCCGGCGCCAGCATGGCTGCGACGCCGATCCCGGTGGCGACCGTCAGCCACCATTCCAGCTTCTTGTTCTCCGGCTCGTAGGCTGCCTGGTTCCCCTCCCGGTGGCGGAAGCGCCAGATGCAATAGGCCATGAACAGCACCACCGCGGCGAACACCGCTCCGGTGATCCAGAAGGTGACGACGATGGTGTTGTCGATGTAGTGCCAGTTGGAGGCGATCGGCGTCCACCACCACGGGCTCAGGAAGTGGAACACCACCGAGCCGACGATCACCAGCACCAGGATGAATGCAACGACCATTCCCTGTCCTTCCCCTCGCCCGCAGAGAGCCCGGCCGCAACGTCCCCCGACCGCGGCCGAACGCCCTCGATCAGCGTCTTCGTCGGCAGCGCCTGACGGTCGCCCGGCGCAGGGCGCGGGCGGTCGGCGAACGGCTGCATGCGAAAATTGTCGGGTGCGGAAGGACGCAGGAGTTGCTGAGGCTCGACCTGCGATCGGGCAGGAGGAGCTCCGCCATGCTTGCGACGACGGCCGGGTGGTAGCCCGCCATGTCCGTGCCTCCCTCGCACCGCCCTCCCGGCGATCGCGGAATAAAGCCCGGCCTGCAGCCACATAGCGGCAGGTCTTAAAGCGCCGGCATGATCCCATCGGCCCGCAGCCTTGTCAAACTGCGGCGACCCCCTGTGGACAGTTATGGCTGCGACATTTTGACAGTCCGATGACGGCTCACTCGCGCGGGAACACCACCTCGCCGAGCCCCAGCACGGCATTGTCGCCGCCGAAGCGGCGCGGCGTCGCCGCAAACAGCGGCCGCCGGGTGATTCCCTCGGCCCAAAGGTGGCGGTCGACCAGCCGGGCGAACACGCTGTCGGGCGCGCCGCTCTCGACGAAGCTCGGGCTGAGCGCAGCGGGCGCCCGGTCGAGCAAGATGGAGCCGCGCCGCATCAGCATGCCGGGCATGGGGCCGGCACCGCCCGCCACCACCAGCGTTCCCGCCACCATTCGGCAGCCGGCGTTCTCGCCGGCGCCCCTCAGCACCGCGACCAGGCCGCGCCGCATGCGGTCGCCGGCCCGCGCGCCGGCCCGGCCGTGCACCACCAGCACGCCGCCGGCCATGCCGGCGAGCTCGCCCGCAAGAGGCGCCGCCAGGTCGTCGCCCGCATTGCCTGCGATCTCCAGCCGGCCGCCGCGCATCGCCGAGCCGGCATGCGGCCCGGCGCTGCCGTCGATGCGGATGGTGCCGCCATGCAGGCCTCGCCCGGCCTGCGCGCCGACGTCGCCGATGACGTGGACCGACCCCGCCGTCATGCCCGCCCCGACCAGGTCGAAACGCGCGCTGCCGCCGTCGAAGACGAGCGTGTCGAGCTCGCTGCCGGCGAAGCGGAAGACGTCGCCCACGCTGACCGCCCGCTTCGACTGGCCGAGCCTCAAGCGGGCGATGCTCGCTTTGTCGAGGCCTGCCAGGCGTTCCGGCGTCAGCGGCGACAGGTCCAGCCGCTCCGGGGGCTCGGCGATCAGCGTGAAGGTCAGCGCTTTCACGGCACGAGGTCCTTGAGGTGGTAGAGGAACTTGCCGAGCTTGCCGCCATAGTTCCCGGCGCTGATCCGGAGCGCGCCGCGATCGGGCCCCAGGCGGGCGACGGCGGCGATGCCCGCCCGCATGGCGTCGGCCACCGCCTGGCTGCTCTCGCCGTCGATGACGAGCTCCAGCACCGCGTTGACCTCCGGCCCCAGCTCGCTCTTCACCAGGCCGCGCAGCGTCGGCGCGAAGGCGTCGTTGGTCGAGGCGATCATGCCTTTGTACTTGCCGCCGATCTTGGAGCCCGAGCGCACGATGCCACCTGGAAATGGCAGGATGCAGCCGGCCACCGCGTTGATCGCCTCGACGGCCGCCTCGGCCGCGGCCAGCGCCGCCCGGCTTGATGTCGCGAGCAAAAGAAGGTTGCCCCCGCCCACCGCCTCCTTGGTCATGCCGGTGCTCGCCTCGCAGACAAACTCGCCGTCCATCACCGGCACCCGCCAGTAGTGACGCCCGCCGAGCTTTTTGGAGATCTGGAAGCCGTCGCCGAAATAGCGCAGCGCTGCCCCGAGCTTCAGCCGGTTGGCCGCTTCCAGGCCGGCAAAGCAGGCGCTGCCGGGCGCCGTCAGCACGCATTGGCCGACCCGCGCTATCAGCTGCTTCTGCAGCTCCTCGGTGCTGACGGCGAAGATCATGACGCGGCAGCCGGGCCGGCCGTCGGGCGTCGCCGAGCCCGGCAGCTCGACGTCGATCGCCGCCTCGCAGCCGCAGCCGATGACGGAGGTGGCGAAGCCGGTCATCGAGACCGCCGCCTGGCGCGCCCATTTGCGGTTCGGTCCGGTGATGACGATCGCCGTCGCCCGCATGCCGAACGCCTCGGCAAAGGTGTCGTCGATGGCGACCCCGTTGACGGCTAGGCCCCGCATGGCACCTCCGCGAACGGGCTCTCGCGGGCGATCGCCGCATCCGGAAACTCGAACCAGCCGAGCGGCAGGCCATAGCGTTGCTGGTAGTAGGCATCGAGCCGCCGCACCATCGCTTTCTCCGGCTTCGGCCGCACCCGGAGCGCCCGCCCCCAGCGATAACGGGTCACCTCTCCCGCCTCGACCACCAGCTCGCCGTCCTTGAACACGAATGCCGCCCGCGCAAACATCGCGGCGATATCCCGGCCCTTGCGGTAGACCGCCACGTCGGCGATCGCACCCGGCCCGAGATGGCCGCGATCGGCAAGGCCTAGCAGTCTCGCGGGCGCCGCCCGCGTCATCACGGCGATCTCCTCGAAACTGTATTCGCGGCCGATCGAGGACAGCGTGGAGAGCGCCAGTGCCGCCTTCGACAGCCCTTCGGCCGCCGCCTCGCGCGCCGAGCGATCCATCAGCAGCGAAAACAGCTCCGGATAAGCGGTGAAGGGCGCCCCGTTGGGATGGTCGGTGGTGAAGAACACGCGCCACGGGTCGGTGATCAGCAGGAAGAGCTCCAGCCCGACCGCCCACTGGGTCGTGCCGTAGAAGTCGCCGCGATAGCGGTACGGGACGATCCCGCCGCCATTGCCGTCGCCGTCATGGATGACGAACTTCTTCGGGCTGGCCGAGCCGCGGGCGAGGAACTGCCGCAGCACGTCGGAGGAGACCGTCACCGTCTGCTGGAACATCACCTGGCCGATGTCGATGGTGATCTCCGGCGTCGCGTTGACGAGCTCGGCGAGCCGCGCCGCGGCCGAGGAGAACCGGCGCTTGCCCTCCCGCCCGTAGCCATAGAACTGCAGGTGCGCGAGATGCAGCGGCATTCCCTCGGCCGCCGCGATCGTCGCGGCCGCGGTGTCGGCCGAGCCCGGGGCGCCGAGATTGTTGCAGTGGACGTGCAGCGGGTGGGCGATCCCCAGGCGGCCGACGGAGGCCTGCAGCGCCTTGACGATCGACCGCGAGGAGACCCCGTAGGACGGCACCAAATCGTCGAGCGCGAAGCTGCGCACATTCTCCTTGAACGCCGCGGCCGCCCCCGCATTGATCACCTTGACCCCCAGCGCCCTTGTGGCGCCGACGGTCCAGGCGACGTAGTCGTCGATCATCGCCGGGGACGCGTCGTCGCGCAGCATCGACAACAGGAAGTCGTCATTGCCGAGGATGGCCAGGCTCGCCTTGTCGATGATCGGGATGTCGGCGAGCTCCAGATGGGTGTGCAGCGCGCTGCCCGGCGACATCGCCGGCTCGACCACCGTCGTGAAACCCATCTGCGCGTAGCGCACCCCGGTCTGGAAGGTCGACCAGCCGGCGTTCGAAAGCGGCGTGCCGGCCGGCCGCGGAGCGTGCGCGCGGTGCTCCTCGGGCAACAGCAGCCGCGCCGTGTTCACATTGCCGCCGCCGATATGCGAGTGGATGTCGATGGCGCCCGCCATCACCACGCAGCCCGCCGCGTCGATGGTCCGATGCGGCTCCTCGCCGGCGGGCGGTGCCGCGATCACGCCGTCGCGGATCCACACGTCGCC
>JBEVJK010000008.1:0-5604 GCA_040510195.1 Mesorhizobium sp. | reverse complement strand
GCGAGCGCGGCCTGGGCGCCGGTCATGCCCTCGACCTGGCCGAGGAAGCCGAAGCGCGCGCCCTTCAGCACCTCAGCGCGGTGTCGCATCACGCCACGGGCGGCGTACCAGAGGTCGCGGGGCGCGCGAAGCTTAGCGACCTGCAGCCCCGTGTGCCCCATCGCCAGCGCCATGCCCGCCAGGAGGCCCTTCCCGGCCGCCGCGGCGCGGGCGATCAGCGGCTCGCGCTCGGGCCGCAGCACATTGTAATCGACCATCAGCACGTCGAAGTCGGGCAGGCCGATGACATGGTCGATGACCGCCTGATCGAAGCTGTTCACGCCCAGCGCGCGCACCAGACCCCTCGCCTTCAGGTCCGCCAGGGCGGACCGAAGCTCGTCGGTGAGCTCGGCGATGGCGGGACCATGCAGTTGCAGCAGCGGGAGCACGTCGAGGCCAAGCTGCCTCAGCGATCGCTCGGCGCTCGCCGTGACCGCGCTGGCCGAGAAATCGCGGCCGATGCGGCCGCCGCCCGCGTGGAAGGTGCCGGCCTTGCTGGCGATCACCAGACCGCCGGCGTCGCGGCCCCTCAGCGCGCGGCCAAGCCTCGGCTCCGCCTCGCCGGCCGAATAGCTGGCGCCGGTGTCGAAGAAGGTGACGCCGCCGTCGATGGCGGCATGGACGAGCCCCAGCGCCGCCTGTTCGTCAAAGGCCGGCTTGCCCCACCAGCTCGCCGCGCCGAAGCCGATCTCGGAGACCGTGAGGCCGGTCGAGCCAAGTGGGCGATAGCGCATGGCTCAGCGCAGCGCCGCAGCTTCGCGGGTGAGCGTGGCGGCCACCGCCTTCCACGCCTCGGTCGTCGGGATCACCACGTCGTAGTGGCCGGCGTCCGGCAGGGCGATGACGTCGGCGCTGTCGCCCGCCTTGCGCAGCCTGGCCACGAACGCCCGGCCGGTGAAAGGCGGCATGACGTGGTCGAAGGCCCCCGAGATCATCACGACCCGCGCGCCGGTCGGCAACAGCTCGGCGGGCGAGGTGTCGGCGTAGGGGTTCTGCCGCTCTGCCTTGCCGATGATCTTCGGGATCGGTTCGGCTCCGCAGGCGCCGGCGAAGACCTCGCCCTGACCCTTGAGATCGCCGATGCCGCCGAGGCTGATGACGGCGCGGATCTTCAGCGGGTCGGCGCGCCAGAGTGGGCTCGACTTCGGCAGCGCGCCGCGGGCTGCGGCCCAGAGCGCCAGGTGGCCGCCGGCCGAGTGGCCGAGCGCCATGACTCGTTTCGTGTCGAGCCCGTAGCGGGGCGCCTCGACGCGGATGCGGTCCACGGCGTCGGCGACATCGAGGAAGGTCCCCGGATAGCCCGCGCCCGGCTCGCCCAGCTTGCGATACTCGACGTTCCAGACCGCAAAGCCCCGTCGGGCGAGATCCGCCGCGACACCGCTCACCTGCGGCAGGCCCTGGTACTCGGCGAGATAGCAGCCGCCATGCAGCAGGATGACGACCGGGTGCGGCCCCCTGCCCTTCGGCAGGAAAAGATCGACCACCTGGGCCGGCGCGTCGCCATAGGCGATCCGCGCGTCGGCCTTGACCTGCGGCTGGGTCATATAGGCCTGGACCGAGGCGGGTTCGGCGCTAGCCATGCCTACGCTCAACGCCAAGAGGATCGCGGCAAGCCAGCATCGCATGGTGTTCCCTCAGGGGCTTGTCCTGCGATGCACGCACAGCGAAGCAGGATGGTGGGCGGCGAGGGGTTCGAACCCCCGACCCTCTCGGTGTAAACGAGATGCTCTGACCAGCTGAGCTAGCCGCCCTCGCCGGCGTTTCTAGAACAAACCGGGCCGCCAAGCCTAGGCCGACTCGGCCACAGTTCGCCCGACCGTGTTTTCGTGGGTCAACAGCCTGGCGAAGAACCGGCCGACGATCAGGAAGACGACGCCGGCCCCGAAGGCGATGGCGGCGTGCATCAGCCAGAAGTTGGTGGCGCTCATGTCTTCCAGGAAGCCCCCAAGAATGCCCACCGTCTGGTTTCCCGCGAAAAGGTGCAGGTAGTAGATGCCGATGATGGTCGAGCCGATCGCCTTGGGCGCCGCGCGCGCATAGAGCGCCAGCGAGACCGGAAGCATGTTGGCGAAGGCGATGCTGTTCAGCACGTGGAACGCCACGCACCAGAGGATGTTGACCTTGTCGCCGGTCGCCGCGGCGACCGCCGAACCCGCCGCGAGGCAAAGCACGCCGGTCACCGAAATGAAGGCGCCGATGGTCAGCTTGCCGAGTTCGTCCGGCTCCTTGAACCGGGTGGCCCATATCCGCCAGAAGACCACCATGCCGGCCAGGAAGGTCACCGAAACGATGCTGTCGAGGGTGATCAGCCAAGTCGTGGGCAGCTTCTCGCCCATGAAGTCCAGATTCACGCTGGTGTCGGCCCAGATCAGATAGGCGTTGAAGATCTGCTGGTTGCAGAGCACCGAGGCGGTCAGCACCGGAAGCAGCAGGATGAGGAGCAGGATCGTGCGGCCTTCCCCCGGCTGGAGTTTTGGCCGATCGGCCTTCTCCGTCCGCGTCACGGGAAGCTCAGGCGGCAGGTGGCGCCGGCCGTAGAGGTAGATGCCGAGCGCGATCAGCATGCCGATCCCGGCGACGCCGAAGCCGTAATGCCAGCCCACCTTCTCGCCGAGCGTACCCGCGATCAGGGGCGCAGCGATCACGCCGGCGTTGATGCCGAGGTAGAAGACCTGGAAGGCGTCTGCCCGCCGCAGGTCACCCTCCTTATAGAGGCCGCTCACCTGCCCCGCGATATTGCCCTTGAAGCAGCCGGTGCCGAGTACCAGGCAAAGCAGCGCGAGCAGGAACGAGACGTCGAAGGCCATCAGGAAGTGGCCTAGCGCCATCAGTAGCGCGCCAAGAATGATCGTGCGCGTCTTGCCGAGCAGCCGGTCGGCAAGCAGGCCCCCGAAGATCGGCGTCAGATAGACCAGACTGGAGTAGAGCCCGAAGATCGCCGAGGCGAGCTTCTGGGTGGAGACGCCCGGATGATAGATCGCCTGGATGAAGCCCTGGAAGGCGGAGAAGCCCGCGATCTGCTCCACGTGCGGCGTCAGTAGCAGCGTCTTGGTCATGTAGAGGACCAGCAGCGACTGCATCCCGTAGTACGAGAACCGCTCGAACGCCTCGGCTGACGAGAGGAAGGCCAGAGCCTTGGGATGGCCCAGGAATGCGCGGTCGTCGTCTTTCGCGATGCTCGCCATCGAATTCTCCACTGCGGCCGGCAGCTTAGGCACAAAAATCCAGCGCGACGGAAGGCGCCGCGTGCGGAGCGCGTCCGTGACCCTGCGCCGCAGCGTTCGACCCGACCCGCTCCCTCACGGTCGCTAGACCAGCCGAAGCGCAGCCAGCAGCACCCATGCGCCGATCAAGGCGAAGATCGCCGCGGCGATGACGCGCACGAGCCTCAGCGGCACGACCCGGGTCGCCGCTTCGCCCATCAGGACAGCCGGAATATTGGCGGCCATCATGCCCAGGGTGGTGCCGATCGTGACCAGGGTGATCGTGTGAAAGCGCGCCGCCAGCAGCGAGGTGGCGATCTGGGTCTTGTCGCCGATCTCGACGATGAAGAAGGCCACCAGTGTCGTGAGGAAGACCCCGCCGTGGGACTTGTCGAGTGCGCCATCGTCCTCCTTGTCGGGGATCAGGGCCCAGCCGGCCATGGCGATGAAGGCCACGCCGACGACGGTCTGGAAGACGCGTCCCGTCAGCCACTGGGCGATCAGGTAGCCGAAGCTCGCAGCCACGCCGTGGTTCAGCAGCGTCGCGGCCAATATGCCCAGGATGATCGGGACCGGCTTGCGGAACTTGGCCGCCAGACAAATCGCCAGAAGCTGGGTCTTGTCGCCGATTTCGGCGATGGCGACCACGCCGGCGGAGACGAAAAGTGGTTCAAGCATTGAGAATTCCCGGGGCGCGGTACAGACACGACGACGCGCCACCTCCACCGGCCCGGCCGGAAGTGCGCGTCGTCGGTCTCGCCAATCCGGATCCCAATCGATCCGCCGTGCGCCCCATGGCCGCCCGAGGCTGGGCTGAAGCCAAGTATGTTGAGGCGAACTCCGCTTAAGCGGACGGCTACTCCCCGAAGACAGCGGCGTGCTTACCCCACCCGCGCGTCTCGCCACAACGAAAAAGGGCGTCCGCCCCCCGGCGTCCGCCCTTTTGTCGCGGCCGGCTCAGCTCTTGCCGTTCAGCGCGCTCTTCAACGCATCGCCCGCCCGGAACCGGCAGGTCGCCGAAGCTGCGCGCTTGACGATCTCGCCGGTTCGCGGATTGCGCGCCGTCCCCGCCGCGCGCTTGATCGGCACGAAGCTGCCGAACCCCACCAGGCGGACTTCCTTGCCGGCCCGCAACGAGGTCGAAACCGACGCGATGAAGGCGTCGAGCGCCTCCTTGGCCTGGGTCTTGTTCAAGCCCGCCTTATCGGCAATCGCCGAGACGAGTTCGGCTTTCGTCATATAGGTGTCTCCCAGCCCGTTATTCGGTGGAGGCCCAAGGCCCCCACGCCCCAACGCCTCGTCGAATTAACGCCTGTCCAAGCGCAGCCGTCAAACGACTGCGGCGCGGGAATGACCCCGCGCCGCGTCTTCGTCACACATTGTGATCGCCAGCGGTGTGCCGTTTCAGGACTCCGCTCCGGTCGTCGCCCGTTTAGTGGGTGACGACCGCCTCGTCGGCGCCGTCGTCGGGGACGGCGACCGGCGGGGCGTCAGCCTCGGACCACTCGATCGGAACCGGGGCGCGGGTTAGGGCGCGGGCCAGCACCTCGTCCATCGTCGAGACCGGGATGATCTGCATCTCGGACTTCACGTTGTCGGGGATGTCGGCCAGGTCCTTCTCGTTCTCGGAGGGGATCAGCACGACCTTCACGCCGGACCGCAGAGCCGCGAGAAGCTTCTCCTTCAGGCCGCCGATGGCCGTCACCCGGCCGCGCAGGGTGACTTCGCCGGTCATGGCGATGTCCTTGCGGATCGGGATGCCGGTGAGCACCGACACGATGGCCGTGGCCATCGCGGCGCCGGCGGACGGACCGTCCTTGGGCGTCGCGCCGTCCGGCACGTGGATGTGGACGTCGGTCCGCTCGAAGCTCGGCGGCTCGAGGCCGAACTTGGTGGCCCGGCTGCGGACGTAGCTGTTCGCCGCCGAGATCGACTCCTTCATCACGTCCTTCAGGTTGCCGGTGACCGTCATGCGGCCCTTGCCGGGCATCTTGACCGCTTCGATGGTCAGGATGTCGCCGCCGAAGTCGGTGTAGGCCAGGCCGGTGATGATCCCGACCTGATCCTCCGCGTCCATCTCGCCGTACTTGTACTTCTTGACGCCCGCGTACTTGGCCAGGCGCTCGTCGTCGATGGTGATCGAAAGCACGTTCTCACGGGCCAGATCGCGCACCGTCTTGCGGGCCAGGTTGCCCAGTTCCCGTTCAAGCGAACGGACGCCGGATTCACGGGTGTAGTAGCGGATCAGGTCGCGGATGGCGGCATCGGGGACGATGAACTCCTCCGGCTTCAGCCCATGGTCCTTGGTCAGCTTGGCCAGGATGTGCCGCTTGGCGATCTCCAGCTTCTCATCCTCGGTGTA
>JBEVJK010000007.1:0-3759 GCA_040510195.1 Mesorhizobium sp. | reverse complement strand
CCTATCCAACCCTGATCACCGTCGCGGCAACGGTTGCAGCACTTTACTTCGGCAAGGACATCTTCCTGCCGCTTGCGGTGGCCGTGCTGCTGACCTTCGCACTGGCGCCGGTGGTTTCGTGGCTGCGCAAATTCCGCTTGCCGCGGCCAGTGGCCGTCATCGCCGTGGTTATCTCCGCCTTCGCCGCGATCGTGCTTTTCGGCACCGTCGTGGCGACCCAGCTCGGCGTGCTGGCCCAAAACCTGCCACTCTACCAGTCCAACATCGAGGCCAAGGTGCGCGTCGTCAAGAACGCCAATGTCGGCGAAGGCGTCGTCGACCGCGTCTCGCGGCTCCTTGAAAGACTGGGCGCCGAGATCAGGCGCAACGACAACCCGCCGGCGGACGCCAACCCGCCCGGCACAACCGACGCCCCGCAGGTGAAGCCACTGCCGGTGGAGGTGGTCGAGCCGCAGCTGCAACCCCTGCAGGTGCTGCAGACCATCATCGGGCCGCTGATCGAGCCACTGGCGACCGGTGGCATCATCATCGTGGTGGTGATCTTCATGCTGATGAAGCGGGAGGATCTGCGCGACCGCTTCATCAGGCTGGTCGGCGCCAGCGACCTGCACCGCACCACCGAGGCGCTGCAGGATGCCGGCAAGCGGGTCGGTCAATACCTCTTGATGCAGCTGATCGTCAACGTCACCTACGCGATCCCCATCGGCATCGGCCTGTGGATCATCGGGGTGCCCAACCCGCTGCTGTGGGCGCTGTTGGCGCTGGTGCTGCGCTTCGTGCCCTATATCGGTCCGATCATCGCGGCCGTCTTCCCGCTGCTTCTGGCGCTGGCCGTCGATCCCGGCTGGACGATGGTGCTGTGGGCCGCCGCCTTGTTCGTCGTCGTCGAGCTGATCAGCAACAACGCCATCGAGCCGTGGCTCTATGGCTCCCGGACCGGCCTGTCGCCGCTGGCCATCATCGTGGCCGCGATCTTCTGGACCTGGCTGTGGGGTCCGCTCGGCCTGCTTCTGTCGACGCCGCTCACCGTGTGCCTCGTGGTGCTCGGCCGCCATGTGCCGCAATTCGAATTCCTCGACGTGCTGTTCGGCAGCGAGCCGGTGCTGGAGCCGCACGAGGCGCTCTATCAGCGGCTGCTGGCCGGCGATCCGGACGAAGCGACCGACCGCGCCGAGGAGTTTCTCGCCGACAACGACCTGGTCGCCTTCTACGAGACCGTCGCCATTCCGGCGCTGTCGCTGGGCGAGACCGATAGGGCGCGCGGCGTGATGGATGACGAGCGCCGCCAGCGCGTCGCCGAAGGCGCCATGACGCTGGTCGACAACCTCGAGGAATATGCCGATGAGGAAGCGGCGGAGGAGGACGACGAGGACGGCGAAGAGGTGGAGGAGGAAGGCGAGGGCGATGCGGCCGAACTGCCCGACGGCGCCGGCAAGACGGTGCTCTGCGTCGGCGGCCGCGGCGAGCTCGACGAGGCGTCGGCCGCCATGCTCGCGCAGGTGCTGACCGCGCACGGCGCCACCGCTCGCCTTGTCGAGACGAGGGCGATCGGCGCAGGTAATATCGGCCGGTTCGACTTCAAGGACGTGCATTCGCTGGTGATCGGCTATCTCAACGCCGATTCCGTCGCCCATGCCCGCTACATGGTCCGACGCATCAAGCGCGCGCGCAAGACGCTGCGCGTCGGCGTGGCCTTCTGGCTGCCGGCTGAGGACCATTTCAGCGACGCCAAGCTGATGGCCTCCATCAATTGCGACTTCGTCGCCCACACGATGACGCAGGCGGTGGCGGGAGCGCTTTCGGACGAAGCGGCCGTCGCCATCAAGCCGACGCCCAGGCGCATCGCGAAGCGGCGGAAGCCGGCGAAGAGCAAGGCCAAGGCGAAGGAAACGGCGTGACGGCCAGTCCCCCACGTGAAGAACGGGGAGAAGGAGGCGTCGGCGGCTTGCCCTATCAAACGTCGAGATTGGCGACGGAGAGCGCGTTCTCCTGGATGAATTCGCGGCGTGGCTCCACTTCGTCGCCCATCAGCCGCGAGAACAGCATGTCGGCGTCGGTGGCGTCGTTGATCTTCACCTGCAGCAGCGAGCGCACGTTCGGGTCGAGCGTCGTTTCCCACAGCTGCTCGGCGTTCATTTCGCCGAGGCCCTTGTAGCGCTGCATGGTGAGGCCCTTGCGGCCCGTCGCGAACACCGCGTCTAGCAGCGCCAGCGGCCCGGCGAGCGTTTCGGAAAGCTCCCGGCGGCGCAACACCGGGGGCGCTGCGTAGACTTCGCCCAGGCGCGCCGCATAGCGGTCCAGCGCCCGCGCGTCGGCGGAGCCGAGCAGCGCCATGTCCAGCGTCGCCGATTCCCTGACGCCGCGCACCGAGCGCTCGAAGACGTAGCCGCCGGGGCCTTCGTTGGAGGTCGAGGTGCGGCCCTGCCAGCCGCGCTCGGTATCCTCGGCGATCAGGTCGAGGCGGCGGGCGACGGTCTCGGCCATGGCGTTTGCGCGGCCGAGATCGTTGAACAGCTCGGCGTTCAGAGCGCCGGCGATCGCCGCCTGCTCGACCACGCTGCGGCTGTAGCGGGTGTGCAGGCCGTTGATCAGTGAGCGTACGGCAAGCGCGTCGTCGACGGCGGCGCGCAGATCCTGGCCGGTGCGGACCTCGCCCGACGACAGGCTGAGCGAGGCCTCCTCCAGGCCGGAGCCGATCAGGAAGTCCTCGAAGGCGCTCTCGTCCTTGATGTACTGGGCGCTCTTGCCCTTGGTGACCTTATAGAGCGGCGGCTGCGCGATATAGAGATAGCCGCCCTCGATGATCGCCGGCATCTGCCGGAAGAAGAACGTCAAAAGCAGCGTGCGGATGTGGGCGCCGTCGACGTCGGCATCGGTCATGATGATGATCTTGTGGTAGCGCAGCTTTTCAATGTTGAACTCGTCCTTGCCGATCGAGGTGCCGAGCGCGGTGATCAGCGTGCCGATCATGTCGGACGAGAGCATGCGGTCGAAGCGGGCACGCTCGACATTGAGGATTTTTCCGCGCAGCGGCAGGATTGCCTGATTCTGGCGCGAACGGCCGCCCTTGGCGGAGCCACCGGCCGAGTCACCCTCGACGATGAAGATTTCGGACTTGGCCGGGTCGCGCTCCTGGCAGTCGGCGAGCTTGCCGGGCAGCGAGGTGATGTCGAGCACGCCCTTGCGCCGGGTCAGCTCGCGCGCCTTGCGGGCGGCCTCGCGCGCGGCGGCGGCTTCCACAACCTTGCCGACCAGCACCTTCGCCTCGGAGGGATGTTCCTCCAGCCAGGTGCCGAGCGCCTCGTTGACCAGGCTTTCGACCACCGGCCGCACCTCGGACGAGACCAGTTTGTCCTTGGTCTGCGAGGAGAATTTCGGATCGGGAACTTTTACCGAAAGCACCGCGGTCATGCCCTCGCGGCAATCGTCGCCGGTTAGCGTCACCTTCTCCTTCTTGGCGATGCCGGAGGTCTCGGCATAGCCGGTGACCTGGCGCGTCAGCGCGCCGCGGAAGCCGGCGAGATGGGTGCCGCCGTCGCGCTGCGGGATGTTGTTGGTGAAGGCCAGCACGTTTTCGTGGTAGCTGTCGTTCCACCACATCGCCACCTCGACGGTGATGCCGTCGCGCTCCGCCTTGATGGCGACCGGCTTGTCGATGAGCGGCTTTTTGGCGCGGTCGAGATATTTCACGAACTCCACCAGGCCGCCCTCGTAGCGCAGTTCCTGGGTCTTGATGTCGGCATGGCGCTTGTCGGTCAA
>JBEVJK010000006.1:0-58911 GCA_040510195.1 Mesorhizobium sp. | reverse complement strand
CCGCATGGAGGCCGGCGGCGTGCCGGATTCGGTGCAGGTAACGCGCGCGGTCTACGAGCGGCTCAAGGACCAGTTCGTGTTCGAGCCACGCGGCGCGATCGAGGTCAAGGGAAAGGGCAAGGTCGAGGCCTGGCTTCTCCGGCTCTAGGCTCCCACGCGCCCCCGCCGGCCCGAATGGTCCGATCCCATGGAACGTCGAGCCACCGGACCTCCCGTCTGTTGCCATCGGCACCCTCCTGTCCACATCCGTTCCCTATCAGTTCTGCATCCGTTCTAGCAGAACAGCCACAGCATCGCAACCCCCGGACACATCGATTCCACCGCTTCCCTTATAGAGAGAACCCGAAATGCCATGGCCCGCCCCGGGCCCTTGACGTGGCTCGGGCGCCGCCAGATATGAACGGTCGAGAAGCTCGCGAATTGCCCCAGGGAGCCGCCATGGACCCGCTCCAGTTCATCGTGCCCGTCCGCATCGTCACCGGCGCGGATCAGCCGGTCACCGAAATTTACGACGCCGCGCAGGCCGTGGCGCTGCTCGACGGCTGGGCGTCCGGCCGCGAGGGTCCGCTCTACAAGACGGCCCTGGAGGCCTGCCGGAGCGTCGCCGTGGGTGCCATGCCCGCAGAGGAGGCGCGACGGGCGTTCTCCCACTTCGCCAGGGTCGCCAACATCCTGGCCAAGGACAGCCTGGACAAGGTCGCGATCGGCCTCGACGGCGAGGTGCGCCCGTCCTACCCGCGGCCGCACGACTGAGGCCGCCGACGGCCGAAGGGCGCCGTCCTGAGAGCGAACGCATGTCATGAAGCTGTCGCCTCCGGCGGCTAGCAACGATCTCGTTTCTCCAGCCAGCGCGGCCAGCCACGAGGACATGACGATGCCTTCCCAGACGACCCATTCGTTCCGCACCAGCCTGCTCGAAGACAATGACGGTCCGGGCGCCAACCCCTCCGACAACCGCACCATGGGCGAGATCGTTTCGCAGCGCTTCTCGCGTCGCGGCATCCTCAAGGGTTCGCTGGCGGTGACGGCGATCGCCGCCACGGTGAGCCCGATCGCGCTCATCACCGCCGAGAAAGCCCAGGGGGCCACCGCTTCGGCCTTCAATTTCCAGGAGATCGAGGCGGGCGTCGACCAGACCCATCACGTGGCCGAAGGCTACGACGCCGACGTGCTGCTGCGCTGGGGCGATCCGCTGTTTTCCGAAGCGGAGGCGTTCGACCCGACCCGGCAGTCGGCCGAGGCGCAGGGCAGGCAGTTCGGCTACAACAACGACTTTGTCGGGTTCATCCCCCTCGACGAGAGCGGCGAGCGCGCTCTGCTGGTGGTCAACCACGAATACACCAACCCGCATCTGATGTTCCCCGGCATCGTCACGATCGTCGAGAAGGAGGGCGAGAAGGAGATCGAGCTCGCACCGCTCAGCAAGGCCCAGGTCGACATCGAGATGGCGGCACATGGCGGGACGATCGTCGAGCTGCGCAAGGAAGGCGGCAAATGGCAGGTCGTCAGGGACGGCAAGCTCAACCGCCGCATCACGGCCAGCACGCCGATGCAGCTCACCGGCCCGGCGGCCGGCAGCGAAAGGCTGAAGACGAAGGCCGACCCCACCGGCAGCAAGGTGATCGGCACCGTCAACAACTGCGCGGGCGGGGTGACGCCGTGGGGCACCTATATCCTGGCCGAGGAGAACATCCACGGCTATTTCGCCGGCGCGCTGCCCGCCGACCACACGGAGGCGGCCAATTACAAGCGCATGGGCATTCCAGAGGGCGCCTATGAGTGGGCGAGCCATTACGACCGGTTCGACCTCGGCAAGGAGCCGAACGAGCCCAATCGCTTCGGCTGGATCGTCGAGGTCGACGTCAGCGACCCCGGCTCGGTGCCGAAAAAGCGCACCGCGCTCGGCCGCTTCAAACATGAGGGCGCAGAGTCGATCGTCGCGCCGAGCGGCAAGGTGGTGTTCTATCTTGGCGACGCCGAGCGCTTCGACTACCTCTACAAGTTCGTCACCGCGGGCACCTACAACCCTGACGACCGCGCCGCCAACCTCGACCTGCTCGACGAGGGAACCCTCCACGTCGCGAAATTCGCCGCGGACGGCACGCTCGAATGGCTGCCGCTGATGCATGGCCAGGGGCCGCTCACCCCGGACAACGGCTTTGCCTCCCAGGCCGACGTGCTGATCGAGACGCGCCGGGCAGGCGACCTCATCGGGGCGACCAAGATGGACCGGCCGGAGGACGTGCAGCCCAACGCCGTCAACGGGAAGGTCTACGTCATGCTGACCAACAACACCAAGCGCAAGGACGCGGAGGTCGACGCCGCCAATCCGCGGGCCAAGAACGCCTTCGGCCACATCATCGAGATCGTCGAGGACGGCGGCCGGTTCGACGCCACCAAGGGCCGTTGGGAGGTGCTGCTCAAATGCGGCGACCCCTCGGTGGCCGACGTCGGCGCCTCGTTCTCGACGGCGACCACCGCGAATGGATGGTTCGGAATGCCGGACAATTGCGCCGTCGACCAGGCCGGCCGCCTGTGGGTCGCGACCGACGGCAACTCGGCCAAGGAGACCGGGCGCACCGACGGCCTGTGGGCGGTCGACACCGAGGGCGAGGCGCGTGCCACCTCCAAGCTGTTCTTCCGCGTGCCGGTGGGTGCCGAGCTATGCGGCCCGCAGTTCACGCCGGACGGCGAGACCGCCTTCGTGGCCGTCCAGCACCCGGGCGATCGCGGCGACGACTGGGAAGGCTTCGGCCGGCCCTCCTACTACGAGGACCTCGCCACGCGGTGGCCGGACTTCCGCGACGACATGCCGGTCAGGCCCTCCGTGGTGATGATCACCAAGCAGGGCGGCGGCAAGATCGGCGCCTAGCCCGGAGATCATGCTCGAACAAGAGCATGATCCCGGAAAGTGGCTGCCGGTTTCCGGAAAAGGTCATGCTCGAACAAGAGATTGATCCCGGAAAGACGTTCGTCGGAGCGTCGTTGTGCCCTAGCGCACCCTGAGCGTCGGATTGGCCTCCATCTCGCGCCGCAGGGAGACCGTCGCGCTGACATAGGCCTCCTGGCGGGCGACGCTCCAGTAGCGCAGCTCGTCGAGCGGAATCGACTCGCCGGTCACCGCGCAGCGCACGAACGCACCGGGGCTGATGACCTGGAAGTCGCCGTCCAGATAGCGGATGCGGGCCTCCCGGGAGCCGGGGCCCTCGAAGCGGTTCATCATGAGGACGCCTTTCGGAGCCCTCCCTTCGCCACAAAATGCCGGCGAGGTCAAGCCGAAGGGCGCTTCAACGCCGCCCGAACAGCCGCTCGATGTCGGCCAGCTTGAGCTCGATATAGGTCGGCCGGCCGTGGTTGCAGGTCGCCGAGCCCGGCGTCGCCTCCATCTGCCTGAGCAGCGCGTTCATCTCGTCCGGCTTCAGCCGCCGGCCGGCCCGCACCGACCCGTGACAGGCCATGCGCGCGGCGATCGCGTGCAGCCGCTCCTTCACGAGCTCGGCGCTGTCGGCATCCGCCAGCTCGTCGGCGAGGTCGCGCACCAGCTGGCCAGCGTCGACTTCGCCGAGCAGCGCCGGCGTCTCGCGCACCGCGATCGCGCGCGGCCCGAAGCGCTCCACGGCGAGCCCGAAACGGCAAAGCATGGGCGCGTTGAGCGCGATGCGCTCGACGTCGTCGGCCGGCAGGTCGACGATCTCCGGCATCAGGAGCAGCTGCGAGGGCACCGGCCGGGCCTCCAGCGCCGACTTCAGCGCCTCGTAGACCAGCCGTTCATGCGCCGCATGCTGGTCGACGATGACCAGCGAATCGGCGGTCTCGGCGACGATGTAGGTCTGGTGGAGCTGGGCCCGCGCCGCGCCGAGCGGCGCCTCGGCCGCTGCCGGCACCGCCTCGCTCGTCCCGGCCCTCGCATCGGCGCTCACGAAGCCCGGACCGGCATCGAAGGCCGCCTGCTCGGCCTCGCCGAAGCCGCCGAACAGCGGCCGGCTGGGCGAAAGCGCAAGCGGGTGTCCGCCGGCCTGCCCGAAGGCGCGGCCCGCCGCCGTCGCGCCGGGGCGGAACGCCGCGGCCATCGCCGCCGCCGCGCTGGTGGCCGGGCGGATGCCGGCGCCCGCCAGCGCCTGCCGGATGGCGCCCACGACGAGGCCGCGCACCAGCCCGGGGTCGCGGAAGCGCACGTCGGCCTTGGCGGGATGCACGTTGACGTCCACCTCGCCGGGGTCGAGCGTCAGGAACAGCGCCGTCACGGGGTAACGGTCGCGCGGCAGCACGTCGGCGAAGGCGCCGCGCACGGCGCCCGCGATCAGCTTGTCGCGCACCGGCCGCCCGTTGACATAGGCGTATTGCTGGAGGCCGTTGGCCCGCGTGAGGGACGGCACCGAGACGTAGCCTTCCAGCCTGACGCCGTCGCGCTCGGCTGCCAGTTCGATCGCATTCTCGGCGAACTCCGCTCCGACGACCAGCGAAAGCCGCCGCTCCAGCCCGCTGGGCGGCAGCTCGAGCGGCATCCGGTCGGTGCCGGCCAGGGTGAAGCGGACTTCAGGGAAAGCGAGCGCGATGCGCCGCACCACGTCGGTGATCGCCGCCGCCTCGGCACGCTCGCTCTTCATGAATTTCAGCCGCGCCGGGGTGGCGTGGAAGAGGTCGCGCACCTCGACCACGGTGCCGCGGTTGGCGGGCGCCGGCCGCACCGGCGACACCGTACCGCGCGCGACACCGATCTCCGACCCATGATCGGCGCCGGCGGTGCGCGAGCGGATCGTCAGCTGCGAAACCGAGCCGATCGACGGCAGCGCCTCGCCGCGGAACCCCAGGAAGCGGATGTCTGCGACGTCGTCCGCAAGCTTGGAGGTGCAATGGCGGCCGATAGCGAGCGGCATCTCGCCTGCCGCAATGCCGTCGCCGTCGTCGCTGACCCTCACCAGCGCCAGCCCGCCGCCGGCGGTGACGATCTCGACGGCCGAGGCTCCGGCGTCGAGCGCGTTCTCGACCAGTTCCTTGACCACGCTCGCCGGGCGCTCCACGACTTCCCCTGCGGCGATCTGGTTGACGACGGTCTCGGGCAGCGGGCGAATGGGCATCGGGCCAAGTCTAGTCGGATTCGGGGTCGCTCCGATACTGCCGGAAGCCGGTTGTCCACGTCGCGCTGGCGCCAGACCGGGGCGCGAATGACGCTGTCGGCGCCCTCGCAGCGCGCTATGTTCAGTCTGTCGGACTCGCGGCACCAGGGAGGCCACGCGCGATGGAAGCAGTCACATCGGGGCAAGCGGCGGACACCGGCCGCCGCGGCGGGCGCGTGGCGCGTCGCGACCAGCGTTCGCACGGCTCGCGCGACCTCGGCCGCCCCTTCATCCTGCGCAACATCCCGACCTTTGACGTGCTGTCGGAAGAAAGCCTGCTGCGCATCGAGGCCACCGCCGACCGCATCCTGGCCGAGATCGGCATCGAGTTCCGCGACGATCCCGAGGCGATCGCGCTCTGGCGCCGCGCCGGCGCTTCGGTCGACGGGCTGCGGGTGCGCTTCGAGCCCGGCATGCTGCGCGAGGTGCTGCGTACCGCGCCTGCCCAATTCACCCAGCACGCCCGCAACCCGGCGCGCTCTGTGCAGATCGGCGGCCGGGCCGTCGTCTTCTCGCCGGCCTACGGCTCGCCCTTCGTCATGGACCTCGACCACGGCCGCCGCTACGGCACCATCGAGGACTTTCGCAACCTGGTGAAGCTCGCCCAGTCCTCGCCCTGGCTGCACCATTCGGGCGGCACCATCTGCGAGCCCGTCGACCTGCCGGTCAACAAGCGGCACCTCGACATGGTCTATAGCCATATCCGCTATTCCGACCGCGGCTTCATGGGCTCGGTGACCTCGCAGGCGCGGGCCGAGGACTCGATCGATATGGCTCGCCTGGTGTTCGGGCCGGATTTCGTGGACCGGAACTGCGTCATCCTGGGCAATGTCAACGTCAACTCGCCCTTGGTGTGGGACGGCACCATGACGCTTTCGCTGCGCGCCTACGCCCGCGCCAACCAGGCGGCGGTGATCGTCCCCTTCATCCTCGGCGGCGCCATGGGCCCGGTCACCAATGCCGGCGCCATCGCGCAGTCGCTGGCCGAGACCATGGCCGGCTGCGCGCTCACCCAGCTGGAACGGCCGGGAGCGCCGGTGATCTTCGGCAACTTCCTGTCTTCCATGTCGCTGCGCTCCGGCTCGCCCACCTTCGGCACGCCGGAGCCGGCGATCGGCTCCATGGTGATCGGCCAGCTGGCACGGCGGCTCGCTCTGCCGCTGCGCTGCTCCGGCAATTTCACCACCTCGAAGGTGCCGGACGCCCATGCGATGAACGAGGGCACCATGTCGATGCTCGCCGCCGTCCATTGCGGCGCCAACTTCATCCTGCATTCGGCCGGCTTCGTCGACGGGCTGCTCTCCATGTCCTACGAGAAATTCGTCATGGACGCCGATTTCTGCGGCGCGCTCCACACCTATCTCGACGGCGTCGTGGTCGACGACAACCAGCTGGCCCTCGACGCCTTCCGCGAGGTCGGTCCCGGCAGCCATTTCTTCGGCTGCGCTCACACCATGGCCAACTACCAGACGGCCTTCTGGGACTCCGACATCGCCGACAACGAGCCCTTCGAGAAATGGGAGGCCGCCGGCTCCGAGGATGCCGCAATGCGCGCCAACCGGCGCTGGAAGAAGCTGCTCGCCGAATACGAGGCGCCGCCGCTCGACCCCGGTATCGACGAGGCCCTTCAGGACTTCATCGCCCGCCGCAAGGCGGTCGCCGAGGATGCCTGGTACTGATGCGGCCGCAAGCCGCCGTCGCGATCCTTTTGCTGGGCGCCGCCGAGGCGCAGGCCGGCCCGGCATCGGACGCTGTGCGGCTGTTCTACGAGAAGCCGGGCCTGGAGCTGACGCCGGAGGCGCGCAACCTGTTCATCGATCCGGCGCGGCGGGTCCTTTTGATGGACGAGGAAATCAGGAAGGGCGGCGAGGAGGGTTGCCTCGACCCGGCGCTGCCCTTCGACGATGCCGACTACGACCTCGCCCGGGTGCTGTCGACGCTCAAGCTGTCGGAGGCTTTGGACGGCGACCGCGCGGTGGTGACGGCCGGCTTCGAGACAGACGAGGGAACGGCCAGGGTCGAGTGGCGGTTGAGGAAGATCGGCGCCGTCTGGAAGGTCTCCGACCTGATCTCGCAGACCAAGGACTGGGCGCTCAGCCAGTTCAACTGCGAATGAGACATGCAATTCGCCTAGCCGCGTCCGCGATAGGGCGCCACGCCCGTCTCGGGCAGCCAGACGTCGGCGGGCGGCGCGCCGGTCTGCCAGAAGACGTCGATCGGGATGCCGCCGCGTGGATACCAGTAGCCGGCGATGCGCAGCCAGAGCGGCGCCGTCGCTTCGACCACCCGCCGGGCGATCGTCGTCGTGCATTCCTCGTGGAACGCGCCATGGTTGCGGAAGGATGTGAGGAAGAGCTTCAACGACTTCGATTCCACCAGCAGACGGTCCGGCGCGTAGTCGATCACGATGTGGGCGAAGTCGGGCTGTCCCGTCACCGGGCAGAGCGAGGTGAATTCCGGACAGGCGAAGCGCACGATGGCGGCCGGCCCCGCCGGGCGGCTGAACGGCACCGTCTCCAGCACCGCTTCGTCGGGGGAGGCAGGCGCGGCGGCCTGGCGGCCGAGCTGGCTGAGCTTGCTCGTTTCGGTCATCGGCCCATATACGACCGCGACCCGGCCCGCCGCAAGGCGAGCGGCGATGGGCCGTTTCGGCGACCCGGCCAATCCCGCCGGTTCCCGCTTTCCTGAGGCGAGCCCGATGACCAGCGATCCTCTGCTCCAGCCCTACCGTCTCAAGCACCTGACGCTCAAGAACCGCGTCATGTCGACCGGCCACGAGCCGGCCTATTCGGAGGACGGCATGCCGAAGGAGCGCTATCGGCTCTACCATGTCGAGAAGGCCAGGGGCGGCATGGCGCTGACCATGACCGCCGGCTCGGCGATCGTCTCGCGCGACAGCCCGGCCGCCTTCGGCAACCTCGAGGCCTATCGCGACGAGATCGTGCCCTGGCTTGCCGAGCTCGCCGACGCCTGCCACGAGCACGACTGCAAGGTGATGATCCAGCTCACCCATCTCGGCCGCCGCACCGGCTGGAACAAGGCCGACTGGCTGCCCGTGCTGTCGGCGTCGCCGGTCCGCGAGCCGGCCCATCGCGCTTTCCCCAAGGAAGCCGAGGACTGGGACATCGAGCGCATCGTCGCCGACTATGCCGCCGCCGCTCAGCGCATGCAGGCCGCCGGCCTCGACGGCATCGAG
This sequence comes from Mesorhizobium sp., assembly GCA_040510195.1. Taxonomy (GTDB): domain Bacteria; phylum Pseudomonadota; class Alphaproteobacteria; order Rhizobiales; family Rhizobiaceae; genus JBEVJK01. Next base: position 50,598 of record JBEVJK010000006.1, on the reverse strand, counting down.
TTCGAGGCCTACGGCCACCTGATGGACGGCTTCTGGTCGCCGGCCACCAACCGGCGCGACGACGCCTTCGGCGGCTCCCTCGACAACCGGCTGCGCTTCACCTTCCTGGTGCTGGACGCGGTGCGCGAGGCGGTCGGGCCGGACTTCGTGGTCGGTCTCCGCCTGGTGGCCGACGAGGATTTCGAGCAGGGCCTGTCGCGCGCCGAAGGCGTCGAGATCGCCCAGCGGCTCGCCGCCTCGGGTCGGATCGACTTCCTCAACGTCATCCGCGGCCGTATCGAGACCGACGCGCTGCTGACCGAGGTGATCCCCATTGCCGGCATGCGCTCGGCGCCGCATCTCGACTTCGCCGGCGAGGTGCGCGCCGCCACCCACTTCCCGGTGTTCCATGCCGCGCGCATCGCCGACGTCGCGACGGCCCGTCACGCGATCGCCTCCGGCAAGCTCGACATGGTCGGCATGACGCGCGCCCATCTCGCCGAGCCGCACATCGTCCGCAAGGTGCTGGAAGGCCGCGAGAACGAGATCAGGCCCTGCGTCGGCGCCACCTACTGCCTTGACCGCATCTACGAGGGCGGCGAAGCGCTCTGCATCCACAACGCCGCCACCGGCCGCGAGGCGACGATCCCGCACGTCATTTCCCCCGCCGACGGCCCGCGCCGCCGCGTCGTCGTGGTCGGCGCCGGCCCGGCCGGGCTTGAGGCGGCGCGGGTCGCCGCCGAGCGCGGCCACGAGGTGACGGTGCTGGAGGCCGCCGCCCAGGCCGGCGGTCAGATCCGCCTGGCCGTCCAGAACCCGCGCCGCCGCGAGCTCATCGGCATCGTCGACTGGCGGCTGGCCGAGCTCGAGAGGCTGGGAGTCGGCATCCGCTACGACCTCTGGGCCGAGGCCGAGGACGTTTTGGCCCTCGATCCCGACACCGTGGTGGTCGCCACTGGCGGCCTGCCGCAGAACCCGCCGCTCGCCGAAGGCGGCGACCTCGTCGTGTCGAGCTGGGACATCCTCTCGGGCGGTGTCAAGGCGGCCGAGACGGTTCTGCTCTACGACGACAATGGCGGCCATCAGGGCATGAGCGCGGCCGAGCGCATCGCCGCCTCGGGGTCGCGACTGGAGCTGGTCTCGCCCGAGCGACTGTTCGCCCCCGAGATGGGCGGCATGAACCACGTGCCGTACATGCGCGCCTTCCAGGAGAACGGCGTGCGCGTCACCATCAACACGCGGCTCTCGGGCGTCCGCCGCGACGGCAATGCGCTGGTCGCCACGCTGTCGTCCGATTTCGCTTCGGGCTGGCACGAGGAGCGGCGTGTCGACCAGGTGGTGGTGGAGCACGGCACCGAGCCGCTCGACGAGCTCTACCGGGCCTTGAAGCCGCTGTCGAAGAATGCCGGCGCCGTCGACTACGAGCGCCTGGTGTCCGGCGGCGAGGTATTCCCCGAGCGCCAGCCGGGGACCTTCCGACTCGTCAGGATCGGCGACGCCGTCGCCTCGCGCAACATCCATGCCGCCATCTATGACGGCATCCGCTACGCGATCAGGATCTGAGCGCTTCGACAGCCACGCCGGCGAGCGCCGCCGCGACGATCAGCGTGAAGAGCCCGATGCGCAAGCTGACCAGAGCGACGAGCGAGACGGCCACCAAAAGCGCAGCGGGCAAGTCGAGCGACGCCGCCACCGGCACGTCGATGCCGGGGCCGATCTCGCGCACGTCGCGGAACAGGACGTGCAGCGCGAACCACAAAGCTAGGTTGAGCATGACGCCGACGACCGCCGCCGTGATCGCCGACAGCGCGGCCGACAGGCGGGCATTGCCGGCCAGCCTCTCGATGTAGGGCGCCCCGAGGAAGATCCACAGGAAGCACGGAGCGAACGTCACCCAGGTCACGACGAGGCTGCCGAGCGCTCCGGCGACCAGCGGGTCGAGCCCGCCGGCCTGCCGCGAGGCGGCGATGAAACCGACGAATTGCAGCACCAGGATCAGCGGTCCGGGCGTCGTCTCGGCGAGCCCCAGTCCGTCGAGCATCTCGCCGGGGGTGAGCCAGCCGAACGTCTCGACGGCCGCCTGCGCGACGTAGGCGAGCGCAGCGTAGGCGCCGCCGAAGGTCACCACCGCCATCAGGCTGAAGAAGCTGCCGAGTTGCGTCCAGATGCTGTCCCGGCCGAGCACGAGCCACATCAGGCCGACCGGCCCGAGCCACACCGGCAGCCAGACGGCCAGCGTCCGCACGATATGGAAGCGGCCGGGCTGCGTATGGGCCATGTCGCCGCGCGCAAAGAGCAGGTCTATCGACGCGCTCGCCTGACCGGCGGCGGCGGGCCCCCGCCCGGCCAGGGCCGCTGGCGCCACGCGGGCGAGGATCAGGCCTGCCAGCCCGGCGAGAACCACGATCAGCGGGAAGGGCAAGGAGAAGACGTTGATGGCGAGGAAGGCTGCTGCCGCGATCGCCCCGAGCGGCCAGCTTCTCAGCGCGCGGCGGCCGAGCCTCAGCACCGCTCCGGCGACCACCGCGACGACGGCCGCCTTGATGCCGAAGAACAGCCCGTCGGCCAGCGGCGCCTCCCGGTAGAGCGCGTAGAGGATGCTCAGCGAAAGGATGCTCAGCGCGCCGGGCACCACGAACAGGATCCCCGCCGCCAGCCCGCCGGGCGTCCGGTGCAGGAGCCAGCCAATATAGGTGGCGAGCTGCTGGGCCTCGGGGCCGGGCAGCAACATGCAGTAGTTCAGCGCGTGCAGGAACCGTTCCTCGCCGATCCAGCGCCGCTCCTCGACCAGCTCCCGGTGCATGAGCGCGATCTGCCCCGCCGGCCCGCCGAAGCCGAGCACGCCGATCCTCGCCCATACCACAAACGCCTCGCCGAAGCTCGGCACCTTGAGCGGTCGGTTCGAGTCGGTGGGAAGCATGGCGTCCAGCTCCGGGCGAAAGAGATTGGACGCGAATGTTGGGCCGATGCCGCACGGGGTCTCCGTGATGCGCCCCCTTGAGAGATTGAGGGTCTGCCAGCGCCCGGTCAAGGGCCGGCAACGCCCTCGACGCGAACAAACCGGTCGCCCTGTCCCACACCGCTAGGCCGCGCCACCCCGGACCACCGAGAGCCGCGCCTTGCGCGAGCCGCGTGCGGCGAGCCATTCGCCGGCCTGCGGGCCGGGCATCGGGAAGGCGATGGAATAGCCTTGCACCTGCTCGCAGCCGATGGTGAGCAGCGAGGAGAGCTCCGCTTCGGTCTCGGCGCCTTCGGCGATGATGGAGATGCCCAGCCCGCGCGCCAGCTCGGTGATCGCCCGCACGATCTTGGTGTTGTCGCCGTTGGCGTTGATGTTCTGGACGAAACGGCGGTCGATCTTCAGCCGGTCGATCTCGTTGGGGTTGACGTGGCTCAGCGAGGCATAGCCTGTGCCGAAATCGTCGAGCTCCAGATGCACCCCGGCGGCGCGGATCTGGCGCAGCTTGGCCGCGATGCCGGTCTTCTCGTCGTCGAGGATGACCGATTCGACGATCTCCAGCGACAGCCGGTCGGCCGGCAGGCCGGCAGCGGCCAGCGTGTCGAACAGGAAGCGGTCGAAATCGTGCTCGCGCAGCTCGGCCCCCGAGACGTTGACCGCCAGCCGGCCGAACGGGATCTCGCCATGGTGCCATTCGGCGGCCTGGGCGATCGCCTTGCGCACCACGATGCGGCCGATCTGCGCCATCATGCCCGATTTTTCGGCGACCGGGATGAATTCGGAGGGCGAGATCATGCCGCGCTCCGGGTGCTGCCAGCGAACCAGCGCCTCGACGCCGGTGATGCCGCCGTTCCGCAGCGAGACCTGCGGCTGGTAGTAGACGCTGAACGCCTCCTCGGCGATCGCCAGCTTGAGGTCGCGCTCCAGCTGCTTGCGGTGCTCCAGCTCCTTGCGGAGCTCGTCGGAGAAGAAGGAAAAGCCGCCGCCGCCCTGGCGTTTGGCCGAATAGAGGGCGAGGTCGGCATGCACGATCAGGTCGTTGGCATTGTCTGCATCGATCGGATAGACGGCGATGCCGGCGCTGGCGCCGGGATGGATGGTCGCGCCCTGGAAGCTGATCGGCTCGTTGATGCGGTCGAGGATGCGCCGCGCCACGCTCTGGATGTCGTCCCCGTTGCCGGCGCCGCTGAGGATCATCACGAACTCGTCGCCGCCGAGCCGCACGCACAGGTCCGAGGCGCGGCACGCCTCGCGCATGCGCTGCGCCGTCATCACCAGCACGTAGTCGCCGGCTGCGTGCCCCAGCGTGTCGTTGATCTGCTTGAAGCGGTCGAGATCCAGCTGCAGCACGGCCAGCCGCTCGCGCCGCCGCTGCGCGCCCTTGATCAGCGCGTCGAAGTGGTCGGTCAGGAAGGTGCGGTTGTAGAGCCCGGTCAGCCCGTCATGCACGGCGATGAAGGCCATCGAGTTGCGTGCGTCGACCAGCTCGTGGGTGCGGCGCATGATCACCTTGGACATCGGCCGGAAGATGAACAGCGCCACCAGCACGATGGCGGCCAGCGTGGCGAAGAACAGCCGGCGGTGGATCCGCAGCATGTCGGCCAGCCGCGAGTTGGACTTCGCCGTGATCCGGTCGCCGAGCGCCGTGTAGCCCTGCAGCGTCGCCTTGGCGACCGTCTCGTCGAGCCGCGCCCGGTCGCGGCCGGCGAGATAGCCGGAGGTCGACCCACCGATGCCGAGCTCCGTCTGCACCGCGGAAATGAAGCGCCAGCCATTGGCGGCGAGCCCGAGCGAGAAATAGTCGAGGTGGAACGGCTTGGCGAACAGCACGCTTTCCACCGAGGCCGGGTCGAGCCGTGCCGGCGCGTCGGGGTCGGCGCCGGTCCGCTCGAGGAGCTCGTCATAGCCGTTCTCGAAATCCGCGGTGGCGGTGCGCAGCGAGTCGAGCAGCGCCGGCTTTTCATGCGCCGTCGCGGTGTCGGCGGCCGCGGCCAGGAACATGACCCGCTGCGACAGCGCCTTCTGGGTGTTGATCAGGGCGAGCAGCTTCTCGTCGCGCTGCTGCGCGGCCATCATCTCCTGCAGCAGCAGGTAGGAGGCGAGCGCCATCGCGGCGACGATGAGCAGCGCCACGCAATAGGCGGCGGTGAACAGCGCGATCAGCCGGCCGGTGCCAGTCGGTGCCTTCTGCTGAGACATTGCCCCTTGAAGTCCCCCGGGTGCGAATGCTTTGAAGTTTGTGAGAAGACCTTGTGAGGCCATGCGTTAACAGGCCGGAAAAGACTTCGCCGAGGCTCCGTCGCCGGCTCGACAATTCACCGGCAATGGTTAGCGCGGCGTTTCGGGAAAAGATCGAATGATAAGGGTGGCGTCGCCCGGTCGCCACGCGTAAGACCACTCGCGGCGGCCGCCTTCCGGCAGTAGGATGGGCGCCGCAAGCGAGCGAACCCTGGGATTTCATGTCATGAGCGCAAGACCCGAGTCCGTCGAACGGCCTGCCGGCAGTGCGGCCTTCTCCTGGAGCGATCCCTTCCTGATCGAAAGCCAGCTGAGCGAGGACGAGCGCATGATCCGCGACGCGGCCGCCGCCTTCGCGGCCGACAAGCTGGCCCCGCGCGTCGAGCAGGCCTACCTGGAGGAAAAGACCGACCCCGCGATCTTCCGCGAGATGGGCGACGCCGGCCTGCTCGGCGTCACGGTTGCGGAGGAGTATGGCGGCGCCGGCGCCGGCTACGTGTCCTACGGCCTCGTCGCGCGCGAGGTCGAGCGCATCGATTCCGGCTACCGCTCGATGATGAGCGTCCAGTCCTCGCTGGTCATGTATCCGATCTATGCCTATGGCGATGAATCCCAGCGCCGGAAGTTCCTGCCCAAGCTCGCCTCGGGCGAGTGGATCGGCTGCTTCGGGCTGACCGAGCCCGAGGCCGGCTCCGACCCGGCCGGCATGAAGACCCGGGCGGAGAAGACCGCCGACGGCTTCCGCCTCACCGGCGCGAAGACCTGGATCTCCAACGCGCCGATCGCCGACGTCTTCGTCGTCTGGGCGAAGTCGGCGGCCCATGACGGGGCCATCCGCGGCTTCATCCTGGAGAAGGGCATGAAGGGCCTGTCGGCGCCGAAGATCGAGGGCAAGCTGTCGCTGCGCGCCTCGGTCACCGGAGAGATCGTGCTCGACGGCGTCGAGGTGCCGGAGGCGGCGCTGCTGCCCAACGTGTCCGGCCTCAAGGGGCCGTTCGGCTGCCTCAACCGGGCCCGCTACGGCATTTCCTGGGGCGCCATGGGCGCCGCGGAGGATTGCTGGCACCGCGCCCGCGCCTATGGCCTCGACCGCCGGCAGTTCGGCAAGCCGCTCGCCGCCACACAGCTCTACCAGAAGAAGCTCGCCGACATGCAGACCGAGATCGCGCTGGGCCTCCAGGGCTCGCTGCGCGTCGGCCGCCTGCTCGACGAGGGACGCATGGCGCCCGAGATGATCAGCCTGGTCAAGCGCAACAATTGCGGCAAGGCGCTCGACATCGCGCGGCAGGCGCGCGACATGCATGGCGGCAACGGCATCCAGATCGGCTACCATGTGATGCGTCACGCTCAGAACCTTGAGACTGTGAATACCTATGAGGGAACTCATGATGTTCACGCGCTCATTCTTGGGCGCGCTCAGACTGGTATCCAGGCCTTCTTCTAGGAGGGTGCCATGGGCAGCAGCTACCTCAGCCACATCGCCGCCGAGCTCGACGGGCTGAAGGCCGCCGGCCTCTACAAGGCCGAGCGGGTCATCACCTCCAAGCAGGCCGGCGCCATCCAGGTGGCGGGCGGCCGGCAGGTGCTCAATTTTTGCGCCAACAACTATCTCGGCCTCGCCGACAGTCCGGAGCTGACGGAGGCCGCGCAGGCGGCGCTCGACCGCTACGGCTACGGCATGGCTTCGGTGCGCTTCATCTGCGGCACCCAGGAGGAGCACAAGGCGCTGGAGGCCCGCATCGCCGGCTTCCTGGGCTTCGAGGACGCCATTCTCTACTCGTCCTGCTTCGACGCCAATGGCGGCCTCTTCGAGACGTTGCTCTCGGAGGACGACGCGGTGATCTCGGACGCGCTCAACCACGCGTCGATCATCGACGGGGTGAGGCTCTGCAAGGCGCGCCGTCTCCGCTATGCCAACAACGACATGGCCGACCTCGAGCGCCGGCTCGAGGAGGCCGCCGACGCCCGCTTCCGCCTGATCGCCACCGACGGCGTCTTCTCGATGGACGGCATCGTCGCCAATCTGGCCGGCATCTGCGACCTGGCGGAAAAGCACGACGCCATGGTGATGGTCGACGACAGCCACGCTGTCGGCTTCGTCGGCGAAAACGGCCGCGGCTCGCCCGAGCATTGCGGAGTCGAGGGCCGCATCGACATCGTCACCGGCACGCTCGGCAAGGCACTCGGCGGCGCCTCCGGCGGCTACACGGCAGGCCGGCGCGAGGTGGTGGAGTGGCTCCGGCAGCGCTCACGCCCCTACCTGTTCTCCAATACCTTGGCGCCGGCCATCGCCGGTGCTTCGCTCAAGGTCTTCGACATGATCGAAGCGGGCGGCGCGCTGCGCCGCCGGCTCTACGACAACGCCGCCCGCTTTCGGCAGAAGATGGAGGCGCTGGGCTTCCGCCTCGCCGGCGCCGACCACCCCATCATACCCGTCATGCTGGGCGACGCGGCATTGGCCCAGGAGATGGCGGCGCGGCTGCTCGAGCGCGGCATCTACGTGATCGGCTTCTCCTTCCCCGTCGTGCCCAAGGGCCAGGCCCGCATCCGCACCCAGATGTCGGCCGCCCATTCGCCCGGCGACATCGACCGCGCGGTCGACGCCTTTGCCGAGGTCGGACGCGAGTTGGGAATCGTTTCCTAGGAACCGCAAGATGTCCAACATGATGCGCGCGCTGGTCAAGGCGAGGCCCGAGCCGGGGCTCTGGATGGAAGAGGTGCCGGTTCCCGACATCGGCCCCAACGACGTGCTGATCAAGGTGCGCAAGGCGGCGATCTGCGGCACCGACGTGCACATCTGGAACTGGGACGAATGGGCGAAGAAGACCGTTCCCGTGCCGATGGTGACCGGGCACGAGTTCGTCGGCACCGTCGCCGATTTCGGCGCCGCGGTGACCGAATACCGGGTCGGCCAGCGCGTGGCGGGCGAGGGGCACATCGTCTGCGGCCACTGCCGCAACTGCCGCGCCGGCCGCGGCCATCTCTGCCGCAACACGCTGGGCGTCGGCGTCAACCGCCCCGGCGCCTTTGCCGAATATGTCGTCTTGCCGCAGCACAACGTGGTGCCGATCCCCGACGACGTTCCCGACGAGATCGCGGCGATCTTCGACCCGCTCGGCAATGCGGTGCACACGGCACTGTCCTTCGACCTCGTCGGCGAGGACGTGCTGGTCACCGGGGCCGGGCCGATCGGCATCATGGGTGCCCTGGTGGCGCAGTGCGTCGGCGCCCGCAAGGTGGTGATCACCGACATCAACCCCGTCCGCTTGGCGCTGGCGAAGAAGCTCGGCGTAGGGCATGTGGTCGACCCCTCGCAGGAGAAGCTCGCCGACGTCATGCGCAAGATCGGCATGACCGAGGGCTTCGACGTCGGATTGGAGATGTCCGGCGCCGCGCCGGCCTTCCGCGACATGATCGACACCATGAACAATGGCGGCAAGATCGCCATCCTCGGCATTTCGCCGACCGGCTTCGAGATCGACTGGAACAAGGTGATCTTCAAGATGCTGACGCTGAAGGGCATCTACGGCCGCGAGATGTTCGAGACCTGGTACAAGATGATCGCCCTGGTGCAGGGCCCGCTCGACGTTTCGGGGCTGATCACCCACCGAATCGGCGCGGACGACTTCGCCGACGGCTTCGCGGCGATGAAGAGCGGCAAGTCCGGCAAGGTTGTGATGGACTGGGAGTGAGCAGGCCGGCGGATTTTGCTCCACTGCCTGCCGCCCCGCTCCCCCTATCCCAGGCCTGCCGGCTGAGCTTTCCTGCCCGTGCTCCCCTTGTTACAAGGGGAAACGTCAACGGGAGGACGCGCCATGAGCCTTCGCTACATGCCGGGCTTCGGCAACGACTTCGAGACCGAGACGCTGCCCGGTTCCTTGCCGCAGGGCCAGAACTCGCCGCAGCGGCCGGCCTACGGCCTCTATGCCGAGCAGCTGTCCGGCTCGCCCTTCACCGCGCCGCGCGGCATCAACGAGCGCTCCTGGCTCTATCGCATCCGGCCGAGCGTCCGCCACAGCGGACGCTTCGAGGCCGCCCGCTTCGACATGTGGAAGTCGGCTCCCAACATCGGCGACCACCGCCTGGCGCTTGGCCAGCTGCGCTGGAACCCGCTGCCGCTGCCCGCCTCCAAGACCGATTTCCTGGAAGGCATGGCGACCTTCACCACCGCCGGCGACGTCTATACCCAGGTCGGCATGGCGGCCCATGTCTACGCCGCCAACGCGTCCATGGTCGACGACCACTTTTTCAACGCGGATGGCGAGATGCTCTTCGTGCCGCAGCAGGGCGGCATCCGCGTGGTCACCGAGATGGGAGCGATGGAGGTATCGCCCGGCGAGCTCTGCGTGGTGCCGCGCGGCATGGTGTTCAAGGTGGAACTGATGGACGGGCCGGTGCGCGGCTATGTCTGCGAGAATTACGGCGCCAAGTTCACGTTGCCCGATCGTGGCCCGATCGGCGCCAACTGCCTCGCCAACCCGCGCGATTTCAAGACCCCGGTCGCCGCCTACGAGGACAAGGAGACGCCCTGCCGCCTGTTCGTCAAATGGTGCGGCGGCTTCCACGTCACCGAGATCGGCCACTCGCCGCTCGACGTCGTCGCCTGGCACGGCAACTACGCGCCCTACAAATACGACCTGTCCACCTTCTCACCGGTCGGCGCCATACTCTTCGATCACCCCGACCCGTCGATCTTCACCGTGCTGACGGCGCCGAGCGGTGAGGAAGGCACGGCCAATGTCGACTTCGTGATCTTCCCGCCGCGCTGGCTGGTGGCCGAGCACACGTTCCGGCCGCCATGGTACCACCGCAACGTCATGAGCGAGTTCATGGGGCTGATCCGCGGCGTCTACGACGCCAAGGAGGAGGGCTTCGTGCCCGGCGGCATCAGCCTGCACAACATGATGCTGCCCCACGGGCCGGACGCCGACGGCTACCGCAAGGCGACCTCGGCGGAGCTGAAGCCGCAGAAGCTCGACCACACCATGGCCTTCATGTTCGAGACGCGCTATCCGCAGATGCTGACGCGTTTCGCTGCCGAGACCGAAGCGCGCCAGGACGACTATGTCGAGTGCTGGTCGGGCCTGAAGAAGCATTTCGACGGCACGCCAGGCGGCGACTGGTCGTGAGCGGCGCGGATCGAGGAGGAAGACGGGCATGAAGCTGGCGAGCCTCGACGACGGCACCCGCGACGGCCGGCTGGCCGTGGTCTCGCGGAACCTCACCCGCTTCACCGACGCCGCCTTCCTGGTGCCGACCCTGCAGGCGGCGCTCGACGATTGGCGCCGCATCGCCCCGCATCTGGCCACCCTTGCCGAAAGCCTTGAGCACGGCGCCGTGCCGTCCGAGCGCTTCCACGAGCACGACGCGCTGTCGCCGCTGCCGCGGGCCTATCAGTGGGCCGACGGCTCGGCCTATGTGAACCATGTCGAGCTGGTGCGGCGGGCGCGTGGCGCCGAGATGCCGGAGAGCTACTGGAGCGATCCGCTGCTCTACCAGGGCGGCTCCGACGCTTTCCTCGCCCCGCGGGCGCCGATCCCGCTCGCCGACGAGGCCTGGGGGGCCGATTTCGAGGCCGAGGTGGCGGTGATCCTCGGCGACGTGCCGGCCGGGCTGCCGGCGGATGCCGCCGGCGGGCGCATCCGGCTGGTCATGCTGGTCAACGACGTGTCCTTGCGGAACCTGATCCCGGCCGAGCTCGCCAAGGGCTTCGGCTTCTTCCAGTCCAAGCCGTCCTCGGCCTTCTCGCCGGTCGCCGTCACCCCGGACGAGCTGGGTGCGGCGTGGGACGGCGGGCGCCTGCATCTGCCCATCGCGGTCGACCTCAACGGCGAGCCCTTCGGCCGTCCGCATGCCGGGGTCGACAAGACGTTCGGCTTCCCCGACCTGATCGCCCATGCGGCGAGGACGCGGCCCCTTTCGGCCGGCTCGATCGTCGGCTCGGGCACCATCTCCAACAAGCTCGACGGCGGCCCCGGCAAGCCACTCGCCGAGGGCGGCGTCGGCTTCTCCTGCATCGCCGAGCTGCGCACCGTGGAGACGCTCGCCACCGGCGAACCGAAGACGCCTTTCCTGCGTTTCGGGGACACGGTGCGCATCGAGATGAAGGACGGTGCCGGCCGCTCGATCTTCGGCGCCATCGAGCAGACCGTGGTGCCGGCCGGCCAAGACCCGCGCTGACAGGAGGCCGCATGGCGAAGTCCTTCGCGTCCACCGGCGACGTCGCCGAGAAGCGGGTCGCCTTCGACGAGATCGGCCCGGGACTCTATGCCTTCACTGCCGAGGGCGACCCTAACTCCGGCATCGTCGTCGGCGACGACAGCGTCATGGTGGTCGACGCCCAGGCGACGCCCCGGCTCGCTCGCCAGGTGGTCGAGAAGATCCGCGGCGTCACCGACAAGCCCGTCAAATACGTCGTGCTCACCCACTATCATGCGGTGCGCGTGCTCGGCGCCTCGGCCTATGGTGCCTCCGAGGTGATCATGTCGGATCGGTCGCGCGCCTTGGTGGCCGAGCGGGGCGAGGAGGACTGGCAGTCGGAATTCGGCCGCTTTCCCCGCCTGTTCGAGGGCCATGAGGAGATCCCCGGCCTTACCTGGCCCACGCTGACCTTCGGCGATCGGATGACGCTCTACCTCGGTCGGCGCCGCGTCGACCTCAGCTTCGCCGGCCGCGCCCACACGGCGGGCGACATCGTCGCCTCGGTGCCCGACGCCAATGTGTTGTTCACCGGCGACATCGTCGAATATCGCTCCGCCTGCTATTGCGGCGACGCGCATTTCGGCGACTGGCCGGCGACGCTGGAGACGATCCGCGGCATGGCGCCCGACGCCATCGTGCCCGGCCGCGGTGCAGCGCTGGTCGGCGCCGGCAAGGTCGCCGAGGCGCTCGACGGCACCGCCGATTTCGTCGCCTCGACCTTCCGGCCGGTCGCCCGCGTGGCGCGCGGCGGCGGCAGCCTCAAGCAGGCGTGGCAGGCCTGCCGCACCGTCTGCGACCCGAAATTTTCCGACTTCGCCATCTACGAGCACTGCCTGCCCTTCAACGTCGCGCGCGCCTATGACGAGGCGCTGGGCATCGACACGCCGCGCATCTGGACGGCGGATCGCGATCGCCGCATGTGGGAAGCGCTGCAGGGATAGCCGCCATGGACCTGACCACCCACCTTCGCCGCATGGCCGAGAACAGCCTCTGGTCAAACGACCGCCTCTACCGGGCCGTGCTGGCGCTGCGGCCCGGCGAGTTCGAGGCCGAGCGGACGAGCTTCTTCCCGTCCATCAAGGAAACGCTGAACCACATCCTGTCGGTCGACCTCTACTACCTCGACATGCTGGAGGAGGGCGGCCGCGGCCTCGGCGTCATCGACGATTTCGAGGAGTTCGACGACCCGGCCGCGCTCGCCGCGGCGCAGGCCCGCTTCGACCGCCGGCTGCTCGATTTCTGCGCTCGGCTGCGGCCAGCCGATCTCGACCGTCGCGTCGCCACCGACCGCGGCGAGGACGGGCAGGTGCCCGAGGCGATCGGCGATCTCCTGGCGCATCTCTTCCAGCACCAGATCCACCATCGCGGCCAGGTCCACGCCATGCTGTCGGGCAGCTCGGTGGCACCGCCGCAGCTCGACGAATACTTCCTCGCCTTCGATGCCGACCGGCGGCAGGCGGAGGTGGCCCGCCTCGGGCTTCCGGGATGAATCCCGGCCCGCGCTGCAAGGTGGCGATCGTCGGTGCCGGCCCGGTCGGCCTCGCTCTGGCGATCGACTGCGCGCTGCGCGGGCTTTCGGTTGTGGTCATCGACGACCATGATTCGGCGAAACAGGGCAGTCGCGCGATCTGCTGGTCGAAGCGCAGCCTGGAGATCTTCGACCGCCTGGGCGTCGGCTCGCGCATGCTGGACAAGGGCGTCACCTGGAAGGTCGGGCGTCTTTACCGCGGCGACGAAGAGCTGTGGAGCTTCGACCTGCTGCCCGAGCCCGGTCATCGGATGCCGGCTTTCGTCAATCTCCAGCAGCATTATGTCGAAGCGTACCTCGCCGAGCGCGCCGCCGAATTCCCCGGCCTGATCGAGCTGCGCTGGCGGCACCGCGTCGCAGGCGTCGCGGCGGGCGCGCAAGGCGCCGCCTTGACGATCGAGACGCCGCACGGCCCTTATCGCCTCGATGCCGAGTGGGTGGTCGCCTGCGATGGCGCCCGCTCGACCTTGCGCCGGCTGCTCGGCCTCGATTTCGCCGGCCAGCGCTTCGAGGAGCGCTTCCTGATCGCCGACGTCGAGCTCGACGACGACGTGCCCTCCGAACGCCGGTTCTGGTTCGACCCGCCCTTCCATGACGGGCGCTCGGCGCTGCTCCACAAGCAGCCCGACCGAATCTGCCGTGTCGACCTCCAGCTCGGGCCCGGCGCCGATCCCGACCTGGAGCGGCGTCCCGAGAACGTGCTGCCGCGCCTGGAGCGCATGTTCGGCCACCGCCGCTTCCGGCTCGACTGGGTGTCGGTCTATGCCTTCGAGTGCCGCCGCCTCGAGAAATTCGTGCATGGCGGCCGGGTGATCTTTGCCGGCGACGCCGCGCATGTCGTGTCGCCCTTCGGCGCCCGCGGCGGCAATGGCGGCATCCAGGACGCCGACAACCTCGCCTGGAAGCTGGCATTGGTGGCGAGCGGCGCTGCCCCGCTCGACCTGCTCGCCACCTATGACGAGGAGCGCATCGCCGCGGCCGACGAGAACATCGCCAACTCGGCCCGCGCCACTGCCTTCATGACGCCCAAGACGGCGATCGAGGCGGTCTTCCGCGACGCCGTGCTCGACCTTGCCCGCGACCACGACTTTGCGCGCCGGCTGGTCAATTCGGGCCGCTTGTCGCAGCCGGCAAGCCTGGCCGGCCTGTCGCTGCAAACGCCGCCCGGCGACGACGCGCCCGCCGGCTTCCCCGTCGGCGCTGCCATGGCCGACGCGCCGCTTGCCGGCTCGGACTGGCTGCTCAACCGTTTCGGCAGCGGCTTCGCGCTGCTCGCCGTCGCCGCCGAGCCGCCGCCCGGCCTGCCCCAGGAGCTGCCGGTGGTGCGCATCGACGAGCCGACGGCGCTCTTGGCGGCGCGCTACGGCAAGGGCATGTTCTATCTCGTGCGGCCCGACCAGCATGTCGCCGCGCGCTTTTCGGCGCCGGCTGCCGCGACGGCCATCGTCGCCGCCTGGCGGCGGGCGCAAGGGAGGTCGAGATGAGCGAAGGCGGAGCGATCGGCGACGACCGGCTCGGCACGGCGGGCGACCCCTTCTATGCCGCGCTGATCGCCGCCCATGACGGCCTCTCGGCCGAGGACAGCGCCAGGCTCAATGCCCGCCTGGTGCTCATCCTGGCCAATCTGGTCGGCGACGCCGCGGTGCTCGCCCGGGCACTCGCCGCGGCCGAGAGCGCGATCTCTAGGCCGCCGCGTTCGTCTTGAGCACGCCGCGCCGGATCTGGTCCTCCTCGATCGATTCGAACAGCGCGCGGAAATTGCCTTCGCCGAAGCCTTCGTCGCCCTTGCGCTGGATGAACTCGAAGAAGATCGGCCCGATCACCGTCTTGGAAAAGATCTGCAGCAGGATCTTCGTCGTCCCGCCGTCCACCACGCCCTCGCCGTCGATCAGGATGCCGTGCCGCTTCATGCGCTCCAGCGGCTCGTCATGGCCGGCCACCCGCTCGACGCTCTTCTCGTAGTACGTATCGGGCGGCCCCGGCATGAAGGCCAGGCCGTTGCCGGCCAGGCGGTCGGTGGCGTCGTAGATCGCCTCGGTGCCGACCGCGATGTGCTGGATGCCCTCGCCGCGATACTTCCGCAGATACTCCTCGATCTGGCTGCGGTCGTCGGTCGACTCGTTGAGCGGGATGCGGATCTTCCCGCAGGGCGAGGTGATCGCTCGGCTCACCAGCCCGGTCAGCTTGCCGGCGATGTCGAAGAAATGGATCTGCCTGAAGCCGAACAGCTCCCGGTAGAATGCCCACCATCTGTCCATGTTGCCGCGATAGACGTTGTGTGTCAGATGGTCGAGATAGTAGAAGCCGACGCCCTCCGGCTTCGGGTCGCGCTCGCCCAGCCATTCGAACTCGGCGTCGTAGGCCGAGCCCTTCTTGCCGTAGCGCTCGACGAAGTAGAGGAGCGAGCCGCCGATGCCGACGATCGCCGGCACGTCGAGCGCCTTGTCGTCGCCCTCATAGGGCGTCGCACCCTTGGCGACGGCGTGCTCGAAGGCATGCCGTGCATCGACCACCCGCCACGCCATCGACGGCGCGCAAGGGCCGTGCGTCTCCACGAAGCGCATGGCGTGCGAACCAGGCTCGGCATTGACGAGATAGGTGATGTCGCCCTGGCGCCACGCGGTGATCGCCTTGTCGCGGTGACGGGCCACCGGCCGGTAGCCCATGCGCGTGAACAGCGCCTCGAGCTTCCCCGGCTCGGGATGTGCGAACTCGACGAACTCGAACCCGTCGGTGCCGGCCGGGTTCTCGGCGCTGATCTTGGCGGGCGGCGCATCGTGCGGGAACGGTCCCATGGCGGGTCTCCAATTCGGTTTCGCTTCAAGAATACGCCTGTCGCCCCGCAAGGAGCTTGCAAAAGCTTGCCATGAGTGCTCCCCTCTTGCACGGATCGTGCATCGATCGGAGACCGCGCATGGATGCCGTGCAGCTCGATGGATTCGACCGCAAGATTTTGGCGCTCCTGCAAGAGGATGCGCGGCTCACCAATGGCGATTTGTCGGCCCGGGTAAACCTGTCGCCTTCCCAATGCTCGCGCCGCCGCCAGCGGCTGGAGGAGGAGGGTCTGATCCGCGCCTATCGGGCGGTGCTCGACCGCGACAGGCTCGGCTTCTCGCTGGTCAGCATCGTTTCGGTGACGCTCGCCACCCACAACCGCGACAATGCCCGCCGCTTCGCCGAGTTGCTGGCGCGCCTGCCGGAGGTCCAGGAGGCGCATGCGCTGACCGGCGAGATGGACTACATCCTCAAGGTGGTGACGCCCGATTTGAAGGCGCTCTCGGCCTTCGTCAACGGCGTTCTCCTGCCGCACGACTCCGTCCAGCACGTCAAGACGGCGATCGTGCTGGAGACGCTGAAGGAGACTGGCGCTTTGCCGCTGTAGAGGTCCCGAAAATTGCGCCGCGCGGGCTTTATTGTTGGGTGGGCGGCTGGCACCATGCCGCCTCGGCAGATGAGGAGACGGGCGATGAGGCATTTCACCATGCGGGCGTTGGCGTTGGCCGTGGCGCTTGCCGCCGGGGCTGGGTCGGCGCTCGCCCAGGAGGTCACGCTGCGCCTGCACCAGTTCCTGCCGGCGCAGGCCAACGTGCCCAAGCACGTGCTCGACCCTTGGGCCGACAAGGTCGAGAAGGATTCCGGCGGCCGCATAAAGATCGAGCGCTACCCGGCCATGCAGCTCGGCGGCAAGCCGCCGGAGCTGATCGACCAGGCGATCGACGGCACGGTCGACATCGTCTGGACGCTGCCGGGCTACACGCCGGGGCGTTTCCCCTCGACCGAGGTCTTCGAGCTTCCCTTCATGATGACGAATGCCGAGGCCGCCTCGCGAGCTCTGTGGGACGTCTTCGACGAGAAGATGAAGGACGGCGAGTTCAAGGACGTCCACGTCATCGCCGCCTGGGTGCACGGCCCCGGTGTCATCCATTCGCGCGAGCCCATCGCCAGCCTGGCGGATCTGCCGGGCAAGAAGCTCCGCGCGCCGACCCGGATCGTCAACGAATTGCTCGGCCAGCTCGGCGCCACGCCGGTCGGCATGCCGGTGCCGGCGATCACCGAGAACCTCTCCAAGGGCGTCATCGACGGCGCGGTGATCCCCTGGGAGGTCACGACGGCCCTCAAGGTGGCCGAGCTCGTTCCCAATCACACCGAGTTCGGCGGCGACCACGCGCTCTACACCTCGACCTTCGTTCTGGCCATGAACAAGGCGCGCTACGATGCGCTGCCCGAAGATCTGAAGAAGGTCATCGACGACAATTCCGGCCAGGAGGTGTCGGCGCTGTTCGGCAAGACCCAGCAGGAATACGACGCGCCGGGCCGCAAGGTGGCGGTCGACCGTGGCAACAACATCATCGAGCTGTCCGCCGCCGACGTCGAGGCCTGGAAGACGGCCGCCCAGCCGGTCATCGACAATTGGGTCGTGGAGATGCAGGGCAAGGGCGTCGACGGCCAGGCGCTCCTCGACCAGGCGCGCGCGCTGATCGAGAAATATTCGGCGAACTAAGGCAATTCCAGCAAAAGTGAAGAGCGGTTTTGCGTCCGGAATTGCGCAAAAACAGTGAGATAGAGCAGCTCCGCGATTCGAGGAAAAGCGGAAATGCTCTGCTGCCCATAGTCGGGGGAGGGCCATGAGCCTGCCGCGTCTCGTCGAGGCCATGGCACGGGCGCTGGCGCTGATCGGCGGCGCTGCGCTGATCGTCATCATCGGCGTCACCGTGGTCAGCGTCGTCGGCCGCGCGCTCATCTTTGTCGGACTTGGCCCGATCCCCGGCGATTTCGAGATCGTCGAGGCGCTGACCGGCTTTGCCGTCTTCTGTTTCCTGCCCTACTGCCAGCTGGTCAGGGGCCACGCCATCCTCGACGTGTTCA
Source organism: Mesorhizobium sp. (assembly GCA_040510195.1). GTDB lineage: Bacteria > Pseudomonadota > Alphaproteobacteria > Rhizobiales > Rhizobiaceae > JBEVJK01. The sequence continues at coordinate 32,827 of JBEVJK010000006.1, read as the reverse complement.
CCAACTTCATGGGCCCCGCCGCCGTGCGCTGGATCGACGCGATGGCCGAAATCGTCGCCGCGCTGGTGCTCGCGCTGATCGCCTGGCGGCTCACCTACGGTTTCCTCGACAAGTGGCGCAATGGCGAGACGAGCTTCATCCTGCAATTCCCCTTGTGGTGGGCCTATGGCGCCTGCCTGCTGCCGGCCTATGCGGCCGTGGCGACGGCCATTCTCACCTCGACGCGCGGGGTGGTGGCGGCGCTGTCGGGCCGCGACCTCTTGCCCGAGCATCGCGGGATCGAGTGATGAGCAACATCACCCTCGGCCTCGTCTCGTTCGCCGTGCTGCTGGCTATGGTCTTTCTGCGCATCCCGATCGGCCTGTCGATGTTCCTCTGCGGCGTCGGCGGTTCCTGGATCATCACTGGCTCGCCGGCGCCGATGCTCGGTCAGCTCAAGCAGATCGCCTATTCGACCTTCTCCGACTACAATCTGTCGGTCGTCCCGCTGTTCCTGCTGATGGGCCAGTTCGCCGCCTATGGCGGCATCTCCGGCAAGCTCTTCGCCACCGCCGAAAATTGGCTCGGCCATCGCCGCGGCGGCCTGGCCATGGCCACCATCGGCGCCTGCGCCGGCTTCGGCGCCATCTGCGGCTCTTCGATGGCCACCGCAGCCACCATGGCCCGTGTGGCCCTGCCGGAGCTCCGGCGCGCCGGCTATTCCGGGGCGCTGTCCACCGGCACACTGGCGGCCGGCGGCACGCTCGGCATCCTCATCCCGCCCTCGATCATCCTGGTCATCTACGCCACGCTCACCGAGCAGAATATCGCCAAGCTGTTCGTCGCCGCCTTCGTGCCGGGCCTGCTGGCGGCCATCGGCTACATGATCGCCATCCGCATCTTCGTCTGGAGGAACCCGGAGGAGGCCGGTGCGCTCCGGCCGCGCATGCCGTATGGCCGGCGCATCCTCGAGCTCGCCCGGGTCTGGGACATCGTGATCCTGCTCGCCGTCGTGCTCGGCGGCATCTATGGAGGCTACTTCACGCCCACCGAGGCGTCGGCCGTGGGCGCCTTCGGCGCCGGGCTGATCGCGCTCGCCCGCGGCAAGCTCACTCTCGGCAAGCTCAAGGAGGCGATCTACTACACGGCCGCCGCCTCGGCGATGATGTTCTTCATCGTGCTCGGCGCCATGCTCTACAACAGCTTCCTGGCGCTGACACAGCTGCCGCAGGAGGCGGCCGCCTATGTCGTCGAGCTCGGCCTCGACCCGTGGCTCGTGCTGTCGGCGATCCTCGTCCTCTATCTGATCCTCGGCGGCCCGATGGACTCGCTGTCGATGATCCTTCTCACCATCCCGATCTTCTTTCCGATCGTCATGGGGCTCGACTTCGGCCTGCAGCCGGAGGAGCTGGCGATCTGGTTCGGCATCCTGGTGCTGATCTCGGTCGAAGTGGGGTTGATCTCGCCGCCGGTCGGCATGAACCTCTTCGTCATCCAGTCCATGGCGCGCGACGTGCCGACCCGCGCCATCTTTCGCGGCGTCATGCCCTTCATCGTCTCCGACATCTTGCGCACCGCGCTGCTGGTCGCCTTCCCGGCGATCACGCTGACTTTGCTGCGCTGGGTCTACGGCTAGCGCAATTCCAGCAAAAGTGTAGAGCGGTTTTGCGTCCGGAAGTGCGCAAAAGAGCCAGCCTCAGCCGCGCCCGGTCGCCATCATGTAAAGATTGGTCGAGCGGGCTCCCGAGCGGCAATAGGCAAAGACCGGCCCGTTGAGCTCGTCGAGTGCCGCCGCGACCTTCTCCACGTCGGTTGGCGTGATCTGGCCGCTCACCACCGGGATGTGGCGGAACGCCAACCCGGCGGCTTCGGCGGCGAGGCCGATCTCGGTCGCCGTCGGCTGGCCTGGCTGCTCGCCATCCGGCCGGTTGCAGATCACGCTTTTGAAGCCCGCCGCCTTGATCTCCGCCATCTGGTCGGCGGTGATCTGGCCGGACACGGCATAGCGGTCGTCGATCGAACGGTAGTCCATGGGAGATCCCTTCGCGTTTTGGACGGCCGGGTCAGAGTTCGTTGACCGGCACCTTCAGGAACGTCTTGCCATCCCCGTCGGCCGGCGGCAACTGCCCGGCTCGCATGTTGCACTGCAGGGAGGGCACGATCAGCCGCGGCATGGCGAGCGTCTTGTCGCGCGCCTCGCGCATCGCCACGAACTCGTCCTCGGACACCCCGTCCTTGACATGGATGTTGTGCGCCCGCTCATCGGCCACCGTCGTCTCGAAGCTTATGTCGCGGCCGTTCGGCCCGTAATCGTGGCAGATGAAGAGCCGCGTCGTCGGCGGCAGCGACAGCACCCGCCTTATCGAGCGGTAGAGCGTGCGCGCGTCGCCGCCCGGGAAATCGGCCCGCGCCGAGCCGCCGTCCGGCATGAACAGCGTGTCGCCGATGAAAGCGGCGTCGCCGATCACATGCGTCATGCAGGCCGGCGTGTGGCCGGGCGTGTGCATGGCGTGCCCGGTCAGGAAGCCGACCGTATAGGCGGAGCCGTCCGCGAACAGGCGGTCGAACTGCGATCCGTCGCGCTGGAACTCGGTGCCCTCGTTGAAGATCTTGCCCCAAGTGTCCTGCACCACGGTGATCTGCTCGCCGATGCCGAGCTTGCCGCCCAGGACCTGCTGGATGTAGGGCGCCGCCGACAAATGGTCGGCATGCACATGCGTCTCGATGACCCATTCGACCTCCAGCCCGTGCTCGCGGATGAAGGCGATGATCCTGTCGGCACCGTCATGGGTGATGCGGCCGGCGGCATAGTCGATGTCCATCACCGAATCGATCACCGCGCAGGCCTTCGAGGCCGGGTCCCGCACCACATAGGAGATCGTGTTCGTCTGGCTGTCGAAGAACCCGGTCACCTCCGGCTTGACCGTCAGGTCGGGCGTGAACGGCACGGGCTTGGTCATGGCGGTCGTCTCCCGGGACGAAGCCCGATCATAATCCCGCCAGGGGTCGGCCGCCAGTCAATTGGCGCCGTTCGGCCCTTGTCGCTCGCCCTCGCTGCCTGGCATCGTCGCGAAGGAGCCGCCCAGTGCGGCGAGCGACAAAAGGAGCAGCGAGGGGTCGAACTGCGGCCTTCCGGTGCGGCCGTGCCACGCCTGCAGCCGCTCCACGATGTGGGAAAGCCCCAGCCGCTCTGCATGAAACATCGGCCCGCCCCTGCCGACCGGAAAGCCGTAGCCGTGCACCCAGACCAGGTCGATGTCGGATGAGCGCTGGGCGATGCCCTCCTCCAGGATCCTGGCGCCCTCGTTGATCATCGGATAGAGGGTGCGCTCGACGATCTCCTCGGCGGCGATGTCGCGCCGCTCGATGCCATGCCGCGCCGACTGGTCCTCGATCAGCCGCTCCACCTCCGGGTCGCGCACCGGGTTCCGCGGCCCGTCGGGATAAAGATAGTATCCCCGCGCCGTCTTCTGGCCGAAGCGCCCCATCTCGCACAGCGCGTCGGCGATCGCCGCCGTCTCGCCGCGTGCCCGGCGGTTGCGCCACGAAATGTCGAGCCCAGCCAGGTCGGCCATCTGGAACGGTCCCATCGGCCAGCCGAAATCGGCGAAGGCGGCGTCGATCCCGGCCGGCGTCGCGCCTTCCAGCAGCAGGTGCTCGAGCTCGGCCGAGCGGGCGGCCAGCATGCGGTTGCCGACGAAGCCGTGGCAGACGCCGACCACCACGGGCACCTTGCCCAGCCGCTTGGCCAGCGCGACCGCGGTGGCCAGGACGTCGGGCGCCGTTGCCGCGCCGCGCACGATCTCGATCAGCCGCATCACATGCGCCGGCGAGAAGAAGTGCAGGCCCACCACGTCGCCCGGTCGGCCGGTCGCCGCCGCGATCTGGTCGAGGTCGAGATAGGAGGTGTTGGAGGCGAGCACCGCGCCGGGCTTGGCGATGCGGTCCAGCCCCGAAAACACCGTCCGCTTGGCCGCCATGTCCTCGAACACCGCCTCGATGACCAGGTCCGCCCCCGCGAGGCTCGCGAAGTCGGTGCTGCCGGAGATCAGCCCACGGCGCCGGTCGCGATCGGCCTGGCTCAACGAGCCGCGCGAGACCGAGGCGTCCAGCGTGCGCTCCACCGCCGCCATGCCACGCTCCAGGGCCTCGCGGCTGATCTCCACCAGCGTCGCCGGCAGGCCGGCCTGGGCGAGCGCCAAAGCGATGCCGCCGCCCATGGTGCCGGCGCCGACCACGCCGATCCGGTCCAGCGGTCGCGCTACCGCCTCCTTGGCGAGCCCGGCGATCTTCGTCGACTCCCGTTCGGCGAAGAACAGGTGCCGCTGCGCCTGGCTTTCCTCGCTGGCCTCCAGGCGCACGAACAGCGCCCGTTCGGCCGCCAGCGCCTCGTCGAAGGGCAGGGTGACCGCGTTGCGAACCGCCTGCGCGGCGGCGAGCGGCGCCTCCAGCCCGCGCGACCGGCCCGCCAGGCGCGCCGCCTCCGCTTCGAAAGCCTCGAGGTCGGTCGCCTCGAGCTTGTCCCGCCGGTCGCGCACCGGCACCGCCGGCGTTTCCTCGGCCAGCCTCGCCTCGGCGAAGGCCACGGCCTCGTCCACCAGCTCGCCTTGCGCGACGGCGTCGACCAGCCCCAGCGTCTGCGCCTCCGCTGCGCCGATCATGCTGCCGGAGACGATCATCGTCAGCGCCTTGGTGGCGCCGATCAGCGCCGGAAGCCTGATGGTGCCTCCGGCTCCCGGCAGCAGGCCGAGCTTCACCTCCGGTAGCCCCAGCCTCGCGTCGCGCGCGGCGACGCGGAAGCTGCAGCCCATCGCCAGCTCCAGCCCGCCGCCCAGCGCGGTGCCGTGGATTGCCGCCACCGTCGGCTTGCCCATCGCCTCCAGCAGCGCCACCAGGTCGCGCAGGTTCGGCCGCTGCATCGGCTTGCCGAACTCGGTGATGTCGGCGCCCGCCACGAAGGTGCGGCCGGCGCAGGCGAGCACGATGGCGCGCACATGCGCCTCGTCGCGCAGCGTCTCCAGCCGCTGCATCAGCGGGTGCCGCACGCGGAAGGACAGCGCGTTGACCGGCGGATTGTCGATGGTGACGACGGCGACGTCGCCGATCAGCCGTGTCGAGATGAATTGGCCCATCGCCGTCACCGCGCGCTGCCGCCCGCGAAGGCGGCGATCAGCTCGGCCACCGCGTCCGGTCGCTCGATGCAGGCGATGTGGGCGGCCTTGGGGACGACGCGGAACTCGGCGCCGCGGATCAGCGCCGCGGTCTGCCGCACCAGCTCGGGCGGCGTCGAGCCGTCTTCCTCGCCCACCATCGCCAGCGTCGGCACGCCGAGCGCCCGCGTAGATTCGGTGAGGTCGGCATCGCGCAGCGCCGCGCAGGTGCCGACATAGCCGGTCACGGGCGAGCGCAGCAGCATCGTGCGGTAGCCGACGAAGTCGGCATTGTCCTCGCGCCGGTAGCCGGCGGTGAACCAGCGCTCCAGCACGCTCGCCGCGATCGACGCGATGCCGTTTTCGCGCACGGCCGCGATGCGCGCGTTCCAGGATTCCTCGGTGCCGATCTTGTGCGCCGTGCCGATCAGCACCAGCCGGCCGACGCGCTCGGGCTCCAGCGCCGCCAGGCCCTGCGCGATCATGCCGCCGACCGACAGCCCGACCACCGTCGCCCCGGCGATGCCGTGATGGCCAAGCAGCGCCGAAAGGTCCTCGACATGGTCGGTCATCCGCGTCGGCGCCGGCGTCTCCTCGGAAAGCCCATGGCCGCGGCTGTCGTAGAACAGCAGGCGGAAGCGCCCGGCAAGCCGCGCCGCCACGGCGTCCCAGATGCGCAGGTCGGTGCCCAGCGAATTGGAAAACACCAGCGTCGGCGCCCCCTCGGCGCCGAGGAGCCGATGATGAAGCACGATGCCGTTCACCCGCTGAAACGCCACGGCCGCCTCCTCGAAGCGCCCCTCCGCTTCCTCAAGCAAGTGGCCTAATCTGTTGGAAAGCTTCGGCCGGGTCAACTTGGCCGGCTCGCCCTCAGCTGCCCAGCACCGCGCCGCGGATGGTGGCGATGTTGTGGCGCATCATCTCCAGATAGCTGGCCGCCGGCCCGCCAGCGGGCGACAGCGCGTCCGAATAGAGCGTGCCGCCCACCGTCAGCCCGGTTTCGCGCCCGATCTGCTCGATCAGCCGCGGGTCCGTCACGTTCTCCACGAACAGCGCCGCCGCATGGCTGTCGCGCACCTGGCGGATCAGCCGCGCCACGTCGGCGGCCGAGGCCTCGGCCTCGGTGGAAACGCCCTCCGGCGCCAGGAAGGTGATGCCGTATTCGTGCGCCAGGTAGCCGAAGGCGTCGTGCGAGGTGATGACCACCCGCTTCTCGGGCGGGATCTGCGCCACCGCCGCACGGATCTCCCGGTCGAGCCCGTCGAGGCGCTTGTCGTAGGCGGCGGCGTTGGCGCGGTAGCTGCCGCAGCCTTGTGCATCGGCCGCACAGAACGCCTCGGCGACGTTCCTCACATAGATCCTGGCATTGGGCACCGACTGGAAGGCGTGCGGGTCGGCATTGCCGTCGCCATGCGTCGCGTGCCCGTCCCCGTCGCCCATCGGGATCGTCTCCACCCCCTCGCTCAGCGTGGCGATCCGCGCCCGGCCGCCGCTCGCCTCGGCCAGCCGCGCCAGGAATCCCTCGAAGGCGAGCCCGTTGACGAGCACCAGGTCGGCCCTGGCCAGCGCCGCGGCGTCGGCCGGCTGCGGCTGGTAGACATGCGCGTCGCCGTCGGGACCGACCAGCATGGTGACATGGACGCGCTCGCCGCCGACCGCGCGCGCGAAGTCGGCGATGATGGAGAAGCTTGCCACCACCTCGAGCTCGGCGGCGCGGGCCGGTACCGCGAAGGCGAGCGTCAGGCCGGCGGCGAGTGCGGTGAGAAGGCGGCGCATGGCGAGGCTCCTGTCGGTTTCAGGCGGTGCGGTGGCGATGGCTGGGATGGGCGCTGGCGATCAGCCCGCGGGCTCCGAAGACGAGCGACACGACATAGGCGATGCCGGCGCTGAGCACGATCGCCGGCCCCGAGGGCAGCGACAGATGGTAGGACAAGAGCAGCCCGGCGACCGAGGCCAGCGCGCCGATCGCCACCGAGAGCGCCACCATCGGCATCAGCCTTACGGTCCAGAAGCGTGCCGCCGCGGCCGGCAGCATCATCATGCCCACCGCCAGCAGCGTGCCCAGCGCCTGGAAGCCGCCGACCAGGTTGAGCACCACCAGCGCCAGGAAGATGAAGTGCACCGGAGGGCCGACGCGGCTCACCGAGCGCAGGAAGAGCGGGTCGAGGCATTCCGCCACCAGGCCGCGCCAGATCAGCGCCAGCGTCGCCAGCGTCAGGGCCGCGACCCCGCCGATCAGCGCCAGCCCCGGGCCGTCGAGCGACAGCACGCTGCCGAACAGCACGTGCATCAGGTCGACGCTGGAGCCGCGCAGCGACACCATCAGCACGCCGAGCGCCAGCGAGATGAGGTAGAAGGCGGCGAGCGAGGCGTCCTCCGTCTGCACGGTGAGCCGCGACACCGCCCCGGCGCCGAGCGCCACGACCATGCCGGCGGCGAGCCCGCCGACGGTCATCGGCAGCAGCTCCAGCCCGAACAGCAGGAACCCGGCCGCCGCGCCGGGCAGGATGGCGTGCGCCATGGCATCGCCGGTCAGGCTCATGCGCCGCAGCATCAGGAAGACGCCGACCGGGCACGCGCCGGCCGAAAGCATCAGCGCCCCGGCGAGTGCGCTGCGCATGAAAGCGAATTCGACGAACGGCTCGACGAGCAGCGCATACATCGGCCTGGCCTCAGCGTGCGTCGCTGCCGGCGGCAAGCCGCGGCGCGGCCTGGTGCGCATGGCCGTGGGCGTGCGCATGGGCGCCTGCCGCGTCGTGGCCGAGGTCGTGGTCGTCGCACCATGGCGCGTCGTCGGCCCAGGCCTCCGTGAAGCCGCGGGCGCGGGCCAGGTTCTCCGCCGTCAGCGTCTCGCCCGTCGCCCCCCAGGCGACCGGCCGCCGGGCGATCAGCAGCGTCTCGGGGAAATGCCGTCGCACCAGCTCGAGGTCGTGCGCGGCGGTGACGATCGTGCGGCCTTCGCCGTGCCAGCGCTCGATCAGCGCCACCAGGTCGCCGACGGTCTTGGCGTCGACGGCGTTGAACGGCTCGTCGAGCAGGATCAGCTCGGCGTCCTGCACCAGCACCCGCGCAAACAGCGCCCGCTGCAGCTGGCCCCCCGACAGCGTGTCGATCGGACGGTCCTCGAAACCGGAGAGGCCGACGGCGGCGAGCGCCTCGTCGAGCGCCTTGCGGTCGGCCGCCGTGAAGCGGCCGAGCAGGCCGCGCCGCGGCCACAGGCCGAGGCCCACGAGGTCCGCCACCCGCGCCGGAAAGCTGCGGTCGATCTCCGACTGCTGCGGCAGGTAGGCGAGCGTCGTGCCGGCCTGGCGCGAGACGCGCCCGGACATTGGCTCCAATACGCCGACGATGCCCTTCATCAAGGTCGATTTTCCGGCGCCGTTGGGTCCGACCAGCGCCGTCAGCGAGCCGCGCGCCAGCGTCCCGCTGAGATGGTGCACGGCCGGGTGGCTGCGATAGCCGAGCGTCAGGTCCTCGAAGGTCAGGCAGGGGTCGCTCATGCCGTCATGGACTCCGGCGGCCGCGTGCCGCGCGTCGAACGCATAGGTAAGCGTGCTACCCCTGTCAACCGGCCCTGGAAGGGCTTCCTCGAGCGAGGCCGCCGCTCCTGGTCGGCCCTGCGGCTGCTCCGGCCATGTTGCCTTTCCTGCCGCGAAGGTTCAAGGAAGGCCGCATGGTTTCGATGGGCACCGATGCCGTCGACCGCATCGAAGAGGTGATCATGACCATCCGACGCATCGAGGCCGGCCCGCGCATGAGCCAGGCCGTCATTCACGGCAACACCGTCTATCTGGCCGGCCAGGTCGGCGCGCCGGGCAAGAGCGTGACCGAGCAGACCAAGGCCGTGCTGGCCTCGGTCGACCGGCTGCTCGCCGCCGCCGGGACCGACAAGTCCAAGCTCTTGCAGGCGATCATCTGGCTGGCCGACATGAGCGACTTCGCCGAGATGAACGCGGTGTGGGATCAGTGGGTCGATGCCCCCAACGCACCCGCCCGCGCCACCGGCGAAGCCAGGCTCGCCGGCCCCGAATACCGCGTCGAGATCACCGTCACCGCGGCGCTTTAGCGGCCGACCGAACCACGGATCGTAGACTCCCCTTTCGCCCTTTCTTAAGGTGCGAGACATACCAGCGCCAACCAGGGAGGCTCCTGTGGGACGGGAGAACACGGTCCGCCGGCTCGCCGCGATCCTGAGCGCGGACGTGGTCGGCTACAGCCGACTCATGGGCATAGACGAGGCTGGAACGCTTGCTGCGTTGAGAGCCCATCGCGCCGAACTGATCGACCCGACGATTGTCGAACACAACGGACGAATAGTGAAGCTGATGGGCGATGGCCTGCTTGTCGAGTTCGCAAGCGCCATCGACGCCGTGGAATGCGCTGTCGCAATTCAGCGAGGCATGACGGCACGCAACGCCAATTTGCCTCATCAGCGCATGGTGGACTTTCGTGTCGGCATCAATCTGGGCGACGTCATCATTGATGGAGACGACATCTATGGTGACGGCATAAATGTCGCCGCTCGCCTTCAGGAATTGGCGGAGCCGGGCGGCGTTGTTGTCTCCGGCACGATGTTCGAGCAAGTTGAGGGAAAGATAGGTCAGAGTTTCGCCGACTTGGGTAGCCGGCAGATGAAGAACATCAACAAGCTTATCCGCGCATACAGTGTGAGTTTTTCGGACGCATCGTCGGCAAGTGAGCATCACCCCATGCTCGATATAGTCGGTGGCAAGAAGGTGCCAGTCACCGGCGGATGTCTGTGTGGCGGAATACGATACAGGGTCACCGAATCGGCGCTTGACACCAATTTTTGCCACTGCCGCATATGTCAAAGGTCCAGCGGCGCCCCAGTCACCGTCGGATCGACCTACCCAATCAAAGCCGTCCAGTTCACCAAGGGTGAACCGAAATACTATAAATCTTCTCCCTTTGCCGAGCGTGGGTTCTGTTCCAACTGTGGGTCTAGTTTGACGTTTAGACCTTGCTTACCGCCCGTAACCCCGGCTTGGGCAAATTGGATCTTGATTTACACTGGGAGTCTGGACAATCCGGCCCCCAATGTCCCCACCTGGCATTTGGGTGTGGAAAGCCAGATGCCGTGGCTCGATATACAACACGCGCGCAAGCGAATACGCACGCAAGATTCCCCTGACATTGTGGAAGCTTGGGCAGCGTTCAATCTGCCCGTCCCTTAAACTGTATTCGATGTGGGATTTGCCAGGGCATCGTCCAGACATGGAATGCTCGTTACTGTGTCTGGCCGGAGAAGACGCCCGAATAACCCCGTTCAGGGGTTCCCGTCGTTTGCTCGAAGACGAGCTGGCAGACATACATGCCCGGCGTCAGCTCGACCTCGTAAGGGCCGAAGTTGAACATTTCCAACTGGATTTGCCCCATGAAGCCGGAATGGATGATCGGCGCGGTTACGTGGATGCTTATGCCGAGGCGCGCGAGCGAACTCTTGCCCTCGACGCGGGCGGCAAGCCTGGATTTGAACGGAATGGTAACGGTTTCCCGCGTCCAACCCAGCACGAAGGAGCGCGGTTCGAGCTTGAAGTGGCCTCTGTGTTCCTCCTGAAGCGTCACCAGCTTGGAATAGCTGTACCCCTTCCTCCCCGGACAGATCGACATGCCGGGAGTGTCGATCCACGTCTTGAACACGTCGGAAAGAGTGAGGTCTATGCTGGTGGAGGAACAGCGATCTCGAGGTCTGGAAGCGGGACGATTTCGATACTTTTCTTCTGCAGTTCGGTTTTGATTTCGCGATCCGTTAAAATCATCCCGCTCCCCTGGTTCCATGCTAGGCCGCGACGTCTTCTTGACTCACGCTTTCCGTAGATACCCAAACCCTGTTTCGGCCCGAGACGCTTTCACGCGGCAATTCGATCAGGATGCTGCCGTTGCGTTTGGCAATTGGAAAACCGACGTCCACTCTCTCATTCTTCAGAATATCCCGGTGGACAATGATCTCCTCCCAGCCGTCTTCCGTATCGACTCGGATGATCACATCGGACGGGCCAGGACCGAATGCGACCTGTGTGCATCGCAAGTACATGATGGAGACCTCCAGTTGTGTGTGCGCACGAATCAAGCCCCGCTGATCCGGCATGACAGAATGAGTCTCTCGGCCTCGGCTCGCCAGCCCATTTTTTTGGACACGATCGTTCTGCCTACCAGGGCGCGAGCATTCGATTATTTTGCTGAAAAGGGGACAACATCAAAAAAAGCGCGATACCACCACAGGATGCATCAAAACGCCGCCCTTGGCAACGTTGCAGAAGGACGCCCCTGTCTCGGGCGCCCCTACTGCAGCGATGGCTTGCGCAGGAAGCTCGCCCGGTCGGCAGTCTTGATCCTGAGCCAGGTCTCGCGCCCGTCGCGCACGATCCGCATCGGCACTTCGGCACCGGCGGGGCCGCTCTCCCACAGCTTGCGGTAGAAATCGGCCAGGCCGTCGATCTCGGCGTCGCGCACGTCGGAGATGACGTCGCCGCGCTGCAGCCCCGCCTGCGCCGCCGGGCCGCCTTCGGCGACGCTCATCACCACCACCTCGCCATTGCTCTCGGCCGAAAACGCGCCGAGCCAGGGCCGCGCCGGCTTGTCGACGCCGCCGCGCCGCACCAGGTCGTCGATGATCGGCCGCAAAAGGTCGATCGGCACCACCATGTTGATGTCGGCGACTTCGTCGTTGCGGCTCATCTGCAGCCTGAGCGAGCCGATGCCGAGCAGCCTGCCGTCGGCGCCGATCATCGCCGCGCCGCCCCAGGAAGGATGCGCCGGGGCGGTGAAGATCGCCTCGTCGAGCAGATATTCCCAATAGCCCGCGAACTCCTGCTTGGCCACGATCTTGGCTTCCACCGAGCGGCCGGTGCCGTCGGCGAGCACCACCGGGTCGCCCACCGCACTGTCAGCAGAGGAACCAAGGGCCAGCGGCGGCAGGTCGAGCGGCCCCAGCGCCTGCACCAGCCCGAAGCCGGTCTCCTGGTCGTAGGCCATGGCATGGGCGGGCACGACGCGTCCGTTGCCGCCGGTCAGCCACACCTCGTCGGCCTCGGTGATGAGATAGCCGATCGTCAGCACCAGGCCGCCCTCGCCGATGACCACCCCGCTGCCCTCGCGCAGCGTGCCCAGCGCATTGGCGGTGAAGGCGTCGTCCGGCACGGTGGCCCGCACGGTGACGATCGATTTGAGCTTGGAATTGTCTGGCATGGTCTCGACCCGTGGCATCTGCTCTCGAGACACCAAGTATGAAGCCGGACCCGCTCCGGCAAGGGTCGATCGCCGCTTCCCCTATCCCGAGGGCGTGAAGCGCGCCACCAGCGAATGGATGTTTCCGGGATAGGTCAGGCGCACCTGGGTGACCGGCACGCCGGCGCTCCAGGTGCGCCGCTCGATGGTCAGGCAAGGGGCGCCCGCCGCAAGCCGCAGCCCCGCCGCGACGCCGCGGTCGGCACCCACCGCGCGGATCGTGTGCTCGGCGGCACTCCACGGGATCCGGCCGGTCAGGTACGGCCCCGGGGCGACGCCCTCGAAGCTTTCCTCGGCGGCCTCGGGCACCGCCGTCAGGCTGATCAGCCGCTCCTCCATGCAGAACGGCCAATCCGCCGCATAGTGCCGGCATTCCAGCTCGAGCAGCGGCGCGCCCGCCGGCACGTCGAGCCGCCGTCGGTCGCTCTCGTTGGCCTGCCGCTCCCGGCGTGCCGTGCGGCTGTAGCGATAGTCGAGGCCGAGGGCCTGAACCTCCGCCTTGATGTCGTGGATCTCCAGCACCGCCGACTGCAGAGAAGGCTGCTTGACGAAGCTGCCCGACCGTCGCCGCCGCTCGATCAGCCCGGCCCGGGACAGCTGCGACAAGGCCTTGTTGACGGTCATGCGCGAGCATTTGTAGCGCTCGGCGAGCTCGCTCTCGAACGGGATGCGGTGTCCGGGCGGCCAGGCGCCCGACAGGATCGCGTCGCGGATATCGGCGAAGATGCGCCCGTAGAGGGAGAGTCCCTCGGCCTCTGCGATATCGGTCATGTCTCTCCTCCGCTGAGCGCCTCCAAGGCGGCGCGGAACCGCCGGCCGACCGCCTCGCGATCCCGATGGCGGCCGCCCTCGACCCGCTTGGCTCCGCCGGCCCATACGCAATCCACCTGGGTCGCGCCGGCGAAGATCCAGGCGTCGAGCAGCCCGTCGCCCCGCTTGCCGGCGAGCGACACCGGGCTTGCGTCGAGCGAGACGAGGTCCGCTGCAGCGCCCGCCACGAGCCCGGCCGGGCCGGCACCGAGCGCCCGGGCACCGCCGGCCAGCGCGCCGGCAAACAGCGCGCGGCCGTTGCTGCCGCCGGGCGGCGCAAGGACGTTGCGCTCCCGGTGGTTGAGCCGCTGCGCATATTCGAGCTGTCGCAGCTCGTCGGAAAGCCCGATCAGCACGTTGGAGTCGGAGCCGATGCCGAACGCCCCGCCGCTCTCCACGAAGGCCCGCGCCGGGAAGATGCCGTCGCCCAGATTCGCCTCGGTGATCGGGCAGAGCCCCGCCACCGCGCCCGTGCCCGCCAGACGGACGGTCTCGTCCGGGGTCATGTGGGTGGCGTGGATCAGGCACCAGCGCGGGCCGAGGTCCTGATGGTCGAGCAGCCATTCGACCGGCCGCTGGCCGGACCAGGCGAGGCAGTCCTCGACCTCCTTCACTTGCTCGGCGGCGTGGATGTGCACGGGGCCGTCGCCGGCCAGCGCGGCCACCGCGGACAGCGCCTCTGGCGCCACCGCACGCAGGCTGTGCGGCGCCACCCCCACCACCGTACCCGGCAGGCGCGCGGCGAGCCCGCGGCTCGCTTCCAGGAGCCGCGCGAAGCCGTCGACGTCCGACAGGAAGCGGCGCTGGCCCTCGCGGGGCGCGGCGCCGCCGAAATTGCCATGCGCGTAGAACACCGGAAGCAACGTCAGGCCGATCCCGGTCGCCGCGGCCGCCCGAGCGATGCGCTCCGCCATCTCCGCGAGATTGGCATAGGGCCGACCGTCGCGGTCGTGATGTAGGTAGTGGAACTCGCCGACCCGCGTGAAGCCGGCCTCCAGCATCTCGACATAGAGCTGCGCGGCGACCGCCTCGGCCTGGTCCGGCGTCATCGTCAGCGCGAAGCGGTACATCACCTCGCGCCACGACCAGAAGGTGTCCGGCCCCGGGCCGCGCCGCTCCGCCAGCCCCGCCATGCCGCGCTGGAAGGCGTGGCTGTGCAGATTGGCCATGCCGGGCAGCAGGATCGCGTGGCGCTCGTCGCCCCGCTGCGCCGCTGCCGCTTCCGGTTCGACGGCGGCGATCCGACTGCCGTCGACGGTGAGCCGGACGTTGCGACGCCACCCGTCGGGAAGCAGTGCCTGCTCGGCGAACAGCGTCGTCATGGGAGCCCCTTGCGCCTCTCGCGATTATGTATATACATATTAACGAAGGTTCACAACGGAAATCACGGGAATGTCGGGAGAGGAGACGTCCGAGGCCGTCCGCGTGTGGGGCAACGCGCGCCTGATGACGGGCGTCGCGGGCGCGCCGCGCCTTGGTCTGGTGGCCGACGGCGCCCTCGCGGCGGCCGACGGCCGGCTTCTCTATGCCGGTCCGCGGAGCGGCCTGCCCGCTGAATTCGCTCGCGCCGAGCGCATCGACTGCGGCGGTCGGCTGGTCACGCCGGGGTTCGTCGACTGCCACACCCACCTCGTCCATGCCGGCAATCGCGCCGCCGAGTTCGAGATGCGCCTGGCCGGCGCCACCTATCAGGAGATCGCCCGGGCCGGCGGCGGAATCGTGAGCTCCGTCAAGGCCTTGCGCGAGGCCGACGAGGCCGCGCTGGTGGCCCAGTCGCTACCGCGCCTCGACGCGTTGATCGCCGAAGGCGCGACCACAGTGGAGATCAAGTCGGGCTACGGGCTGTCGCTCGCGGACGAGATGAAATCGCTCGCCGCGGCGCGCCGGCTCGGCGCCCTGCGCGACGTCGAGATCCGCACCAGCTTCCTCGGCGCCCATGCCTTGCCACCGGAGTTCTCGGCCGACCGCGACGCCTATGTCGACCGCATCGTCGACGAGATGCTGCCGGCGGTCCGCGATGCCGGACTGGCCGACGCGGTGGACGGCTTCTGCGAGACGATCGCCTTCACGCCGGCCGAGATCGCCCGCGTCTTCGAGGCGGCGCAAAGGCTCGGCCTGCCGGTCAAGCTGCATGCCGACCAGCTGTCCAACCTGGGCGGCGCCGCCCTGGCCGCCCGCTACTCGGCGCTGTCGGCCGATCATCTCGAATATGCTGACGAGGCAGGCGCCGTGGCGATGGCGGCATCGGGAACGGTCGCCGTGCTGCTGCCCGGCGCCTACTATTTCCTGCGCGAGACCCGCAAGCCGCCGGTGGAGCTGTTCCGCCGCCATGGCGTGCCGCTCGCCGTCGCCACGGATTGCAACCCCGGCTCCTCGCCGCTCACCTCGTTGCTGCTGGCCATGAACATGGCCGCGACGCTGTTTGCGATGACGGTCGAGGAGTGCCTCGCAGGCGTCACCCGCGAGGCCGCCCGGGCGCTCGGCCTGGCCGCCGAGACCGGCACGTTGGAGGCCGGCAAGCGGGCCGATTTCGCCATCTGGGACGTCGCCGAGCCGGCCGAGCTCGTCTACCGCATAGGGTTCAACCCGCTGCATCGGCGGGTCTGGAGGGGACGATGACGGACATTCTGCTGCGGCCGGGCGGGGCCAGCCTCGCCGACTGGCGGGCGATCTATCTGGGCGCCGTCCCGCGCCTCGATCCGGCGTGTCGGCCGGCGGTGGAGGAGAGCGCCGCCGCGGTCGCCCGCATCGTCGACAAGGGCGAGCCCGTCTACGGCATCAACACCGGCTTCGGCAAGCTGGCGAGCGTCCGCATCGAGGCGTCCGATCTCGCTACCCTGCAGCGCAACATCGTTCTGTCCCATGCGGCGGGAATCGGTCGGCCGATGCCGGAGCGGGTGGCCCGCCTGATGATGGCGCTGAAGCTCGCCAGCCTCGCCCAGGGCGCCTCCGGCGTGAAGCCGGCGACGCTCGACCTGCTGCAGGCCATGCTGGCGGCCGAAATCGTCCCGGTGGTGCCCGAAAAGGGTTCGGTCGGCGCCTCCGGCGATCTGGCGCCGCTCGCCCATATGACCGCGGCCATGCTGGGCGTCGGCGAATGCTTCACCCCGGCGGGCCGCGTGCCGGCCGAGGCGGCCTTGCTGGCCGCCGGCCTGGAACCGGCGTCGCTCGGTCCGAAGGAAGGCCTGGCGCTGCTCAACGGCACCCAGTTCTCGACCGCTCATGCGCTGGCTGCGCTGGTCGAGGCGGAGGTCCTGTTCCAATCGGCCCTGGTCACCGGGGCGCTCTCCACCGACGCCGCGCGCGGCTCCGACGCGCCCTTCGATCCCCGCATTCATCTCTTGCGCCGCCACCGCGGCCAGATCGAGACGGCCGCCGCGCTGCGCGCCCTGATGGAAGGCAGCGCCATCCGCGAGTCGCACCGCGTCGGCGACGAGCGCGTCCAGGATCCCTATTGCCTGCGCTGCCAGCCGCAGGTGATGGGCGCCGCGCTCGACCTCCTGCGCCAGGTGGCGACGACGCTCGCCACCGAGGCCAACGGCGTCTCGGACAATCCGCTCATCTTCGCCGAGGACGACACCGCGCTGTCGGGCGGCAACTTCCACGCCGAGCCGGTCGCGTTTGCCGCCGACACGATGGCGCTGGCGATCTGCGAGATCGGCTCGCTCGCCGAGCGTCGTGTCGCCATGCTGGTCGACCCCGCTCTGTCCGGCATGCCGGCCTTCCTGACGCCGCGCCCCGGCCTGAACTCCGGCTTCATGATCCCGCAGGTGACGGCGGCGGCGCTGGTCTCGGAGAACAAGCAGCGCGCCACGCCGGCAAGCGTCGACTCCATCCCGACCTCCGCCAACCAGGAGGACCATGTCTCCATGGCCGCGCACGGCGCGCGCCGGCTGTCGGAGATGGTCGAGAACGCCGTCGCGGTGGTCGGCATCGAGCTTCTGGCGGCCGCCCAAGGCTGCGATTTCCACGCGCCGTTGGCTTCCTCGGCGCCGCTCGAAGCCGTCAGGGCGCTGCTGCGCGCCGAGGTGCCGCATCTCGATCACGACCGCCATTTCCACCCCGACATGGAGAAGGCGATCGCCCTGGTCGCTCGCGGCGCCGTCACCGCTGCCGCCGGCGCGGTCGCGCTGCCCTCCATCACGGGGTCGGCATCATGAGCGGGCAGGACTGGCTGACGGTTCGCCGCGGGCAGTCGCCGCTGCTGGTCAGCCTGCCGCACACCGGCACCGAGCTCGGCGAGGTCGAGGCGCGGCTCGTCTCGCGCTGGCTCGGCCAGCGCGATTGCGACTGGTGGATCGACCGCCTCTACGACTTCGTCGCCGAGCTCGACGCCACGGTCGTGCACACCGCGCTGTCCCGCACCGTCGTCGACGTCAACCGCGACCCCAGCGGCGCCTCGCTCTATCCCGGCCAGGCGACCACCGGCCTGTGCCCCACCGAGACCTTCGACGGCGACCCGCTCTACCGCCCGGGTCAGGAGCCGGACCCGGCCGAGATCGACCGCCGCCGTGCCGTCTTCTTCGCGCCCTACCATGCGGCGTTGACGAGCGAGTTGGCACGGCTGAGATCGCTCCACGGCAAGGTCGTCCTCTACGACTGCCACTCGATCCGCTCGGTGGTCCCGCGGCTGTTTCCGGGAACGCTGCCCGTCTTCAACCTCGGCACCAATGACGGGAAGAGCGCCGACCCGGCCCTGCAGGCGCTGGTGGCGCAGCTTCTCGCCGAGAGCGGCGAGACCTCCGTGGTCAACGGCCGCTTCAAGGGCGGCTACATCACCCGCCACTATGGCGACCCGCCGGGCGGCGTGCACGCTCTGCAGATGGAGCTCAGCTGCCGCTTCTACATGCGCGAGTCGGTCGGTCCCGTCGGGCCGGCGGTCTGGCCCGCCGCCTACGATGCCGACTATGCAGCACCGGCGCGCCGGTCGCTGAAGAAGATCCTCGAAGCCGCGCTCGGCTGGGCGCGGTCGTGAACCGGAGCAACCCCGATGAACACCCGCATCGACAACGCCCGCATCGTGCGCGCCGCCACCGGCACCGAGCTTTCGGCCAAGAGCTGGCTGACCGAGGCGCCGCTTCGCATGCTGATGAACAACCTCGATCCCGGCGTCGCCGAGAAGCCGGGCGAGCTGGTGGTCTATGGCGGCATCGGCCGCGCCGCCCGCGATTGGGAGAGCTTCGACCGCATCGTCGCCGCACTGAGGCGGCTGGAGGCCGACGAGACGCTGCTCGTCCAGTCGGGCAAGCCGGTCGGCGTCTTCCGCACCCACGCCGACGCGCCGCGCGTGCTTCTCGCCAACTCCAACCTGGTGCCGCACTGGGCCACCTGGGATCACTTCAACCTGCTCGATCGCAAGGGATTGATGATGTACGGCCAGATGACGGCCGGCTCATGGATCTACATCGGCTCGCAGGGCATCGTGCAGGGCACCTACGAGACCTTCGTCGAACTCGGCCGCCAGCACTATGACGGCGACCTGTCGGGGCGCTGGATCCTCACCGCCGGCCTCGGTGGCATGGGCGGCGCGCAGCCGCTGGCGGCCACCATGGCGGGCGCCTCCTGCCTGGCCGTCGAGTGCCAGGCGAGCCGCATCGAGATGCGCCTGAAGACCGGTTATGTCGACGTCGAGGCGAAGGACCTCGACGAGGCGCTGGCGATCGTCGAGCGGGCCGGCAAGGAGCGGAAGGCCGTGTCGGTCGCCCTGCTCGGCAATGCCGCGGAGGTCTTCCCGGAGCTGGTGCGCCGCGGCGTGCGACCCGACGCGGTGACCGACCAGACCTCCGCCCACGATCCGGTCAACGGCTACCTGCCGGCCGGCTGGACGGTCGCCGAGTGGGAGGAGAAGCGGGAGCGCGATCCCAAGGCGGTCGAGGCCGCCGCGCGCGCCTCGATGGCCGTCCAGGTCCGCGCCATGCTCGATTTTCACCGCATGGGCGTGCCGACCGTCGACTACGGCAACAATATCCGCCAGATGGCGCGTGACGAGGGGGTCGTCGACGCCTTCGACTTCCCGGGCTTCGTGCCCGCCTACATCCGGCCGCTCTTCTGCCGCGGCGTCGGCCCGTTCCGCTGGGCGGCCCTTTCGGGCGACCCGGAGGACATCCGACGCACCGATGCCAAGGTCAAGGAGCTCCTGCCCGACAACCGGCACCTCCACAACTGGCTCGACATGGCCAGCCAGCGCATCAAGTTCCAGGGCCTGCCGGCGCGCATCTGCTGGGTCGGGCTGGGCGACCGCCACCGGCTCGGCCTCGCCTTCAACGAGATGGTCGCCCGGGGCGAGCTGTCGGCCCCGGTGGTGATCGGCCGCGACCATCTGGATTCGGGCTCCGTCGCCTCGCCCAACCGGGAGACGGAGGCGATGCGCGACGGCTCCGACGCCGTCTCGGACTGGCCGCTGCTCAACGCGCTGCTCAACTGCGCCTCCGGCGCCACCTGGGTCTCGCTCCATCATGGCGGCGGCGTCGGCATGGGCTATTCCCAGCATTCCGGCATGGTGATCGTCTGCGACGGCACGCCCGAAGCCGCCCGCCGCATCGAGCGGGTGCTGTGGAACGATCCGGCGACCGGCGTCATGCGCCACGCCGACGCCGGCTACGAGATCGCCGAGGACTGCGCCAGGACGCATCGGCTCGACCTGCCCGGCATCCTCGGCGAGCGCTAGGAGCGGTTGGGATGCACGTCAGGACATGGCAAAGGGAAGGGCGGCAGCTCGCCTTTACCGAGCTTGGCTTCGGCGCGGCGCCGATCGGCAATCTCTACCGCGCCGTCTCCGACGAGGAGGCCGACGCAGTGCTCTCCGCGGTATGGGACAGCGGCTGTCGCGTCTTCGACACGGCGCCGCTCTACGGGCTCGGCCTGTCGGAGACGCGCCTCAACCGTTTCCTGCGCGACAAGGCGCGCGACAGCTACGTGCTGGCCACCAAGGTCGGGCGCGTGCTCGAAGTGGTGCGGCCCGAGGAGCGCACCGGCATCGGCAAGTTCTTCGACGTGCCGTCGCGCCGCGAGCGCTACGACTACAGCCGCGACGGCGTGCTGCGCTCTTTCGAGGCCTCTCTGGAGCGGCTCGGCCTCGATCGTGTCGACATCCTCCACGTCCACGACCTCGACCTCTTCACGCACGGCACGCAGGAGCGGCTCGACGCCCATCGCCGGACGTTCATGCAGGGCGGCCACCAGGCGCTGGTCGAGCTGCGCGACCAGGGCGTCATCGCCGCCGTCGGCGGCGGCATCAACGAGTGGGAGTCGGCCGCCTGGCTCGCCGAGCGGGGCGATTTCGACCTGTTCCTGCTCGCCGGGCGCTACACCTTGCTCGAACAGGAGGCACTCGAGAACTTCCTGCCGATGTGCGCGGCGCGCGGCATCGGCCTGGTGATCGGCGGACCGTTCAACTCGGGCATCCTGGCGACCGGCGCCCGCCCAGGCGCCTTCTACAATTATGTCGAAGCGCCGCCCGCGGTGATGGAGAGGGTCGCCCGCATCGAGACCGTCGCGGCGCGCCACGGCATCGCGCTCGCCACCGCCGCGCTGCAGTTTCCGCTGCGCCATTCTTCCGTCGTCTCGGTCATCCCCGGCGCGCAGACCGCCGACCAGGCCTTCGCCAACCGCGCCATG
This sequence comes from Mesorhizobium sp., assembly GCA_040510195.1. Lineage (GTDB taxonomy): Bacteria > Pseudomonadota > Alphaproteobacteria > Rhizobiales > Rhizobiaceae > JBEVJK01. The sequence goes on along the minus strand of JBEVJK010000006.1, from coordinate 12,023 downwards.
CTGGAGGCCGAGGTGCCGCCGGCGCTGTGGGTGGAGCTCAAGGCCGAGGGCCTCGTCCGCGCCGACGCGCCGGTGTGAGCGGCGGCGCTGCCGCTACATCGTCGCGCCGATCTGCCAGGGCACGAACTCGTTGTCGCCGAGGCCGAGAGCCTCGCTCTTCGAGGGCTTGCCGGACGCCACCTCGACCATCTTGGCGACGATCTGGCGGCCCTTTTCCTCGATCGACACCCCCGCCTCGACGATGTCGCCGCAATCGAGATCCATGTCCTCCTCGAGCTGGCGGTACATGGCCGAGTTGGTCGCAAGCTTGATGGTCGGCGCCGGCTTGGAACCGAAGGCAGAGCCGCGGCCGGTGGTGAACACCACCAGCTGGGCGCCGGCGGCGATCTGCCCGGTCGCCGAAACCGGATCGTAGCCCGGCGAATCCATGAAGACGAAGCCCCGCTTCCTGACCTTCTCGGCATAGAGGAGCACATCGGCGAGCGCCAGCGTGCCGCCCTTGGCGGCGGCGCCGAGCGACTTCTCCAGGATGGTGGTGAGGCCGCCCGCTTTGTTGCCGGGCGACGGGTTGTTGTCCATCGAGCCGCCGTTGATGGCCGTGTAGTTCTCCCACCAGCGAATGCGCTCGATCAGCCTCTCGCCGACGTCGCGGCTCTCGGCGCGGCGCACCAGGAGCTGTTCGGCCCCGTAGATCTCCGGCGTCTCCGACAAGAGCGCCGTGCCGCCCTGGCGCACCAACATGTCGGTGGCCGCCCCGAGCGCCGGATTGGCGGTGATGCCCGACAGCCCGTCGGAGCCGCCGCATTGCAGGCCGACGACGAGTTCGCTGAGCGGGATCGCCACGCGCTCGACCGCGTTGGCGGCCGGCAGCAGCTCGGCGATGGCATCGATGGCCGCCGCGATCGTCTTGCGGGTGCCGCCGGTCTCCTGGATGGTCAGGCCGTGGAAGCGCTCCTCGCCGGAGGCGCCGAAGGCCTGGCGCATGCGCCCCACCTGCATCACCTCGCAGCCCAGGCCGATGAACAGCGCGGCGCCGACGTTCGGGTGCGTGGCGTGACCCCAAAGCACGCGCTGCAGCGTGTCGTAGCTTTCCCCGGATGCGGCCATGCCGCAGCCGGTGCCGTGCGCCAGCGCGATCACCCCGTCGATGTTGGGATAGGCGTCGAGCGCCCCGGAGCGGTTGAAATGGTCGGCGATGTGGCGGACCACCGTGGCCGAGCAGTTGACGGTGGCGCAGAGCGCGACGTAGTTGCGCGTCGCCGCGCTGCCGTCGGCGCGGCGGTAGCCCATGAAGGTCAGTCGCTCCGCCTCGGGCAGGTACTCGACCGGCACGTAGGCCTCGCCGATGCGGTAGCTCTGGTCGTGCGCGCCCATCACGCAATTGTGCGTGTGGACATGCTCGCCGGTGCCGATCGGGCGGCTGGCATAGCCGATGATCTGCCCGAACTTGACGACCGGGGTGCCCTCGGCGATGTCGGCCGCGGCGATCTTGTGGCCGGACGGGATCAGCCGCTCCAGCGCCACGCCGACACCGGCCGGGCGCTGGCCGGCGCCGAAGGCGCGGGTCAACACAACCACATTGTCGTCGGGATGCAAGCGGATCACCCCGCCCATGCCAATCGTGTCGGCCATCGGATCGCTCCCTACCTTGCCGCTCCGAGGTCCAATATCGCCAGCCGGGGGCGACTGCAATCTACTTGCAAGGCGTGGACACGAACTTGTTGCCGAACACCCGCTTCATGCATTTGTTCTTGATCAGCGGCACTTTCAGGTCCATCGGGGCGGTTCCGACGGCGCTGCGGTCGATCTCGCGGTTCAGTTGCTGCTGGCGCGCGAACGCGCGGCCCCGCTCGGTGCGCTCGACGGCCTGGATCTCGGCGGGCGTGCCGCGCAGCCAGAGATCGTTGCGCTGGGCGGGCGTCAGCGGCTGTTGCGACCAGGCAGGCACCGCGGGCCGCCAGGCGGGCCGGGTCGGCTGGCTCGACCAGTTCTGGGCTTGGGCCGGCAGCGCCACGGCGAGCGCCAGCAGCGCGGCTGCGAGGGCGAGGGGGCGCATCATTTGCGTCTCTCCGGGGGCGGAAGGCCCCTGACCTTCAATCTAGGCGCCGGCCGCGAGGAATTCCACTGTCGCGGCGCGACCGTCAGCAACGGCAGGCATGCGCGCCCGCCGCCTCGTAGCGGTCGTGGTGCTTCACCCAGTCGGTCAGGTTGCCGTTGGCGCCCGTCTCGTCGCGGCCCTTGGGCGTCAGGTCCAGATAGTTGTAGGCGCCGACCAGCACCTCGTCCCCGCGGCCGTAATAGGACGCTGCGCGGAAGATGGCGCCGCCCTCGTCGCGGACGAAGACGCTGATGCCCGGCAGGTCTGGGCTGCCGCTCTCGATCAGCCGGTAATTGTAGAGCACCTCTCCCTCGGCCATCTGCCGCGGCGTGAAGGAGACGTCGAAGTCGTAGTTGAAGTCGCTGTCGGCCGAGGACACCCAGGTGAAGCGCCATCCCATGCGCTTGCGGAACGCCTCGATCTTTTCGACCGGCGCTCGCGACACGGCGGCAAAGGACAGGTCGCGCTGCTCGAAATGCTGGCGTGCGGCGTCGACGTGGTCGGCCTGGAAGGAGCAGCCGACGCAGCCCTCCTCCCATTCGGGCGCGAACATGAAATGCTGCACCAGGAGCTGGCTGCGGCCGGCGAAGAGGTCGGCCAGCGAGACCTCGCCATGCGGCCCGCGGAAGGCATAGGCCTTGTCGATCCTGAGCCGCGGCAGCGTGCGGCGAGCGGCGGCGAGCGCGTCGCGGGCGCGCGTCAGCTCCTTCTCCTTCTCGAGATGCGCCTTCTGCGCGGCGATCCATTCCTCGCGGCTGATTTCGGCGGCGGTCATCGGGTCTCTCCTTCCTCCAAGGGCGTCCTCGGCAAGGACGAAGCAGGGCGGCGACATCCGACAATGACGGTGCGAATTCGGCGGGCTCAGGCGGCGGAGGCCGCTCCGCGGCGGCCGAGCCCGTCCAGCTGGAGCCGGATGTGGTCGGCCTCGGCGGCCGTGTTGGCGAGCGCCAGCGCGCGCTCGAAGGCCTCGCGGGCCTCGTCGTGGCGGTCGAGCTCCTTGAGCAGCGCGCCCTTGACGCCGTAGAAGTGGAAGTAGCTGGTCAGCGGCTCGCCGAGCGGCTCGATCATCGCCAGCGCCACCGCCGGGCCGTGCAGCTTGGCCACCGCGACGGCGCGGTTGAGCGACACCACCGGCGACGGCTGCAACCCTTCCAGCACAGCGTAGAGCCGGTCGATCTCGCTCCAGTCGGTATCGGCCGCCGTGGGCGCCTCGGCATGCACGGCGGCAATGGCCGCCTGCACCTGGTAGGGACCGGGCCGGCCGGCGGCGAGCGCGGCGCGCACCAGCTGCACGCCCTCGGCGATCATCGCACGGTCCCATAGGCTGCGGTCCTGGTCCTGCAGCAGGACGATGGCGTTGGCGGCGTCGAGCCGCGCCGCCGCGCGGGCATGCTGGAGCAAGAGCAGTGCGGCGAGCCCCATGATCTCGGTCTCGGCGGGAAACAGCGAGAGCAACAGGCGGGCCAGCCGAATCGCCTCTTCGCACAGCGGCACGCGCACATGCACGCTGCCGCCACTCGCCGAATAACCCTCGTTGAAGATCAGGTAGATCATCGCCGCCACCGTGCGCAGCCGGCGGGCCCGCTCCGCCGCGTCGGGCACCTCGTAGGGCAGGCCGGATTCGCCGATGCGGCGCTTGGCGCGGGTGATGCGCTGCTCCATCGCCTTCTCGCCGACCAGGAAGGCGCGGGCGATCTCCTTCACCGAGAGGCCGGAGACGACCTTCAGCGCCAGCGCGATCTGCTGGTTGGCCGGCAGCTCCGGGTGGCAGCACACGAACAGCAGCCTGAGCAGGTCGTCCGGATAGCTGCCCGCGTCCAGCGCCTCGACGAGCGCCGCCTCGCGGTCCTCCAGGTCGGACAGCGTCTCTTCCGGCGGCAGCGCCGTGCTGCGCGCGTCGCGGCGCACCGCGTCGAGCGCTGCGTTGCGGCCGACGAAGATCAGCCAGGCGGCCGGGTCGCGCGGCAGCCCCTTTTCCGGCCAGTTGCGCAGTGCTCGCAGGCTGGCCTCCTGGAAGGCGTCCTCGGCCGTGTCCAGGTTGCGGAAATAGCGCAGCAGCGCGCCCATGGCCTGCGGCCTTGCCGCCACGAGCGCCCGCTCGATGGCACCGCTGCCGTCCATCAGTCGCCGCGCCCCGGCCGGAAGAGGCCGACCGGACGGATCTCGTAGGCACCGCTGCCGTGGGTGGCGGCGCCTGCCAGCTGGCGCGCGAAGTCGACCGCCTCCTCCCGGCTGTCGACTTCGACCATGTAGAAGCCGAGCAGCTGTTCCTTGGTCTCGGCGAAGGGACCGTCGACCACCAGCGAATCGACGCCCTTGCGCAGCGTCACGGCGGCCGATGTGGGCTTGAGGCGGGCGACGGGGCCCATCTTGCCTTGCCGCGCCATCGGCTCCTGCACGGCGATCAGCCGCTCCATCAGCGCGGCGTCCTCGTCGGGCGACAGCCCTTCCGTCACCGCTTCCCGGTCGTAGCAGAGGATCGCATAGAGCATCGTGCCCGCCTCCTTCCCGCGCGGCGGCCGGAGTATGCCGATCGATGCCCGGAGGGGCAAGCTCGACCCGGCGCGCCGACCGGTGCTAAGCCTGGGCCAGCCGACCGCCTCGAAAGGAGCCCCGATGGCCAAGGAATTCCGCTGGCTCAACCCGCCCGCCCGCTGGTCGGGCGACGCCCGCCGCATCGAGCTCGTGACCGCCGAGAAGACCGACTTCTGGCGCCACACCTTCTACGGCTTCGTGCGCGACAGCGGTCACGCCTATGTCTGCCCCGTTTCCGGTGATTTCACGGCCGCCGCAATGGTGCAGGGCGACTACGAGGCGCTCTACGACCAGGCCGGGCTCTTTCTCAGGCGCGACGAGCGGACCTGGATCAAGGCCGGCGTCGAGTTCACCGACGGGCTGATGCATTTCAGCGTGGTGATGACGCGGGAGGTCTCGGATTGGTCGGTGATCCCGCTGCCGGACGCCGCCCCGAGCGACCGCCTGTCGGTGCGGCTGACGCGCCACGACGACGCGGTGCGCGTTCAGTTCAACGTGAATGGCGGCGCCTGGCAGATGGCGCGGCTCTGCCCGTTCCCGGCCGACGACGCAGAGATCGGCGTGATGGCCTGCTCGCCCGAGCGCGGCGGGTTCCGCGCCACCTTCGAAGACATCGAGATCGGCCCGCCGATCGCCCGGCGGCTGCACGACTGACCTACTGGCAGGCGGCAGCCGACAAGGATGAAGTCGACCCGTCTGCCTTGGCTACAGCGGTCGGCACGAGCTGCGGACGACCAGCCGCCCCTGCAGGGTCAGGCGGCGCGGCGGCGCGTCGGCGAGGCGGCCGGCCAGCCGGTCGAGCACGATCTGCGCGGCCTGCTCGCCGATGGCGCGCACCGGCTGGGCGACCGTGGTGAGCTGCGGGCGGAAGACGTCGGCCCACGGAAAGTCGTCGAAGCAGGCGACGGAGACGTCCTCCGGGCAGGAAAGGCCGATGTCGCGGATCGCCTTCATGACGCCGATGACCATGAGGTTATTGGCCGAGAACAACGCCGTCGGCCGGTCCGGCAGCGTCAGGAGCTGCATGGCGGCGTTGTAGGCGTCGGCCTCGCGGAAATTGCCGAGCCGCATCAGCGCGTCGTCCGCCGGCAGGCCGGCCGCCTCGAGCGCCTGGTGGTAGCCGGCGAGGCGGTCGCGGCCGGTGGACGTGTCCAGCGACCCTGAGATGTAGCCGATGCGCCGGTGCCCGAGCTCCAGCATGTAGGTCGTGGCGTCGAACACGGCGCGCTGGTTGTCGAGCACCACCGCGTCGGTGTCGACGCCGTCGCAGACGCGGTCGATCAGCACGACGGGGATGCTGGTGCCTGAAAGGATGCGCTTCAGGTTGGCGTCGTCGCCGGCCGGAGCGATGATCAGCCCGTCGACCATGCGGTCGAGCAAGAGCTTGATCTGCTCGTCCTGGGTTTCGACGTCCTCGTCGTTGCAGCACAGCATGACGCCGTAGCCGGCGCGGTGCAGCACCTCCTGCACGACCGAGACGACGTCGGTGAAAAACGGGTTGGTAATGTCGGCCACCGTCAACCCGATGATGCGCGTGGTGCCGAGCTTGAGGCTGCGGGCGATCGCATTGCGCTTGTAGCCGATGTCGCGGATCGCCGTCTCGATGCGCTGCGTGAGCTCCGGGCTGACGCCGGCGGTGCCGTTGATGACCGCCGAAACGGTCGCCACGGAGGCACGCGCCGCCTCCGCCACGTCGAGCATGGTTGGCGCCCGCAATCCCCGGCCTGACCTGCGAATCTTCTCCATCATCGAAACGTTTTGAAACCCCGACCCACGAAGCCATACGAAACTTCCGCCCATTTCGCAACAAAGCCGCGGCTCTCCGCTTGACTTATTCGAAACGTTTAGATTAGCTGACGGGACCGTCGACTGGCGATGGCCGGAAGGGAGGCCGGCATTGTCATGCGCCCATCCGCCGAGCGGCCCGCCGCGGCCGCACCCCCGTCACATCCGATCCTAAAGGCGACCGCGGTCTCCAAGCGGTTCGGCGGCGTGCTGGCGCTCGACGCGGTCGATTTCGAGCTCAGGCCGGGCGAGATCCATGCTCTGATGGGCGAGAACGGCGCCGGCAAGTCCACGCTGATGAAGATCCTGTCCGGCGTCTACACCGACTACGACGGCGAACTGACGATCGACGGCCGCCCGGTGCGCTTCGCCAGCGTCCGCGACGCGGAGGGCGCCGGCATCGCCATCATCCACCAGGAGCTCAATCTGGTGCCCGAGCTCAGCGTCGCCGACAACATCTTCCTCGGCCGCGAGCGGCTGATCGCCGGGCTGATCGTCGACCGCAAGGCGAGTGCCGCCGCGGCGCGTGGCCTGTTGAAGCGGCTTGGCATCGAGCTCGACCCGGAGGCGCGGGTCGGCGCGCTGCGCGTCGGCGAGCAGCAGCTGGTCGAGATCGCCAAGGCGCTGTCGATCGAGGCGCGCATCCTGATCATGGACGAGCCGACCTCGGCGCTGTCGCCGGCCGAATGCCAGCGCCTTTTTGCCATCATCCGCCAGCTGGCCGCCGACGGCGTCGCCGTCGTCTACATCTCGCACCGCATCGAGGAGGTGACGGCGCTGGCCGACCGGGTCACGGTGTTCCGCGACGGCCGGCACGTGATGACCCGCCCGATGCCCGAGCTCGACGAGGACCGCATCATCGCCGCCATGGTCGGCCGCAGCCTCCTCGACGTGCCGCGCGAGGCGGGGCGTCCTGGCGGCCAGCCGGTGCTCTCCGTTTCCGGCCTGACGCTCGACCTGCCCGACCGCAGCGGCTGGCGCCGCGTGCTGCACGAGGTCTCGTTCGACCTTTCCGCCGGCGAGATCCTCGGCATCGGCGGGCTGCTCGGCTCCGGGCGCACCGAGACGCTGGAGACGATCTTCGGTTCGGCCGAGGGGCGCCGCGGCGGCGAGATCCGGCTCGACGGGGAGGCCGTCGACATCCGCTCGCCGCGCGAGGCGCGCCGCCTCGGCCTGGCGTTGGTCACCGAGGACCGGAAGACGCAGGGCCTGCATCTGCGCGCCTCGATCGTCGACAACGTCGCGCTGCCGTTGGTCGGCCGGCTGGCGCGCTTCGGCGTCCGTTCCTTCGCCGGCGAGGCCGCGCTCGCCCGCCATGCGGTGGAGGCGCTCGGCGTGCGCTGCGGCAGCATAGAGCAGCCGGCCGGCACCCTGTCGGGCGGCAATCAGCAGAAGGTGGTGATCGGCAAGTGGCTGGCGACCCGCCCCCGCGTGCTCCTGCTCGACGAGCCGACGCGCGGCATCGACGTCGGCGCCAAGCGAGAGATCTACGACCTGGTCTTCAAGCTGGCCCGCGATGGGCTGGCGATCGTCGCCGTCAGCTCGGAGATGCCGGAGCTGCTGCTCCTGGCCGACCGCATCCTGGTGCTTTCGGAGGGCCGGCAGACGGGCATGCTGTCGCGCGCCGAGGCGAGCGAGGAGCGCATCATGCAGCTCGCCGCGCCGCGCCGCCGCCATGCCGGGCGGCAGGCGGCATGAGTGCGCTGGCGCTCATCTCGCGCACCAAGCTCTATTGGGGGCTGGTGGCGATCTTCCTGATCGGCGTGCTCTCCTCGCCGGTCAGCTCCAAGGGCAACAACATCTTCCTCTCCTACGGCAATCTGCTCGACGTGCTGAGGCAGGTGTCGACCACCGGCCTGATCGCCACCGGCATGACCGCCGTCATCATCACCGGCGGCATCGACCTCTCCGTCGGCTCGCTGATGGCCATCTGCTCGGTCGTCACGGCGATGCTGCTCACAGTGCCGGGCGACACGCCGGCCGTCTATATGGGCATCCCGGCGGTGGCGCTGGCCGCGCTGGTGGTGGGCATCGCGCTGACCCGCTTCGTGGTGGTGAACCTGGAGAGGAGCCGCCAGGCGGACCCGACGGCGCGCGAGGCGCGGCCTGGCGCCTTCGGCGGCCTGATCCTGCCGACCGCGGTCGGCGCCGCGCTCGCCGCACTGGCGCTGGCCTTCCTGCTGCCGCAGATCCCGACCAAGTTCGGGGTGGCGGGCGTGCTCCTGGTCGCGCCTTGCGTCGGCCTCTTTTTCGGCGCCGTCAACGGGCTGATCATCGTCGGCGGGCGGCTGCAACCCTTCATCGTGACCCTCGCCATGATGGTCACCGCGCTCGGCATCGCACGGCTCACCGCCGGCCAGAACAACGCCGTGCTTCCCGTCTACACCGGCTCCAACGCGGTTGCCGAGTTCGACGCGCTTCGCTCGCTGGTGTTCGGCGTCATCCCGATGCCCGGCCTGTTCTTCATCGCGGCGATCGTCGTCTACGGCGCGGTGCTGCGCTTCACGCCGTTTGGCCGCTACGTCTATGCCATCGGCGGCAACGAGGAGGCGGCGCGGCTCTCCGGCATCGACGCCGGGCGCGTCAAGATCGTCACCTATGCCGTGTCGGGCCTGCTCGCCGGCATCGCGGCCGTGCTCTACGTGGCCCAGTATCGCCAGGGCAAGCCGGACGCCGGCGCCGGCCTGGAGCTCGACGCGATCGCCGCGGTGGTGATCGGCGGCACCAGCCTGATGGGCGGCCGCGGCAGCCTCGCGGGCACCTTCTGCGGCGTGCTGATCTTCGGCCTGCTCTCCAACATCCTCCAGCTCCACAACATCAACTCCAACCTGCAGCTGGTGTTGAAAGGGCTGATCATCATCGGCACCGTGCTCGTCCAGGAGCGCAACGCCGCCGACCTTTTTGCCACCCTGCGCCTGCCGCTCCGGCGGCCGGCGCGCACCCAAACGGCCGCCGAAGAGCGGACGTCGGAAGAGACACCGTCTCTCAAACTAGGAGGAACCGCAAAATGAAACGCCGTCACTTCACGAGGCTCGCAGCCCTCGCCGCAACCCTCGCTCTATCGACCGCGCTCCTGCCCGGATCGCCGGCCGGTGCGCAGGACAAGAAATGGAAGATCGGCTTCTCGCAGGCGACCACCATCGAACCCTGGCGGGCGCAGTTCAACAAGGACATCATCGCCGAGGCCGAGAAGCATCCCGACGTCGAGCTGATCATCACCGACGGCGAGGACAAGACCGAGAAGCAGGTGGCCGACGTCGAGAATCTGATCCGCCAGGAGGTCGACGCGCTGCTCGTCTCGCCCAAGGAGTCTGCCGGCCTCACTGGCGTCGTCCAGCAGGCGATCGACGCCAAGATCCCGGTCTTCGTGCTCGACCGCAACGTCGAGACCGACCAGTACACCCAGTTCGTCGGCGGCGACAACAAACTGATCGGCCGTGCCGCGGGCGAGTATGCCGTCGAGCTGCTCGGCGGCCCGGGCAAGGCCGAGGGCAACGTGGTGGAGATCTGGGGCGGCATGGGCACCCAGCCCGCGCATGACCGCCATGACGGCTTCCATGAGTTCACCGACAAGGAGGCGGGCATCAAGAACCTGCTCGACCAGCAGTCCGGCGACTGGAAGCAGGACCAGGCCTACAACATCATGGCCACCGCGCTGCGCAACAACGAGGACATCGACCTCGTCTACGGCCACAACGACCCGATGGCCTACGGCGCCTATCTCGCCGCCAAGGATGTCGGCCGCGAGAAGGACATCAAGTTCATCGGCATCGACGCGCTGCCCGCCGAGGGCGTCACCTGGGTCAACAACGGCGAGCTCACCGCCACCTTCCTCTATGCCACGCCGGGCGCCGAGGGGCTGCGTCAGGCCCTCAAGCACCTCAACGGCGAGAAGGTCGAGAAGACGATCACCCTCGATACCATGAAGGTCACCAAGGACAACGCCGCCGAGATCATGAAGCAGAACGGGCTTTGACCGCGCGGGACTTGCCGGGCGGGTGCCGCCGCCCGGCAAGCCTCGGCGAGCGGCATGCCGAGAAAGGGAGGCGGCGGACATGAGCGACACCATCAACATCTTCTGGCCGGGCGACTACCGTGCCATGCCCAACCAGACGGCGCTGCCGATGCTCGAGGCGGCGACCGCCGAGCTCGAGAAAAGCCTGTCCCGGCTCGGCCGCAAGCACAGGCGCGTCGGCGGCTTCATGACCAAGCCGAGCGAGGCGATCGACGCGCTCGGCCCGCTCGACGGGCCGATCGTCGGGCTCTACACGCATTGGGTCTACGGCCCGCATACGGTCGACGGGGTGATCGGCCACGACCATCCGCTTCTGATGGTCTCCAACTTCTCCGGCAAATGGCCGGGGCTGGTTGGCCTGCTCAACACCGGCGCCTGCCTCGCCGCTGAGGGGCGCAAGGCTTCCCGCCTGTGGACCGACGCCACCGAATGGAGCGACGACCAGCCGTTCCTCGACCGCTTGGCTGAATGGTGCGAGACCGGTCGCGTCGACTACGACGCGTCGGCCGTCCGCGCGGCCCCCAGGGCGTCCGCCGCCGCGGCGGCGCTGGCCGGCAAGGTGCATGAGGAGATCCGCCGCCGGCGGCCGATCGCGCTGATGCTCGGCGACACCTCGATGGGCATGACCAACGGCTATTTCGGTGCCCGGCTCGTCCACCGCCTTGGCTTCGCCGAGCACAAGGTCGACCAGGCCTGGATCATCGACTACGGCAAGCGGATCGCCGACAAGCGCCTCGACGACGCGCTGAAATTCGTCAACGCCAAGGGCGTGACCTTCCACTATGGCGGCGCCGGCGCCGAGGATTTCGACGCCGCGGCCACCCGCGAGCAGCTGCGCGACTATCTGGCGGTGCTCGACCTGGTCGAGGAGTTCCGCGCCGACTGCGTCGGCTGGCAGTACCAGCTCGGCCTGATCAAGCTGCGCCCGCCGTCCGATTTCGCCGAGGGGCTGCTCAACTCGACCTGCCGGCCGGAGAGCAATGGCGACACCATCGTCGATTCCACCGAGGCCGACCAGGGCAACCTCTTGCCGATGGAGATGATGAAGCGGCTGCTCAAGGCGAAAGGCCTCCACCAGGCCGTGATGTTCCACGACGTGCGCTGGGGCGCCGAGCACGACGGCCGCTTCTTGTGGGTGCTTTTGAACTCGGGCTCGTGCGGCGCGTACGCGTTCAACCACGATCCATCGACGCTCAAAGGCGTGCACAGCTACCGCCAGCCGCGCCAATACTTCCCGGTACCGGGCGGGACGTTCGCGGGCGAGAGCTTGCCCGGCGCCATCACTTGGGCACGCGCGTACATCAAAGACGACACACTCTGGATGGACGTCGGCAAAGGCGAAGTCGTCCGATTGCCAGCGCAAGTTCGCGACGCCTGGTGGACCGGCACGACGCGCGAGTGGCCGTTCATGGCGGCTGATCTCGGGATCGGTCGCGACACGTTGATGGCGCACTACCTCAGCAACCACGTCGCGGTCGCGTACGGCGACGTGTTCGACGACATGGTCGCGCTCAGCCAGGAGCTCGGCTTCAAGCTGCGCGTGCTCGGGCGCGGGCTCGGTCATGGTTTCGGTTCCGAGTTTGGCCTCGG
>JBEVJK010000005.1:0-14863 GCA_040510195.1 Mesorhizobium sp. | reverse complement strand
TCCCTGCCGACGAGCGACGCTGCCCGGGTCAGCGCGCTCAGCTATGTCCAGATGGGGTTTGCCGAGAACAAGCATTTCTCTGCAGCGGGGAACGAGCTGCTGCGGCAGTTCAGCCTCAAGGCGATCGAAGCGGACCCGAACGCCCAGTTCGGCTATATCGGGCTCGCCTGGTCCTACCGCAATGACGGGCTCTTCTGGCACAAGCAGGAAAATAGCTCCGACGAGGCGTTGAAGCGCGGCGCCGAATACGCGGACAAGGCCATTCTGCTCGCTCCGGACGATGCCGAAGCGCATCATATCCGCGCCCAAATCCACACCGAAGCCGGAGAGATGGAGGAGGCCATTGCACAGTACGATCAGGCGATCGCCCTGAACCCCAGCGCCTCGAATATCCTCGAGGGCAGTGCGGCCCCGCTGCTCTTTGCTGGTCGCACCGACGAAGCGATCGATCGGATCAAGCAGGCTATGGGCATCGATCCTTTCTACCCTGACTGGTTCAACTGGGACATGGGCTGGGCGCTCTATGAAAAGAACGATTGCGGGGCTGCGCTGACGGCGATGCGAAAAATGTCCAGAATCACGAGCGCCGCACACCGAATGCTCGCGGGGATCTACGCTTGTCTGGGAAACCAGCGGGAGGCAAAGGAAGCGCTTGCGGTTTTCCTTAAGGACTCGCCCGGCGACTCCATCAGCAGACAACGCAAGCAGTGGGAGAAGAATTACACCGTCCCCGGAGCCCTCGACCGCTGGATCGAGCATATGCGGTTCGCCGGCTTGCCGGAGTGAACGGCCGACCGTTTGCAGCCACTAGCGATCCTTGCCGGCCAGCGCTTCCAGCGCCGAGCGGTCCTTGATCACCAGCCGGTTGCCGCGGCGCTCGACGAGGCCGCGCTTGGCCAGGATGCTCATCTCGCGCGACACGGCCTCCCGGTGGGTGCTGATGGTGGCGGCAAGCTCGAAGTGCCGGGGCAGCGGGATCACCGTTTCCCCTCCTCCCTGCGGCTGGCCGAGCTCCTCGGCGCGGCGCAACAGCTCGCAGACCACCCGCTCGCGCACCACCAGGGTGCTGAATTCGAACACGCGGTCCGTCATCCGCCGCAACAGGCCGGAGAGATGCGAAAGCAGAGCCCAGGTGAAGGAAGGATGCTCCCGGACCATCTCTTCGAAGGCGGCCGCCGAGAGCTGCGCGGCGCGCGTCGCCTCGATCGCGATGACGCTGGCGGAGCGAAGCTTGCCGTCGATGGCGGCAAGCTCACCGAAGATGTCGCCCGGATGGAGGTCGCGATAGGCGACCTCCCGTCCTCCGGCCGAGAACAGCGTGACCCGCACCCCGCCGTCCAGCACGAAAAAGACGTCGCGCCCCTCGTCGCGCTGTTCGATGATCAGCTCGTTGCGCCGATAGCTGCGAACCGACCAGCGCTCGGCCAGCGCCTCCAGGTCGGAGCTGCGCAAGGTGCTGAGGAAGGCTGAAGACGAGCCCATTCGCAAACCCGTCGATTTGCCCGACTATAGAGTATCCCGGGGTCATTTTCGAATCTCATCGGCGATTTGTGCAGCCAGAAAGCAAAACCAGTGGGAATTCTCACAGACAAACTCGAACCGCTCTCGATAATGCGAAACGATCGACTTGAACCGATTTCGGCACCACCCGGAGGGAGGTTATCATGTTCAAGTATTTGGTATCGGTTGCGCTTGTCGCAATCACCGCTTCGGCTTCTGGCGAGGAAATCTCGGCCTTTCAGGGCGGCAGCATCGACCTCGGCGCCTATCAGGGCATCGTCTACTATGTGGACGAGGGAGACGAGTTCCGTGTCGTCACCACGCTGTCCGCGCCGGAGAGCCTCGTCCCTGTGCGTTTCGTGGCGCGCCTGTCGGAGGACGAGCACATCACGATCTCGGTGCCTGGCGCCGTCGGCGAGCCGGAGCGGCCGTTCGACATCACGCGCTCCAACGGCAAGCTGTGGCTGTCCGGCCAGCCGGTCGGATCGAACATGAGGCTCACGCTGGGGCAGTAAGTGCCCCCGAAGCATCGAGGCCGACGGAATGCCTGCCCTTCGTCTGCTGGTGTGGGCGGGGGTCGGCCTGTGCCTCCTGGCCCCGCGCGGGGCGTTCCCGCAGGAGGCACAGAGCGGCCCGAAATTCTACACCGTCGTCGACGGCCGTGCCGACCAGCGAACCCTCAATGGCTACCGTCGGTATCACGCCGGTTGCAACCATTGCCATGGTGCCAATGGCGACGGCTCGACCTTTGCCACATCGTTGATTGATCCTGTGCTTCCGCTGGACGACTTCATGCGCAGCGTGCTCGACGGAAAGACGGACGGCAACCTGGTCATGAACGGCTTCAGAAACGACCCGAACTTCGCCCCCTATCTAACTGATATCTATGCCTACCTCCAGGCGCGCGCCGATGGCGCGCTCGGACGCGGCCGGCCACCCAAACTGCAGCCTTAGAGCGCCTTTCGGGCCGCGCTTCACCAGCCGGCAAAGGCGGCGAGCGCACCCGGATCGACGCGGCCGGCCGCCACGTCGCTCAGCGCGCGGTCGAGCAGCGACACTCCGAGCGACGCCTCGTCACGAGTCAAGGTGAGCGGCGGCGTGAACTCCAGCACGTTGGAGTGGACCCCGACATAGTAGAGGACGAGCCCGAGCTCGAACGCGCGGAACACCGTTTGGGCCGCTTCTACCTTTGCAGGCATCCCCGGATTGCGATCGGCCGAAAGCTCGACGCCGATCGCCAGCCCCCGCCCACGCACGTCACCGATCAACGGATGCTTGTCCTTGAGCCGCTTCAGCTCGGCCATGAGGTGGTCGCCCACCGCCGCGGCGTTGGCGACGAGCCCGTCGCGGGCAATCGTCTCCAGCACGGCGGCGCCAGCGGCGGCCGAAACGGGATTGCCGTGGACCGTCTGGAAAGCAAAGGCTGCGGCGTGGTTCATGATGCTTTCCGGCCCGACGGCAGCCGAAAGCGGCAGGCCGCCGCCGAGCCCCTTGCCGAACACCACGATGTCGGGCTCGATACCCAGATGGTCGTAGGCGTGGAAGCGCCCCGTGCGGCCCAGCCCGACCTTCACCTCGTCGCAGACCAGAAGGATGCCGTGCCGGCGGCACAGCGCCTCGACAGGTTGGAAATAGCCGCCGGGCGGCACGATCATGCCGCCATCCGACTGGATCGGCTCGAAGAACATCGCGGCCACCTCGTCTGGCGGCACGGCTCCGGCGAACAGCGCCTCGAGCTCGGCAAGGGCGTGCGTCGCCGCCGCCTCGCCGCCGCCGTCTCGATAGGGGTCGGGATAGCGGACCAGTGTCAGTCCTGGCGCTTTCGGGACCCCCTGCTGGACGGGATGCCCCGAGATCGCCATCGAGCCGCTCGTTCCGCCGTGATAGGCGCCATGAAAGGCGAGCACGCGCGGCCGACCCGTCGCGGCCACCACCGCGCGCGCCACGGTTTCGTTGGCGTCCGAGCCCGAATGGCCGAGCCAGACGCGGCCTCGTGCGCGCTCCGGCACCAGCGCCAGCAGCCGTTCGGCGAGCTCGACGGCCGGCAGGTTCGCCGACGAGAGGTGGCTGGCGCCCGCCTGGCTGGAAAGCGCCCGGTCGACGGCGTCGCGCACGGCCGGATGAGCGTGCCCGAGGGCCGCGGCGCCCCAGGAGGCGGAGAAGTCGAGCAGCCGCCGCCCGTCGTCGCCGATGAGAAAGGCGCCTTCTCCGCCGATGACCGCCTGCGGAAAAAAGCGCAGGAAGGACATTCTCGACAGGGCACGCTGGTCGCGTTGGTAGAGCTCCGACATGGTTCAGCCGAAGAACGCTGCAAGCTCGTCGAGCTGCACGACGTGGCAGTAGATCATGTTGATGATCTCGAGCTCGTGCCGGTGCAGCTCCATGGTGGCGGCCGCGCAGCAATCGTCGACGACGATCACGCCGAAGCTTTCGTCGACGAGGCTGCGCACGGTCGAGGACACGCACTGGTCGGTGAAGATGCCGACGCAGACCACGTCCTTGACGCCCATATTGTGCAGGATCAGCCTGAGATTGGTGCCGGTCAGCGCGCTGTCGGTCGTCTTGAGCACGGTGATCTCGTCGCCCTCCGGCGCCAGCTCCGCGACGATCCGGCCTTCGGGGCCGTCCTTGGGCAGCAGCAGGTAGTTGAAGCCGGGCTTCTTCTGGCTGAGCGAGCGGTCGCGCCCGTCGCGCTTATGGCAGGCGATCCGCGCGAAGATCACCTCGACGCCGCGCCGCCGGCAATCGGCGATCAGCGCTGCGATGTTGGGAATCACGGTTCGCCGCATGCGATCGTAGAAGGGCTGCCAGCGGGCAGTCTCCTCGGGCGTGTCCTTGGGCGCGAGGTAGACGTCCTGCACGTCGATCACCAGGAGCGCCGTGCTCGCGGGGTCGAGGTGGATGTCCGCCGGCTCCTCGGCCGTCGCGTAGTAGAAGGAACGATAGGCGGTCTTCCAGTTCATGGCTTGGGCTCCCTCCTAGCCAGGCGACGCGTGATCAGCGTGCCGATCTCGCGGGTCGGAAACAGGCCGCCGGGCCTCAACACCAGAACGACGATCATCGCCAGTGCCAGCACGATCTCGGTCAACCCGATCACCGGGTCGCCGGTCAGCTTGGCCTGGTTGAGCAGGCCTTCGATGCCGCGCAGCCCCTCATAGGCTCCGGTGACGATGAAGGTGCCGACCACCGCCCCGGTGACGGTGTTGGCGCCGCCGATCACCAGCATCGAGAGAATGAGGAAAGTTTCCCTCAAATAGAAGGCTTTCGGCGAGAAGGAGGTGATGAAATGTCCCCATAGGGCACCGCCCACGCCGGCGAACAGCGCCGCCAGCACGAAGGCCCGCCAGCGCAGCGCCGGGATGTTGGCCCCCATCGCAGCGGCCGCGCGCTCGTCGTCACGGCTCGCCCTGAGCAGCCTGCCGGTGCGCGATTCCTTGAAGGCCAGCGCGCCGACCAGAGCCAGGATAGCGACGAGCGCCGCCAGCGTGAGGTCCGTAGCCCGTGGCAGCCCGAAAAGCGTGCGCGGCCCGTTGGTGAGAGCGCTCCAATTGGTCATCGCCGTGTAAAGCACGACCAGCAGCGCGAAGGAGGTGATGACAGCCGCGGCGTCCGAAAGCCGCATCAACGGATAGGA
This sequence comes from Mesorhizobium sp., assembly GCA_040510195.1. GTDB lineage: Bacteria > Pseudomonadota > Alphaproteobacteria > Rhizobiales > Rhizobiaceae > JBEVJK01. The sequence continues at coordinate 9,729 of JBEVJK010000005.1, read as the reverse complement.
GACGGCCGCCGCGACAAGCGCCGCGACCGCGCCGGCGACGGCAATCGCCAGCAACGGCGAAAGCTGGACCCCCTGCAGGAAGGGGTAGAGGTCCGGCAGCGCCATGCCCTTCATCTGGACCGGAATGGTGAGCACGGCCGAAGCATAGGCGCCGACGCCCATGAAGCCCATATGGGCGAACGAGAGGATGCCCGAGTTGCCCATGAAAAGCTGCAGCCCGAGCACAAGCACCAGCGAGATGCAGAGGTTGGTGGCGATGCGGTCGTAGAGCCTGATGCCGAGAAGATGGCTGGCGAGCGCCGCAGCGACGATCAGCCCGGCGAGGATGGCGATGGTCAGGAGGTGGCGCTTCATCGCGGCCTCACGTCCTCTGGCCCGATGCCGGGCCCTTGACCAGCCCCTCCGGCCGCCAGAGCAGAATCAGGATGACCAGGCTGAAGGTAAAGGCGTCGCGGAACTTCAACAGGTCCTGCGGCAGCGTGTAGTTGAGGCTGGTGTCGATCAGGGCCAGCAGGAAGCCACCGATGACGGCGCCCGAAAGGCTCCGCATGCCGCCGATTACCGTGGCGATGAAGGCGACCAGCAGCGGCTCGAGCCCGATGCCTGGCACCACGGTGCCGATGCGGCCGATCCACAGCAGCCCGACCACCCCGGCCAGGAAGCCGGAGATGGCGAAGGCGGAGGTGATGATCAGGTTGGCGGGCACGCCCAGCATCCGCGCCATCGTGAAGTTGGTGGCCGCCGCTCGCATGGCGATGCCCAGCACCGTCCGCCGCATCAACAGCGCAAACAGCCCCAGGAGCACCACGGCGGCTACGATGGTGATGATGTTGCGCAGCGGGGTGACGGCGCCGCCGATCGTCACCGTCTTCGAAAAGAGTGCCGGCAGAGGCACCGTCTGCGGGCGCGGCGAGATGAACAGCAGCGCGGCGTTCTGCAGGAGGGTCGAGAAGGCGAAGGAGGTGATCAGCACCGCGGTGACCGATTTCGCCCTGACGGGCCGGAAGGCGACGTAGTCGGTCGCGATCCCGGCGAGCACGGCCATGACGACCGCCACCGCGGCCATGACCAGCCAGGGCAGCCCGGACCCTCCGACGAGAAACATGGTGTAGCCGGCGACCATGATAAGCTCGCCATAGGCGAAATTCACCAGCCGCAGGATGCCGTAGACGATGACCAGGCCGAGCGCCATCAGCGCATAGGCGCCGCCGAGGCTAAGCACGTCGATCACGAACTGGATGGCGAAGGTCATCGCTCAGCCGCCGAGATAGAGGGCTTTGAGATCGGTCGCGCCACCGATCTCGGCGGCGGTGCCCGACGCGGCGATGCGGCCAAGCCGCATGACATAGGCGCGGTCGGCGACGGCGAGCGCCTTGGCGACGTTCTGCTCGACCAGCAGGATGGTCGTGCCTGCCGCCTTCAGCGCCGCGATCATGGCGAAGATCTGCTCGACGACGACCGGCGCCAGACCGAGCGAAGGCTCGTCGAGCAGGAGCACCTTGGGCCGCGACATCATGGCCCGCGCGATGACCAGCATCTGTTGCTCGCCCCCGGACAGCGTGCCGGCCGGCTGGCTCGTCCGCTCGGCGAGGCGCGGGAAGAGCGCCAGCATGCGTTGCCTGTCCTCGGCCATCCCGGGCCCGTCACGACGCCGGGTATAGCCGCCGAGAGTCAGGTTCTCCTCGACGGTGAGATCGGGGAACACGTCGCGCGTCTCGGGCACGGTGGCGATGCCCCTTCGCACGATCGCCTCGGGCTTGGCCGAGGTGATGTCCTCGCCGTCGAGGCGGATCGACCCCGCTGCCGCCTTGAGGGCCCCGGCAATGCACATCAGCGTCGAAGACTTGCCGGCGCCGTTGGCGCCGACCAGCGCCACCAGCTCGCCGGTGGCGACCGACAGGGACAGCCCGCGCACCGCGCGAATGGCCCCGTAGCGCACTTCGAGATCGGCGATCTCAAGCATGCGCCGCCTCGGAGCCGAGGTAGGCTTCGATGACGGCGGGGTCGCGGCGTACCTCGTCTGCGCTGCCGGTGGCGATGGTGCGGCCCGAGGCCAGCACATGAAGCCGCTGGCAAAGCCGCATGATCAGGCCCATGTCGTGATCGATGATCAGCAAGCCGAGGCCGCGCTCCGCCGGGAGTGCGGCGAGCGTCGCCAGCAATGCCTCGGTCTCGCCCTCGTTCATGCCGGCTGCCGGCTCGTCGAGCAGCAGGAAGACGGGATCGGCGGCGAGCGCGCGGGCGATCTCCACGCGGCGCTTGTCCCCATAGCTGAGCTGGGCGCAGAGATCGTCCGCCTTCGCCGACAGGGCGAAGCCGTCGAGCAGTGCCGCGGCCTTGTTCCTGGCCGCGGCGCGGCCCTCCCCCCGCGCCAGCGCCGCTGCCTCGACGTTCTCGGCCACCGTCATGTTGTTGAACAGCCGCACGATCTGGAACGACCGGGAGATGCCCTTGAGCGCCACCTGGCGGGGCAGCAGGCCCGAAATCGTCTCCTCGCCCAGCATCACGCGGCCGCCGGAGAGCGGAACCTGGCCGGTGATGGCGTTGACGAGCGTGGTCTTGCCCGACCCGTTGGGGCCGATCAAGCCGACGATCTCGCCCGGCCGAAGCGCCAGCGTCACGCCGCTCAGCGCTTTCAGCCCAACGAACTCGACCGACACGTCGATGGCGTGGAGGGACAGGCCCGGCATCGGGGATCCGCAGCGAGAGGCCGCGCCGACCGAGGCCGGCGCGTCCGGCTCAGGGCTTCGGCAGCGTTTCGGGCTGCCGCCAGCCCAGGAAGGTCGGCTTGCCGCCCTTGAGCTCGACCATCACCGCGGCCTTGTTGGGAACATGGCCCTCCTCGGCGGTTCCGTAGTCGAGATCGCCCGTGAGCAGCTTGAACTTGCCCTCCTCCAGCGCCTTGGCGACGGCCGCGCCATCGGTGCTGCCGGCCGCCTTGACCGCGTCGGCCATCATCATGACGGTGTCCCAGCCCGTGGCGACGAAGGCGGTGTCCGGGGCGCCGCCATGCTGCTTGGTGTAGAGGTCGATGAACTTCTGCATGTCCGGATGCGCTTCCGGCGTCATGAAGGTATGGGTCACGAAGAAGACGTTGTTGCCCAGCGTCTCACCCAGCGCCGCATGCATGGCCGGATCGTCATAGGCGTCCCCGCCCAGCACAGGCGCATCGTAGCCGACCTCGCGCAAGGCCCGGATGATTGCGCCGATGTCCTGTCCGTAAGACGACAGGAAGATCACGTCGGGCTTCTTGCCTAGCGCCTGGAGACGCGCCAGCTGTGCCGAGAAGTTGTTGTCACCGTTGGTGTAGGTGTCTTCAAGGATGATCTCGCCGCCATTGGCCTTGTACTGGTCGATGAAATACTTCGAAAGCGACTTGGTGTAGGCGATGAACTGGTCCGTGACCACGTAGGCTGTCTTCCATCCTTTCTCCTTGAAGGCGAAGTCGGCCGCCGTGGCGCCCATGGTGGTGTTCCACATCGACAAGGTGAATTGCTTGTCGCCCAGCGACCAGGACGAATAGAGCGGATCCGAGGCACAGGTCGAGATGCCGACCAGGCCGGCCTCCTGGGCGGCGCGGCTGGCGGGGCTGCCGAAGTCGAAGTCGCAGGGCGTCATGATCAGGTCGGCGCCCTTGTCGATCAGCTCCACGGCGACGTTCCCCACCGTCACGGGATCGGACTTGCCGTCGATGTTGATGAATTCGACCTGCTTGCCCAGCAGGCCGCCATTGTCGTTCAAAAACTTGACCGCCACTTCGGCGCCCTTGACCCCAGGCGTGTCGAGCGGCGCCTGCACGCCGGTGAGCGACATGGCGCCGCCGATGACGATCTTGTCGTCCTGGGCATGGGCGATGGCGGTAAGCGCCAGCGCGGCTGTCGCCGCGCCGACGAGGCTCTTGATCGGATGTGACATCGAAGTTCCCCTTTTTTTGCACTCTCGATTGCTGCGTTCTTGTGGCAGCCTGACCGCGGAAACCCTTACGCTAGCCGCGAAACCAGCCGTTCACAATTGCCGGTCGCCACCGATCTCGGCGACCAGCGCCGAGGTCGAGACTTGCCGGCAATAGCCCCCGATTGCTCTCAGCGTGTTGTCGTGCCGCTCCTGGCTGTAGGTCGCGCAAGCGTCCGGGACCAGCGTGACCAGATAGCCGAGGTCGCAGGCGTCGCGGATCGCCGATTCCACGCATTGGTCGGTCACCAGCCCGCAAAGCACCAGCTGCCGGACGCCGAGATTGCGCAGCAGATAGTCGATGTGGGTCGAGACGAAGACGCTGGACGAGGTCTTAGGCAGCACGATCTCGTCCTCGGCCGGTGCGATCTCGTCGATCACCTTGCCGTCCCATGAGCCCTTGGGCACGTGGAAGCCGGTGATCTTGTAGTCGAGGCTGCGATCGCGGCCATCCTTGGTCAGGCTCTCGATCGTCGTGTAAAGGACCTCGATGCCGGCGGCCCGAAAGGCGGCCTGCAGCCGCTGCATGTTGGGGATCGCGACGGACGCCAGGCGCTCGAAATAATAGGCGTACTTCTCGTTGATTTCGACGTCGGAAACGTCCTTGAACTCGCCGCCGTCGCGCCGCACCGAAAAATTCTGGACGTCGATGAACAGCAGCGCCGACGCCCTGGGATCGAGCGGCACCTCGCGCGTGGTCGGAAACTCAGCCATCCTTCGCGTCCTTGCCCTGGGCAGCAACCAGCGCCGCCGCAAGCAGGCGAGCCCAGCGGTGCTGTCCCGCCGCGTCGCCGAGCAGGTCGTTGCGGATTTCGATGAGCAGATGCGGGATGCCGCGGCCCTCGCCGTGCACCGGAATCGTATAGTCGGTGAGGTCGTCGACCAGGTAAGGCTCGTTGTGCGCCGCGTTCAACCCCGGGTTTTGGAAGCGAAATGTCTGAAGGAAGCGGGCTGCAAAGCGGCCGTCGCGATTGGAGAGGGCGCCGAGGTGCCACGGCCGCTCCGCCCCGCCGGCGAGCCGCGGGGTGAAGCTGTGGACGGCCACCAGCGTCGAATGCGCCGCCTGCTCGGTGCGCCGGTCGAGAAGTGCGGCGAGCGCCTGGTGGAAGGGCTGGTGGATCTCCTCGAAGCGCCGGCGCCGCTCCTGGTCGGTGATCCCCCTGTTGCCCGGGACGGGCGTGCCGTCGCTCAGCGCCAGGAAGCAGTCGGGTGCCGCGAAGGGCCGGTTGCAGTCGACCACCAGGCGGCTGTAGCGCTGTAGGACCAGCGGCGCGTCGAGCAGTGCGCAAAGCCGGCGGGACAATCCCTCGGCACCCACGTCCGAAGCGATGTGGCGTGCCATGTCCGCCGGGCCGACCCCGAGCCCGCGGAGCCGCTCGGGCACGGCCCGCCCGGCATGTTCGCAGCACAGCACGAAGGGCGACCGTCCCTCCGCATTCACCGTTTCGACGGGCGGCGGGTCGCGCAGGGAGAGCGTCGTCGTCTCGGCTTCGCGGGGCTGAAGCATCGATGGCTCGTGGCGCAGACGGCCCATGATCGGACCCGTCCCGCGGACTGAAGGAAAAATCCCGCTCATAGTCAATGGAGATATTCCGTTTGACTAATTTTTTTCAGAGCGGCTAAGGTCGAGACAATAGTGCAGGCGGCGTGTTCGCCGGCCATGCGGACGGTGGGTGCCGATGAGCGTGCGGGAAACCATCCGACGCGAGCTTTCCCAGCTGACGACGAGCGAGCGCAAGATCGGCAGCGCGGTCTTGGCCGACTATCCCTTCGGGGCGCTTCAGACGATTCAGGAGCTGGCCGAGCGCACCGGCGTCAGCGCCCCTTCGATCACCCGCTTCGTCAGCAAGATCGGCTTCGGCGGCTACCAGGAGTTCCAGCGGCAGCTGATCTCCGAGCTCCGCGAAGGCGGCCGCTCGCCGGTCGATCTCAAGGCGACGGAAAGGCTGGGCGACAAGGATACCTTTCTCGCCGACTACGCGCGCCGCGCCGCAGAGCGCCTGGGCGACATGGCCGACGACCTGGCGCAGGACGAGTTCGACCGGATCGTCGCGCTGATGGCCGACCCGACGCGCAACGTCTTCCTGCTGGGGGGCCGGGTCAGCGACAGCATCGCCGCCCTGCTGGCGATCCATCTCAAGCAGATCCGTCCGCGGGTCCACCAGCTGCCGGCCGATCCGGAGCGTTGGCCGGACCAGCTCCTGCAGATGCGCAGCAAGGACGTGCTGGTCCTGTTCGACTTCCGCCGCTACCAGGCGGACCTGGCAGAGCTCGCCGCGCTGGTTTCCGGTCAACGCCGCGCGGCGATCGTGCTGGTGACAGACAAGTGGATGTCGCCTATAGCCCGCTACAGCGACCACGTGGTGGCGCTGCCGATCGAGATCGGCACGGCCTGGGACACCCTCGTCGGAGCCGTCGCCTTTGTCGAGGCGCTGATCGTCAAGGTTTCGGAGGCGGATTGGCCGGCCACCAGGAAGCGGCTGGAGGCGTGGGATGCGCTGCGTCCCGGCCGATCGGGCAAGAAGCGGGAGGACAAGCCGTGATCGGTGAGGAAATGATCGTCGCCTGCTGCACCGATCTGGCGGGCAAGGTGCGCGGCAAGGCCTTTCCGGCTTCGCAGATCGACAAGCGGCTGAGGCGAGGCGTCGGCTGGACACCGACCAACGTGCAGATCACCTGCTTCGACCTCATCGCCGAAAGCCCGTTCGGCTCGCTGGGCGATCTCGTGCTGCTGCCGGACGAGGCGGCGCGCGTCCGGGTCGATTTCGGCGACGGCAGCCCGCCCGAGCATCTGGCGCTCGGCGACATCGTCCACACGGACGGACGTCCCTGGGAGCTCTGCACGCGTTCGATCCTGAAAGCCGCGCTCGACCGGCTGAAAGACGTCTCCGGGCTGACCCTTGTCGGCGCCTTCGAGCATGAGTTCCAGCTGCGCGACCGGCCGCCACGACTGGGCGACGCCTACACGGTCGCCGGCTTTCGGGCCGAGCGGCGGCTGGCCGAGACCGTTGTGGCGGCGGCGCGCGCTGCCGGACTGGAGCCCGACACCTTCATGAAGGAGTTCGGACCCGACCAGTACGAAGTGACGATCGCGCCGGCCAGCGGCGTGGCGATCGCCGACCAGGCGACCATCCTGCGCGAGCTCGTCCGCACCGCGGCGAGCCGGCTCGACCGGGAGGTCACCTTCACTCCGATCCGCGACCCGGCAAGCGTCGGCAACGGCGTTCACATCCATCTGAGCTTCCTTGAGGGCGACCGGCCGGCGACCTACGATCCACGCGGCAGGAACGATCTCTCCGAGCCGGCCGGCCGGTTCATCGCCGGCATCCTGAAGTATCTCGATGCCATCCTGGCGATCACCGCGCCGAGCACCGTCTCCTATTTGCGCCTCACCCCGCATCGCTGGAGCGCCGCCTTCAACAATCTCGGCTTCCGCGACCGCGAGGCGTCCGTTCGCATCTGCCCGATTTCCGAGGTCAGCGATGTCGACCGGGAACGGCAGTTCAACTTCGAGTTCCGCGCCGCCGACGCCGCCGCCAGCCCGCACCTCCAGCTGGCGGCCATCGTGCATGCCGGCGTTCAGGGCATCGAGGAGGCGTTGCCGGCGCCGGAAGCCACCGCCGAGGACCTGTCCCTGCTCTGGCCCGATGCACTCAAGGCGCGCGGCTACGTGCGGCTGCCCCAGTCGCTGGCCGACGCCTTGGAGCGCTTCGCGGCAAACGCCACGGTGACCGGCTGGTTTCCCGCCGGCTTCGCCGACGTCTATGCCAAGCACAAGCGCGCAGAGATGGCCTTCCTCGAAGGCAAATCCGCCGAGGAGGCCTGCCGGCTTTACGAACAGGTCTATTGAGGCGGCTCGTCGGTCGGCCAGACAAGAGCTATACTGTCTCTTGAGGGAACCGCGATGGCTGGACGTCTGGCCTGTCTGCTCCTTGCAACGACCGTCTTAGCCGCCCCGCCTGTCCTGGCGGCAGGTGTCGACGTGGCGATCGTCTTCGCCGTCGACGCGTCGGCTTCGATCGGCCCCGATCATGCCCTCGACCAACGCGAAGGGCACGCCGACGCGCTCGTCGACCCGCAGGTCCTGGCGGCCATCCACCGCGGCCGGGAAGGCTGCATCGCCGTCACCTATTTCGAGTGGGGGAGCCGCGACCGGTTCAACCCCATCCTGCCCTGGACCAGGATCTGCGACGCCCACGACGCCAGGATCGCCGCGTCTCGCATCCGCAAGTTGGGCGACCGGGGCGTCCGAGACGGCAGCGAACGCACCTCGCTCTCCTTCGCGATCGACCACGCGACATGGCTCCTCGACCGTCTGCCGAGCCCGGCCGTCGTCAAGATCATCGACATTTCATGCAACGGTCCCAACAATGACGGCGGAACGGTGGGCGCCAGCCATGCGAGCGCCTTGGCCAAGGGCTATGTGATCAACGCGCTGGTGGTCGTCGATTCCTGGAAGGAGCGTCCCGTCGACCTTCTGGGCTACCTGGCAGAGGAGATCATCGGCGGCAGCGGTGCCTTCGTGATGGTCTCGGGCCGACCCCAGGACTATAAGACCGCCCTGCGCCGCAAGCTGGTCATGGAAGTCAGCTGGGTCGCGACCGGCGCCGAGGAAGGCCACCGCTAGCCTCGGCGCTCGAATGAGGTGCAGAACGGCACGCCCAGCCGGCACCCATGGTCTTGCCTGCGCCACGAGAGCGGACTTATCCTCTTCTTCAGCGAGCCCGCCCTGGCACGCTGCCAGGGCTTGCCGTGGCTCCAGGGAGGTTACGATGAAAATCGCATCGGCATTCGCAATCGGCTGGATGGCGCTCTGCGGCACGACCGTGCCCGTCCTTGCAGCGGAGGATATGCACAAGCTGGTCACGCCGGGCGACGTCAAATGGGGACCGGGGCCAAAAGTGCTTCCTCCCGGTGCTCAGGCGGCGGTGTTGTTCGGCGATCCGGCCAAGGAGGGCCTCTTTGCGCTGCGGCTCAAGCTGCCACCCGGCTATGCGGTGCCGCCTCACACGCATCCCGTCGATGAGGTGGTCACGGTGGTATCGGGGACCTTCAACCTCGGAATGGGCGAGACGGCCGACGACAGCAGCTTGACGGCGCTGCCCGCTGGCAGCTTCTTTGCGCTCGCACCCGGCACACCGCACTACGCCCATGTCGATGACGAGGCCGTCATCCAGATCACCACGATGGGTCCTTGGGGCATCAAATACGTCAACCCGGCGGACGACCCTCGGAAGACCCAGTAGCGTCGGCCGGACCGTACTTGACCGGGGTGGGACCTTTGGCCCTCGGCGCCGCCGCATTGGTCTGAGCCGACGATTTGCACCTCGCGCCGACGGCTCTTCGGTGCCTATTCTAGCATGCAGGCCGCGGACTCTATGCCCTGTCCTTGCGGCCCGTCCCTGGCCCCCGGGATCCACCCATCTCGGGGGCCTTTTCATTGTCCACCGACGACCCTACGGCGACCCCGGGTGGGACTGTCTTGCCTCTCAATGCCCTCCCGAAAGCACCAGCGTTTTCACCGGCAGCACCAGCGCCTGGATCCTGAGCACGATCGCATGCACGACGCCGACCGCGTCGATCCCATGCAGCACAATTTTCTTGAGCGTGCCGACGTCCGGCGACTCGATCAGGTCGTGGTTGCTCGTATAGGCGTTGGCGATGCAGTTGCTGCCCGGCGGGATGCCCGCGAATCCGTTGTCGAACAACGGCTCGAGATAGACCGTCAGCGTGCCGGGCCGCGCCGCCTGCTGGGCATCGATCAGCTGGTCCGAAGCC
>JBEVJK010000004.1:0-2809 GCA_040510195.1 Mesorhizobium sp. | reverse complement strand
CGCCGCCGCGGCCCGGGCCTTGCCGCCCCGTCCGGCGCCGGTCACCCGCCAATTCGTCCTGGCAAAGCCGGCCGAAGCCGCGCCGGCGGCGGCCGTCGCCCCGGCGCAGCCTGCCGCATCCGAGCCGGCCCCGGTCGCGGAAGCTGCCGCCGGCACGCCGCACCAGGATGTCGCCGCGATCCTCGCCGCGCGCTTTGCCGCCGCCGGGCCGGATACGCTCGACGGCGATGTCGCCCAATATTACGCGCTGCGCGGCAATGCGCCGGTGTGGACGCAGGCCGAGGGCCTGACGCCCGAGGGCCGCGCCGTGGTCGAGCGGCTCGCCCGCGCCGAGGAAGATGGGCTCGACGCCCGGGATTTCGCCGTGCCGGGCCTCGAGGCCTTCGGCGCCGGCTCGACGCCCGAGCAGGCGGCGCAGATCGAGATCGGCCTGTCCGGCGCCATCCTCGCCTATGCGCATCAGGCGATGAACGGGCGGGTCGATCCGGCCGGCATCAGCAAGAACATCGTCGCCGAGGTGAAGCCGGTCGATGCGGCGCTCGCCATCGCCTCGGTCGCCATCGCCGCCGACCCGGCCGCGGCGCTCGATGCCTTCAACCCGGTGCATCCGCAATATCTCGCCTTGAAGCGCAAGCTCGCCGAGCTGCGCGGCCAGGACCAGCTCGAGGCCGAGGCGGCGCCGCCGCTGGTGCCGGACGGGCCGACGCTGAAGCCGGGCATGAGCGACCAGCGCGTCGCGCTGCTGCGCAGCCGCCTCGGCGTCACCACCATGACCGACAGCGACGTCTATGACGACGCGCTGGTCGAGGCGGTGCGCTCCTTCCAGCGCGAGCGGCGCCTCAAGGCCAACGGCCTGGTCGGGCCGATGACCGTGGCCGCGCTCAATGGCGGCGGCAAGCCGCGCATCTCGATGGAGCACGAGATCATCGCCAATATGGAGCGCTGGCGCTGGCTGCCGCGCGCCCTCGGCCAGTCGAACGTCTTCGTCAACGTGCCGGAATACCGCCTCGTGGTGACCATGGACGGCGAGCCGATCCATGAATCGCGGGTCATCGTCGGCAAGCCGAACACGCCGACTCCGGTGTTCTCGGACACGATGGAATTCGTCGTGCTCAACCCGTCCTGGTACGTGCCGCAGTCGATCATCAAGAAGGAATATCTGCCGAAGCTCGCCAACGACCCGGACTATCTCGCCCGCAAGGGCTTCGTCGTCACCTATCGCGGCAACCAGATGTCGGTGCGCCAGCCACCCGGCGACGACAACGCCCTCGGCCATGTCAAGTTCATGTTCCCGAACAAGTTCTCGGTCTACCTGCACGACACGTCGACGCGCCATCTCTTCGCCAGCGACAAGCGGGCGTTCAGCCATGGCTGCGTGCGGGTCGACAACCCCTACAAGTTCGCCGAGATCGTGATGGGGGCGGAAAACGGCTGGACCGAGGAGAAGGTGCGCGATTCCGTCGGCGGGAGGGAGCGGCGGGTGGACCTGCAGCGCAAGCTGCCGGTGCACATCACCTACTTCACCGCCATCGCGAGCGACACAGGCGACGTCTCCCAGTTCGACGACATCTATGGCTATGACCGGGCGGTGCTCGCCGCGCTCGGCCTCAGCGGGTAGGGTCAAACCGCCACCCGCGCCCTGTTGCTCTGTGGCCGCAGCCCAGCGGAATCATGGCGGGGCTTGCCTTCTTCCCCGTTTTCGCCATCATTGCCGGCCATGAGACGGCATCGGCCGGCAGAAGCCGAACGGCAATACGGGGTCGGAAGAGTGGATACACCCGAATTTAACCTCTCCCGGCAACACTCCGTCAACGATACGCGCCGCAACCTCGCGGCTGTGGCGCGTGAGCGTCAGTTTTGCCGAGAGTGGTGATGGTGTTGAGCGCAAAACCCGTCCAGTCCAAGGTCCCGCTGCGCCGCATTGCCGGCGCCCTCGCCACCGTGACGGCCGCGGCCCTCGCCCTCGCCATTCTGGTTCGTCCGACCCAGGATGCCGTCGCCAATGGCGAGACGCGCAGCCTCAAGCTCATCAACATGCACACGGGCGAGAAGCTCGAGGTCACCTTCAAGCGCGGCGGCCGCTACGATTCCGATGGCTTGAAGCGGCTCAACTACTTCCTGCGCGATTGGCGGCGCAACGAGCCGACGCGCATGGATCCGCGCCTGTTCGACACCGTCTGGCTCGCCTACCGCAGCGTCGGCGCGTCCGAGCCGATCCATGTCGTCAGCGCCTATCGCTCGCCGGAGACGAACAATTCGCTGCGCCGCCGCTCGCGCGGTGTCGCCAAGTTCAGCCAGCACACGCTTGGCAAGGCGATGGACTTCTATGTGCCGGGCGTGCGCCTTGCCGACCTGCGCGCCGCGGGCCTGCGCCTGCAGCGCGGCGGCGTCGGCTTCTATCCGACCTCCGGCTCGCCCTTCGTGCATATGGATGCCGGCAGCGTGCGGATGTGGCCGCGGATGACGCGGGCCCAGCTCGCCTCGGTGTTCCCTGACGGCAAGACGGTTCATATTCCGGCTGACGGCAAGCCGATGCCCGGCTACCAGGCCGCCTATGCGGAGCTGGCGCGTGGCGGCGGCTCGGTCGGCGGCTTCCAGGGTGGACGGTCCAGCTGCGACGATGATGGCGGGCCCAGCGGCAGCTTCTCGATCGCCTCGATCTTCAGCGGCGGCGGCGGTGGCTCGGCATCGTTGTCGCGCAGGAATGCCGACAGCCCGCAGGCCATCATCCTCGCCGACGCGGAGCGCCGCTCGGGCTCGAAGCCGGCCGCGGCCGCCGAGCCGATCGTCGTCGCCGCCGCCAAGCCCG
>JBEVJK010000003.1:0-40538 GCA_040510195.1 Mesorhizobium sp. | reverse complement strand
AGCACCATGCCGATGGCGTATTCCTTCGCCGTGAACATCGCATAGGAGAACGGGTCGTGGGGAACCGCGTGCGCATAGGCCATGTTGATCGGGGCCACGAACATCGCCAGGATCAGAATGCAGGCCGAGCGAGCCAGCCGAGGCATGGCCGTCGACGGCAGCAGCTGCGACGTCGTCAGGAAGCCATGCAGGCGCGGCAGCGTGAGCAGCATCGCCATCAATGCGCTGTCATGCTGCCGCGACAGGGCGAGGACGGCCTCGCCGAGGTCCGTCATGTCATTCCCGGAAAGTCGTTGAACAGCCGGACGGTGTAGTTGAGGATCTCGCCGCCGAGCCATCCGGCCGTTGCCGCAAGCGTAGCGGCGACTGCGATGAGCTTGATCGCGAAGGACAGCGTCTGCTCCTGGATCTGCGTCAGCGCCTGGATAAGGCTGATGAGGATGCCGACCACGGAGGCCACCACGATGGGCGGCATGGACAGGAGCATCACCAGCACCATCGATTCGGTGATCTCGTGAATGGCGGTTTCGGGGCTCATGACTTCGGCATCTCCCAGCCCAAAGGCTCAAGCATAGGTTTTGACCAGGCCAAGAATCAGCCTTGACCAGCCGTCTATCGTGACAAAGAGGAACAGTTTGAACGGCAATGAAATTGTCAGCGGGCTGACCATCATCATTCCCATGGCCAAGAGAATATTCGACACGATGAGGTCGATCGCGATGAAGGGCAGATAAAGCAGGAAACCGATCTCGAAGGCCTCCCGGAGCTGGGTGACGGCGAAGGCCGGAAGCACGATGGCAATGCTGTGGATATCGACCTGAGCCGCGATGTCGGCGGGCCAGAGCGTTCGCGCCGCTTCCAGGAAGAAGAGCCTTTCGCGTTCGGCCGCATGGGTTGCCAGGAACTTGGTGAGCGGTCCGCTCGCGGCATTCCAGGCCGCCGAGATTCCTTCCGCAGTGTCGAGCGAGAACTGCCCGGTAAGAACGATGTCGCGCGTCGCGAACACCACGGGGGTCATGATGTAGGCTGAAAGGATGATTGCCAGCGCGTTCAGCGCCATGTTGGGCGGGATCTGCTGGACGCCGAGCGCGTTGCGGACCAGCAGCAGCACGACCGAGATTTTGATGAAGGACGTGGCCACGACCAGCAGGAAGGGAAGCAGCGCGGCGGCGGCCAGCAGCAGGATCAGATTGAACGGGTCGAGCATTTGCCTAGGCTATTCCAGGGACCATTGTTCGATGCGGACCGCCAGCCGCTCGTCGATGCGCACCAACTCTCCCGAGCCGACCGCCACGCCATTGACCCGGATCGTCAGGCTCACCGAGCCTGCCAGGGCCGGCGCGTCGAGTGCGACGATGGTCCCGCCCTGCCAGGTTTCGACCTCCGAAATCGGCAGCGAAAGCCTGTTGAGGTCGAAATCAACCGTCACCGGCAACTCGCCGCGCCGGACGGTGGCGGGCCCGACGGATAGGTCTTCATTGGCTTCGGGGCTTCCGGTCAGGCCGGCGCTCTCCGCATCTTCAGCGCCCATGCGCTTTCCTTGCTGGCGTGTTTCCAGGATCGATTGACAGACCCAGTCATCGTCTATCTTTCTGAGCTGATATGTGACGTCCGTGACTCTTACGGTGCGCAATTCGTCGGCGTCCTCGGGCATCACGACAAGCGCCCCCGGCCCGATCCCCGCGAGCTCGTCCAGGGACATGTCGAGGCTGCCGATCGACACGCTGGCCTCGACGCTGAGCGTGTCGCGCAGCCTGCTACGGATCGGAGCTCTTGCGATCGACTGCTTGAGAAGCAGCGACACCAGGCTCGATCGCTCGCATCCGATGACGAGGAGGAAGCTGCCGATGCTCGGCGACTGGACCTCGACGTCGAGCCATTCCCATCGGCGCGCAACGTCGCCTGAGGCCCAGGCGGCAGGGGTCTCGACGTGACGAATGCTCAGTCTGGAGCTCCAGGGCTCGGGCAGCAGGTCCCTGACGCTACCCGCCATGCCGAGAAGCAGCGCATCGCTCAGGCCGCTCGTCCTGTCCAGGGACGACGAGGCTCAACGGGTCGTCCTGTGGGGCGAGCTCGGAGGCCTGGCGCCCAATGAAGGCTGCACGGCAGCGCCCATCGCCAATGCTTTCAACGCCGAGAACTACCACGCCCACGGCCTTTCCATGGGCATTTCCGGCGACCGCTGCTGCATGGTGGTCGGCCATAGCATGGACTTTGCCGAGGTGGAGAGCGCGGCGCTGGAGATGGTGCTGGACGGCTTCCTGCAGGGCTTGGCGAGCGCTCAGGCCTTTCTCGACGAGAGCCTGGCGCGCTCCCGCCTCGCCGAGCGCGAGGCCACCGCCCAGCTTGTGTTCGGCAACGACCAAATACTCGTGATCTGACGCCAGGGGTCCGCAATGAACGACGCAAACCCCTTTCAGCAGTTGATCGTCGACCTCATCGGGCGCGACGCTGCCGTGGCGATCCCGGTTGCCGGGAACGACTATTTCGTGCGGGTCCACGGACGGCTGGTTCAGCTCCAGCACCTGCCGCGGCGGGGGCTGATCGTCCTGTCGACGATGATCTATGCCGCGATGGACGAAGAGGACGTCGCCGACGAGCTGATCGCCGGCTTCAACTCGCATCACCTCTTTCGCGGCGGCTACTGTCTCATGGTCGACCAGGCGAGCCACAGCCCCTACGTGGCACAGAGCCGATCGATCGCTTCGTTGGACGGCGACAGGCTGGCCGATGTCATCGTCGACTTCGTGGACCGCTGTGCCGCCTGCTCCGCCTGGTATGTCCGCGGCCTGCTGGAAAAGACGTCGCCGTGCGCGGAGCCGGGTTCGATCGCGCTCTGAGGCGGAACGGATCGCCGCCCGCATACGGTGACGGCGCTCTGCCAACCTTCGGCCGGGCCGCTTCGCCCGGCTTTCCTTTGCCAGCTAGGCGTTCAACGCGGCCATGGAGCGAATGCCGGCCACCAGGAACTTGACCACCTTGTCGGCCAGCTCTTTGGGCTCCGTCGACCCGGGGGCAGTCGAAAGCTTTGCGAAACGCTCTTGGTTCGACATCAGCTGGTTGCAGATGTTGAGGGTGAACAGATAGGCCGAAACTGAATCCGCCCGGCGCAGCCCGGGCAGGCTTTGTTCGAGAGCTGTCGTGGCCTCCTCGGCCAACACGTCGAACAGCTCCGACAGGAGCCGCACCGACCGCTCGTCTGTCGACGAGGCAAGCTGGTTGATCATGCGGGCATAGTGCTGACCCGTCGGATCGGCAGCGGTGGAATACTCGATCGCCGGCAGCACCATGGCCTCGACGACCCGCTCCAACGAAGGCGGAGTGGATTGCGACATCGCGGCGCGAATCAGCTCGAGACGCGCGTCGTTGAGGTCGTTGGCAAGACGCGAGACGACCAGCTCGTAGAGATGCTCCTTGCTGCTGAAATGATAGTGAATCAG
This sequence comes from Mesorhizobium sp., assembly GCA_040510195.1. Taxonomy (GTDB): domain Bacteria; phylum Pseudomonadota; class Alphaproteobacteria; order Rhizobiales; family Rhizobiaceae; genus JBEVJK01. The sequence goes on along the minus strand of JBEVJK010000003.1, from coordinate 37,098 downwards.
TGCAAGGTTGACGCCAGCCTCCTCCGCGATCTGCCGAGTCGTGGACCCGGCATAACCGTTCGAGGCGAAGACAGCTTCGGCCGCTTCCAGGATGGCCTGCTTCGGGTCGCGCCCTGAGCTGTACTCAACTGGCTGACGCATCAGCGTTTTTTTCCCGATCCGCTCGTTTCTGTTGCTTTGTTTCGGCCCTCTCCTTGCCGGCAAGCGCCCTGCGCGGCCGACAAATGCGGCCAGACCACAATCATGACGCGAACGGCTTTCCCCGCGGAGGATTTTTATCACATGACCAAGATGCCGCTCGCTGTCAAGTGCCGCCTTGCGGGCATGACAGAACGAAGCCGGACTGGCTCGAACCGTCTCCACCTTGCGCCCGCCCTCGCTCAGCCCTACACGTTTTACGCGAAGTCTCCCGAAGCGCGCGATCGCCTCGGGCGCTCGGCCCCGATCTGCGCCCAAAGTCTCCTTGACATCCCCGCCCTTGTATGGGATTCGATCTGGTGGGGAAGAAGGCACTGTTTTTGGTTAACAATTTTGGTCTTGATCGCATACTAAGGAAGCACCCGCCAAGTAGGCGGAACTGATTTTACTCCGGGAAGACGATGCTCAAGGGCGTTCTAGCAAGCACGTGATGCTTGCAATGCAGCGGCAGGGCTCGGTTGAAAGCACAGCCGGCGTTCCGGTCGACGATGTCGGTCGGGCGACGTCCCGCTAGTGAGCTTCGTCAATCGGAAATGTGGATAGCTCACCATGAATTTGGTCCGTATTGACGTGCACAAAGGAATCTTGCCCGTCATCATCGACGGTGGCGGCAATGTTCGCGACCTCAGCCCGCTGATCGCCAGCGTCCTGCGCGAGACCTTGGAGGAAGGGATCTGGTCCGACAGCGCCGAGCGCGAGAGCATCGAGCCTTTCGCCAGCCAGCCGATCGTTCCGAGCGAGCTTCTCAGGGGCAGCGGCAGCATGTTCCTCGAGCGTTCATTTTCCATCCGGCTCGCCCTGGCCGATCGGGATGAGGCGCGCGACCTCCTGGTCGCGCTCGAGACCGATGGTTTTGCCGCCACGGCAGGGTGGATCACCGGCTGCGACCGACTCCACCTCGACGGGGCGGCACCGCAAGGCGCGCCGATCGCGATCGAACTCGGCGCTGCCGCTGTGTGCGGCGACTGGCTGTCGCCTGAGCTCAACCCGTTCGGCCGCGTGCTGGTCTACGGCAAGTTCCAGGCGAGCCTGCGCCGCCAGCCGCCGGCAATCGTCGCCGTCTGCGGAGGCCGCCGGGGTTAGCGTCCCAAATCTCCGGGAGCCTGGGCACCGCCTGCCTGCGTCACCGCGGGCTCGGGCTCGGTAACCACGTTGACCTGAACGGTCATTCCCAGGTCGTCCGCCGCGGCGCCGAAGAAGCTGCCTGACAGCGGAACCGCCTGGCGTGGGTCGCGTGCCACCGCGACGCGGATCAGGTCGCGGTTGCCCACGATGCCGTTGGTCGGGTCGAACTCGACCCAGCCCGCCCCCGGAAGGTAGACCTGGCACCAGGCGTGGGTCGACCCGCCGCCGCGATGGACGGAGCCGTCGCGGCTCGCCACATAGACATAACCCGTCACGAAGCGCGCCGCGAAGCCCAGGGCGCGAACCGCCTCTATCATCAGCAGCGCGAAGTCGCGGCAGGTGCCGCGCCGCGATCTGAGCGTGATCAGCGGTGGCTGGGTCCCGGGCTGGGTTCGGCGCTGGTAGACGAAGCTCTCGTGGATCGCGTAGCACAGCGTCATGAGCAGCGTTCCGGTCTCGATCGTGGAGCCGCTGCCGACGAACTGCCGCGCCCAGGCGGCGACCTCGCCCTCGTCGTCACCGAACTGCCTTTCGATCGTGCTTCTCAAGTCCGGCAGCTCTTCCTCGTCATAGGCGAAGGGAAAGGTCAGCGCCGCGCGGGCGGTGAGGAACTCGGGCGCCGCCTGCGGCATGTGCTCGAGCCGGATATGCGTTTCGAACCTCAGCTCGTCGGTTCTTGCGTCGAATTGGACCAGGGCGACGCAGTTTCCGAAGACGTCGTGCATCCAGCGGACCGATTTGGGGCGTGGGTCCACGGAGAGGCTGGCCTCGAGAAGACGTTGATCATAGCTGTCCCGCGGCCGGAACATGACCCGATGCTCGCCAAGGCGCACCGGGCGTTTGTAGCGATAGACCGTCTGATGGCGGACGGAGAAGATGGTCATCAAAACGCCGGCCGGATGGCATTCAGCGGCGCTTCGATGCGGCAGCGCACGCCCTGTGGCAGGAACTCGATGGCGACGGCCGCGGAAAGGTCGGCCGAAACCCAGCGCTCGATGAGCCTCGATCCGAACCCCTTCTGCGCCGGCGCGCGCACCGACGGCCCGCCTTGTTCTTGCCAAAGCATCACCAGGCTCTGACGAAGCGGGTCGACGCGCCAGGTGAGCGACGCGCGCCCGCCGTCGACCGCCAGCGCGCCGTATTTGGAGGCGTTGGTGGCAAGCTCGTGAAGCCCCAGCGCCAGTGCCACGGCCGGCCGTGCAGCGATGGTGAGATCGGGCCCCTCGATGTCGACGCTGTCGCGCCCCTCGCCGTGGAACGGCGCCAGCGCCTGTTCCACCACCGATGTCAGCGACGCGCTCTGCCAATCGTCGCGGGCCACCGCCTCATGCGCGTCGGCCAGCGCCCGCAGCCGGCCGATAAGCTTGGCGACCGCCTCTTCGCCGCCGGCCAGTCCCTTCAGCGATTGCGAAACCAGCGCCTGCACGATCGCCAGATTGTTCTTGATGCGGTGGTGCAGCTCGCGAATGAGCATCTTCCGGCGCTCGTCGTCGAGTTTGCGCTCGGTGATGTCGATCACCGAGCCGATATGGCCGAGGAACTCGCCGCCACCGATTCGCGGCGTGGCGCTGTCGAGCACCCAGCGCCAGCTTCCGTCGTTGTGGCGCAACCGGTACTCCGCCTCGAAGGTGTCGCGGTCGCGGGTTGCCTGCGAGGAGGCATGATCGGCCGACGCCCGGTCGTTCGGATGCACGCAGTCCAGCCAACCGCGCCCCAGAGCGCCGCCCGGCGTCTGGCCGGTGAACCGGTACCACGAGCGGCTCATGAACGTGCACTGATCGTTCTCGTCCGTCACCCAGATCATCACCGGGGCGTTGTCGGCCATCTCGCGGAACCGCTCTTCGGCGAGCCTGCGGTCGGTGACGTCCATGAGGACACCGACGATGCGGCCCCGTGTGCCGCCGGGCAGCAGTTGGGCGCGCATGAGAAGCCACTTGTCCGGCCCATCCGGCGGGGCGATGCGGAACTCGGTCTGGATCAGCCGCCCGCCCCGCGCCGCCACCGCCGCCACCTCGCGGTCGATCCGCTCCCGCTCTCCGGGCGCAAACCGCGCCTGGAAATCGGCGAGGCGCAGCTTTTCACCGGGTGCAAACCCGTAGAGCCGGTTGAGGTCGGGCGCATGGTCGATGCGTTGCGATGCGAGGTCGAGCTCCCAGACGGAGATCCCTGCTGCAGCGACCGCCAGCTTCAGCCGCTGTTCGCTGTCGGCGGCACGATCCGCTGCAAGGACCAGCCGCTGCGGCGTCTCGTCTTCGCTCAAGGCCTGGCTCCGCGCTCCGCTTAAGGACCGTGGCATACTGCCGGCCAGCCTGCGGCCAGTTCAAGTCATTTCGGTCGTTCGTCCCACGCCGCTTCAGTGCAGGACGAGGAGATCTCCCGAAGCAAAGCTGATTTCGGTCCGGTCGCCGACCTTCGGAGGCGGCGTGCTCGGATTGTTGAACGTGTCGAGCGACACCGTGCTGCCGCCGACGCCCACCTTGACGCGGATCACCGAGCCCAGGAAATGGACGTCGGTGATCTCGCCGTTCAGCATCGCGTCGTGCCCGGCTCGCCGGCCGAGCGCGATCGCTTCCGGGCGCAGCGCGAGCGAGAGCGTGTCGCCGGTGCGCGACCCATTGAGCTTGTCCTTGACCAGGATATCCTCGGAGTTGATGCGCACCTTTCCGGCCGAGGCGTCTGAAACGGTGCCTTCCAGCACGTTGAGGGTGCCCACGAAATTGGCGACGAACCGGGTCTGCGGGCGGTTGTAGATCTCGAACGGCGTTCCCACCTGCTCTGCCTTGCCGCCGAACATGACCACGATGCGATCCGAGATGGACAGCGCCTCCTCCTGGTCATGGGTGACGAAGATGGTGGTGATCCCGAGATCCTTCTGGATCGCCCTGATCTCGTCGCGCAGCGAGACGCGCACCTTGGCGTCGAGCGCGGAAAGCGGTTCGTCGAGCAGCAGCAGCTTCGGCTTTGGCGCCAGCGCGCGCGCCAGGGCGACGCGCTGCTGCTGGCCGCCCGACAGCTGATACGGGAAGCGGTCGCCGAACTCCGGCAGCTTGATCAGCGACAGCATCTCGCCCACCCGCTTCTCGGTATCCGGCTTCGAAACGCCTGCGACCTTGAGGCCAAACGCGATGTTCTGGGCGACCGTCAGGTTCGGAAACAGCGCATAGGCCTGGAAGACCATGCCGATGTTGCGCTGATTGGGCTTCAGCCGCGTGACGTCCTTGCCGCCGATCACGATGGCGCCTGCGGTCGGCTCCTCGAACCCGGCCACCATCCGCAGCACGGTCGTCTTGCCGCAGCCGGACGGCCCGAGGAAGGAGACGAACTCGCCTCGCCCCACGTCGAGGTCGAAGTCCTTGACGACGGTGGTTGCAGCGAAGGTCTTCTGGATGTTCTGGATGCTCAGGAAAGGATCTGCCATCGGCGCGCTTCCTCTTTCAGTTCGGGCGGTTCGCCGGACGTGGGGCGAAGCGCGACAGCACCTGGATCACCGACATGCAACCCCAGGTAATGGCGAAGGCTATGATGGCGAGCGCCGCCGGCTCATAGGCGCGGTTGGCGCCGATGTTCTGCAGGTAGGGGCCGAAGGCCGGCCTGTTGAGCAGGCTCGCCATGGTGAACTCGCCGATCACGATGGCGAAGGTCAGGAAGGCGCCGGACAACACGGCGATCAGCACGTTGGGCAGGATCACGCGGACGATGATCGTCGTCCAGCCGGCGCCGAGGATTTGCGCCGCTTCCGTCAGCGTGCGCACGTCGATGGTTCGCAGCCCGGTGTCGACCGCCCGGTACATGTAGGGAAGGGCCAGCGTCGCATAGCCGATGACGAGCAGGAGGTCGGTGGTCCGCGCGTTCGCCAGGAACGGCAGCGGCGACGACGAGCCGTACATCCGGATGTAGCCGAACACGATCACGATGGCCGGGATGATCAGCGGCAGCAACGTGACGAATTCCACCACCGGCCGGATCTGCGGCATGCGCAGCCGGATCCAGTATGCGGTGGGCACCACGATAAGCACGCCGAGCAGGATCGTCAGCAAAGCCACCACGACGGAGTAGGTGAAGGTGGCCTGGAAGCGCGGATCGCCGAGCACCACCCGGTAGGCGTCCAGCGAATAGGTGCCGCGCCGCATTCGGAGCGAGAATTCGAGCGTGGCGATCAGCGGGATGAAGAAATAGGCGGCGCCGACCGCGAAAGTGACCCAGGCCCAGAACCGACCCGACTTCATTTGAGCCACCTCTCGCTGCGGACCCGGAACCAAATGTAGAGGAGGTTGGCGAGTCCGGTGATGACGATCATGCCGAAGGCGATGGCGTAGCCGAGATGCGGATTGTGCAGCACGTCGCCACGGATCTGCGCATAGAGCAGGATGGGCACGATATTGAGAGAGGACCCGGTCAGCGCATAGGCCGTCGCGATCGCCCCGAACGAATTGGCAAACAGCAGGATCACCGTGCCGAGGAAGCTCGGCCACAGCACGGGGATGACGACCATGCGCCAATACTGCCATTGCGTGGCCCCCAGTGTGGCGGCCGCCTCGCCCCATTCCTTTTTCAGCCCGTCGATCGCCGGGGTGATGATGACCACCATCAGCGGGATCTGGAAATAGAGGTAGGTGAGCGTCAGGCCCCAGAAGGAGAGGATGTTGAACCCGAAGGCATAGAGGTCAACGCCGACGCTCTTCAGCAGGACCGTCACCAGCCCGAGCCGGCCGAGCGTGGCCAGGAATGCGAAGGCCAGCGGGATTCCCGCAAAATTGGACGCCACGCCGGAGAAGGTCAGGGTCGCCGAGCGGATCCACTCCGGCAGCCCGCCACGCACGATGGCGATCGCTATTGCCACCCCGATCAAAGCGCCGAGCACCGCCGAGGCAAGGCTGACCTTGATGGAGATCCAGTAGGCGGCGACGATCGTCGGCTGCGTCAGTGCCGCCAGGTTTTCCAGCGTGAACCGGCCCTCTTCGGTCTGGAAGGCCCCGATGACCAGATAGGCCGTCGGCAGAATGAGGAACATCAGGGCAAACAGGCAGAACGGCGCGACGCCCAGCCAGTGCGTCGGCAAGGACATGCCGCGCGTCTTGGCTGGCGGCGCCGCCTTTTGAGCCGTAGCCGGCTGCGAGAGGCTGAGATCGGTCATTGTGGGCTGGCCCTTCGGGGATCGGGCGGGCGACGGCCGCGGCCGTCGCCCGCCCGGCCGCCTTTATTGGACGTTGGCGCCCACCACGCTGTCCCACTGCTTGGTGATGATCTCCTTGGAGACCTGCTGCTCTTCCAGCGTCGGGAACTTTGCCGCCTCATACGACGCCGCAGGCGGCATCCTGTCCAGCATCTCCTGCGGGATCTTGCCGTTCTTGGCGAGGTCGTTGAAGCGGATCGGATGACAATATCCCTTGAGCCAGCCAAGCTGGCCCTCGTCGGAGTAGAGATACTCCATCCACAGCTTGGCGGCATTGGGATGCGGCGCGTAGGCGCTGATCGCCTGCACGTAGACGCCGGCGACCACGCCCGACTTCGGCACCACGACGTCGACGGGCGGATTGCCGTTCAGCGTGTCGCGGCCGCTCAGCGCGTTGTAGTCCCAATAGACGATGATGGGCGTCTGGCCCTGCGCCAGCGTGGCGGCCTTGCCGGTCACCGGCACGAAGTTGCCGCTGGAGTTGAGCTGCTTGAAGAACTCGAGGCCCTTCTCTCCGGCCGACTTGGCGTCCGTCGCCCCATTGGCGAGACCGGCAGCATAGACGCCCTGGATCGCCTGGTTGGACGAGCGTGGATCGCCGGCGAGCGCGACGCTGTTGGCGAAGTCCGGCTTGAGCAAGTCCGCCCAGTCGGTCGGCGTGGTCTTGACGAGGTCCTTGTTCACCATGAACGACAGCACGCCGTAGTAATCGCCGTACCAGAAGCCCTCGGCATCCTTGGCGTCGTCCGGAATGGTGTCCCAGGTCGAGACCTTGTAGGGCTGGATCAAGCCGTCCGTCTTGGCCTGCGGCCCGTAGGAGAGGCCGACGTCGATCACGTCTGGCGCCTGCGGACCCTTGTTGTCCTTGTTGGCCTTGATGGCCTCGATCTCGTCGCCCGAGCCGGCATCCGGATTGAGCTCGTTGACGGTGATCTCCGGATACTTCGCCTTGAACCCCTCGATCACGGCTCCATAGCCGCACCAGTCGTGCGGCAGCGCGATGGTCGTGAGCTGGCCTTCCTTCTTGGCCGCCGCGACGATCTCGTCCATCGACTGCGCCGACGAGACGGCCGTCGACGCGAGCAGCGCCGCCGAGGCGAGGGAAAGCACCTTTCCCATAAGATTGAGCATGTGATGTCTCCGTTGAAATGGCGTCGAGCGACGCCTATGAAAGCGGTTAACGCCCTCTTGTGACAGTCAGATGAAGTCTTTGGCGGGGACGCCCCGGGCAACTGGCAGGCGCGCGGAAAGCGCCTCGCTCTGCCCTGCCCGACTGGGTTTCGCCCCGGCTGCCCGTTCGTTTCCCGGCACCTCCTCCCTTTGGCCCGGCCACATCTAAGCACGGTTCTTCTAGCCGGCAAAGGAGGCTGTTTAGCCCCGCATGGTCCCCGAAAGAGCACGCTCGAGCAAGGTCAGGGCGCCCTTCCTGGTCAGCTTGACCGGGTTGCCGCCGGCAGTGGGGTCGACGATCGCCATTTCGGCGATCAGCTTCCTGCGCGCCTTGTCCATATCGAGGCCCTTGATCAGGCCGGGAAGCGCATGTGGCACCTTGAGCTCCTTGCGCAGCCGGATGATCGCCTTGGCGAAGCCGTCAAAGCCGCCCTTTATGTCGCAATAGGCGGCCAGACGCCGGATGCGCTCCTCGATGGCGTCGCGATTGAAGGCGAGCACATAGGGCATGAAGACCGCATTGGTCATGCCGTGATGGGTGTCGTAAAGCGCTCCGATCGGATGCGAGAGCGAATGGATCGCGCCGAGCCCCTTCTGGAAAGCGGTGGCGCCCATGGCGGCGGCCGACATCATGTGCGCCCGTGCGACGAGATCCTTGCCGTTGGCGTACGCCTTCGGCAGATTCTCGAAGACCAGGCGCACGCCTTCCACCGCGATGCCGTCGGCCATCGGATGGTAGCCCGGCGCGCAGTAGGCCTCCAGGCAATGCGCCAGCGCGTCCATCCCGGTCCCGGCGGTGATGAAGGGCGGCATGCCGACGGTTAGCTCGGGGTCGGCGATGACGATCGCCGGCAGCATCCTGGGATGGAAGATCACCTTCTTGGTGTGTGTCCCCTCATGGGTGATGACGCCGGCGCGCCCGACCTCGGAACCCGTCCCCGCGGTGGTCGGCACGGCGACGATCGGCGCGATGGCGTCGCTGTCGGCGCGCGTCCACCAGTCGCCGACGTCCTCGAAATCCCAGACCGGCCGCCTCTGCCGCGCCTGGAACGCGATGAGCTTGCCGAGATCGAGCGCCGACCCGCCGCCGAAAGCCACCACGCCGTCGTGCTTGCCTTGCCTGAAGGCGGCGATGCCGGCGGTGAGGTTGGCTTCCACCGGGTTGGGCTTCACGTCCGAGAACACCCCATAGGGCACCTTCGCGTCGTCGAGGATCTCGAGCGTCGAGGCCACCACCGGCAGCCGGGCCAGCCCTGGGTCGGTAACGAACAGCGGCCGGCGAATGCCCGTCGCGGCGAGCGCTTCGGGGAGCTCCGCAATGCGGCCTGCACCGAAGCGCACGGTGGTCGGGTAGTTCCATTTCGAGACAGGTGTCTTCGCCATAGTCCATTCTTCCGCTGGTCGCGCGACGCGCCGCTAGATCGCTTCCCGCAAGTGGTAGGATTTCGGCCGCGTCAGGTTGTCGTAGCCGATAGCCGACAGCGCAGCGCCCTTGCCCGTGTCCTTGACGCCGGTCCAGACCAGTGCCGGGTCCAGATAGTCGCAACGGTTCATGAACAGCGTCCCCGTCTCGACGCGATCGCCGATCGCCACCGCGCGGTCGGTGTCGGTCGTCCAGATCGAAGCCGTCAGCCCGTAGGGGCTGTCATTCATCAGGGCGATCGCCTCTTCGTCGTTGCGCACCTTCATGATGCCGACGATCGGACCGAAGCTTTCCTCGCGCATGACGCTCATCTGGTGGTCGACGCCGGTCAGCACCTCCGGAGCCAGATAGGGAGAGCCAGGCTGGTCGCGGTTCACCTTCATGCCGACATGCGCCGTGGCGCCCTTGCGCAGCGCCTCGGCCTTCTGCTCGCGAATGGCATCGGCGAAGCGCGCCTGGGCCATCGGCCCCATCGTGGTCGCCTGCTCGAGCGGGTTGCCGACCACATAGCCCTTCGTCTCCGCCACGAAGCCGGCGACGAAGTCGTCATAGACGTCCTCGTGGACATAGACCCGCTCGATGCCGCAGCAGCACTGGCCGGAATTGTAGAAGGCGCCGTCGACGAGGTTGGCCACGGCATGGTCGAGCTTGACGTCCGGCAGCACATAGGCCGGGTCCTTGCCGCCAAGCTCCAGGCCGAGCGTCATGAAGGTGCCGGCGGCCGCCTTCTCGATGGCGCGGCCGCCCGCCACCGAGCCGGTGAAGTTGACGTGATCGATCTTGCCCGAGCCGAGCAGCCGCTCCGTCTGGGCGTGATTGAGCACGATGTTCTGGAACACCCCCTTGGGCAGCCCTGCCGCCTCGAAGGCCTTGGCGAAGCGCTCCCCGACGAGCAGCGTCTGCGCCGCATGCTTGAGGATCACCGTGCTACCGGCCATCAGCGCCGGCACGATGGTGTTCACCGCCGTCAGGTAGGGATAGTTCCACGGCGCGATCACCATCACGACGCCGAGCGGCTCCTTCTTCACGTAGCGCCGGAAGCCTTCCCGCGGATTGGATGCCATCACCGGCCGCAGCGCCTGTTCGGCGATCTCCACCATGTAGGCGACGCGCTCCTTGACGCCGCCGAACTCGCCGCCGCTGCGCACCGGCCGCCCCATCTGCCAGGCAAGTTCCGGCACGATCTCGTCGCTCATGGCGACCAGCGCCTCCAGCATGGCGAGCATCAGCCTTCCACGCTCGGCGATCGGCACCGCGGCCCAGCCCGGCTGTGCCGCCCGCGCCCGCTCTACCGCCGCACCCACGGCCTTGTCATCGGCGACCGGCCGTTCGGCATAGACCGAACCATCCACGGGCGATGTGATCTTCACGGTTTCCAAGGCAATTCTCCCGATGTTGGAGCGGCGCCTGCGCCGGATGAGCCGGGCTTGGCGGCTCGCGGCGGCCGCGTCAATACCTTTCGAAGCCGCGATGCAGCTCCCAGTCGGTGATACGGCGGTCGTATTCGAACTGCTCCCAGCGCGCCGTGTGCACGTAGTGCTCGATCACCGCCTCGCCCAGTGCCGCCTTCAGCATCTTGGACCTGGCCATGCTCTCGGTGGCATCGCGCAAGGTCTTGGGGATCTCGGGGAGCCGCGCCGACTGGTAGGCGTCGCCCACGAACGGCTCTTGCAGTGGCAGCTTTTCCTCGATCCCCGCCAGGCCGGCGGCGATCAGCGCCGCGAAGGCGAGGTACGGGTTGAGGTCGGCCCCGCCGATCCGGCATTCCATGCGGATGCCCTTGGTGCCCTCCCCGCAGAGCCGGAAGCCGGCCGTGCGGTTGTCCTCGCTCCACATGATCTTCGTCGGCGCGAAGGTGCCCGCCTGGAACCGCTTGTAGGAATTGATGTAAGGCGCCAGGAACCAGGTGAATTCCTTGGCGTATTTGAGCTGACCGGCGGCCCATTGCTGCCCCAGCGCGCTCAATGTCCACTTGGCCTTCTTGTCGTAGAACAGCGGCGTCTTGCCGTCGGCGCTCCACAGCGAGTTGTGGATGTGGCTGGAATTGCCCGCCAGGCCGTAATTGTACTTGGCCATGAAGCTCACGGCCTTGCCCTCCTGAGCGGCGATCTCCTTGGCGCCGTTCTTCAGGATCGCATGCCGATCGGCCATATCGAGCGCTTCGGCGTAGCGCACGTTGATCTCCTCCTGGCCGGGCCCCCATTCGCCCTTCGAGTTCTCGATCGGCACCCCCGCCGCCTCGAGCTCGTTGCGCAGCCGCTGCATCACCCCCTCCTCCTTGGTGGTGACGCCGATCAGGTAGTCGCCGATATAGGGCGAGGCGGTGTCGAGGTTCTGCCAGTGCTTGGCGCGAGCGCTGTCGTAGGTCTCGCTGAACAGGTAGAATTCGAGCTCGGAGGCGAAATAGGCGAGATAGCCCCGCTCCTTGAGCCGCTTGACCTGCCGCCGCAGGATCGCCCGCGGCGAGTGCGGCAGGTCCTCATGGCTGTGGTGGTCGAGCACGTCGCAGATGACAAGCGCGGTGCGCTGCAACCACGGGATGCGCCGGAGCGTGCCGAGGTCCGGCTTCATGACGAAGTCGCCATAGCCCTTCGACCAGCTGGCGGCCTTGTAGCCGGGCACCGGCTCCATGTCGATGTCGTTGGCCAACAGGTAGTTGCAGCCATGCGTCTCCTCGTAGGCCGATTCCACGAAGTACTTGGCCAGGAAGCGTTTGCCGATCAGCCGCCCCTGCATGTCGACCGAGGCGCCGAGCACCGTGTCGATGTCGCCGGCGGCAACGTCCTTCTTGAGCTGCTCGAAAGTCAGGGTGCCTGGCATGCGCAGGTGCTCCGTTCTCAACCGCGATGAAACGAAAGGGCGGGGCCGGCGTCTGCCGGCCCCGCAATGCCTTCCGGCGCCTCAGTGGCCGGTCTCGCCGACCCGCTTCTCGGCCGCCGCGATCGCCCCTTGCCTGGCCTTGATGATGTCGCCGAGCGGCGGACCCTGGAAGCGGCGGTTCTCGAAGCCGAACCAGACGATCGCCGTCAGGATGAAGAAGCCGACGGTGATGTAGAGCGCCCAGTCGTTGGGCGGCTGGATGCCGATGACGAAGATCAGGATCATCGAGATCACCGAAAGCACGCCGAACAGCATGTAAACGCCGCGCCCGAGGTTCCACGGGCCCATCTTGTCCCACTTCGAGGTGCCCCAGGCCATCATGCCCAGCACGATCGGGAAGGTGAACGACAGGAACAGGAAGATGACCGTGCACGACACGACGATCGTATAGGCCGAGGTGCCGGCGACCGAGACGAGCGACGAACCCCAGACGAACAGCACCGAAAGCACGGCGCTCGTCCAGATCGCTGCGACCGGCGTGCGGTACTTCGGGCTGACCTTCGACAGGCTGCCCGAGGCCGGCAGGCCGCCGTCGCGCGAGAAGGCGAAGATCATCCGTGAGGCGGAAGTCACCGTCGCCAGTCCGCACAGAAGCTGCGCGACGAACACGATGAGATAGATGATCTCCTTGATGCCGGAGCTGACCTTCTGGTCGAAACCCCAGAAGAACACGTTCCAGCCCTGCGCGGCGGCCTCGTCCATGTTCGGCAGCATGAGCACGAACGGCACCAGGAAGATGTAGCCGAAGATGGCCGACCAGACCACCGACATGACCATCGCGCGTGGCACCGAGCGCGCCGCCTTGATCGTCTCCTCCGAGGTGTGGGCCGACGCGTCGTAGCCGGTGATCGTATAGATCGGCAGCAACAGGCCGAGCGCGAACACCCAGGCATTCGAGACGGCCGGCCAGACGCTGCCGCCCGCATCGCCGGAATAGTTCTTGAAGGTGAACAGCCGGCCGAAATCCCAAGTGTCGGCGGCGGCCAGGCATACGATGCCGATGATGATCGAGCCGACGAAGATCAGCCAGCCGGAGAAGTCTGTAAGCTTGGCCGTGAGCTTGATCCCCATATGGTTGATCAGTGCCTGGGCCCCGGTGATGATGATCAGGAAGATCGTCTGGGTGGTCAGGTTGTTCTCGATGCCGAGCGTTGGACCGAAGGCGCCCATGAAGAAGGTCCAGGTGCCGACGTTGATGGCGCCGAGCACGGTGATCAGCCCCAAGAGGTTCAGCCAGGCCGTCACCCAGCCCGTGCCGCGATTGCCCAGGATCGAGCCCCAGTGGTAGAGGCCGCCGGCGGTCGGATAGGCCGAGCTGATCTGCGACATCGCCACCGCGAAGGTGAGCGACACGAAGCAGCCGATCAGCCAACCGAGCCCGATGCCGATGCCCCCGGAGCCGGAGGTCGCCTGCGCCAGCGAGTTGATGCCGCCGGAGAGGATGCAGATGATCGAGAACGAGACGGCGAAGTTGGAGAACCGCGACAGCCGCCGTTCGAGTTCTTGGGCATAGCCCATGCTGTGGAGGACCTTGACGTCCTCGCTCTTGTCGACATCGCTATAGTCTGAAGACATGTCCGTGCTCCCTCTCTTTCAGTTCGCCGTATGCGCCGGCGTATCGATGGCCAGCGGCCGGGCGTCCCACGCGCCACGGTCCGGCTGGAGGTCCAGGAAAATGCCCGTGAGCAGATCCGCCCATTTCCGCTGCCCGGCTGTCGCCGCTATCTCGTCGTTGCGGATTTCGATCATGGCGCATGGTAGCCCGCGCGAGCGCGCATGGGCTTCCAGCGTGAAATAGACCCGGTCGGCCGGCGAATAGGGCTGGTTGTCTCCGACCAAGACGCCCTTGAGGCGCCTCAGCGCCGCAATCAGCGGCGTCGCGACGCGCTGGTCGTCGTCGTGGACGACCCCGATCTGCCACGGGCGCGCCACCTGCTTGTAGACCGGGGTGAAGGAATGGATCGACACCAGGTGCGTCTCCCGCCCTTCCGCCAGCCGCCGCTCGACGACCGCCTCTATGGCTTCGTGAAAGGGACGATGCGCGAGCGCGATGCGCGCCGCCCGCTCGACCGGCGAGACATGCGCATTGCCGGGGATCGGCGTCGTCTCGCTGACCGCCGGAATGAGGTCGGGCGCGTCGAGCGGCCGATTGCAGTCGACCACCAGCCGCGAGACCCGGGATTCGATCAGCACGGCATCGAGCGCCCCGGCCATGCGCTGGGCGACCGGCGCGGCGCCCGGATCCCAGGCGATGTGGCGGGAAAGCTGCACGCGGCTGAGGCCGAGCGTGCCGAAATGCTCGGGGATGCGGTTCGAGGCATGGTCGCAGATGAGCACGAGCGGGCTGCGGCCCGACCGGTTGGTCGCCCGGACTGACGTCGACGGCGCATCGAGCTCCGACCACGCTTGTTCCATGGTGCCTGTCCCCGCGGCGCTGTAACGAATATTACGTTTTGCTTCTCATTGCGCCGTTTCGAATGATTTCATACGTTAACACTCCGTTTGTCAAACCCGTTTTCGACCTTGATCGGTCGGATGGAGCAAGCCGGATGACTGCAGGAACCAGCGTCGCCGAGCGCATCGCTGACCGCATCGGCCTGATGCCCGCCGGGGAGCGGCGCGCCGCTCAGACGCTGGTGGCGAACTATCCCGTGATCGGCCTCAAGACCGTCGCCGATTTCTCCAGCCAGGCCGGCGTCAGTGCGCCGACCATCCTGCGTTTCGTCGCCCGCATCGGCTTCCAGAACTATCCGGAGTTCCAGGCCGCGCTCCAGGACGAGCTGGCGGCCCAGCTGCAATCGCCCCTGTCGCGGACCGTCGACGCGGGCTCTCCCAGGGGACTCGGCCTCTCGCCGCTGCTCGAGGCGACACTGGAGAACGTGCGCGAGACCTTCAGCCACCTGTCCGACCGCCAGCTGGACGACATGGTGGGGCTGCTCGCCAACCGGCGCGCCAAGGCCTTTCTGGTCGGCGGGCGCTTCACCGACCCCATCGCACGCTACATGGCGGCGCATCTCACCATAGCCAGGCCCAACGTTTTCCATCTCTCGGGCCAGGAGAGCAACTGGCGCGACCGCCTGATCGACATGGGCCGCCGCGACGTCCTCGTCATCTTCGACATCCGCCGCTATCAGGAGAGCCTGGTCCGCTTCGCCGAGAAGGCGCATGCCCGCGGCGTCCAGATCGTGCTCTTCACCGATCAGTGGCTGTCGCCGATCGCCCGCTTCGCGCGTCATGTGGTGGCCGGGCGCACTTCCGTGCCGTCTGCCTGGGACTCCTCTGCCGCCCTCTTCATCGCCGCCGAGATGCTGGTCGGTGAGGTGACGCGCCGCCTCGAAACCGGCAGCGCCAAGCGGATCCGCGAGATGGAGACGCTGCGCTGACGGCCCGGAGCGCGGCGTCTTAAGAAGGCCACCTTACCGCATTTTAATGTTAAAATGGGTGCATAGGCTCCGCAGACTTGCCATATACGTCGCGGTAGCCGACGCGGAGTGCTCGATGTCATGGTGGAAGCAGATCGCGTTGTCGGTCGTCATTTTGGCGGCGGCCTTCGTTGCATGGGCAAGCTTCTTCCCCGGCGCTCCGCAGATCCTGTCCCGCTGGGGGATCGAATGGGCCTATGGGGCGACGCATCGCGCCGCTGACGGAGCGGCCGGCTCCGGCGGCGGTCAGGCCACCATCCGGGCCGACAGCGGCGACCGCCAGCCGGCCGTCGTCACCGCCGAAGTCACCACGGAGACCATCAACGACCGCCTGTCCGCGCTCGGCACCGGCCGTGCCGAAGGCTCCGTCGTCGTCAAGCCCTACAGTGCCGGTCGCCTGACCGAGATCAGCGTCGTCTCGGGCACCGAGGTCGAGGTCGGGACGGTCATCGCCCGCCTCGATTCCGATACTGAGGAGATCGCCGTCGACCGCGCCCGCATCGCGCTCGACGACGCGCGGGCGACGCTCGACCGCGTCAACGCGTTGCGCACCTCCAACACCGCCACCAAGGTTCAGCTGACGGAGGCCCAACTGGCGGTCGAGAATGCGCGGCTCGAGCTGCGCGACCGCGAGCTGGCGCTGGAGCGCCGGGCCATCAAGGCGCCGATCGCCGGCATCGTCGGCATCCTGCCCATCAACGCCGGCAACTACGTGACCACGGACAGCGAGGTCGCGTCCATCGAGGACCGGACGAGCATCATCATCGATTTCTGGGTGCCCGAGCGCTACGTGACCTTCGTCAAGGTCGGCGCGCCGCTCACCGCGTCGCTGATCGCCAACCCCGGCGCCGTCTTCGAGGGCACCGTCAGTGCCGTCGACAACCGCCTTGACGAGGCGAGCCGCACATTGCGGGTGCGCGCCGATATTCCCAACCCAGACGACCGCCTGCGCGCCGGCATGTCGTTCCAGGTTTCCATGCGCTTCCCAGGCGACACCTATCCGGCGGTCAATCCGCTGGCCGTGCAGTGGGGCTCGGACGGCGCCTTCCTGTGGACCATCGTCGACGGCAAGGCCAAGCGCATGCCGGTCCGCGTCGTCCAGCGCAACACCGACACCGTCCTGGTCGACGCGCCGCTCCGTCAGGGCGATATCGTGGTCACCGAGGGCGTCCAGAGCGTCACCGAGGGCAGCCAGGTCCGCATCGCCGGGCGCGAGGAGCAGCCACCCGAAGCCAGCGGGTCCTGACGACCATGGCCGACGATGCCAAGAGCCTCGAGACCGGCCTGACGGCGTTGTTCATCCGCCGGCCGGTGCTGGCCTTCGTGCTCAACACGCTGATCGCCGTCGCCGGTCTGGCCGCCTTCTACGGCGTCGAGATTCGCGAGCTGCCGGACGTCGACCGTGCGGTGGTGACGGTCACCACCGAGTTCCAGGGCGCTGCCGCCGAGACCGTCGACCGCGAGCTGACCGACACCATCGAGGGCGCCGTCGCCCGCGTCTCCGGCGTCAAGTCGATCTCCTCCACCTCCTCCTTCGGCCAGAGCCGCGTCACCATCGAGTTCAACGACGGCGTCGACCTCAACGTCGCCGCCTCCGACGTCCGCGACGCTGTGGGCCGGGTGGCCAATCAACTGCCCGAGCTGGCCGAGGCGCCGCGTATCGTCAAGGCCGACGCCAACTCCGACGCGGTGATGCGCCTCGCGGTGACCTCGCAGAACATGTCCGTCGAGGACATGACCATCGTCGTCGAGGACCAGATCGAGGACGAGCTGGCCGCTGTGCCCGGCGTCGCCGACGTCCAGGTGTATGGCGATCGGGAGAAGATCTTCCGCATCGACATCGACCAGCGCAAGCTGGCGAGCCTCGGCTACACGGTCGCCGACCTGCGCAACGCGCTGGCCTCGGTGGCTTTCGAGACGCCCGCCGGCTCGATCACCACGCCCAACCAGGACTTGATCGTCCGCACCACGGCCGACGTGACCACGCCCGAGCAGTTCGGCGATATCGTCATCGGCGGCGAGACGAAGATCCAAGACGTCGCCACGGTGACGCTCGGCGGCGACATCAGCCGTACCTCGCTGCGGTCCGACGGCAAGACCGGCATCGGCATCGGCATCATCCGGGCCGCCGAATCCAACACGCTCGAAATTTCGGACGGCGTGCGGGCCGCCGTCGACCAGATCCGCCCCAACCTGCCGGCCGGCATGAACATCAAGGTCACCAGCGACGATGCCGTCTTCGTGCGCGGCGCCGTCCACGAGGTGGAGATTGCGCTCGCCCTTTCGGTGTCGATCGTCCTTTTGGTCATCTACGTCTTCCTGCTCGACTGGCGCGCCACGCTGATCCCCGGCCTGTCCATGCCGGTCGCCATGATCGGCACCGTCGCCGCCATCTACCTGGCCGGCTTCTCGGTCAACATCCTGACGCTGCTGGCGCTGGTCCTCGCCACCGGGCTCGTCGTCGACGACGCCATCGTGGTCCTGGAAAACATCGTCCGCCGGCGCAACCAGGGTCTCGGGCCCCGCGCCGCGGCTGTCCTCGGCACACAGGAGGTGTTCTTCGCGGTGATCGCCACCACCGCCACCCTGATCGCCGTCTTCGTGCCGATCTCCTTCCTGCCCGGCCAGACGGGCGGCCTGTTCCGCGAGTTCGGCTTCGTTCTAGCCATCTCCGTCGCGCTCTCCTGCGTGGTCGCGCTCACGCTCTGCCCGATGCTCGCCTCCCGCATGTTGACCGAGGCGGCCATCCACCACGACCACGGGGCGATCGGCAGGCTGGGCAGCGGCCTGCTCAAATTCTACCGCCGCGCGCTGCATGCCTGCCTCGACGCCCCGCTCATCGTGGTCATGGTCGCGGTGTTGTTTGCCGGCGCAGCCTTTGCGCTCTTCGGCACCATCCGCCAGGAGCTCACCCCCAGCGAGGACCGCTCGGTGGTGCTGCTGAGGATCAGCGCTCCGCAGGGCGTCAGCCTCGACTATACCGCCGGTCAGATGCGCCGCATCGAGGACCTGATCCAGCCGATGCGCGACGCCGGCGAGATCGAGGCGACCTTCCAGAATGCCGGCCAGAACGGCAATTACAATTCCGGCTTCATGGTCATCACGCTGGCACCCTGGGACGCGCGCAGCCGCTCGCAGCAGGAGATCACCGCCGACATCACCCGGCTCGTTCGGCAGGTGCCCAGCGTGCGCGTCTTTCCGGTCTCGCCCAACAGCCTCGGCATCCGCGGCGCCGGCAACGGCCTGCAGTTCGCGCTGGTCGGCAACGACCGCAAGAAGCTGAGCGCGGCCGCCGACAAGGTGATCGACGCCATGAGCGCCGACCCGCGCTTCGTCCAGCCGCGCCTCTCCGTCGACCCCACCCAGCCGCAGCTGGCGGTGGAGATCAATCGCGCCCGCGCCTCCGACCTTGGCATCGACATCACCCGCCTCGCCGCCACCGTGCAGGCGATGCTCGACGGCAACGACATTGCCGACGTCTATATCGGCGACCGCGCCTATGGGGTGAAGCTGGTCTCGACCACCAACCCCATCAACGACCCGACCGACCTGGAGAATGTCTTCCTGAAGACCGGCGACGGCCGCTACGTGCCGATGTCGACCATCGCCACGCTCACCGAACGCGCCGTGCCGCCGCAGCTCACCCGCGAGCAGCAGCAGCCTTCTGTCGCCGTCACCTCCAACCTGCGCGCCGATTTCGCGCTTGGCGACGCGCTCGCCGCCGCCCGGCAGATCGCCCAGCCGCTGCTGCCCTCCGGCAGCCGCCTGGTGCCGCTTGCCGAAGCGGCGACGCTCGGCGAGACCAACAGCGGCATGATCACCATCTTCGGCTTTGCACTGGTCATCATCCTCTTGGTCCTGGCGGCCCAGTTCGAGAGCTTCGTCAGCGCCGTCATCATCATGGCGACGGTGCCGCTCGGCCTCGCCTGCGCCATCTTTGCGCTGATCCTCACCGGCACCAGCCTCAACGCCTACAGCCAGATCGGCCTCGTGCTGCTTGTCGGCGTCATGGCCAAGAACGGCATCCTGATCGTCGAATTCGCCAACCAGCTGCGCGACCGCGGCCTGAGCGTGCGCGAGGCGATCGAGCAGGCGGCGAACATCCGCTTGCGGCCGGTCATGATGACGATGATCTGCACCGTGCTCGGCGGCGTGCCCCTGGTGTTCGCCAGCGGCGCCGGCGCCGAGGCGCGCGTCGCGCTGGGCTGGGTGATCGTCGGCGGCCTCGGCCTGGCCACCGTCTCCACCCTCTTCCTCACCCCGGTGGCCTATCTGCTGCTCGGCCGCTTCGTCACCCCGAAGGTCGAGGAGGAAAAGCGGCTGAAGCGCGAGCTGCGCGCCGCGCAGAGCCGCAAGACCGAGCCGGAGCCGGCCGAATAGCGGGTCTCACGGCGTCAGGATCAGCTTTCCGGAGACGCGGCGTCCGACGATGCGCTGCAGCGCCACGGCGGCGTCGGCAAGCGGCATGGTGCCGGCGATCACCGGCCTCAGCATCCCCGATCGGTGCCAGCCGAGCAGCTCCTTCTGGTTGGCGGCGTAGGCTTCCGGCTCCTTTTCGATGAAGGCGCCCCAGAAAACGCCGACCAGGCTGAACCCCTTGACCAGCGCCAAATTGGCCGGCAAGGCCGGAATGACGCCCGAAGCGAAGCCGATGACCAGCAGCCGCCCCTGCCACGCCATCGCCCGCGCCAGCCCGTCGAACGCCTCGCCGCCCACCGGATCGAAGGCGACGTCGACGCCCTTTCCGTCGGTCAGCCCCTTCAACGTGTCGCGCAGGCCATCATAGCCGATCGCCGCATCCGCGCCGTTCGCCGCCGCCACGTCGCGCTTTTCCTGGGTCGAGGCGACCGCGATCACCCGGGCGCCCACGGCCTTGCCGATCTGCACCGCGGCCAGCCCGGTGAGGCCCGAAGCGCCGAGCACGCAAAGCGTCTCGCCCGGCGCCAGCGCCGCGCGCTGCTTCAGCGCGTAGTGCGCCGTCCCGTAACCGCACAGCAGCGCGCAGGCATCGGCGTCGCTCGCCCCGTCGTCGAGCTTCGTCACCCGCGCCTCCGGCGCGGCGACGCGCTGCGCGTAGGCGCCGACAGTCATCAGCGCCGCCACCCGGTCGCCGGCCCTGACCGACCTGACGGCCGGCCCCACGGCCACGACGCGACCCGCCGCCTCCATGCCCGGCACGAAGGGAAGCGGCGGCTTCAGCTGGTATTTTCCCTGGACCAACAACGCGTCCGGGAAGTTGACGCCGATCGCCGAGACCTCGATCAGAACGCGATCCTCGATCGCTTCGGGCTCGGGCCAGTCGGCATAGGCGAGGGCCTCCAAAGCGCCGAAGGCCCGTGCGACGATGGCTTTCATCCTATCATACCTTCATGCCTTATATTGCCTTGCCGTCACACTTTCTCCTGGGTGTGCTTGCGCAACTCCGCCCGCGCCACCTGCCTGCGATGCACCGCGTCGGGACCGTCGGCGAGCCGCAAAGTCCTCACATGCGTCCACGCCCGGGCCAGCGGCGTGTCCTGGCTGATGCCCTCGCCGCCATGCATCTGGATCGCCTCGTCCACCACCTTCAGCGCCACCCGCGGCGCCACCACCTTGATCTGGCTGATCCACGGCGCGGCTGCCTTGGCGTCGCCCTGATCGATCATCCATGCCGCCTTCAGGCACAAGAGCCGCGCCATCTCGATCTCCATCCGGCAGTCGGCGATGATGTCGTAGTTGCCGCCCAGCGAGGCCAGCGGCTGGCCGAACGCCTCGCGCCTCGTCGCCCGCTGGCACAACAGCTCCAGCGCCCGCTCCGCCTGGCCGATCGCCCGCATGCAGTGGTGGATGCGCCCCGGCCCCAGCCGTCCCTGGGCGATCTCGAAGCCGCGGCCTTCGCCCAGGATGAGGTTGGCAGAGGGCACCCTGACATTCTCGAAGCGCAGGTGCAGATGGCCGTGCGGGGCGTCGTCGTCGCCATACACCGTCATCGCGCGCAGCTTCTTGATCCCCTTGGCGTCGGCCGGCACCAGCACCATCGAGTGCCGCTTGTGCTTCTCGGCGTCCTCGCTGGTCCGCACCATGACGATGTAGACCGCGCAGCGCGGGTCGCCGGCGCCGGACGACCACCATTTCTCGCCGTTGAGCACGTAATGGCCGTCCTGCATCTCGCAGCGCATGGCGATGTTGGTGGCGTCCGAGGAGGCGACGTCCGGCTCGGTCATCAGGTAGGCCGAGCGGATTCGCCCGTCGAGCAGCGGTTCCAGCCAGCGCTTCTTGTGGTCCTCCGACCCGTAGCGCTCCAGGACCTCCATGTTTCCCGTGTCTGGCGCCGAGCAGTTGAAGGTTTCCGCACCGAGATGAGCCTTGCCCATCTCCTCGGCCAGATAGGCATATTCCACCGTCGTCAGTCCGAAGCCGCTTTCCGACCCGGTCAGCCAGAAGTTCCACAGGCCGCGCTCGCGCGCCTTGCCCTTCAGGCCCTCCAGGATTTCGGTCTGCCGCTCGGTGAAGGCGAAGCGGTCGCCGGCCTTCCCCACTTCGGCCAGGAACTCGCCTTCCAGCGGCATGATCTCGTCGCGCACCATCCGGCTCACCCGCTCGTGGATCGGCTTCAGCCGCTCCGTCATGCCAAGGTCCATCCCGGTCATCGCCCTGCTCCTTCGCTTGCCGAGCCGCCGCGGGCAGCCTATTCGAAACATAGACCGACCGCGCGGCGTGAACAGCCACCCGAGGAGAAACGAAGCATGAGCTACGTCGACGACCTGTTCTCGGTCACCGGCAAGCGGGCCCTGGTCACCGGTGCCGCCACCGGCATCGGCCGCATGGCCGCCACCGCGCTGGTCGAGGCCGGCGCGCATGTGATGATCGCCTCGCGCAAGGGCGCCGACTGCGCGCGCGTCGCCGCCGAGCTCGACGCGCTCGGCGCCCCAGGCAAGGCGGAAGGATTCGCGGGCGACGTCTCCACCGAAGAGGGCATCGCAGCGCTGGTGGGGGAGGTCCGGCAGCGCACGGACCGGCTCGCCGTCCTGATCAACAATGCCGGGACCTCCTGGGGTGCCCCTCTCGAATCCTTCCCCTATCATGCCTGGCAGAAGGTGATGAGCGTCAACGTGGCGGCGGTCTTCCACCTGACCCGCGAGTTGCTTCCCGAGCTGGAACGCGCCGCCAGCGACGATGACCCCGCCCGCGTCATCAACCTCGGCTCGGTCATGGGCACCCAGCCCCTGGCCGACGACGCCTATTCCTACGCGGCCTCCAAGGCGGCGGTGCACCATCTCACCCGCACGCTGGCGATCGAGCTCGCCCCGCGCCGCATCACCGTCAACGCGTTTGCGCCGGGGCCTTTCCGCAGCCGGATGACCGCCTTTGCCACCGGCACCGACGAGCTGGCGGCGCGGGTTGCCGCCCATGTCCCGCTGGGCCGCATCGGCACGCCGGGTGACATCGCCGGCGCAACGCTGTATCTGTGCAGCCAGGCTGGCAGCTATGTCACCGGAGCCATCCTTCCGATCGACGGCGGCCAATCGGTGCAGCACGGCCTGACCTTGTTCAAGGACTGACGCCGGCCGGAATGGAGTGCATCTTTTGAAGTCGATCACCTTGGATGTGTTGCTGGCCAACGCCGGCAAGGAAGTTGGCCTTTCGCCCTGGCGAGAGGTCACCCAGACGATGATCGACCAGTTCGCCGACGCCACCGACGACCATCAGTTCATCCACGTCGACCCCGAGCGCGCGGCTCGCGAGACGCCTTTCGGCGGCACCATCGCCCACGGCTTCCTGCTTTTGTCCCTGCTCTCGGCGATGACCTACGAGACCTTGCCGACGCTGGAGGGCGCCGGCATGGCGATCAACTACGGCTTCGACAAGCTGCGCTTCATCTCGCCGGTCAAGTCCGGCGCCCGCATCCGCGCCCGCTTCTTCCTCGCCGACGTCAACGCCCGTCCATCCGGCTGGATCCAGATCACCTACAACGTGACGATCGAGATCGAGGATGCGCCGAAGCCGGCGATCACCGCGAAATGGCTCACTCTGGCGGTGATGGAACGGCGGGAAGTGCCGGCGCAATGAGCGCAGGCGCCGCGCTCGATCCGGCCGTCCTGCTCCCCTATCTGGCAAATCACGTGCCCGGCTTTCGCGGGCCGCTGGCGATCGAGAAGTTTCCGACCGGCCAGTCCAACCCGACCTACCGCCTCGACGCAGGTAGCGGCAGCTATGTGCTCAGGGCGAAGCCGCCCGGCACCTTGCTCAAGTCGGCACATCAGGTCGACCGCGAGTTCCGGGTGATGGCGGCGCTGGCCCGCCAGGGGTTCCCGGTGCCGGACGTGCTCCATTTGGCCGGCGAGGACTCGCCGCTCGGCCGCATGTTTTACGTGATGGCCCATGTCGAGGGCCGCATCTTCTGGGATCCGGCGCTGCCCGAGGCCACGGGCCCAAGCGAGCGCGCCGCCCTCTACGACGCCATGAACGCCACCCTCGCCGCCCTCCATGCTGTCGACCCGCAGGCGGCGGGACTCGCCGACTTCGGACGGCCCGGCAACTATTTCGCCCGGCAGTTCGGCCGCTGGTCGAGCCAGTATCGCGCCTCCGAGACCGGGCGGGTCGCCGACATGGACCGGCTGATCGCCTGGCTGGAGACGGCGCTGCCTCCCGACGACGGCCAGGTCGCGCTGGTGCATGGCGACTACCGGCTCGACAACATGATCTTCGCCGCCGACCGTCCGGTTGTCGTCGCCGTGCTCGACTGGGAACTGTCGACGCTCGGCCATCCGGTCGCCGACCTCGCCTACCAGTGCATGCAATGGCGGCTGCCGCATCGGTCATTCTTCCGCGGCCTGGACGGCGTCGACCGCACGGCGCTCGGCCTGCCGTCCGAGACGGACTATGTCGCCCGCTACTGCGCGCGGCGCGGGCTCGCGGGCATCGGCGACTGGACCTTCCAGCTCGCCTTCGCCTTCTTCCGCCTCGCAGCCATCTGCCAGGGCGTTTACAAGCGCGCACTTGACGGAAATGCCTCTAATCCTGAAAAAGCGAGG
This sequence comes from Mesorhizobium sp., assembly GCA_040510195.1. GTDB lineage: Bacteria > Pseudomonadota > Alphaproteobacteria > Rhizobiales > Rhizobiaceae > JBEVJK01. The sequence goes on along the minus strand of JBEVJK010000003.1, from coordinate 12,693 downwards.
CACTACGGCGACGCGGTGAGTTTGCTTGCCGAACGCGCGGCTCGCCTCATCGACGGGAAGGGATGACATGGGGCGCTTTCAGGACCTCACGGTTCTGGTGACGGGTGCGACGGGGGGCTTCGGGCGCAGGACCGCGGAGCGGTTCGCGGCCGATGGCGCAAGGCTGGTGCTCTCCGATCTGCAGGACGGCCCGCTGGAGGACCTGGCTGCTTCGCTCGATGCCGAGACCGCCACGCTGGCCGGCGACATTGCCGACGAGGACCTGTCGGAGGCGCTCGTGTCGCTCGCCGTGTCGCGCTTCGGGCGCCTCGACATCGCCATCAACAACGCCGGCGTCGCGCAGAGCTTCGTCAAGCTGCCCCAGGTGCCGTCAGACGAGGCCCGCCGCATCGTCGAGGTCGACCTGCTCGGCGTCTTCTATGCCTTGAAGCACCAGATTCCGGTCATGGAGCGGCAGAACCGCGCCAGCGGGCGCGGCGGTACCATCGTCAACATCGCCTCGATCGCCGGCCTGACGGGGGCGGCCCGGCTCTCCGTCTACACCGCGGCCAAGCATGGCGTCGTCGGTCTGACCCGGGCGGCAGCCATCGAATATGCCTCCAAGGGCATACGCGTGAACGCCGTGTGCCCGTCCTACGCGCGAACCAGGATGGTCGGCGATTTCGTCAAGCTGGCCGGCGACCGCCAGGACGCGGCCATTGCCCAGCTGACCCGGGGCGTGCCCATGAAGCGCGTCGCCGAGATCGACGAGGTGGTGGAGGCCATCCTCTTCGCGGCCGATCCGAAGAACTCCTTCATGACCGGCCACATGCTGTCCGTGGACGGCGGCATCTCAGCGACCTGACGGGACCCCGATTGTCAGCCCCGGCGCGGCCCGCCGGGGATGGTCGGTTGGGTGACGGAGGGAGGATCGCTCGCCGGAAAGGAGTCCTCCAGGCCTTCCTCGAGCTCCTCGTCCAGCTCCTCGGGGGAAGGCTTGTCGTCCTTCGGCTTGGCCGGCTGCTTGTCCTTGCTGTCTCGATTGGCCATGTCCGGCCTCCTCACGCCGCTGCGTCGCGTGCCGCTTCCGACAGGAATCCGAAGACATAGTCGGCGAATGAGCGCCAGCATTCAACCCGGAACGTATCCGTCCGGGTCCGCCAGAGCACGATCTCGACCTTGCCCAGGATCGTCCGCGAGCAGGCGCCGACGGGGAACGCAGCGGCCGAGAGGTCCTGCGGGCAGCCCGCGCTGAGCGTCGCCTCGGCCGCCGGCCCGGCGACCGCGATGGCGACGTTGCGATGCGAGATGTCGACGGTCGAAGAGAGCGCCTTGGCCTTGGCGCAGTCGGCGACGAGGCTGCTGCCGGACTCGTCCAGCAAAAGCCACTCGTCCGGCCCGAGCCAGAGTGCGGCGCGGCTACCGGCCCGCGCCCGCGCCGCCGGCAGCAGGCCGCCCTTGGCGAGCGCCGAGCTCTTGGGCCTGTCGGGCAGCGCGACGCCGAGCGCCTTGGAAAGCGCGGCCAGCGAAGCCGCCGGCGCCCTCAGCGACACCCGCTCCGCCGGCCCGAGCACGGCGATGGATACGCCCTCGCCGCCGGCGCTGCGGCCCGAAAGCGCCGCATGGCGCGCTGCGGAAGGCTGCTCCACGGTCCTTGCCGCCCTAGCCATTGAGGCGCTCTCCCTTCTCGTCGAAGAAGACGGGGGACACGACCTCCACCTCTATCGTCTTGTCCGGCATCGGCACGTAGAGCGTCTCGCCCATCCTGTCGCGCCCGCCGGCCACCAGGGCCAGCGCGATCGAGCGGCCGCAATTCTCCGACCAGTAGCTCGACGTCACATGGCCGATCATCGTCATCGGGATCGCCTGCTGCGGGTCGGCGACGACCTGCGCGCCCTCTTCCAGCACTGTCCGTGGCTCACGCGTCCTCAGCCCGACCAGCTGCTTGCGCCCCTTGGCGACGAGGTCAGGCCGTCGCATCCCGCGGATGCCGACGAAATCCGATTTCTTCTTGCCGATCGCCCAATCGAGCCCGGCATCGTCGGGGGTCACCGTGCCGTCGGTGTCCTGCCCGACGATGATGTATCCCTTCTCGGCCCTCAGCACGTGCATGGCCTCGGTGCCGTAGGCAGCGGCGCCGTGCTTCTGGCCTTCCGACCACAGCGCCTCCCAGACCGCCTGCCCGTAGTCGGCCGGAACGTTGACCTCGAAGCCGCGCTCACCGGTGAACGACATGCGGAAGAGCCGGGTCGGCACCCCGAGGATCGTGCCTTGGCGCACCGACATGTGCGGCATGGCGGCGTCGGAAAGGTCGATGTCCTTCACGAGCGGCGCGATGATGTCGCGCGATCTCGGCCCCTGCACGGCGATCACCGCCCATTGTTCCGAGACGGAGGTCAGCCAGACCTTGAGCGAGGGGAACTCGGTCTGGAGGTAGTCCTCCATATGGTTCATGACGCGCGCAGCACCCCCGGTGGTCGTCGTCACGTGGAAGCGGTCCGGCGCCAGCCGTCCGACCACGCCGTCGTCGTAGATGAAGCCGTCCTCGCGCAGCATGATGCCGTAGCGGCAACGGCCCGGCTCCAGTTTTTCCCAGGGATTGGTGTAGAGCAGCTCCATGAAGCGCGCGGCGTCGGGCCCCACCACGTCGATCTTGCCCAGCGTCGAGGCATCGAACAGGCCCGCCGCCCTGCGCACCGTCGCGCATTCCCGGTTGACGGCGGCATGCATGTCCTCGCCGGCGCGCGGAAAATACCAGGCCCGCTTCCATTGGCCGACATCCTCGAAGACGGCCCCTTGCGCCTCCGCCCATGGGTGGATCGCCGTCCGCCGGGTCGGATCGAACAGCGGGCCACGCGAATGGCCGATGATGGCGCCGAACGTCACCGGGGTGTAGGGCGCCCGGAAGGTCGTCAGCCCGACCTCCGGAATCTGCTTGCCGAGCGTATCGGCGGCGATCGCCAGCCCGTGCATGTTGGAGGTCTTGCCCTGATCGGTCGCCATGCCGTTGGTGGTGAAGCGCTTGACGTGCTCGATCGAGCGCATGCCCTCGCGCACCGCCAGCCGGATGTCCTTGGCCGTCACGTCGTTCTGGAAATCGACGAAGGCCTTGGCGGTGCTGTCGGCGCCGGCGCCCGGCGAAGCGCCCAGCTGGCCGCCGGCCCATGCCTCGGCGCTGTCCGCCTTGAGCCGTGCCGTCGCCTTGCGGGCGGCCTTGCCGCCGGCTGCCTTGGCCGCCTGCTCGCCCGCCGCCAGCGCCTCGGCCACGGTGTCGGCGAGCGCGTCGGTGCCGTTGCAGGCGCCGACCGACACGCAGTCCTGGGCGTAGACGCCCGGCAGGAAGCGCTGGCTTTCGGCATCGAAGGCCACCTTTCCGCGCGACTGCGAGAAGAGGTGCACGGAAGGCGTCCAGCCCGCCGAGACGAGCAGCGCGTCGATGGGAAAAGTCCGCGTGGCGCCGCCGGCCTTCGGCCTGACCGTCACCGAAGAAACGCGCAGCCGGCCGCCGGTTCCGACCACCGCCGAGCCGGGTTGGATCTCGATGCCCAGCGCCCGGGCCTCCTCGACCGCCGGCCCCGTCGGCTGGTCGCGCAGGTCGACGATCGCCGCGACGTCGACCCCCGCCTTCTTGAGGTCCGCTGCCGCCGCATAGGCCGAATCGTTGGCCGTGTAGACGGCGATCTTGCGCCCGACCGCCACGCCAAAGTGGTTGAGATAAGTGCGCGCCGCTGCCGCCAGCATGATCCCCGGACGGTCGTTGTCCGGAAACACCATGTGGCGCTCGATGGCGCCGGTGGCCAGCACCACGCGCCTGGCCCGCACCTGCCACAGCCTTTCGCGAGGCAGGTCGCCGTCCGGCTGTGCGAGATGATCGCTCATCCGCTCGACCAGCCCGACGAGGTTCTGGGCGTAGTAGCCGAAGGCCGTGGTGCGCGCCAAAACGCGGACGTTCGGCATCGCCGCCAGGCGGGCGGCCGTCTTTTCGCCCCAGCTCCAGCCGTCCAGGCCGTCGATCTCGGCGCCCGCCTCGAAGCGCAGCGCCCCGCCGAACGCCGCCTGCTCGTCGGCGAGGATCACCCGGACGCCGCCCTCCGCCGCCGCCAGCGCCGCCGCCAGCCCGGCCGCGCCGCCGCCGATCACCAGCACCTCGCAATGCGCAAAGCGCGCCGAATAGCGGTCGGGATCGGGCTGGTCGGGCGCCACGCCGAGCCCCGCGGCGTTGCGGATGTTCGGCTCGTAGACGCTCTTCCAGGCCCCCTTCGGCCACATGAAGGTCTTGTAGTAGAAGCCCGCCGAGAACATCGGCGAGGCCATATCGCTCACCGCCCCGACGTCGAAGGCGAGCGACGGCCACCGGTTCTGCGAGTGCGCCGACAGCCCGTCATAGAGCTCCTGCACCGTGGCGCGCACGTTCGGCGTGCGCCGCGCCGCATCCCGCTCCACCGAGACCAGTGCATTGGGCTCCTCGGCGCCGGCCGAGAGAATGCCGCGCGGGCGATGGTACTTGAATGAACGGCCAACAAGATGGACGCCGTTGGCGAGCAGCGCCGAGGCCAGTGTGTCGCCGGCAAGTCCTTGATAAGATTGGCCGTCAAACGAAAAGCGAGCGGTGCGGGCGGGTGTCAGGCGGCCCTTGCCCTCGATGCGCAGCGTAACCGCCATTACGCGTCTCCCTTGGGGGCAGGTGTGCGCCGCGACGCCGGCTTCCTGACGTTGAGGGCCGCCGGCGGACGGTTCGCCCAGGCCGCCGGGCCGCTGTCGTTGGCTGCCGAAAGGATCTCCGGCTTGGGCTCGCCCGCCCTGTAGGTCACCACGAACTTGTCGGTGACGGTATCGCGCGCGGCGTTGAAGAAGCGCGCACAGCCATGGATGTGCCGCCAGCGCTCGAAGATGAGACCCTTGGGGTTGGCGCGCATGAACAGGAACGCCTCGAACTCCTCGTCGCCCTCGGCAGCGATCTCGGTCGAGCGCACGACATGTGCCTCGCCGGCGTTGCGGAACTCGAGCTCCGGACGCTCTTCCTCGCAATAGGGGCAGCGGATCAGAAGCATGGCGATCCCTCAGTGGGCGACGGCGGCCGCCGCCGCCTCGTCGATCAGCCGCCCGGTGCGGAAGCGCTCCAGCGTAAAGGGCGCGTTGATGGGATGCGGATTGTCGTTGGCGATCGTGTAGGCGAAGACATGGCCCGAGCCCGGAGTCGCCTTGAAGCCGCCGGTGCCCCAGCCGCAATTGACGTAAAGCCCCTTGACCGGCGTTTTCGCGAGGATCGGCGAACGGTCCGGCGTCACGTCGACGATGCCACCCCAGGAACGCAGCATCTTCATGCGCGTGAACATCGGAAACATCTCGCATATCGCGTCGAGCGTGTGGTTCAGGATGTGTAGCCCACCGGTCTGCGAATAGGAGATGTACTGATCGGTTCCGGCGCCGATCACCAGTTCGCCCTTGTCCGACTGGGAAATGTAGGCATGCACTGTGTTCGACATTACGACGCACGGGAATACCGGCTTCACCGGCTCCGACACGAGAGCCTGCAGCGGATAGCTTTCAAGCGGCATACGCACATCCGCCATCTGCATGATCACTGACGAATGGCCGGCTGCAACGACGCCGATCTTCTTGGCGCCGATGAAGCCGCGGGTCGTCTCGACGCCCGTCACATGGCCGTTCGGCGAGCGCTTGATGCCGGTCACCTCGCAATTCTGGATGATATGGACACCACGCGCGGACGCCGCCCGTGCATAGCCCCAGGCGACCGCGTCGTGGCGCGCCGTGCCTCCGCGACGCTGTAGCGCCGCGCCCACAACCGGATAACGCGCAGTCTTGGAAATGTTGAGCGGCGGACAATAGTCCTTCGCTTGTTCTGGCGTCAGCCATTCATTGTCGACGCCGTTCAGCCGGTTGGCATGGATGTGCCGCTTGAGCACCTGTGTGTCATGGACGCTGTGCGCCAGCATCATGACGCCGCGCGCCGAATACATGACATTGTAGTTGAGGTCCTGGCTGAGCCCGTCCCAAAGTTTTACCGCATGATCGTAGATGCCGGCGGATTCGTCGTAGAGGTAGTTGGAACGGATGATCGTCGTGTTGCGGCCGGTGTTGCCGCCCCCCAGCCAGCCCTTTTCAAGCACAGCGACATTGGTGATGCCGTGCTCCTTTGCAAGGTAGTAGGCCGTGGCAAGTCCGTGCCCGCCAGCGCCCACGATGACGACGTCATACTCGTTCCTGGGATCAGGAGACGCCCACTGCTCTTCCCACCCCTTGTGGCCGCGCATGGCCTCCCGGGCTATGGCAAAGACCGAATATTTCCGCATGTTTCCAAGCCTCGCAACGCCTGAACCGGCCTTCGGCCCCGGTTCGGGGCGACGTGTATCACTAGCGAATAGCCGCTGCCAGCTTTGCGCTGTTTGCGACGGCGATTGCCGCTTTGCGCCGGATCGGCATGTGCAAGATCCAGCGTGCATCCTCTCGGAGACCCGCCATATCGACGGTCAGCTTGGCTGTGGCGTCCTTTCCGCGCGGCTTATGCCTTGCGATTTTCGGCCCTGAAGGCGAAAGAAGCGTCGGCCTCCGCTTGCGGGTAGACAACAGAAACCGATTCTGCTATCAGCCGCCACAATTCGTGGTGGCCAGCCACTGCGGAGGCATGAGGGTATTGCCGCTTGCCTCTTGATTAATAACCGAAAGACAGGATCACACGTGCAGGTACTCGTCCGCGACAACAATGTTGATCAGGCGCTTCGCGCGCTGAAGAAAAAGATGCAGCGCGAAGGCATTTTCCGCGAAATGAAGATGCGCGGACACTACGAGAAGCCTTCCGAGAAGCGCGCCCGCGAGAAGGCGGAAGCCGTTCGCCGCGCCCGCAAGCTGGCGCGCAAGCGTGCACAGCGTGAAGGCCTGCTTCCAGGCGCAAAGCCTGCTCCGGCACGGCCAGCACGCTGATCGCCTAGTTTTTGTCCTTTTTCAGGGATTAGTGCAGAGGTGGGGCGATGAACGAATCGCCGCCACCTTTTTGTTTCGACCGTTTTCGCGGCCGGAACTCGAAGTGTGAGCACCGGCAAGCTGGATTCGATGCTCACATAGCTACGGAGCGGCAACTCCGATGGTGTCCGCCGTTCTGAATGCGAACCAGGACGCAGTTTCCTTCCGAGGCAGAGAAACTGCTTAGGAAGGCGCATAGGCGGGCAGAGGAGAGGGATGATCGGCATGCGCGATACCACGAACGCCCCGAGACTCGGCTGGCGACACAGTGCGTTCGTTTTGCTTGTTCTTGCGACCCTGCCCCTTGCAGCGTGTCAGTCGGGACCGGCCGGTGAAATCACTACGATCGACACAGCTCAGGGATCGAACGAAAACATCGCCTCCCTCACCTCGGTGATCGAACGCAATTCGAGCGATCCGGAAGCCTACAATATTCGCGGCTCAGCCTATGGCCGCGCCGGCAAATATCGCGAGGCGATGAGGGATTTCGACAGGGCGATCGAGATCAACCCGAACTTCTACCAAGCCTATTCCAATCGGGCTCTCATCCATCGCTATGTCGGCGATCAAGCGAGTGCGCTCAATGACTATAACCGCGCCATTCAGCTGAACCCCAACTACGACGCCGCCTATATCGGCCGCGGCAACCTTTACCGCAAGGCGGGCCGAACCCAGGAAGCTTTCAACGATTTCCAGAAGGCGATCCAGCTCGATACGACTGACCCGCGGGCATACCACAATCGTGGTCTGATCTATCAACAGCAGGGCCAGCATGCCTATGCTATCGAGGATTTCTCGACTGCAATCTCTCTCTCTCCCGACTCCGCGGAACCATATAACGGCCGGGGACTCTCCTATATCGCGCAGAACGACGAGGAGAATGCCTTCGCCGACTTCAATATGGCGATCAAGCTCAATGATCGCGTGGCGGAAAGCTGGGCGAACCAGGCTTTGATCTACGAGCGCCGGGGCGAGAAGGCCAAGGCCGCCAAGTCCTATGCGCGCGCAGCGCAGCTTGACCCCAACTACCAGCCGGCGGTGGAGGGCTTGGCCCGCACACGCGGAGCCTGACCCCGCTTTTCCGTCCCGGAAATGGCACGACGTTTCCAGCGTGTAGAGTGCCCGCGCTCTTTGTAAACGACGCCGCGGCGCGAGCGTGACGTGAACATTGCGAAGTGGTGCGTAGCGGCCAGTTTCGCCAATCCACCGTCCAATGTATGGCTGGAAACGGTAAATCGATCCGAAGCAGGCAGTCGTTTCGCCCAAATGTCGCAGTCCAGTGCCTGACCTTCGTCGTCCGGAACCTTGTTGCCGGAAGGCAGTTATCCCCCGACGACTCTCAGGAGGAACTGCAATGAGAAAGATTGCTTTTGCCGGAGCTGCCGCCCTGTCGCTTCTCGCCATGCCTGCGATGACCCGCGAAGGCATCGCAGTCGGCATGCTGGAATGTTCGATCCAAGGCGGAGCGGGCTTCATCATCGGGTCAAGTAAGGATCTGAACTGCACATTCAGGCCCAGCTCAAAAGCTCTCGCTCCGGAAGTCTATGTAGGCAAAGTCAACAAATTTGGATTGGATGTCGGCGTGACGGAAAAGACGCTGATGCAGTGGCTGGTGCTCGCCCCGAACGCCGATATCTACGCGCCGGGCGCCCTCGCTGGCAATTATGTCGGAGCCAGCGCCGAAGCCACCGCCGCCATCGGCGCAGGTGCGAATGTGCTGGTCGGTGGATCAGAGCGCACTTTCACCCTGCAGCCGGTCAGCATTCAGGCCCAGACTGGCCTAAATCTGGCGGTCGGCGTCAGTCAGTTCCAGCTTCGGATGCCAAACCCGGCGGGCTGATTTCGAGCGCTCGCAGTATCCCGCATCCTCACCGCGCGACCGCAAGAGACTTAAAGAAAAGCCCGGCATTGCCGGGCTTTTCTTGCATAGGCGAGGTCGCCCAGATCAATGATCCATCGCCTTGACGATTTCCTCGGTCATCTTTTTTGCGTCGCCGAGCAGCATCATCGTCCCATCCTTGTAGAAAAGCGTGTTGTCTATGCCGGCATAGCCCGACCCGAGCGAACGCTTGACGAACAGACAGGTGCGCGCCTTGTCGACATCCAAAATAGGCATGCCATAGATCGGCGAAGACTTGTCGTCGCGGGCTGACGGGTTGGTCACATCATTTGCGCCGATGACATAGGCCACGTCGGCCTGCGAAAATTCGGAATTGATATCCTCAAGTTCGAAGACCTCGTCGTACGGCACATTGGCTTCGGCCAGAAGCACGTTCATATGGCCCGGCATGCGGCCGGCGACCGGATGGATCGCGTATTTGACCTCGACCCCGTTGGCCTTGAGCTTGTCCGCCATTTCGCGCAGCGCGTGCTGAGCCTGAGCGACAGCCATGCCGTAGCCCGGCACAATGATCACCTTTTGTGCATTTGCCATCAGATAGGCCGCATCGTCGGCCGAACCTTGCTTGACAGTCCGCTCGACGCCGTCATCGCTTGCGGCCACGGTCTCACCGCCGAAGCCGCCAAGGATAACGGAGATGAAGGAGCGGTTCATGCCCTTGCACATGATGTATGAAAGGATCGCGCCGGAAGACCCAACAAGCGCGCCCGTGATGATCAGCGCCAGATTGCCGAGGGTGAAGCCGATGCCGGCCGCAGCCCAGCCGGAATAGGAATTCAGCATCGACACGACGACAGGCATATCCGCCCCGCCGATCGGAATGATGATCAGAACGCCGAGCAACAGCGACAACGCCACGATCAACCAAAACACGAACGTGCTTTCAGTCGTCACCAGAAGAACGATGAGAACCACAAGCGCGATCGCCAGTGCAGCGTTCACAAAATGGCGCATCGGCAACAGGATCGGCTTGCCGGACATTCGTCCGTCGAGCTTCAGAAATGCAATCACCGATCCAGTGAAGGTGATCGCGCCTATGGCGACGCCGAGCGACATTTCGACCAGCGCCTGCGAATGAATGTCATTGACTGTGCCAATGCCGAAACTTTCCGGCGCGTACATCGCTGCCGCGGCAACCATCACCGCGGCAAAACCGACGAGGCTATGGAAGGCGGCGACGAGCTGTGGCATCGACGTCATGGCGATGCGCCGCGCAGTCACCGCGCCAACACTGCCGCCGACCGCCAGTCCGATCAGGATCAGACCGAAGCCGCTTGGGTTTGGGGTCGCCAGCGCGAGCGTCGTCACGATCGCGATGCCCATGCCGATCATGCCGTAGATGTTGCCCTGCCGGCTGGTCGTCGGATGTGAGAGGCCGCGCAGAGCCAGAATGAACAGGATGCCGGAGACGAGATAGAGGAAGGAGGCGAAGTTCGCGTTCATCTCACTTCTCTTTCTTCTTGTACATCGCGAGCATGCGCTGTGTGACGAGGAAGCCGCCGAAAATGTTGACCGAGGCGAGGACGAGCGCGATGAAGCCGAAGCCCGTCGCAAGCCCGCTTGCCGAGATGCCGACCGCAAGCAGCGCGCCGACCACGATCACCGAGGAAATCGCGTTTGTGACAGCCATCAGCGGCGTGTGCAGCGCTGGAGTGACCGACCAGACGACGTAGTAGCCAACGAAGATCGCCAGCACGAAGATCGCGAAACGGAAAACGAAGGGATCGATCGCGCCGCCGGATAGCGCGTGGGCGGCGTCGCCTGCGGCGCCAGCCACTCCCTCAGCTTTTTCGAGGTCCGTAAAGGCCAGTCGCACGGCTGCCACGGCCTGCTCGAGTTGATCCAGCGCCTGTTCGAGAGCGGTCTTTTCCATCACGCATCTCCCTTGGATTTCTTGGCGGTAGGCTTTTTGGCGGCAGGCTTGGCCTGCCCTTCCTCAACAGGACCAGCGACTGGCGCTGCGCCAGCGGCGGCCTTCTTGACCGGTTTGGGCGGCGCGGGCTCCACCGCTTCGACATTCTTTGCTGGCGCGGCCGACGCCGGGGTGAAATTCGGATGCACGACCTTGCCACCGTCTGTCAGCATCGTCGCTTTCACCAGTTCATCCTCGCGATTGATCGACAGCGACTTGGTCGCCTTGTCAACCATCGTTTCCAGGAAGGCGAAGAGGTTCTTGGCATAGAGCAGCGATGCCGATGCAGCGACACGCCCCGGAACGTTGAGGTGTCCGACAATGGTCACGCCACTATCAGTGGTCACTACTTTGCCCGGAACCGCGCCTTCCACATTACCGCCGCGCTCGACCGCCAGGTCAACGATCACCGAACCTGGCCTCATCGACTTGACCATGGCGGCGGAAACCAGCTTCGGGGCCGGCCGGCCGGGGATGAGCGCTGTTGTGATGACGATATCCTGCTTGGCGATGTGATCGGCGACAAGCGCGGCTTGCTTGGCCTGATACTCTTTGGACATCTCCTTCGCGTAGCCGCCGGCAGTCTCCGCCGCCTTGAACTCCTCGTCCTCGACTGCGACGAATTTGCCGCCGAGCGAGGCCACCTGCTCCTTGGCGGCCGGACGCACATCTGTGGCAGTGACTGCCGCACCGAGCCGTCGCGCTGTCGCGATCGCCTGGAGACCAGCGACACCCGCTCCCATGACAAAAACCTTGGCTGCAGGAACCGTGCCCGCCGCGGTCATCATCATCGGCAGCGCGCGGTCATATTCCGACGCCCCGTCGATCACCGCCTGATAGCCGGCGAGATTGGCTTGCGAAGAGAGAATGTCCATCGACTGCGCACGCGTGATGCGGGGCATCAATTCCATGGAGAAGGCAGTGACTCCGGCAGCGGCCATCGCCTGTACGGAGGGTTCATTCCCATACGGGTCCATGGTGGCAATGACGGCAGCGCCTTTTTTGTAGCTCTTCAATTCCGATTCCGTCGGGCGCCGCACCTTGAGAACGACATCCGCCTTCGCCGCATCGCTTGCCTTGCCGATCGAGGCCCCAGCCTTGGCGAACTCGTCGTCGATGATGCGGGAACGCGTACCTGCGCCTGCCTCGACGATCAGGTCGAAGCCAAGCGCGGCCAGTCGTTTGACAGTGTCCGGCGATGCCGCCACACGCGGCTCATTCGCGTCCACTTCCTTCGGCACGAAAACTGTCTGTCCCACCGCGCGATCCTTTCGCCTGGAACGTTGAGCGGACGCGGAGAGTCAGCGTCCGCGGGAAATGGCTCAGGTGATGTGCGCCGGCACTCCGCGGAGCAGATAGGCTCCGACAGCGCAAATAACGATAAACAGGATGAGACCCGAAAAGAAACCGGCCGTCGTGAAGAATCCGAAGGCCATGGCAATGAGAAGAGCGGCGCAGACGAGCGCGCCGTATTTCGTTAGAGATATGAACAGGGAATACGTCTTCTGGTGTTCGGGATAGTCCATCTTCCCGCCCAATTCGACGGGGCCGGTCGGAGTGTGATCAGCCATTACGATTCCCTCTCGAATACGTTTTTGGGCACATACCGAAAAGAACAGCAGAGAGCAATGGAATCAATCACAGGATATGGGCTTGCCCGGAAGAAACATCTTTTTGCATTCCGAGGCTATCGATGCGCTGCAGACCGGTTGCACGGCAGTGAGTCCAGGTCAATTACCACTCGGTTGATGACAGGTGAGGCGAGCACTGTGCACATTCTTCCCCGTCGCCACGCCCCGTTTCCGGTCTGGCCATTGTCAAAGAACTCTCCCTGTCGGGAGCAGTCGGGAAGCGGGGCGCTGGGTCAGTGCCTCGTAAAGTAAATGTATGGCGCCTTCCCAGCGCCCCGCCGGTGGTCTTG
>JBEVJK010000002.1:0-5124 GCA_040510195.1 Mesorhizobium sp. | reverse complement strand
CCGCCTCGCTCTTCTCGACGACGTCCATCACGGCTTCACCAGGCTGTGCAGAGGCTGGAAGGAGAGCTTCGGCCGGATGCCGTCCGGCAGATGCGGCGCGACGTGGTTGGCGAAGAACTGCGTCGCCTCCTCCCGGGAGGCCCACAGCTCGACGATCCGCCAGCCGGCGTCTACCCGATGCGACGCATGCATGATGAAGCCGGGCGCCTGGCGCAGCGCATCGCCCACGGTTGCCAGCATGCCGTCGTAGCCTTGGGCCGACTGCCCGGCCACCTCGGAAACGATCATCACCGTCATCTGTGCCTCCATTGAAGGTCCAACCGCCGACCCTGGAATCGCAGATGCGGAGTGGTGAATACAGTGACATGATTTCAGGGATATGCTGAACAAGATTGATCTCTCACGCGCCGACCTCAACCTCCTCGCGCTGTTCGAGGTCGTGCTGGAGGAGCGCCACGTGGGTCGCGCCGCGGACAGGCTCCGCCTGACGCCGTCGGCGGTCAGCCACGGGCTCGGCAGGCTCCGCCGCCTGCTCAACGACCCGCTGTTCCTGCGAACGCCCAAGGGCGTGGTGCCGACGGCCCGGGCAAACGAGCTGGCCGGGCCGATCGCCGAGGTGCTGGCGCGCGTCCGCAGCGTCATCGCGACCGCCGCGCCGTTCGACCCGTCGACCTCGACGCGCCGGTTCGCGATCGGCGCCCCCGACGGCATCTCGGCCGTCGTGCTGCACCCGCTCCTCGTCGCCCTCGACCGTGTTGCGCCGCGCATCGACATCAGCGTGCGCCAGATCCTGCCGTCGCCGGCCCGCGTCTGGGAGATGGCGCTGGCCGATCTCGAGGCACGCGCCATGGATGTCGCGATCATCCCGTCGGACGACATCCCGCCACGATTCGAGAAGCGCTTCATGTACGAGGAGGATTTCGTCATCGCCATGCGCCGGGGGCACGCCTTTGCCGCCGATCCCACCCTGAAGCGGTTCTGCGACATGCAGCACCTCGTGGTCTCCCATACCGGCGACCCCTACGGCTTTGTCGACGACGCGCTGGCAAGCCGCGGCGTGACACGGCGGATCGGGCTCACCGTCCCGAACTTCATGCTCGCCCTCGCCACCATCGCCGAGACCGGCCTGATCTCCGCCTTGCCGCGGCGCCTGGTTGCCATGAATGCGGCGCGTTTCGGAATCGTGGCCGTCGATGCCCCGCTGTCCCTGCCGACCTTCCGCTTGAACGCCGTCGCCCCCAAGGTGGCGATGATGGACGAGGGCCTGACATGGCTCTTCGACCTGCTGACGAGGGTGGAGACCGTCGTACCGCCGGACAAGCGTTCCCGCAAACGCCGCTCTCGTACCACCAAATCGTCGTAGAGTGTGCGCCTGCTGTAGGCGCCAAGGCGTAGCGTGGTTTGATGGAGCAGGCTCATGTCGACCGTACCCGTTCCCCGCCAGGAGGACATGAACCGGCTGCGCCAGCTCATCATGGGCTTTCGCATCACCCAGATGATCCATGTGGCGGCGAAACTCGGACTCGCCGACCATCTGGCGCAAAGGCCGCAGACCGCACGGGAACTGGCGGCACTGGTGGGAGCGGAGGCGGTCGCTCTCCATCGTCTCTTGCGGGCCCTCGCGAGCATCGGCGTGTTTGCCGAGGCTGCCGGCGGCGTCTTCGAAACGACGGCGATGGCCGAGCTGCTGCGGCGTGACCAACCGGGCTCGTTGCGAAGCACGGCCATGCTCTACGGTGACGAGCTGCTGTGGAACGCCTTTGGGCAGCTTCCTCGGGTCATCGCCACCGGAAAGTCGGCTTTCGAGCAACTGCATGGCCGGCCGTTCTACGAGTATCTTGGCGAGCACCCGACTGCTGCGGCGCTCTTCAACGACGCGATGACCGGCTTCTCGGAGCAGGAGGCCGGCGCAATCCTCGAGGCGTATGATTTTTCCGTTGTCCGCGCGATCGTCGATGTCGGCGGCGGACAGGGCGCCCTCATGGCGGCGCTGCTGCGCGCCCATGCGCCACTGCATGCCGTGATATTCGATCGCTCGCCACCGACCGAGGACACAAGGCAACTGTTCGAACGTCTCGACGTCCTGGGCCGGGCCGAGTTCGTGCCGGGTGACTTCTTCGCCGCCGTACCCGGGGGCGGCGATCTCTATGTGCTGAAAAGCATCATCCACAACTGGAAGGACGACGAGGCGACGACCATCCTGCGCAACTGCCGGCTGGCGATGCCGCCGCGCGGCCGCCTGCTGGTCGGCGAACGCATCATCCCGCCGGGCAACGCAGCGGCAGAGGCCAAGCTGTTCGACATCAACATGATGATCACGGTGGGCGGACAGGAGCGCACCGAGGCGCAGTACGCGGCGCTCTTCGCAGCGGCTGGCCTGGAAACGGTGCGGGTGATTCCCACCCGCTCCCCGATCAGCCTGATCGAAGCCGTCCCGGGACCACGCAAAGACTGATCATGGGCTGTCCCTACAGCAACCCCAGCCGCTTCAGTTCGGCTGCCATTTCCGGCGGCATGTCGGCGGTGTCGCCTTGCGACAGGTCAGGCGGCGCCCGGTCGGGCTCCAGATAGCGCCAGCCCTGGAAGGCCTGGCAGGCCCGCGGCGAGGTCGGGATGATCGTTCGCTTGACCTTGATCCGGCAGTATTTCTTGCCCTCGTCCTGGTCGATGTCCTCCTCGAAGCCGACCAGTTCCTGGCGGCAGCGGATGACGCCGCGCACCACCCAGTAGAGCGAGCCGCCGGCCAGAAGCTCCTCGGAGCGCCGCGGCGTGTTGCGAGTATAGACCCAGTGCGGCGAGCGCGGCTTCTGCCGGCGCTGCTTGCGCCGCGCCGCCTGGACTTTCTTCATGTGTGCAAGGTCGTCGACGCCGACGGCCAGCTTGATCAGATGCAACGACATCGTTCGCGCTTAGTACGCATTGCCCGGTCCACTCAAGCGTCGCCTTTCCACAGCGCCCTCAAAAACCGTGATATGCGCGCCACACGCTGGAAGATTCGCGAGCCGAGGTCCAGACTCCACAGTGTTTGCACAATCTGCGGATTAGAGTTCGGTCGCTTTTGCGGGGGTTCTCATGAATCGGTCGACGCTGGCTGCTCTGGTCGTGGCTCTCATGCTGGGATCGGGGGTCGCAGGCTACTTGATCGGGAGGCCCGCCGACCGGGTCGACACACCCCCTCGAACCGCCGCCGTAACACAGCCGGCACCGGCCGCTCCCGCGCCCGCCGCTCCGGCCACTCGCGTGGCGGCACCGACCACGCCGGCAGCGCCTGCTGCTCCCACCTCGACCGCGCCCGTTCCCCTGCCGCAGCCCGCCGCCGCACCGGACGAGCCGTTCGCCTATCGCCGCTTCTCGCTCGACACCAGACGCGCCGAGGGCGAGGCCTGCCTCGCCTTCAACAAGCCGCTGGCGACGACCAACGTCAACTACGCCGACTATGTAACGATCGCCCCCGAGGCGAAGACCGCCCTGCGCGTGATCGACGACAAGCTCTGCATCAGCGGGCTGGCCTACGGCGAGAACTACCAGGTCCGCCTGCGCACGGGCTTCCCGGGCCGCGACGGCGTCAAGCTGGCCGAGGAGAAGAACGTCGACGTGGCGCTGGGCGCCCGTCCCGCCGTCGTCACCCTGCCCGGCAAGGGTTTCATCCTGCCGCGCGGCAGCGCCGTCGGCCTGCCGATCACCACCATCAACGTCTCCAAGGTCGGTTTGGCCGTCTATCGCGTGAACGAGCGCGCCATCATGGGCTTCGCCCGCGACCGCTATGACGCCACCTACCCCGGCAGCCAGCCGGTGACCGAGACCTATTCGCTCTACAACTGGCTGAACGGCCGCAACGGCGCCCTGCAATGGAAGGGCACGATGGAGGTGCGCAACGTCACCAACATGCCGGTGACGACCGCCTTCCCGGTGCGCGAGACCGTGCAGGACTGGAAGCCCGGCACCTACTTCGTCGTGGCCTGGAACGCCGCCCAGCCGCCGGCGACCAGCTACGAGGAGGAAGAGAACCAGGGCGGCAACGGCTCGGCGACCGGCATGTGGGTGATGGACACCGACATCGCGCTCACGACCTTCTCGGGCGACGACGGCCTGAACGTGTTCGCCCGCTCGCTGCAGACCGCCATGCCGCTCGCCGGCCTGGAAGTCGTCCTGCTGTCGCGCGGCAACGAGCCGATGGCCAAGCTGATGACCGACGAAGCCGGTCGCGCGCTGTTCGCCGCTGGCCTGTTGAAGGGCAAGGGTGCGGCGCGCGCCGGCGCCGTGATGGCGTCGAATGCCGCCAACCAGGACTTCAGTCGCCTCGAGCTCGGCAAGACGCCGTTCGACTTCTCCGACCGCGGCGTCACGGGCCGCGACCAGCCCGGACCGGTCGACGCCTTCCTCTATACCGAGCGCGGCGTCTATCGCCCCGGCGAGACGGTGCAGCTCATGACAATGCTGCGCGACGCCTCGGCGGTGGCGCTCGCCAACATGCCGATCACGCTGATCGTCAAGCGGCCGGACGGCAGCGAGTTCACGCGCTTCACCCAGCCGGTCGCGGCGGGCGGCGTGTACCAGCCGATCGCGCTGCCGAAGTCGTCGCGCCGCGGACGCTGGACGGTCGCCGCCCATGTCGATCCCAAGGCGCCACCGGTCGGCACCGCCGAGTTCTCGGTCGAGGACTTCGTGCCCGAGAAGCTCAAGGTCGAGCTCAGCACCAGCCAGCCGTTCGTGAAGCCGGGCCAGGTCAACAACTTCGATATCCAGGCCGACTTCCTGTACGGCGCGCCGGGCAGCGGCCTCACCGTCGAGGCCGACATGCGCATCACCGTCGATGCGCAACCCTTCCCCGACTTCACCCGCTACAGCTTCGGCTCGCATGAAGAGCGCAAGGCGTTCGAGCCGCCCTTCCTGACGCTCAAGGCGCCCGACACCGACGCCACGGGCAAGTCGCGCCTCGAATGGGGCGGCGACATCAAGGACACGTCCTTGCCGCTGCGCGCGCAGGTCCAGGTCCGTGTCTTCGAGCCGGGTGGCGGCCGCGCCACCAAGACCGACAAGACGCTGCCGATGCGCACCCGCAACGCCTATATCGGCATCCGTCCGACATTCGAGGGCCGCTACGCCCGCGAGGGTACCGAGACT
>JBEVJK010000001.1:0-18346 GCA_040510195.1 Mesorhizobium sp. | reverse complement strand
GCGAAGCCGAACATTCTGGTGATCATGGCCGACGACATCGGCTACTGGAACATCAGCGCCTACAATCGTGGCATGATGGGCTACCGGACGCCCAACATCGACCGCATCGGACATGAGGGTGCGATCTTCACCGACTACTACGGCCAGCAATCCTGCACAGCGGGTCGGGCCGCCTTCATCACCGGCCAGAGTCCTCTGCGCACCGGGCTGCTCAAGGTCGGGCTGCCGGGTGCCAAGGAGGGTCTGTCGGACAAGGACCCGACTCTCGCCGATCTCCTGAAGCCGCAAGGCTATGTGACCGGGCAGTTCGGCAAGAACCATCTCGGCGACCGCAACGAGTTCCTGCCCACGGTGCATGGCTTCGACGAGTTCTTCGGCAATCTCTATCACCTCAACGCCGAGGACGAGCCCGAACATCCGGACTATCCGAAGAACACCGAGTTCAGGCTACGCTTCGGACCGCGCGGCGTGCTGAGATGCCAGGCGACAACCGTCGAAACGCCTGGAGAGGATCCGCGCTTCGGCTCTTGGGGCAAGCAGAATTGCGAGGACACCGGCGCGCTCGACAAGAAGCGAATGGAGACGGCCGACGACGAGTTCTTGAAGGCGACGACCGACTTCATCGACCGCGCCCACAAGGACAAGAAGCCCTTCCTCGCCTGGTTCAACACCACGCGGATGCACATCTGGACCCGTCTCAGGCCCGAGTCCCAAGGCAAGACGGGCCTCGGCATCTATCCAGACGGCATGGTGGAGCATGACGGCCAGGTCGGTCAGCTCTTGGACAAGCTCGACGAGCTCGGCATCTCCGACGATACGGTCGTCATCTATACCACCGACAACGGCGCCGAGACCTTCAGCTGGCCGGACGGCGGCACGACGCCATTCCGCGGCGAGAAGAACACCAACTGGGAGGGCGGATACCGCGTGCCGGCTCTGGTGCGGTGGCCTGGGCTGGTCAAGCCGGGCACCGAGATCAACGACATCTTCTCGGCCGAGGACTGGGTGACGACGCTCGTCGCCGCGGCCGGCGAGCCCCAGATAAAGGAAAAGCTCCTCCAGGGCTATCGGGCCGGCAACAAGGAGTTCAAGGTCCATCTGGACGGCTACGACCAGCGCGACCTTCTCGCCGGCAAAGGGTCCGACCAACGACGCGAATTCTTCTACTGGACCGACGACGGCGATCTCGCGGGGCTCCGCTACGACCAGTACAAGGTCGTTTTCATGGAGCAGGAGGCGGAGGGGCTGGAAGTCTGGATGAAGCCGCTGATCCCGCTGCGTGCGCCCAAGCTCTTCAACATCCGCTCCGATCCTTTCGAGCGCAGCGAAGAGGAGGCCGGCGACTACGTGAAATGGTTCGTCGAGCACATGTTCGTCATGGTCCCGGCACAATCGATCGTCGGCCAGCACCTTGCGACATTCAAGGACTTCCCGCCGCGGCAGCGGCCCGGCAGCTTCTCGATCGACCAGGCAATGGAAATGCTCATGAAGCAAGCGGGCAACAACTGAACGCGGATTCGCGTTCTCTGTAGGTGGCCACGACGGCAAAGCCTTCATTCCCTGGGGCCACGTGGGCCGGTCTAACTTGGAACGTCGTTTGACCCCCTTAGTGAGGGAGCACCAAATACCACGCTATGGTGAGCAGCGCAGCGGCCGCTATCCAAGAGGCCATGACCCGTGCGCCCATGCGCACCCACCGTTGGTGCCGATCGGCAACTATCCCGGCGATGACCAAGACAATCGCCATCGCACCTACAATCGTGGCCGATCCGGCGAGGAGTGTTTCCCGGATTGATCCTTGCTGCGCTGCCGCGTCGAGACCTACGGTCCCTCCGACGAAAAAGGCGGCTGGGAACACGACAGCAGTGGGTGCTCGCAAGCCTAGGGCGACGCTTACCGACATCACCAGGGCCAAGCTCAACATGGCCGGGGTAGCCCATTCCGGGTTGCCGAGCATGGAAACGGAGAGGACCAACCCGGCCCCGAGCCCTGCCGCAAGCGGCAACAGGCCCCTTCGACTTTGGTCGGCACCCGAGGCGCCGAGCAACAGGGCGAGGGCGACGAGCACGAGCGCTTCGCCCGGAACGATGAGCGGATGCAGGAGGCCTCGTAAAAGGCATTGGCGCCCTCGAACGGGGTATGCGCCGAGGCCGCCGATGGCGTGCCGGCAACGAGGGCAGCGGAAAATGCCAGCGATCGCGCCCGGCTCACGCATATCCCGCGAGATAGGCGCCACCGGCGATCGCGATTGCACCACCTGCCGCGCGCACGGCCATCGAACCGAGAGGCCAGCGCGCCAGAAAGCCGAAAGCGATACCACAAAGATGAAGGAGTCCCGTCGCGACCACAAAGCCAAGCGCGAAAGTGAGAGCGTTCGCCGCTTCGGGCATCTCCTCTCCATGAGCGTGCCCATGGAAGATGGCGAAGACGCCGACGATAGTCGCAGCGGTCCACAGCGGCGGCCTCAGCGCGAAAGCGACGCACAGCCCGAGCACCACAGCCGAGAGCGCAATGCCGGTTTCGACTGCCGGGAGCGGGACCTGAAGGATGCCCAGAATGCCGCCAAGCGCCATCGCAAGTGGAAAAGCGATTGGTAGGACCCACAATGCCGGCGCGCCCAGAAACACACCCCAAAGGCCCACGGCAACCATAGCAATCACATGGTCCGGACCGAACAGGGGGTGAAGAAATCCGCTTGCGAAACCGGTGGCTCCGCCTTGGCCGGTATGAGCAAATCCGTCACCCGCCATGAAGACCAGGCAAATCGCAAGGAGGGCAGTTTTCAGTCGTGGCGTTGCACCGCACGACAGTTTCTCTTGAACTTCAGCGACCGTTGCAATCGGCATCCTACCAACCCGCTCCCATAATGATGACGCGATCGATCGTCCAATAGGCTCCGAGCGAGCCGACCAGGTACGTTGGCAGGCGGGCCAAAAGCGACGGCTTGCTTAGCTTCAGTTGGTTGGCGCTGAAACTGAGCGCCGCCACACACCCGACGAAAATCAGCTGTCCAATCTCGACGCCAACGTTGAAGAAGAGAAGGGCGAGAGGAATCGCTGCGGCCGGCAGTCCTAGCGTGCTTAGTCCACTGGCAAAGCCCAGGCCGTGCAGGAGGCCGAAAGCAAAGGCCATTGCCCAAGGCTGCCGGATCGCGAAGCTGGTCTCGCCCAACTGGGCCTTGTAGACCTCCACGCCGAGGAAGAGGATCGACAGCGCGATCGCCGCATCTAGCGGTCGGGACGGAACGTGGATCAATCCGAAAGTGGCGGCGGCTAGCGCTACGCTGTGGGCGAGAGTGAAAGCGGTGATGGTCTTGAGCAGCATCCAGGGGCTTCTCACCAGCAGCATCAGACCGAACACGAACAGCAGATGGTCCCACCCCTCCAGGATGTGCCGGATGCCCTGCTTCGTGTAGGTCGCGGCAATCGAGCCGAGGCCGCTGGACGCGCCCACGTCGAGATGCGGTTGCGACGGGCGGACGATTTCGGTGATCTGCCGGCCGTCGAGCATTTCGATCCGGACGAGCACGTCGGTGATCGTTGCCTGGAGGCCGGGAAAGCCGAGCCGCTTGTCGGACAGGCCGCCGGGGATTTCGACCAGCTTGCGCTCGATGAGGGAGTCGGAACGCTCCAGTATGGACGGCATCGACAACTCTCTGGCGCCTTCCGGGAGAGCCAGGGCGACGGGCAGCCGCATGCCGGAAAGCAGCGGTGTCCGCCAGATCACCTGGTACTGGTCCTTGCCGACTTCGGTGATCTCGAGATAGGCGGGGCGGATCTCATGGGCGATCGCCAAGCGGCTGCCAAGGGCCGACAAGGCGACGATGGCCGCGATCAGGAACCTCAAGGCACGGAGCGCGGCCTTCATTGCGATGGCGCGACTGGAAGCGGCCGGACGAGATCGGGATCGTCGAGCGGCGGCGTGACAACCGTGTAGCGCTTCCTCAGCTGCTCGAACGCCTTGCGCTTCAGGTCCCGGCTTTGCTCGTCGAGCCATGCCGTTTTTATCGTGGGCTGGATCTCCTCATACGCGGGTGTCGAGCCCGGCACCAAAGCATCGACAAAAACGACATGTGACCCGTAGCCGGAGGCGACCGGGCCTTCCCATTTGCCCGGCTTGAGCCTGAACAGCGCGTCGGCAAAGCCAGGACCGAACTCCTTTGCGACCTGATCCGGCGTCACATCCCTGTAGAC
This sequence comes from Mesorhizobium sp., assembly GCA_040510195.1. Taxonomy (GTDB): domain Bacteria; phylum Pseudomonadota; class Alphaproteobacteria; order Rhizobiales; family Rhizobiaceae; genus JBEVJK01. The sequence continues at coordinate 14,153 of JBEVJK010000001.1, read as the reverse complement.
GGCCTGAAACATGAACGGATCGGCGTCCACGCCTTCGACCAGGGACGTATTGCCAGGCTCGACGGAAAGACGCTTGGCGGCGCTCTCGGCCCGTTTCTCGCTCCCATCGCGATCGAGCGCGAAATAGACGTGGTGGAAGTCGAGCCGCGGCGGGTTTGCAAATCGGTCCGAGTTGAGCTTGAACCAAGCCCTGAGCTCGGCCTCGGTGGGCTCCTTCGCCTGCGCGATCCCCTCCATCAGGAAGTCCATCTTCTGTGCCAGGCGCCGTTTGATCACCTCGTCTCCCTTGTCCAGCCCCATCGCCTCCGCTTCGCGAGCCATGATTTCCAGCGCGACCTTCTGCTCGACGAGGCCCTCGAGCTCCGCCGGGCTCGGCGAGGGACGGCCTTGCGCCAGCCAGGCGACGCTCAGCTGGCGAACGTCGTCGACGGTCAGCTCGATCTTCGAAGGCTGCTCGCGCGCAGCGTCTTGGCGGAAGAACCAGTCGGCGCCGAAGAGGAGCGCGCCGATCGCCAGGAACAGCAGCAGCGGTTCTCGTGAAAGACGCTTCGCCACAGCAGACATCGCCGACACCTTGGCGCTTCGCATGTCAGTGCGGGTCGGCGATCGAGGCGGCACGACGAGGGCTCCGAGCATCCCTGAGGTAGCTGAGGACCGCAAACTGCGATCCCGGATCGTTGATCGTTCCGGAGCGGAGCGCCGCTTCCATATCATCCGCAGCGGAGACGTCCTGCCATTCGGCCAGGTTCGGCGCCACGAAGCCGGCCATCGCCGGGTCGTGGCGCACGAAGCGACGATAAACATGCACGATGTCGCCGCGGGGAACCGCCGCGTCGGCCGTGCCTTGAACGCCGAGGGCCAGCAGGACGGCCTCGATCTCGGTGAGCTTGCGGGGAACCGTCCCCAGATAGGTTTCCTCGATCCACCACAGCCGCGACGGGCCGCCGAGCTCGAGGTCCGCGGCCAGGATGGCCGCAAGGTCGGTCTCTTCGTTTGCCGCTGCAAGACGGCCCAAGGCCGCGCCGACCGTTTCCCCTTCGGCCGGACCCCCGACGACGCCGAACAGCAACATATAGGCGGAGCGCCGATCGGCGAGGGCCGGATCGTCGACCCAGGCGGCAGCCTTGCTTGGTTCCACCGCACCCTTCAAGCTTCGCATGGCGGCGTAGGGTGCGCGTGCGAGTTCCCCGAAAGCGATGGCCGCGGCGAGTCGGTCGCTGCTCTCGAGCCGGGGAGCGACAAGCGCAAGCCGCGCCGCCCATGCCTGACCGTCCGCCTCTGATGGCGGCAGAGGGGCACCCGGCCAGGCCCAACCCGGCGCGCCTCCGACAGGCGCTGCCTGGATCAGCTGACGCAACCAGCTCGCTACCTCCAGTCGGGTTCTGCCGAGCGCAGTCCAGTGCTCCGAGACCTTGTTTCGCACCAGGAGTTCCAAGTCTCCGGAGGCGGCTGGAGCAACCGGCATGGCGCGCACTTCGGAAATGACTTGTCCGACGGGGATGTCACCCTTGATCGAGTAAGCCACACGGTAGGCGCCCGGCGCGACGTCGGGATGGGCCAAGACCACCTGGTCTGCGGCCTCGATGCGTTGAGCCGGCACCACGACCTTGCCCGATAGGCAGATCGGGCAGGCCATGGCTGCCGTCGGGACGAGCGCGACCGCAAGCAGCGCCAAATAGAATGTCCGGATGCGGTTTGTCATCATGGTCCGATGCTTGTCCTACTGCAGCTGGAAGTCGACCTCGGAACCCAATTGAGTCTGAGTCGGGATGATTTCGTAGTTTGCGTAGCCGAATTCATTGCTTCTGGCTGCAAAGTACTTTTCGCCGAGCTTGTAGACAGCGATCTCGAAGGGTGCATTGCCGACGGTCGTCTTGATCTTCCCGTCCTGGATCGCGTAGGGGCTGGACAAGCCCTGATACGAACCGGCAACGACATCGCCGATGTCACTGGGCTGCAGGTCGCGCGGGTTGACGTTTCTGATCTGGTAGAGGCCCTCGGGGTTCCAGATCGTCACGAACTTGCCTCCCGTGACGTTGTTTTGCAGAAACATCGACTTGCCGACGAGCAGCGCGCGCAGCTGATCGTCCCCGAGCTCGACCGCGCCTTCTTCGGTGAGTTGTGCGACGGTTTGACCGCCGGCAACCTTCTCGCGCTCCTCGGGACTTGGTGTGTACCAGATCGGCGAGCTCCAGGCGCGTTCCTGAACAGTGGCCGGAACCGTCTCGGGAGGCGAAATCCCCAGCTCATGCGCCTGGATGGTCGTCCACCGGGGCGTCGGGATCTCGAGCACGCGGGCGTAATAGAAGGCATCGAGGGTGGGATCGAAGTCGGGGTCCGTCCAGACGCTCTTCAGCTCTACTCCGCCGATCGAATTGGTGTAGGTCGCGTTCGGGATGTCCACCGTCGAGCCGATCGGTGGAATCATGCCCGTCTCGGGATCCGGCTTGCGATCGTCCGACCAGGCGACGTCATAGACCTTTTCGAAACTCTGGCCGTTCTTAGTCCAACCCTTGACGATCTGCACGCGGTCAAGATTGCCGGAGGTCGGGTCCTTGACCGCCCAAACGGCAAATGATGGTGCCTTCCTGCCGGCCGGCAGGGCCCTAAGGTCGCTGCCCATCGGGACGCCATCCTCGTAGGCTTTGCGGGTCCATTCCTTGTCCTTGACCCACTCCGGCAAGACTTTCCAGAATTCGCGCTCCTGCTCGAGCTTCGGATCGTTGTCGTAGTCCCAGCCGCCGAACAGCCGCACCTGGAGGCGCGGACCGCTCGTCGCGAAGGTCTCTTTGCGCTGCATCGCCTCGAACAGCGACGCGCGCGTGTTTTCCTCGGCCCAGACGCCGGTCAGGCCGGCCGGGTTCTCGTAGCGCACGTCCAGCCCCGCAAAGACGTGGCCGGACATGCGCTCCTTGATGTTTCCGTCGTTGAGTCCGTGCCCGCCGAAGAAATTGTTTTGACGATAGGGAACGCCGCTGTTGTGCGAGTCCGAGCCGCCTACGAAGCCGAGCTTGTAGGGGTTGTAGCCCTGGGTCGCGCGGATGGTGAGCCCATCCTTCAGGGCCTGGCGGACGAAGCTGCCGGGAATGGTCGGCGTGCGGCCGTCGGGATTGCCCAGCAGGTAGTTCATCAACTCGTAGTTGGCGAACTCGTCGTTGGGCGACAGCACGGGATGGGTCTCGGACTGGCCCTTGATCTGCTTGATCTCGGTCAGCGACTCGTTGCGGTCGCGCGACGCGGCCCAGGCGGCGTCTATCGGCCTGCCCTTCTGGTCGACGTCGATCGGAAACATGTGGCCGTCCGACAGGTTCGCATTGTGCGAAATCGCCAGCAACTCGTTGCCAGCCTGCCGCTGCTCGTCCATCCATTTCCACAGATCGCTCGGATCGGTCGACTCCAGCGAGCTGAACGGCGCCTTGGGGACCTTGGCGCAGTCCTTGAAGAACACATTGCGATGCATGTTGCGGTTATCGGGCGTAGACGTCCATTCATAGGCACAGAAGGCGGTGAACTTGCCGGGTTCGTTGGCCTTGTCCGCCATCTGGTTGTTTTGCTTCCAAACTGAGTCCACGACCGCCGGAGACACCAGGGCCTTGATCGGCTTTTCGGTGATCATGGTGTCGCCGAGGAACAGATAGATGCGCTGGATGTCGGCCGCATCGCGCACGATGAGCTCCTTGGCTATCGGAAGCTTGGAGATGTCGGAGCCCGGCGTGTTCGCCAGCGCGACCGTGCCAACATATTCGGAATGATCGGTCACGCCCATCCAGTCGAGGGGCGTCTCGATTTTGATGTCGTAGCCCATCGGGTGCTGGATGGTCTCGCCCTTGGCGTAGCGGTAGGCGTCAGCCGGGGTCGTCTTGTGGTTGCCGAAGATGAAGGCGTCGAAAGACCAGCCGGTGTGAACATGGGTCTCGCCGTAAAAAGCCTTGCGCTCCGCCTGTTGGGCTAAAGCGTCGACGGACACGAGCGCCGAAGTCATGCTGCAAAGTAAGATAAAGGATAGAGATTTCATCAACTTACCTCCAGCCGGCGTCGGCTTTCATGATTCCTTCAAGGTCGAGAAACGACCCGACATCTCCGCGTGCGGGTTCACTTGCAACAGCTATCGAGTTCGCACTTTCTTCCACGCCACATAGCTAACCCGATAGAACCTCGACTGTAAATTTGGAGCGCTGATTTCGGTGCCGGAAGCAACATGTTCCTTGAGCATTGCCGCTCGTCAACAGGCGAAGTCGGAGAACCGTCGGGGATGGGCAAGGATGCCGATTGGCGTGGAAAACTCCTCCTGGAAAAGTCAGAGCGTCAGGGACCCCGGATAGCCTTGGACGTTACAATGCAGGGCAAACGGGACCATCGCCAGTCAGCCGTCGGTTGAGAAGGTAATTTACCGTCATTTACGTGGGGAGAGCGGAATCGGCAGGCATTGCCGCAAGCAGCCGAGAGGCGCAGAAGCCTTGGCCATTCCGGCGGGCGCCCCATTTTCATCGCGGCTGCGTACCAGCCGTGATTTTCGGCACTGTCATGTCCGCAAACCCGAGCAAAGCGCCAGGAACATAGGCCGAACCTGCCCAAAAAATCGCTGGACCTTGGTCCGTCGACGTCGGCGCGGCGGCCGGCTTTGATGACGTCGCTGCGGGAGTCCCGACCAAGGGACCATACCTTTCCCGCAGCCTTTCGGGAGCCGCTGGCCAACCGTGGGTTCGGGAGCCGCGGCCTCCCGCTTTTTCTGTCGGCGCCGACGCCTTCGGTGGCCTGCTTCGGGCATGCCACCGATTGAAACCCGAGACGAGCCCGCTAACTAGATCATCACTGGCAACCCCAAGCATCGAGCGAGACATGGAAATCCGCAAAGCCGCACATGACGCCGATCCCGAGTTCGCCTCGGACATCGCGACTTTGCTGGCGGACGGCATCGTCGGTAAGAAAGGCGCTTTCTCGCGGGACTTCGCGGAGGCGATGCGAGAGGACATGATGACCGCCTTCTGGAGGGCGATCCAGCGGCCCGGCGGCTCCGTCGGCCGCGGGCCGAGGCGCTGGCATGTCGAGATCCATCCGGAGGAGTTCTCGGGCTTCGTCGAGTTGTGCTCCCATCCCTGGGTGGTCGGGATGTGCCGCCAGGCCCTCGGCGCGGACTACCAGATCGTAGAGATCGGCTTCGACACGCCGTTCCAAGGGGCCAAGAACCAGCCCTGGCACCGCGATTTTCCTTCGCCGCCCGACACCTATGAGGGGAGGCGGATCACCTCCCTGGCGTTCAACCTCACCGGAGTGGACGTCACGCCCGACATGGGTCCGTTCGAAGTGGCGGTCGGCACGCAATATGTCGACGGCCGGCTTTGGAACCACGAGATGTTCCCGCCCAAGGAGAGCTGGGACGCGTTTGCTGCGAAGGGCGTCAAGAAATATCCGCAGATGGGCGACATATCCTGTCGCTCCGCGCTCACCGTCCACCGCGGCACCGCACATCCCTCGCCGGTGGCGCGGCCCGTTCTGGTTCTCGGCGTCGACGCGCCGGGAGCCGGACACGACAAGCTCCATGACATGATGGTGACGGCCGACTATCACGCGGCGCTGCCGCCCGTCGTGCGCGATCACCTGGTATGCCGCATCGTCGAGGAGCTGGTGCCGGTCATGCAGAAGCACGACATCGAAGGACTGGTGATGGGCGTCGAATAGCCGCCGCGAAAAAGCGTGCCTTCGGAGGGAGCAAAACCGGCAAGCGCGGAGTTGGAAGGCTGAAACCCGAGCCTTGGAGCTAGCTTCATGGCGGCGAACCGCGAGCAGGTCCTCGCCGCCATGCAAGGGCACGTCCTGGCGGCCGGCAACCTGATCGGCACTCACAAACGCGGGGAAGCCGTGGCCAAGAGGTGATTCTCTCGAGGGCGGGACCTACTGCTGCTGAGGGGCCGCTCACTTTCCGAGCAGCACGGCGACCCACCGAGATGACGGGCTCCCCGCGCAGTAGACGACGAGCACGATCATGATCGGCACGCCGATGAAGGCACCCGGCAGGCCCCACATGAAGCTCCAGAAGAAGACCGCGAAGATCACCCCGAACGGCGAGATCGACAATGACGCTCCCGTGAGCAGGGGCTCCAAATAACTGCCGATGACGAACTGGATCAGGTTGAGCACCACGAAGACCAGGGCCGCCATCTGCCACTGATCGAACTGTGCGATGGCGAAAAGCGTCGGGAAGACAGTGGCGATCAACGGCCCGAGGAAAGGGATGTAGTTCAGCGCAAAGGCGATCGCCCCCCATGCCACGGCCAGCTCCAGGCCAGCCACGGATGCGAACCCCCAGACCACCAGCCCCGTCAGCACGCTGGCCAAGGTGCGGACGATCATATAGCGGCGAAGCTTGGCGCCGATCTCCCGATTGGCCTGCAAGGCTTGCTCGCCGAAGGGCTGCAGCACCGGTGACCGGAGCCGCCGGTTGAAATCCTCCACCTCCAGCAGCCCGAGCATGACGAAGATGAAAACCAGGACGGTGAAGCCGGTGAAGCTGCTGAGCCGGTTGGCGATTCCCTGGGAGAAGCCGAGCAGCCATCGCACGTCGAACCGGTCGGCGAGCGGGCCGACGATCGACACCCCATGCTCCTCGAGCCAACTGGTCCAGTCCACGTAGATGGCCTGGAATCGGCCTGCGTTGAGGAAGAGCCATTGTCCCAGTTTTCCGAAGCCCCAGATCACGGCGGAGCCGACGACCGCCACGATGGCCATGGTGACCGTCATCGTGATCAGGAGCGCCAGAAGCTTCGGCATCCGCCTCTCCAGCCACGCCTGGACCGGCCAGACGATAGCGATCACGAAGATCGAGAAAAACATCGGCACGAAGACGGACTGCGCGAAATAGAGCAGCCCGAGCAGGAGGATGCTCGCCGATATGGCAGACATGGAGCGATTGTCGCTGATCACGCGCGAGGCTTCCCGGTTGGCGGCTGGCCGCGACGGCGTTGCCGTCGCGGCACCAACTCTGAAGTGGAATTCAGTTGAAGCTCTGACTTTCGTCAGGTACGGCGCCGCAGCCCCAGCCCCAGCCCGATCCATCCGGCCCCGGCCAGTACGAGATCGACCCCCAGGAACACCCCGAGAATGTAGATGCTGGAGACCGGCCACCGGGCGAGGATCATCAGGCCCAGGAGGATCGTGATCACCGCCGACAGCGCGACCCATCCCCATGACTGCTCGCTCTTGACGCTGAACGCCAGGAAAAGGCGGATGACGCCCGAGGCGACGAGCGCGATGCCGAGCGTGAAGGTCAGGACGACCGCCGCCAGCACAGGGTTCCGCAGCGTGACCACGCCGGCGATGACGTAGAGAATGCCGACCAGCATCCAGAGCACGAAGCGTCCCCAGGTCTTGACCTGGAAGGCGCTGATGACCTCGCTGATGCCGGCCACGATCATCATCACCGCGACCACGAAGACGCTGACGACCGTCGCCGTCACGACGCTGCCAAGGGCAATGAGCCCTGCGATCAGATAGACGACGCCAAGCGCGACGATCCAGCCCCATTTGGCTCGCAGAGGAGTGAGGTCCATCGAGGCGTCGGGCAGTCCTGCGGAGAGGCTCATTTGCTTGGCTCCGGTTTCCGATGCTGCAATTCTAAAGACCCGCTGGCTGCTAGTCACGAGAAGGGCGGGAAGAACTCAAACCTGCGCCATTCGAACGTCTTGGGAACGCGGAAGGTGAGACCGGTCCCATCTTGCAACGATTATGCTACATCTGGCAGAAGAATCCAAGGTTTGCCTGTTTCTCTTCATCCAAGCCGGTGCCGCTGATTTGGGGCCCTCGCGAAGCTTCCAACTGGGGCGAGAATATCAAGGATGATAATCGATCCGCGCGACGGCGATGCCGAGGACGACGCCTCGAGCACCAAAAGCCGTTCGCTGCTGGCCATCGCCGGCAGCCTGCTCGCCGAGATCAGCCTGACGAAGCTCCTGCTGGCGTGGATCGTCATCCTGATCGTGCCCGGCGTGGTTCTCGGCATGTCCCTTCTGGTGGCCACCAGCTGGCTTTCGACCATATCGAGCAGGATCGCCGCGCTGGCCGGCCTCGGGCCGCTGATCGCCATCGCGGCGATCGCAGCGGTCGGCTTGTTCGGCTTCAGGCCCCTGATGCGGGGCGCCGAGCGGGGCTTCTGGTCGCTGAATTCGATCGTCGTGCAGCCCTACTACGCGCTTTGCCGGGAGGGGTTGCGTCATCTGACGGAGCTCTTTCTGACGGGCCGCGCCAGTGAAGCCGCCCGCGCGCGACTGCGCGCTGCGACGGCGGCGGGCGCCGGGCTCGTTGCCTGTGCGGTCGCGCTCGCCATCGTCGCGGCCGTCTGGCCGGCAACGCTGTGGGCGACGGGGGTGGAAGCGCTCACCCGCCCCCTGCACCTCATCGTGCCGGCGCTGGCCAACGCGGCCGTCATCATCGGGCTTTATCTGGCGGCCGCATCGCTTCTGTGGGGTGCGGCCGACGCCACCATGGACCAGCCGCGCGATCTCCAGGCGTTCGACGAGGCGCCCGCCGACGCGCCGCGATGGCGTGTCGCGCATCTGTCGGACGTTCACGTCGTGGGTGAGCAATACGGCTTCCGCATCGAGAGCGGCCGCCTCGGACCGCGCGGCAACGAGCGGTTGGGCCGCGTCCTGGACAGGCTGGACGCCATCCATGCAAGCGACCCTCTCGATTTCGTGCTGATCACCGGCGACATGACCGACGCCGGACGTTCCTCCGAATGGGCCGCCTTCCTGGACCTCGTCTCGCGCCATCCGGCGCTGGCGCAGCGAACCTTCATTCTTCCGGGCAACCATGACGTCAATATCGTCGATCGCAACAATCCGGCCCGTCTCGAGCTGCCGATGAGCCCCGGAAAGCGCCTGCGGCAGATGCGGGCGCTTTCCGCCATGGATGCCGTGCAGGGGAGCCGAGTCCACGTCTTCGACCATGCGCACCAGCAACTGGGCGGCTTGCTTTCCGAGGCGCTGGACCCCTACCGTCGATCCATCCGGGAGTTCGCCGACGCCGGAACGCCGCGTCTGTCGAGGCCGCTGGCGAATCTCTGGGCGGACCTGTTTCCGATGGTCGCCATCCCGCAGAGCGATGACGGGCTGGGGGTGATCCTGCTCAATTCGAACGCCGAGGCCAATTTTTCCTTCACCAACGCGCTCGGCCTGGTGTCCGCCGAAGACACGCTGGCCCTGCTGGCGATTGCGCGCACGTTTCCGCGCGCCCGCTGGATCATCGCGCTGCATCACCATCTGGTCGAGTATCCGAAGCCGGCAAAGACCTTTTCCGAGCGCATCGGCACCGCGCTGATCAACGGCAGCTGGTTCACCCGGCAGCTCAAGCCCATCGCGGCGGGCGCCATCGCCATGCACGGCCATCGTCATATCGACTGGATCGGCAGCTGCGGCAGCCTCAGGATCGTCTCGGCGCCTTCGCCCGTCATGGAGGCGACGAACGACGAGCCCACCGGCTTCTACATCCACACGATGGCCGCCGGAGCCGATGGCGGACTGGCTCTGTTGCAGCCTGTCCGCGTCGGCGTTCCGCCTGAGTCGAGTTCATAGAGGCCAGATCAGCGGCACGCCGAACACGGCGACGACGAAGAACCAGATGAGCAGCGGCAGGCCGAGCTTCCAATAGTCGCTGAAGACATACCCGCCCGGTCCCATCACCATCAGATTGGTCGGCGTGGCGATCGGAGTGAGGAACGCGGCGGCAGCCGCGACCGCCGTGCTCATCAGCACTGGGCGCGGCGAGATTCCCATGGCGGTGGCGGCGGCGACGCCGATCGGGATGACGATCAGCGCGGTCGCCGTGTTGCTGATCAGCTGTCCCATGATGGCCGTCATCAGGAACAGGCCGGTCAAAAGCACGAATGGCCCGGCGTCGCCGATGTAGTAGACCAGCGTCTCGGCCATCAGCTGCGCTGCGCCCGTCTCGCTCATCGCGGTGGAGAGGGGCAGCATCGCCGCAACCAGGATGACCGTCGTCCAGCCGATGGCGCGGTATGATTGGTCGACAGTCATGATGCCTGACAGGATGATCGCTCCCGCTGCCAAAAGCCCGGCCACCGGTGGCGGCACGAGCCCGGTTGCCAGGAGGAAGACCATCGCGATCAGGATGACGACCGCCTGGCGCGCGCCGGGTCCCATCGGCACCGCCTGGCGTCGCACCAGGTCAGGCGAATTGACGACAAGGACGTCGGGGTCGTTCAGATGGACGTCGAGCGCCTTCCATGTGCCCTGCAGGAGCAGGGTGTCGCCGGCCTGCACAACCGCCCCGCCATGCGCCTTGGTGTCGCTGCACTCGATGCCGGCGCGCTGCATGGCCAGGATGATGAGGTTGCCGCTTTCGGTGACCATGCCGGGAAAGACCCGCTGGCCGATCAGGTTCGAGCGCGGCGGAACGACGATCTCGGCCAGGCCCGATTGCCGGTTGAACAGCGTGTCTTCCGGATCGGACGCCGCCTTGTCCTCGCGGAAGGCCAGGTGCATCCGCGCGGCGAAGGCCGCCGCCGCCTCGGCGTCGCCGCGCAGCAGCAGGTGATCCCCTTCGGCGATGACCTCCCGGCGCAGCGGTCCCGATGTCTCGCCGTCCTGGATGCCGACGAGCTGCAGGTCGGACCGAGGGTCGATGACGATGGAGTCCGGCGCGGCGCCGACATAGGGCGAGGTGGCGCGCACCCGCAGCCGGTGCAGGCCGCTGGCGAGCCCGTACTGCTCGACCAGCGTCTTGGCGTGGTGGCTGAAGTCGGGCGGCATGGCGGCGCCGTTGCGTTCGGGCAGCAGCCTTTGGCCGAACAGCACGATGATCGCCATGGTTCCGGCCAGCAGCGGCACCCCGACCAGCGCGAACTCGAAGAAGCCGAAACCCTCCACCCCCGCGTCGACGGCCGCCTCCGAGACCAGCACGTTCACCGGGGTGCCGGTCAGCGCCAGCATGGAACCGGCATGCGCGGCGAAGACCATGGGCATCAGCAGTTGCGAGGCGTTGCGCTTGAGCCGGACGGCGATGACCACGACCACCGGCAGCAGCGCAGCGACCGCGCCGTTGAGGCTGATCAGCGCGGTGAGCAGCGCCACCAGGCTCATGGTCAGGAGCAGCAGGCGGGTGCGGCTCTTTTCCCCGGCGAAGCGGATCAGCAGCTGGCCCGCCCAGGCGGTGACGCCGGTGACTTCGAGGCCGGAGCTGACGACGAACAGCGAGGCGATGAAGATGACCGCCGGATCTCCGAACCCGCCGAGCGCCTGCCCCAGCGTCAGCACCCCCGTCGCCCAAAGGGACAGCGCTGTCGCCATCGCGATGACGACCACCGGCAGCCGGTTCCAGACGAAAAGGACGACGGCGGCGGCAATGATCAGCCCGGTGTAGCCAATCGGACTCAACCGATGGGCTCCGCCGGAAGGCGTCGCCTGAAAAGGTCTAGTTGTCTAGACATCCAGCGTCGCCATCAGCACGCCGAGGCGGCAGCCCTTCTCGAATTCGGCGAGGTTCACATACTCCTTGATCGTGTGGATCTCGGCCTGGCCCGAGCCGATCGTAACGGTCGGTACGCCGTGCTTGTCCAGCCAGTTGGCGTCCAGCCCGCCGTTGGAGAACAGGTAGTTGGGTTCGATCCCCAGCATTTTCAGGGCTTTGCTGGCGCGTTTGACGACCGGGCTGTTCTTGTCCAGCTCGAAGGGCGGGTAGGAGGTGACATGGCTGAACTTGACCTCCGCGGTGTCGCCCTCGTGGTCCTTCACCTCGCTCTGCGCCTTGGCGAAAGCCTTGCCGTAGCCATCGGCGATCTTGGTCGCGAACGCCGCCTCCGGGCTGCGCGCCTCGCCCTTGATGAAGGCGAAGTCGGTGACGACGTTGGTCGCGTCGCCCGCCGGCTTGCCGTCCTTGCCGCCGAAGATCCCCACATTGCTGGTGCCGCGGCCGTCGGGCTTGACCACCTTGCCGAACCAGCCCTCCCGCCGCGCCTCGGCGAGCGCGATGGCGCCGACCATGGTGGCCGAGATGCCCCTTTCGGGCGCCACGCCGGCATGCGATGCGCGTCCCGTGATCTCGACCTCCCAGTTCTCCTGGCCGACCGCGCCGACGATCAGGTCGGAGGCCAGCTGCCCGTCGACATTGATGCACATCTCGACGCCGCCGAGTTCCGCCGGCTTCAGCTCGCGCGCGCCGTGCAGGCCGCTTTCCTCGCGCACCGTGAACAGCAAGGTCATCGGCGGATGCGGCAGCGCGTGCTTGATGAGCGTCTCGACCACTGCCACGATGAGCGCGACGCCGGTCCGAGCGTCGCCGCCCAGCGCCGTGGTGCCGTCCGACACGATGCGACCGCCCTCGCGTCGCGGCTTGGCGCCGGCGCACAAGGGCACGGTGTCGAGATGGGTGGAGAACAGGAGGTGAGGTCCGGGGCGGGTGCCGGGCAGATCGACGATCAGGTTGCCGGTCTCGGTGGGCAGCGGAATACGCTTGTTGGCGTCGTCGAACCGGATGGCCGACGCGGGAACGCCGATCGTCTCAAGCGCCGCCTTGACGGCCGCGGCGATCTTCGCCTCGTGCCCGGTGATCCCCTCTACGGAGAGAAAGTTCATCAGATGCGCTTCGGCTGCCGCGACGTCGAGGGGGATGGCGGGAGTGCTCATGATGGTCTCCGATCGTTTTGAGCGCGTCGATCCGCTCGGCTGCCGCGCCTCTAGAGTCCCCAGGGCAGCCCGAGCGCCTGCCAGGCGGCAAACAGCAAGGTCCACAGCACGAAAATCCACACCACATAGGGAAGCATCAAGGATACGATGGTCCCGACGCCGGCCGAGGTGTCGTATTTCTGCGCGAAGCCGACGACGAGCGCGAAATAGGCGTTGAGCGGGGTGATCGCGTTCATCGGCGAATCGCCGACCCGATACGCCGCCAGCACGGCCTCCGGCTCGACGCCGAGCTTCATCAGCAGCGGCACGAAGATCGGCGCGAAGATCGCCCATTTGGCGATGGCTCCGGTCAGCAGAAGGTCGATGATGGCGACCACGACGATGAAGCCGATCAGCAGCGGCAAGGCGCCGATGTTGGCCGCTTGCAACGCGCTGGAGAGGCTCAGCGCCATCACGGTGCCAATATTCGTGTAGGTGAAGTAGGCGACGAACTGGCTGAGCACGAAGAACAGGAAGATCGTGCCGCCCAGGTTCTTGATCGACTTCTCGATCGCGGCGATGACCTCGGTCAACGTGCGCAGCGTGCCGGCGCCGATACCATAGGCCCAGCCGGTGACCAGGAACATCAGCATGATGAGCGCGATCAGGCCGTTCATGAACGGCGAATTGCCGATCAGTTCGCCCGTGTCCGGGTTGCGCAGCGGTGCCCCCGAAGGCAGGGTCAGCAGGCAGAACACCGCCAGCAGCCCGATCAGTCCGTAGAGTGCGAACCGCAAGCCGCGCGACTCGGCTTCCGACAGCTCGCTGCCCTGATCCTGGACCGCGCCGGCGGCCGATTTGCTGGGATCGTAGGTGCCGAGGCGCGGCTCGATCAGCCGATCGCTGATGACGGCGATGACCACCGTCAGGAACAGCACCGAGGCGAACGAGAACCAGACATTGGCGGCCAGTCCGATCGACCGGTTGGGATCGACCAGATGGGCGGCATCGTTGGTGAACTCGACGAGGACCGCGTCGAGCGGCTTGATCAGCATGTTGACCGTGAACGCACCCGCCACGGCGGCGAAGCCGAGCGCCAGGCCGGCCAGCGGATGCCGCCCCACCGCCATATAGGCAACGCCGGCGAGGGGGATCAGCACAAGATAGCCGGCGTCCGCCGCGATGCTCGCAATGATGCCCACGAAGGACAGGATGTAGGTCAGCGCCCAGGCAGGCGACACCGCGACCAGCTTGTGGATCAGCGCCGTCACCAGCCCCGATTCCTCGGCGACGCCGGCGCCGATCATGGCCGCGATCATCAGTCCCACGGCGGTGAAGCTCATGAAGTTGGGAATGAGCGAGGCATAGAGGAAGCGTATCCCGTCGAGGTCGAGCAGGCTGCGGATCTCCGTGGTCGCCGTCTCGATCTGGTTGGTGTCGGGATTGATGCGCTCGAAGGACACCGCCGCCCCGAACGCGCTCAGCAAGGCCGACAGCACGATGACGATTCCGATGAGGATCAGGAAGATCACCACCGGA